>CANRNC010000015.1 GCA_947631915.1 uncultured Clostridia bacterium
TTGTCATCTGGATTATATGTTCCTTCAGCTTTGTCTAGTTTTGACTCATCTATTTCTGAAGGTAATGTGTCTACTATTTCTATTGTTGCTTTTCCTATGTAGTCTTTTATTTTTACATCACACTCTATCGTATATTCTACTTCTCCGTTTTCTTTTGTTAATACTGCTTGTCCTTCTTCATCCACTATGTTTGCTTCTACTGTCTTTTCTATTTCGTTTTCTACTGTTGGTTTTGTTAGTTTATAATAGTATTTTACTTCTATTGGTTCTTCACCATATGTTCCTGTCTTTTCTGCTGGGTCTACACATGTGTAGTTTGCTGGTATTTCACTTAATGGACTTGCTGTATAGCTCTCTCCTACTATTCCTTTCTTTGTTTCTTTTTCTACTAGCTCTACTTCTGTGTATTTGTCTTCATCTCTTTCTGCTTCTTCATTATAGATGTAGTGATGTACTATTACTTCTGCTGGTATTTGTATTGTTGTTTCTTTTTGTGTTGTTTTTTCCTCTGTTTTTACTGTTTCTGTTTGATCTGGAATTTCTTCATCTTCTTCTAGTAATTCTATTGTAGATGATACATTGTTTACTATTGGTTCTTTTATGTTTGCTATTCCTGTATAATCATATTTTACACTTATTGGTTTTGTTATTGTTATTGTGTGTTCTTGCCAATTACTAAATGTGTCTATGTCTTCTATTTCTTCTTCCCATGTTATTGTATGGTGTTCATCATCATAGGTGTATCCTTCTCCTAATTCAGAACTTTCTTCATCTATTGGAAGTGGTAATGTATCTACTAAAGTTATTTTTGCTTTTCCCACAAAATAGTTTGCTTTTGCACTAAATTGTATTTGATAATCTACATTTTGTTCTTTTGATGTTATTGTTTCTGGTCCTTCTATCTCTAGTTCGCTTGTTAGTTGTGCTTGTGGTTTCTTGTATTCATTTTCTGTTGTGTCTGTATTTTGTCCTTCTACAGTTGCTGTATTTTCTATTGTGTATTCATCTTTTGCGTATTTTACTTCTACTGTGAAGGTTACGTCTTTACTTCCTCCTACTGCAATTTCCGGTATTATCCATGTGATTTCTCCATCTGTCTCTTTTCCATTATTTCCTATTTCTACTACTTTTGTTCCTTGTGGTACTTCGTCTTTTACTATTACGTAATTTCCTTCTATATCTCCTTTATTTTCTACATGTATTGTGTATTTTATCTTGTCTCCTGCTGTTACTTGGTTTTCTTCTAATTCACTTTCTGTTATTTGTCCTTCTACTTGTTTTCTTTCTACTACTGCTGTTTTCGTATATTCTAATGGTGGCATGTCCATTGTACTATATAATTCTAATGTTGGTATTATATCTGCTTGTATTCCTACTCCTACGTTTTCTTTTGTCCAGTCTTTTTCACTTGGTGTTGTTTCTGGTTCTAGTGATAATACTAATTCTCCTCCATCTTCTAAACTCATTACTGACGTTCTATATGCACTCATTCCAGCTGGTATTTGACCTATTAATTTTCCGCTACGCTTTGTTGCTGACGCTCCTCCTATTGCTGTTTGTCCTTCTATTACTGGTGATTCTGGATTTGGATTTTCTTCTTGTCCTATTACTAGTGTTCCTTGGTTATCAATTACTGTTCCTTCCAAGTTTTTTATTGTTGATGTAGTTCCTGCATCTCCTTCTGATACGTCTTCAAAGTCTACTATTGTTAGTTTTCCTTTATTTGTTATTGCTACTTGTGTATCTGCATATTCTATTGTACTTCCTTCTAATGCTATTGTTATATCTGATCCTTCTGGTATTGTTACCGCTTCACTCATATTTGAAATGTCTTGACAGATTTTAATTGTTCCTGTCTTATCATCCATGTTTGATATTACATTTATTGCTGTTGATAGTTTATCATAATAAATATCTCCTACTTGGATTGAACCTTCAAATTCTGAATCTAGTTCTAATGTTGCTGTTTTCATTGAATTTTCATTTTTTAGTTTATATGAATATGGTTTATCATTTATTTGTCCTAATATTGCTTGTGTTTCTCCTGTTATTACTCCATCATAGAAGTTTAATGTTCCACTATTGCTTACCCCATATGTTTTTCCTGTTATTACCGGATTTGTTGTGTCCACTTCTCCTTCGTTGTTTCCTATGGTTAATGTTCCTCTTGATTCATTCTTAATTCCTTCTCCATTTTCTGATTTTATAGTTCCTCCCAGTATTGTTGCTGTTCCTGTATTTCCATATGCACCATTATCTATTACTGCAGATGATGTTGAAGTTGCTGTTGAAGTTATAGTTCCTGCCGTTACTGTTAATGTTCCTCTGTTAGCAATTGTTGGACTGTTAGAGCTTGTTATATTACCTCCTTCAACTTCTCCATTTCCATAATTATCCATACCACCATTTATTGTTCCATTATTTATTTTTACTTTTCCGTTAGAATAATTATATATTCGTCCTGAAATTTCTCCTCCTTCTATTATTATTTCTCCTGTACCATTATTGTAAATTCCATTTTCTCCACTTATGGTTCCACTTTTTATTTCTATATTTCCTGTTCCCTGATTATAGATTCCTCTATATTTTCCAGTTATTGTTCCTCCTTCTACAACTACATTTCCTTCTCCATTATTATAAATTACATATGAAGCATTACCAGCAGTTGCAGATAAACTTCCTGCTTTTATTGTTATGTTTGCTGTGCTACTATTATAAATTGCATAAGTATTTGTAGTGTAATATCTAGTATCTGCATTAATATTTATCTCACCATTTTCAAATATAAAATCTTGTTCACTTTCATTATATATACCATATATATTTAAATATGAGGTAGATGAATTCGTATTTATACTTCCACTTCTAAAAGTTATTTTTCCGTTTTCAGTATTATGTATAACATATACATACTTCATCTCTGTTGAAGATTTTCCTGATGCTATATTTTCTATATTGATATTTGCTCCATTTATTTCTAATGCTCCTTTATTTTCAATACAACTTGAACTATATGCTTTTATTTTTCCTTTTTCATCTGCTTCTGTTTTATCTGTTATCGTTAATGTGCCACTATTTGATATTGTGCCTTCATCTACAAATGACAATATTGTCTTTCCATTTAAATCTAATGTTATATCTCTGCTTTCTTCTATTGTGCTGGTTCTTACTATTGTCATGTCTTTATTAATAACAATTGTTTCTCCATTACTACATGATTCTATTGCAGATTGTAAAGTATTATAATATGTTCCTTCTTTATTTTGAATAAATGCTACTTGTTCTTGATTTCCTATTTTTGCTTGTTCTCCTTCTTCTACTTTTGTCAATACAATATCACTATTTTCCTTTACTTCATTTATTACTCCTACTATTGCCTCTGTTCCTCCTGTTATTGTTCCATCTTGATAATTTACAGTTCCTGAAATATTATATAATCCATATGAAAGTCCTATTGATGTTTTTGAATTTATTTGTCCTCCTTCTATTATAATATTTCCTCTATTATTATATATTCCATATGAACCTATATTTGTAGAAGTACTCGAACTACTAGTATATTCTGAAGATATAATTCCTTGTTTTATAGTTACAGTTCCTTCTCCTTCATTATCAATTCCGTAAGTTCCTCCACTCCATGAACCTCCTAACGATTTTATTTCTCCTCCTTCTATCGTTACTGTTCCTGTAGAATTGTTTTTTATTGCACAACTACTCGAAGATGTTGTATTATTTATAATCGTTCCTCCTCTCATCTTTACACTTCCTGTACTATGATTATATATTCCTACATATGATGCTGAAATTTGTCCATCTGATATTGTTATAGTTCCAGAATTATAATTATAAACTCCATAATACCCATTTATTATTCCACTATTTATTTCTACATCTCCTGTACCATTATTATATATACTATATGCATCAGCATAACTTGACGATTTGATTACATTTATATTTCCTTTTGTTATAGTTACTTTTCCTGCTCCATTGTTATAAATTCCATATCCACTATATGCAGTTATAGAAATATCTCCACCCTCAATACTTATTTGTCCTATGCTATTATTATATATACCATAGACACCTCTCTGTGATGAAGAATGACTTATATTTCCTCCTTTTATTATAATATTTCCTTCTTCTACATTATATATTCCATATGATTCCGCACCTGCTGTATTTATAGTTCCTCCTGTTATACTTGCTATTCCGCTATTTTCAATTACTTTTCCAGTAGTAGATAAATTTAATGTCCCACCTTGTATATTTAGAGTTGCATCTGTACTATTTAAAATTATAGTATTACCACTTCCTACTATGTTTCCACCTTCTAAAGTATCTTTTATTGTTAGTTTTCCATTATTTGTAATAGTGTTTTCATTTATTGATGTTATTGTATGTCCTTCTAAATCTAATATCACATCTTCATTGTTCTCAACCTCTAAAACAGTATCTTCTCCTATTGAAACATCTTCCAATAGCGTTATTGTAGTTTGTTCTGTACTAGATATTGCTTCCCATGCTTTTTTTAATGACGTATATTCTTGCTCTCCTTCAGTAGTAGTTACTTTTGCTACATTTACTATTTCTAGTACTGAAATTTCTTTTCCTTCTTCAACTTCATATTCGCTTGGATTATCATGTGTATATTTTACAATATTATGTTCTTCCTCTTTGTCTGATACTGCACCAATTATTGATCTTCCTTCTCTTCCTATTATTCTTCCATCATAAAAATTAAATACCCCATTTGCTGAATTGTCTACTCCATATGAAGAAGAATCTGTCCCTTCTATACTTGGCTTTTCGGTATTTACTTCTCCATTTTCTTCTCCTAATGTTAATATTGCAGTTGTACTGCTATTTTTTACTCCATAACTACTTCCAATTATATTTCCTCCTAATATAATTGCAGAACCAGAATTACTTATTCCGTAAGAACAGTTACTTATATCAATATCATGTATTTTTAAATTTCCTGAATTAGAAATTCCATATCTACATCCTGAAATATTTATATTCTCTATTTCTACATTTCCTGCCGAACCATTAGATATTCCATATGTATATGATCCTCCACTTAATTTTATATTACATTCTTTTATTGTTATTTTTCCTGTTAAATTATATATTCCAGTTATATCATTGCTTGATGAATTTATAATACCATTTTTTATAATTATTTCTCCGTTCGATTCATTGTATATTGCTTGTGAGTTTGAACCTGTTCCGGTTATTTCTCCTCCTTCTATTGTTATAGTTCCTGTACTATTACTAGTAGTACGTATTGCTTTATTTCCACTAATTTTTCCTTCTGTAATTAATATATTTCCTTTATTATTATTTAATATTGTATATCCTGAACTATTTTTTAGTTCTCCACCTGATACTCTTATATCTTTTGCACTATTATTATAAATTAAATATGTACTAGAACCACTTGAATATCCATTTAAATTTAAATCTCCATCTTCTATTGTTATTTCTCCATTTTCTTCATTATATATTCCATATATATTACACCAGTGCTCATTTGATGTTATGTTGATACTTCCAGATTTGAAATCTAATACTCCATTTTCTTTATTATATATACCATATTCTTCTCTTAAATATGGTGCTGCTGAACCAGTTCCAGATACTGAATTTTTTATATCTATACTTCCACCATCTAAATCTAGTTTTCCTTTATTCTCAATACAAATTGTTGAGTTATTTGATGAAATATTTGCTTTTATTATTAATGTACCTGTAGCCTCATTATTTAATATATTTGACCCATATACAACTATTTGTCCTTCTTCATCGTTATCTGTTTCATCTATTATTGTTAATTCTCCATTATTTGTTATTGTATTTTCATTTACAAATGACACTATTTTCTTTCCATTTAGGTTTAAAGTTATTTTTTTATTTTCATCTATTGTACTACTTGCTAATAATGTAATATCTTTAGTAATAATTATTGTATCCCCTTCATTACTTGCATCTATTGCAGATTGTAAATTATCATAAGACTTTTCTTGATTGTTCTCTATATATGCTATACCAGTTTGATGTCCTAGTGTTGACTTTTCTCCTTCTTCTTCCTCTTCTAATAATATATCATAACCTTCTTCTACCTCATTTATTGTTCCTTGTATTGCTTCTGTTCCACCTACTATTGTTCCATTATAATAATTTACTGTTCCTGAAGGATTATATATTCCATAGCTTTTAGTTGTATTTCCTTCTGCTGGTGTTACACTTGCTGTTATTTTTACTAAATCATTATTTACTTTTTCTTCTCCAATGTCTTGTTCTTCATCATATTTTTCTCCTATATTTATTGTTCCAGTCCCCTCGTTACTTATTCCATATGTTGGCCAAGGATAATTGGTAGCTGTTGTATCTACTTTTATTGTTCCACTTTTTATATTTATAGTTCCTATTCCTATATTACGTATTCCATATGCCTGTGCATTCTCTACATTTATTTTTACATTTTCTAATGTAACTTCTCCACCATAAGTAGATCCATCTGAATTTCTCACTCCTACGCTAGTTGCTGTTATTGTAGTTCCTTTTATTGTAGTTGTAGAATTTGTACCACTATTGTATACTCCTGTTTGAGTTTCTGAAATGCTTCCTCCTTCTACTTCTACAGTACCACCTGTATTATAAATTCCATAACTTCCTCCACTTATTGTTGTATCTGTTATTTTCATATTCCCTGAAGAGCTATTATATATTCCATAATATGTAGATGTTATATCTGCTTCATCAATTGTGATAGTTCCATAATAATTAGATACTGTATATGTTCTACTATCAGTTGAACTTATAGTTCCTCCATTTATTATTATAGTACCTTTTTGATTAATATTATTAGACATATTATATACTGCTGTTTTTGTTGTATTTATCTCTCCTCCTTGTATAGTTACAGTTCCTGCTCCTACATTATCTATCCCTGAACTTCCATTAATGGTTCCAGCTTGCATTGTTACATTTCCTGTTGAATAGTTAAGTATTCCATAGCCATTGGTTGAACTTATTGTTCCTCCTGTCATTGTTACAGTTTCTGTTCCTTTATGATAAATCCCATAATATCCTACACTTATATTTCCTGATGTTATTGTTATTTCTCCCTCATTTATGTTTTCTATTCCACATACTGAAGAACTTGTTGATGTCGTCTTTACATTTCCTCCATTTAGTTCAAATGTTCCTTCGTTTTTGATGGCAGTCTTTGATTGGTTTGTTATTGTTCCTCCTGTTAGTTTTAGTTCTGCTCCTTGTTCATTATGTATCGTGTTATGTGTACTACTTACTATTTGTCCTCCTGTTGTTTCTTCTCCTGTTATACTTGTATCTATTATTTCTAGTTTTCCTTGGTTTTTTATTACATAGTCTTGTATTGTGTTTGTTAGATTATATCCATTTAAGTTTAATTTTACATTTTTTGTACTGTCTACAGTTATACTTTCATCTTTTGCTATTTCTGTTATTATATCTATTTGTGTTGCTTCTTCCTGATTTGTTGCTTTTTCTATTGCGTTTTCTAGTTTTACATATCTAGTTCTTCCTATTAATGCTTCTATTCCTGCTACTTTTTGTAATATGTTTTTAAATATACCTTTTTCGCCCTCTAATTCTGTTAGTGTTGGATCATATATTATTGGTGTATCTGTTATCTTTCCTTGTACTGGTACTTTTCCTTGTATTTGTCCATCATAGAAATTAAATGTTCCCCCATTATTTAGCACTCCTTTTAAGCCCCCTTTTATTAATGGAGCTTCTTTATCTGGTACTTCTGTTAGTAATTCTCCGTCCTTTCCTAAAGTTACTGTTCCTCCTTCTTCTACTTGGATTCCTACAAAGTTTACACTATTTACTGTTCCTGTACATGGAGTATGTCCCTCATCATTCTGTGTTTTGCTTTTGTATTTTTCTTGTAATTCTCCTAATAGAGCTTCATCATCTATATATTCTGCTATGTGGTATTTATCATCTACTATGGTTAAGTTTCCACTTTCTACTTTTATGGTTGGTTCTTGTAGTTTTGATGTTATTGTATATCCATTTAAGTCTAGTAATATGTTTTTGTTTGATATATTTGTTGAATCGTTTTCTACGTCTGCTACCATTTGCACTACTACTTGTTCATCTTGTGCTGTTACTCCTTTTCCATCTAGTGCTGTCATTAGTTCTTGTAGGCTATAGTATGCTTGCCCTACTAGTTCTTCTGCCTCTTCTGGTGCTTGTAATATTATTGCTACTATGTGTTTTGGTGCTTCTTGTATTCCTGTTACTGTGATTTCTTCATGATCTGTGTTTCCTGCTTTGTCTGATACCCACACATAGTATTTCCCGTTTTTGGTTATTCCTCCTATTTCTCTTATTATTGGCTCTTCTGAACTAGCAGTGCTAGGCTCTGCATCCACACCTACGTCGTTCTTCTCTGTATCATCAAGAGGTATAAAATCGTCTGGTTCTTCTTCTGTGGTTGTTATTGCATATCCATATACTTCTGATTTTCCATATTCAGGTGTTGCTTCTGCATCGTACATGCTTATTTTTACTGTTACTTCACTTTTATCTTCGTTTGTTTGTTGGCTTGTTACTTCTATGCTTGGTTTTAGTTTGTCTATGTTCTTTATTGTTAGGGTATTTATATTGCTATACCCTCCGTTTTTGTATTTTGATTTTGAGTATAGTTTTCCATTTTTTTCTAGTTGTATGCCTGTTTCTTCCTCATATAATTGCCATTCATTTTCCTCTATTTCTTCTGGATTTGTACTATCTGCCCCTACATCATCGTTGTATACTATTGCATAGTATATTTCTACTTCTTTGTTTCCTTTGATTTTTATTTTTCCATCTTCTTCTTCATATGCAAATATTGCTACTTTGTCTTCTGATCTGTTTGATTTTTGTTCTTCTCCATCCTCATCTTTTGTGATGTCTTTTACATATGCTTCTAGTTCTCCTGCTTGTGTCGCATCTACTTCTATCGTTGCTTTTTTGAAAGTTTGTTCATAATTTTCTGGAGTTACTTTATTTTCTATTTCTATATCATAACTTTTTCCTTCTTCTATTCCTTGTATGTATACTTTCATTCCTTCTTCTGGGACTTCTATGATTCCTTCACCATCTTTGGTTATTGGTTCGTTGCTTACTGCATTAAAAAGACTAATAGTTAAGTTATCTTCACTATTAGTGTTCATCGTTATTTTATTTCCACCTAAATTCATATCGTTTTTGGCGTTTAATTCGTTTAATATCATGTATATACTGTATTTCTTTGCTTCTACTGTTTCACCAGTGTCCGCCTGTATTTGTTGGCTGTTTATTCTTGCTATCTCTGCATTTTTAGTAGATATTAGTGTTACCGTTGTTATGATTGCTATTAGTATTAACATTATTATGCATGTTGTGATTACAACGGGCACATTGCAATGTCCCCCTACAGATTTGTTTTTAATTTTTCTTTCGTTTGGTTTCATAGATTTTCCCTCCAAAAAGTTATGTTTATTATTAATTTTTATATAATAATTTTAATATATATAAATATAAAATAAAATGGAAGGTTTTTGCTTGATTTAGCGGTTTTTAGCGTTTTTGTTTACGGAAATTTATGATTTGTTTGTTTATTTTTTGTTAGTTAAATTTTATGGACATTTTTGTATTTTTTTGTCGATTTTGTTACGGAAATGGAACATTCATGTCACCGAACCTCTATTAACTTTTGACATTAAATTTACTGTTTATTTACAAATTATATATAATATTTACAGTCTACTTCATTTTGTGATATAATTTGGTATCATATACTAAAGTATTTGATAAACGGAGGAAAAATGAGTAATTATAAGGTATTATATTATTTAAGAGTTCTTAAAAAAATTTTAACTACATTTGTTGAAAGTTTTTTAGTTTTATATTTTTTTGATGTATCTGATAGTAATATTTTTCCACTTGCTATTTATAAGTTAGTTTCTGTAATTTCAATTTATGCGGTATTTATTTTTACTAGAAATTTAGCAAAGTCTAAATACAGAATTAACCTATTGCGTATTGGAATTATATTAGATTTTATTTATTTTTTAACAATAATATTATTAAGAGATAAAATTATAGATTACATATATTTAGTCGGAATATTGTATGGGTTAGAAGAAGGCTTCTATTATTCTGTTTATAATATGATAGAATCAGACGGAGTTTCTAATGAAGAAAGAGCTAAATTTCTTGGATCTTATACTGCCACTTCATCAATTTTATCTATCATATTCCCTATAATATTTGGTAGTTTAATATATTCAACAGGCTTTTTAAAAAGTTTAGTAATTGTTTTAATTATTGTTGCTTTAAGAATTGTGTTGTCATTTCTATTTAAAGATAAAAATATTCCAAAAAGTAATAAATGTAATTTGATGAGATATTTTAAGTTGACTGAAAATGATGAAAAGTTAAAATATTTATACAAATCTATTTTCTATCATGGAATTACTTTTTCAGAGGCTGCATTTTCTTATATAGTTACAATTTATGTTATAAAAGTATTTTCTAATAGTTTTAGTTTAGGAATTTTTACTTCCATATTTAATATAATTACTTGTATACTTGGAATATTATATATTAAATGCTTAAAGAAAGAGTATTATCCTATAGCTCTAAAAATTTCCACAATATCAACTGTTTTGACATTAGTTTTGATGATATTTTACTGTAATCCTGTAACAATAATTATATTTAACTTATTTCAGACTATATTTAAAAACTTATCAGAATTGATACTTGGAAATAATCAGTCAGATTTATCTAATATTGAATTAATTAAAAAAGAATATAAAGTTGAATTTTGGTTGTTGAATGAAACTTATCTATTTTTTGGTAGAGTATTGAGTGCTCTTATATTTATACTAATGGCTTTTACAGATTCAACTTTAATGGTACTCATATTTATATTATTTATAATTTTATTTTCTTATAATATTATAAAATTACAAAAAGTTATAAAGGAGGAGAATACATGATAATTGGAATTGATATAGATGGTGTATTAACAGATGACAATACATATAGATTAGATTGTATGTCTAAATATTGTTATGAAAATAATTTAAGTGTTTTTGATTATCCCTATGCTTATGAGGATAAATGTAAATGGAGCGATGAAATATTAGAAAATTACAGAAAACAATACTTTTTTGATTATATAAAAAACATACCTGCAAGACGTTTTGCTTCTGAAGTGATTAAAAAGTTGCATGAAGAAGGACATAAAATAATAATTATAACTGGAAGATATAAAACACAAGAAGATTCCGACATAGGTAAGCAAATGCGAGAAGATACTATAAATTGGTTAAATAAAAATAATATTATATATGATGATATTTGCTTTACATTTAGTCCAAAGACTAGTGCAATACGAGAAAAAAAAGTTGATATTATGATTGACGATAGTCCTCGTGTAATACCAGAGGTCGCAAAAATTGTTAAAGCATTTTGCTTTGATAATAGCTATAATATAAATTTAGATTTACCAAATATGACTAGAGTTTTTAGTTGGTATGATATTTATAGAAAGATAAATGAAATGAGTTACATGTAAAGTAACTCATTTCTATTTAATATTCAAATTATATTTTGATTTATTATTTCAATTTTTCTATTTCTTCTTTTGTTAGTCCTGTGCATTCTATAATAGTCGCTATAGATATACCTTTCTTGTACATGTTTTTGGCAATTTCAATTTTTTCTTTCTGTATTCCTTCTTCTAAACCTTCATAATATCCCGCTGCTTTTATTGCTTTTTTATCCATTTCGTATAATTCTCTTTTGAATGCTAATTCTTGCTCATGTTCATCTAAACTTATTTGCTCTAATAGTTCTTGGGCTTCTTTTAATCCTTCATTTTCTTCTACTTCTCTCATTATTATCTCCTCCGGTTTATCTATGAATTTTACCCATGTATCTAGTTTCTTATTCCTTCCTGCATGTCTCCTATACTTTGGTATCTCTATTATAGCAATATCTAGCTTTTTAGTCAATATGTGATTTTTCTATATTACATACTTGTTTTAATTTAATTCTTTAGGGCACATGCAATGTGCCCCTACAAAGTATTCTATACAGAAAATAAGAAGATAAAATAAAATTTTATCTTCTTATTTTTTTATTTTCATGTTGTTTTTTGTTTTAATTTTCAAAATAATCACTTATTTCTTTTAATCCATCAAAATTTACTTGTCTTAAAACTTCATATACTATTATTGCTACTGAATTTGATAAATTTAAAGATCTTAAACTATCTCTCATTGGTATTCTTATTGCTTTATCCATATATTTTTGAATTAAATCTTCAGGAAGTCCTTTTGTTTCTTTTCCAAATAGTATAAAGATCTCTTCCATCTTGCTATAATCTACATCTGAATAACATTGTTTTGATTTAGTAGATGCTAAAAACATATTATGTTCTTCAGGTTTATATTTTTCTAAAAATTCTTTTAGTGAGGTGTGTTCTTCTATTTCCAATTTGTCCCAATAATCTAGTCCTGCCCTTTTTAAATACTTATCTGATATTGAAAATCCTAATGGATATACTAAATGTAATTTTGCTCCTATTGCTGCACACGTTCTTGCGATATTACCCGTATTCTGTGGTATTTCTGGTTCTACCATTACAACATTTATTTTCATTATTTTGTCCTTTCTTTATCCTCTTAGTTCCGCTCCAAATGACTTTTCTAGCCCTATTACTATCTTATCTATTACTGGATTTACCTCTTCATCTGTTAAAGTTCTATCATTTACTCCAAAGGTTAGTGAATATGCTATACTCTTCTTTCCTTTTGGTAGATTTTCTCCTTCGTAAATATCAAATACTTCACTTTTTATTAATAGTTTTCCTGCATTTGATTTTATTGCTTTTGCGATTTCCTCTGATGTTACTTTTTTATCTACTACAACTGCTATATCTTTCTTTATTTCTGGATAAATTGAAATATCTTTAAATTTCATATTGCCTGTTTTTTTAGCTAGTAACTTCGTTAAATTTATTTCTAATACAAATACTGGTTCTTTTGAAATTTGAGGGTGTATTCTTCCCACAGTTCCTACGATATCTCCATTTACGCTAACATCTGCTACTTGACCTGGATGAAATTCTGGTACTATATTTTTTGGTATTACAAAACTGTATCTATTTTCATACCCAAGAAAATCAAGTATCTCTTCTACGACACCTTTTATTATATAGAAATCTACGTTCTTTTTATTGTTTATTCCTAAATAATATTCTCCTGTCATAAGTGCTGAAAGTTTTAAGTCTTCTCCGTAATTATTTTCTTTTTTCCAGAATCCCTTTCCAATTTCAAATATATTTACATCTTTAACATAGTGTGCTTTGTTATATTCATATAATTTATATAGTGATGGAATTAAACTATATCTTAATGTATTTCTTTCTTCTGTCATTGGGTCTAATAGTTTTAATTCTTCAAATTTGTCACTTGTAAATTTATGAACATCTTTATCGTTTATTAAAATATATGGTAGTGTATCACTTAATCCTAGTGCTATCATTTTATTTCTTATTTCACGTTCTGTTTTATCTACTGTACCCATTTTCATTGGAGTTATTGGAAGTGTTCCTTCTATATTATCTACTCCATATATACGGCTTACTTCTTCAATTAAATCTTCTTTTATAGAAATATCTAATCTTCTTCTTGGTACTGTAACTGTTATTTTATCTCCATTTTTTACCGCTTTAAAACCTAACTTATTAAATACTTTTATTATGTCATCAACTGATATTTTTGCTCCTAAAACATCATTTATATTTTTAGCAGTAACATCTATAACTCTATCTTCTTTATCTGATTTGTCATATATAACTGTTCCTGTTTGTATTGTTGCTCCTGCATATTCTTCTAGGAACTTTACAGCTCTTTCCATTGCCATATAAGTTCTGTTTGGATCAAGCCCTTTTTCAAATCTGTTGCTTGCTTCACTTCTAACTATTTTTTTAGCAGTTTTTCTTACTCTTACTCCATCAAAAATAGCCGCTTCTATTACTACATTTTTTGTTTCTTCAGTTATTTCAGTTTCAAATCCTCCCATAGTTCCTGCAAGCCCTATTGATTTTTTACCATCTGCAATAACAATATCATTTTCGTCCAATGTTCTTTCTTGTCCATCTAGAGTTATTAGTTTTTCTCCATTATATGCCATTCTAACTTGTAGAGTATCTCCAAGTTTATCTGCATCATAGAAGTGTAATGGTTGCCCACATTCTAGCATTACATAGTTACTGATATCAACAACATTATTTATTGGTCTAATTCCGGATGCAATTAATCTATTTTTTATAAAACTTGGACTTTCTTGGATTTTTACATTAAGTGCTTTTCTAGCTAGGAATAAATTACAATTTTCTGTATCTACTTTTACTTTAAAACTTTTATTTAGGTCTTCTCCTGCTTCGTTATGTGATAAATCTATGTCCTTAACTTTTTTATCATATATAGCCCCTATTTCATAAGCCATACCTAATATACTTAATAAATCTCCTCTATTTGCTGTAAGTTCAAAATCTATAACTTCATCATCTAATCCTAGATATTTTACTGGGTCTGTTCCAACTACTGCATCATCATTTAAAATATGTATTCCATTTTTGTCCTCTTCAGATAAAAACTTCTTATCTACTCCTATTTCATATAAAGCACATATCATGCCATTTGATTCCTGACCTCTAATCATACCTGCTTTTATTGTCATTTCTGGAAGTTCTGCTCCTGGTAATGCTACTATTACTTTTATTCCTGCTCTAATATTTGGAGCACCACAAACTATATTTATAATTTCATTTCCTATGTCAACTTTACAACAATGCAAATGGTCTGAATCTGGATGATCTACACATTCTAATACTTTTCCTATAACAAGTTTTGTTGCTGGAACTAGTTTTTCAGCACTATCATATTCGTTTCCTACTCTTGTCATATCTTCTGCTAGTGTCTTTAAATCAACATTAATATCAACATAATCTTTTACGAAATTTGTACTTAATTTCATTTCTCTATTTCCTTTCATTGGGCACATTGCAATGTGCCCCTACATTTTTTATGAGTGATTCTCACCCTACATTTTTTTATTTATCCATACGATCAAATTGTTTCAAAAATCTAACATCATTTGCATATAAATATCTCATATCTGTTATTCCATATTTAAACATTGCAAGACGATCTATTCCTGTTCCAAATGCAAATCCTCCAAATTTTTCTGGATCATATCCATTCATTTTTAGTACGTTTGGATGTACAATTCCTGCTCCTAATAGTTCTATCCATCCTGTTTGCTTACATAGATTGCATCCTTTTCCTCCACATTTAAAACAAGTAACATCTACTTCATAAGAAGGTTCTGTAAATGGAAAATAACTTGGTCTAAATCTTAATTGTGTTTTTTCTCCTAACATTTTTCTCATAAAGATTTCAAGTGTTCCTTTTAAGTCTGATAATGATACATTTTTATCTTTTTCATCTATAACTAAACCTTCAACTTGATTAAATTGGTGTGAATGTGTTGCATCATCTTCTCTACGATATGTCTTTCCAGTACATATCATTCTTATTGGTTTATTTCCACCATAGTCAATCATTGTTCTAGCTTGAACTGCTGATGTTTGAGTTCTCAATAAGTATTCATTTGTTATATAAAAGCTATCTTGCATATCTCTTGCAGGATGTCCCTTTGGTAAATTCAATCTTTCAAAGCAGTATTCATCTGTTTCTAGTTCTGGTCCTGATATTACATCGTAACCCATAGATACAAATAAGTCTTGTATTTCCTCTATTACCCTATTTATAGGATGTTTACTTCCCCTCATTACTTTTGTACCTGGAAGTGTTATATCTATTTTTTCTTTCTCAAGTTTTTCGTTTAATTCTTTTTCTTTTAACTCTTTTTCTTTTGTTTCAATAGCTTCTACTATTGAGTCTCTAACTTCATTTACAAGGCTACCTAGTTTTGGTCTTTCCTCTGGAGATAAATTCCCCATTCCTTTAAGAATTGCTGTTAATTCTCCTTTTTTACCTAGATATTTTATTTTTAAATCGTTAAGTGTTTGAGCAACATCACTCTTTTCGATTTGTTCTTTCGCTTCTTTATAAATTTGTTCTAATTTCTCTTTCATCTATATTTTCCCTTCTTTTATTATTAATATATTTTGACGAATAATTTTTTCATCGGGCACATTGCAATGTGCCCCTACATTTTTGATCAATAATTTTTTTCATTAGACGCATTATAATTTGCCCATACATTTTGATCAATAATTTTTTTCATTAGGCACATTATAATTTGCCCATACATTTTGATTAATAATTGTTTTTTCATTAGGCGCATTATAATTTGCACATACATCGGTGTTATGGAAATTATTTTATCTTATTTATAACGTCTTGTACCGTCAAAGTTTCTTGCTCTCCTGTTTGCATATTTTTTAATGTTACTTTATTATTTGCAATTTCATCATCTCCGATTACTACTGCAAATGGTATGTTTAATTTATCTGCATATTTGAATTTTGATTTTATCTTTTTATCTGCTAGATATATCTCTGTATTTATCTTTGCTTTTCTAAATTCTGATGCTATTTCCATACATTTGTCTAGATTATCTGTCATTGGAATAACTAGAACCTTTGAAATTGATTTATTATCACTTTTTATTAAACCTTCTTTACTTGCTTGATAGAAAAATCTAGAAAGTCCAATAGAAATTCCTACTCCCGGAAGTTTTTTATCTGTATAATATTCTGCTAAATTTTCATATCTTCCACCAGAACATACACTTCCTAGCTTTTTATAATCATCTAAAAATGTTTCATAGACTGTACCTGTGTAGTAGTCAAGCCCTCTTGCTATTGTTAAATCAACTTCAACATTTTTCTCCGGAACTCCACATACTTTTATTAAGTTTATCACTTGTTCAAGTTCGTTTAATCCATTATTAAATATTTCTGATTTTATTCCAAGTTCCTTTAATGTTTTTATTTTTTCTGAATTAGTTCCTGATATTTTTATAAAGTTCATTATTGTTTTAATATCTTTTTCTGCTATTCCTAATTCCTGAAGTTCTTCTTCAACTTTTTGTGCTCCAATTTTTTCAATTTTATCTATTATTCTTAAAATATCTGTTGTTTTATCTATACTTCCTATTTCATCAAATATTCCATTTAAAATTTTTCTATTATTTATATGTATTGTAAACTTTTCAAATCCCAATTCTTTAAAAGTAGTGTATATAATACTAGGTATTTCAGCATCATGTATGATATTAAGTTCTCCATCTCCTATTATATCAACATCGCATTGGTAAAATTCACGGTATCTTCCTGCTTGAGCTTTTTCACCTCTATATACTTTTCCTATCTGATATCTTTTAAAAGGAAAGCTAAGTTCTCCATAATATTGGGCAACATATTTTGCAAGTGGAACTGTTAAGTCAAATCTTAAGGCTAAATCATTTTCTCCTTTATTAAATCTATATATTTGTTTTTCAGTTTCTCCTCCTGCTTTTGCAAGTAAAACTTCTGCATCTTCTATTATTGGAGTGTCTAATGGTAAAAAACCAAATCTTTCATATGATTTTTGAATTTTTTCTTTTATTTCATTAAATGCAATTTGTTCATTTGGTAGTAATTCCATGAAGCCTGGTAATGTTCTTGGTTGTACTTTTTCCATATTCTTCCTCTTTTCTTTTATATTCATAAATAATATTTAATATAATACCATAATTTCCTTATTAATTCAATATTATAAGCGTTTTTTTAATAATATTTATTTTCATTAGGTCACAGTGTGCCATCTCCCTGCAGTTTATATAAAAAAAGTGACGCAACCTGGACATTTCCAAGTCACGCCACCTCGCAAGTATGAGTCTGTATAAGCCCTCATATGCTTTTCTAATTTTTGATTGCATACCTTTTTAACCCATGAACACTTTTATGAGTTCACCCACTACGTCTTCATCGGTATCATCACTAGAAGCTGAAGAAAAGGTATTTTCTCCAAAGATTTGTAACTCCACCTGCTCTAGCTCTGAAAGAGTTAAAGGTGCTAAAAATGATGTGGTTTCGCTTTGCTGCTCCCATGTTAGATTTTTTTCATTGCAGACTCTTTCTAAAATGTAGTTTCTCATCTGCTCTTCTGCATTTAACACAGCATTGCGAGTATTTTTTAGCTCTGAACTCTGCATTGAGTTAAGCCTTTGCAATATCTCATAAGCTGTTTTGATTTCCGGTCGAGTACTAATTCTGGATAAAATTTCCATTTTTAGTTTCTCTGTCCGCTTGAATTCCTGCTCAACCTCCGCTCTAGTGCGCATTCTCTCCATAATGAGAGCTCTCGTTTTTTTGTCGCCATTTTTTAATAACATACTTACTTCCTCCATGTTTCCGAACCATCTGGAAATTATAAATTCCATTAAAGGTTCTTTTACTGATTATTTTACACTTTTATTATACCATTTTTTGTCTATTAATGCAAATTTTCACCTGAATATTGTTTTCTATAAATATCTTATAAATAGTTTTGTTGACTTTTAAGGCTTTTTGTCGTATTATAGTTTTAAAATATTTTTATGGAGGTTTTTGTATGTTAAAAGAATTTAAAGAATTTGCTTTAAAAGGTAATGTTATTGATTTAGCTATTGGTGTTATTATTGCTAATGCTTTTCAAAAAATCGTTTCATCTTTAGTTTCAGATATAATAATGCCACTTATATCTTTAATTACTACTGATATTGATTTTTCTGATTTAGCATTAACTATAGGCAATGTTTCAGTTACTTATGGAAATTTCATTACTGCAATTATTGATTTCTTAATTGTTGCTTTCTGTTTGTTCCTATTTGTTAAATATGTTAATAAATTAGATAATATTAACAAAGGAATTTTAGATAGCAAATTATTAAAGCGATTAAATAGAAAAAATAAAAATAAGGAAAATGCTGAACCAGTTCCAGAACCTACAACAAAAGTTTGTCCTTATTGCTTATCAGAAATAGCATTTAAAGCTACAAGATGTCCACATTGTACATCTAATTTGAATGAAAATTTAGAAAAATAATTTTATTTTAATATTAATAATGAAGAGACTTGGGGTTACCAAGTCTCTTTGTCTAGAGTGAACACTTTAAACTTCCTTTCTACATTTTTGGTTGACTTTCGCTGAAGGCCACATTCTCCATATAAAATGAATCCTGCACCGGACGGCATTATAGGAACTGCTTTAAATATCCCTTCCCATAAATCCTTGATGTGTTTTTTTCTTTCTTCCGATTTTCTTTTTAGCATGTTTTGTTCCCTCCGTTGATTTTGAGCCTAATCTAGGAATTATAACTCCTATCATCAGCTCTTGTTCTATTTTTTGTTACATATAAATTATATCACCATTTTATGATTTATGCAAACTAATACAAAACTCATACTTATTGTCTATTTCTGTTGATTTATTTAGAATATTAGTATATAATAACTATAAATTTAAGGAGTGATTTTTTTGTATACTTTTTTATCTAAAAGTCCAGAAGATACTTTAAATTTTGCAAAGAATTTTGCAAAAAATCTAAAGGTTGGAGATGTAATAGTTTTACTTGGTGATTTAGGCTCTGGAAAAACTAAATTTACTGAAGGTGTTCTTTCCTTTTGGGGAATTGAAAATGAGATTTCTAGTCCTACATTCACTATCGTCAATGAGTATAATGCCAAGGATATTAACATATATCATTTTGATGTTTATAGATTAAAAGATGCAACAGAGTTTTATAATATTGGCGGAGATGAATATTTTGATAAAGGAATATCTATTATTGAATGGGGCGATATTATAAGAGATGCCCTACCTAAAAAATATACAAAAATTACTTTTGAGAGAGATAATGATAATGAGAATTATAGAAATTTAAAAATTGAAGATGTTTGCTAAATAAAATGTAGGGCACGATATCCCGTCCCCTATGATACTTAATTATTTTATAAGGAGATATGTATGAAAATTCTTGCCATTGATACTGCTACAGAGGTTTGTTCAGTTGCAGTTTTAGAAAATAAAAATGTGATTTTAGAGAAAACTTTAGATGCTGTAAATACTCATTCAGTTGCACTCATGCCTCTTATTAAAGAAGTTCTTACCGAATGTAATTTAGAGCTTAATTCTATGGATTTATTTGCTTGTGATAATGGACCTGGTTCTTTCACAGGAATTAGAATAGGTCTTTCTACTATTAAAGCATTTTGTGATGTTACAAATATTCCTTGTGTTGGTGTTACATCTTTAGAAGGTTTTGCATATAAATTATCAAATATTCCATGTGATGAATACTACATCTGCTCATTATTGAATGCTAATCATGATAACGCATATTGCGGAATTTTTACTTTCGATAAAGGTAAATTAGTACAAACCCATGATTATTTTTTTGATAATATTAGCAATATTTTAGATTATATTAATACTTTAGAAAAAAATGTTTTTTTTGTTGGAAATTGTAGCATACTTTTTGAAGATATGATAAAATCTAATTGCAAAAAGAACTATAAAATTGATAATAATACTAATATATGTGCTACAGATATTGGTAGAGTCGCTTTCGACAAATTTACTGATGGAAATTATGGTGACTCTGATTTTCTTCAGCCATTATATTTGAAAAATTCTAGTGCAGAAAGTAAAAATACTAATTAATTGAAAGGAATTATAGTTAATGGATTTTTGTAAAATGACCTTACAAGATTTGGATAAAATTTCTCCTAATTTGAGTAATTTCGACAATTTTTGGACAATAGGTATTTTTAAAGAAGAATTAAAGAATCCTAATTGTCATTACATTATTTGTGTACAAGAAGGAGAGATTATTGGTTTCGGTGGGATTTCTGTTGTTTTAGATGAGGCTACTGTAAATAATATAGCAGTTAGAACAGATAAAAGAAATCAAAAAATTGGTAAAAAAATTTTAAATGAATTAATTATACTTTCAAAATCACTAAATTGTTCCTCGATTACTTTAGAAGTAAATGTTGAAAATATTCCTGCAATTAAGTTATATGAGAATTTTGGGTTTAAAAATCTGGGAATTAGGAAAAATTATTATTATGGGACTTTTGATGCGTACATTATGACTTTATATATTTGATGGAGGGCGAATAATGCTCGCCACTATAAAATTAGTTTTTTATATACATATGAAATAGAAAGAGGGTACTTATGATGAATAAAAAATGTGAATTAAGCTATAAGGATTTAAAAAACTATTGTAGTACAGATAATTTTAACTTTGATACTACAGCAGAGCTTGAAAGTAATGATAAAGGTATTGGTCAAGATCGTGCTATTAGTGCACTTGAGTTTGGCCTTAATGTTGACGTTCGTGGAAACAATCTATACCTTGAAGGTCCAAGCGGTGTTGGAAAAACTATGTATACTAAAAATTATCTAAATAAAATTTCTACTAAAAAGAAGGTTCCTGTTGATTGGTGTTATATCTATAATTTTGATGATCCTAACCAACCAATAGCTGTATCTTTACCTGCTGGACAAGGTAAAGAATTTCAAGAAACAATGGATGGTTTCATAAAGGATGTTAAAGCTGATATTTCTAAAACTTTCAGTAATGACGACTTTGAAAAAGAAAAAACTCTAATTCGCCAGGAGTTTGAACAAAAACGCTCTGCGCTATTAGATAAATTAAATGAAAAGGCTGGTAAATATAATTTCATAGTTAAAACTGCTCAAAGTGGTGTATATATGATGCCTATTTATGATGGAAAAGCCCTAGAAGAAGCTGATTTTGAAAAATTGGATGATAATGTCAAACAAGAGTATGAAAATAATTCTACAATTGTTCAAGAATTTATAATCAGTGCTATTAGTGAGATTAAAGCAATTGAAAAGCAATGCGATAAAAAGATTGAAGAATGGCAATCAAATGTCTCTTTGCTAACTGTCAATGTTCATATAAATTACGTTAAATCAAAGTTTAAAAGAAATAAAAAGATTAGTCAGTTTTTGGATAATATTAAAAAGGATATCTTAAAAAATATTCAATTTTTTGTTCATTCTGACGATGAAAAAGATAATAGAAACCAACCACCTCATTCATCACCTATTCCAGATTCCTCTAAACCTTGGTTGAATTATAGAGTTAACCTTTTTGTTGATAATAGTAGATTAGAAGGTGCTCCTGTAATCATGGATTCTAACTATTCTTTCCAAAATATCTTTGGAAAACTTGAATATGAAAATTATATGGGAACATTTAAGACAGATTTCACAATGCTAAAACCCGGTTTACTTCATATTGCAAATGGCGGGTATATAATATTTCAAGCTGAAGATTTACTATCTAATCCTGCTTGTTATGAATATTTAAAAAGGGTTTTAAGAGTAAAAGAAATTGGTATAGATAATTCTCAAGAGCAACGTAGCGCAATGGTTATGATATCTTTAAAACCAGAGCCTATTCCTCTTGATGTTAAAGTAATATTAATTGGTAGTGAGGAAATCTATCAAACCTTACTTGCAATGGATCCTAACTTTAAAAAGCTATTTAAAATTAAAATTGAGTTTGCAGATGATGCACCTAGAACAGATGAAAATATATTATTATTAGCTAGATTTATGCATTCTTTCTGCGAAAGAGAAAATTTACCTCAACTTGATAAACAAGCAGTTGCTAGAATGATTGAATATGCTTCAAAACTTGCTGATGATAAACGTAAATTATCTACAAGATTTAACGATTTGTCACAAATAATTAGTGAAGCTGCTACTTGGGCTACTATGGCTCGTTCCAAAGTTATTACAGAAAACTTCATTAAAAAGGCAATTGATGAGAAAGTTTCTAGAGTTAAAAAGTATGATAATAGATTGTCAGAAATGATTAAAGATGACATGCTTCTTATTGATACAGACGGCTATAAAGTTGGTCAAATTAATGGTTTAACTGTAATGACTACTGGTGATTATTCATTTGGTAAACCAGCTAGAATTACTGCAACTACTTATACTGGTAAGGCAGGAATAATAAATATAGAAAGGGAAGTTGAACTTTCAGGTTCTTCTCACTCTAAAGGAGTTTTAATTTTAAATGGATATATTGGAGAACAATTTGCTCAAGACTTTCCTCTTTCTCTTACTGCTAGTATTTGTTTTGAGCAGTTATATAATGGTGTTGATGGAGATAGTGCTTCTAGTACAGAGTTATATGCTTTACTTTCTAGCTTATCTGATGTTCCAATAAATCAATCAATTGCTGTTACTGGTTCTGTTAATCAAAAAGGAGAAATTCAGCCAATAGGTGGAGTTAATGATAAGATTGAAGGATTTTATAATGTTTGCAAAGATAAGGGCTTAAATGGTAAACATGGAGTTATAATTCCTATACAAAATGTAATTAATTTAAGTTTATCTGATGAAATAATCGAAGCTGTTAAAAACAAGGAATTTCATATTTATGCAATTTCTACTATTGAAGAAGGAATAGAAATCTTGACTGGTGTACCTGCAGGTAAAAAAGATTCTCTTGGTAATTTTCCTGCTGGAAGTATAAATTATCTTGCTTATGAGAAGTTAAAAAAATATTCAAAAGCCGTAATGCGTTTAAAATAGGTTGTAAATAGAGTTAAAGGAGAAAATTCCTATTATATAAAAAATTAGGGGCACATTGTGTGCCCCTAATTTTTTATTTATTTTAATCAATAATTATTTTATATCTTTATAATCTCTAAATTTCTTTACTACTACTACTGTACTTACTGCTACTATTAGAATTAATCCTATTATTAATGTTTCTTCTCCTGTTTGAGGTATTTTTTGTTCTGGTAAAACTGTACCGTCTCCTCCACCATTTTCTGTTCCGCCATCATTGTATGAAAATTCAGAGCTCGTATAGTCATACAACCATAACGCTCCATTAGAAAGTTTCATAGCTTCATACAAATCAATATCTTCTACAGGATAGTATATACCATTATCAACTAGTTGAAAATATACATAATAGTATGCATCATTAATCAATGGCATTTTAGATACAATTTCATCACTTCTACCTAATGGCACGGTTACTGTGTACTCTGGAGTAGCTGTTTTAGCATATGCTAGTAAATTGCTTAAGCCATCACTTTTTCTATTTACTACATCTGCTATTAATGATGATTTTGTTACTTTTCCAACAGATATTTTTATCATCATATTTTCCTCATCGTTTAAATCATGAGGTTGCCAAAAGTACGAACTCGTATAGTCATCAAATAAAAACATCTGTATCCTTTGTCCTAAAGCTCTTTGAGCTGGTCTAGTCAATTCTTTTTTCTCCAAAATTAGTTCTTGTACATATTTACCGGTTTCAGCATAATCTATTTGTTCTTCATAAATCCACATATAAATATTTCCTGCTTTACCGATATATTTGTTAATAGAAACGTTTCCAGCCAAGTCTAATACATCATCTCCTGTTTCGATCTTTCCATTTTCCCTTTTATTTATCGTAGGCATAGTTTCACTATTTGCAAAAACAGCATAATATTTGTGACCATCTTTATTATCAAGTCCTGTTACATTTACATCAAAGCTCTCACCATCGCCATTTTTATCCACAATTGACACATTGATATTTTGTTTATTTGTCCAAGTAATTGGATTAACTGTGATTGCATTTCCTGTTAACGCAGATGGAGCAGTTATATTTATAGTGTCACCGCTTGCATCTTTTAATAACCCTGAAAATCCTTTTAATGAAAGTGCTCCTGAAACATCGGATTCAACTGTATACGTATATGTTATTTTATTTCCTGATATTACGCCTTCTCTTATGTACGCATCACCCCAATTTTCACTTGTACCGAATTTTATGTTCAAATAAGGTACAGTATCATCATATTTTTGAATATTTCCACTAAATATTGCTTCAAATGTTATAGTATCTCCTGTGTTATATGTTCCCGCAGGTGTTGTGACTTTAATTTCTGTTAAAGTTACACTACTCGCTTGTGCTTTTGAAACTGTTGGTAATAATAATAATGCTATTAATATCATTAATATTGATATTATTTTATATTTTGTTTTCATCCTTAAAACTCCCTTCATATGTTTATACATTTATGATATCTCTTTTAGGTATTAAAGTCAATAAAATGGTTAATTTGTCATATTAATGTAATGTTTTTGTAATATTGTCGTAATATCTGTGTAATACTACTGTAAAATTGTAAAAATATATACGGAAAACAGGACACGGTTCACCGTGTCCTTGCATGCAATAATTTAATTAGAGTTTGAATTTGTATCTAAATCTGAATCTGAATTCATATAAACAGTTGGGACCCCTCCAACAATGACATTCTCGCTTAATATTACTTCATTCTCAACTTGTGTTGAAATAATTTCATATGGCGTTAATACATTAATATCACATACTATATCTAGCCATAATCTGTGTATAGTCTGATTTATTCCTGCATCATCAAATTCGTTTCTAACTTTAGTCTGAATTGTACCAGCTAAAGCTAATTTTATTGGAATTCTAGGTCCAATACCAGAAATCCATTTTATTCCTGTTATACTCCCAAATGGTATGTATGAAGTTACTTTATCATTATCATCTAAACTTACTTGCATATCATTTGTTATGTCTGATATCATATTGTTTAATGGTGTAGAATTCACTTGTAGTAGTTGGATATTTCCATTTTCATCTTGTTTAATAGTTATCATTTCACTATTTTGATACTTATCTGCATTAACTGTGGTTATTCTATTTACTTCTAGTGTAACCATGCTTTTTGCTTTATCTTCGCATATCTTTTCAAATATCGGGTCAATAGCATTTAACATATTTGCCATTACTAATGTGGCTATAGCTAATATTAATACTATTTTGATTATCTTCCTATAGTTTTTATTATAGTTATTTCCTCCATATACCATTCTGGGTAAACGTATTCTTGTTCTTGAATATATCTTTTCCATATTATTTAATTACTTTTTGAGCAAACATATTTAGGAATAAATAATTGCATTCCTACATTAATATTTTCTGAATCTTCTATCTCATTTAGTCTCATTATATCATCAACAGTACTTCTATATTTCTTTGCTATTTTCCATAAAGTATCTCCTTCTTTAACAAAATATATTGTCATACTATATGGATTTTCACTACATGCTTCTTCATCTATATTAACATCTTCTATAATATTCATATTTATTTCATTATACTGGCTCACTTCAAAATTTAGATTAATGTTTAGAGTTACTTCTGAATCTTCAATTACAAAGTCTTGCATTGCAACTTCTATATTTGTATCTATTCTGCTGTTTTCTGTAACTTCATCATAATCCATTACATACATGATTGGAATTGTTTTTGTTATTGATTCTACAGTCGTCTGATTATTGGCAGTTATTAAAAAATCTGCTTTTATTTCTCCATCATATTTTATTTTTCCTTTTGATGCAATTGAATTACTTATGCTAGGTGTAATTCTTATATCTTTTATTTTCTCTCCCGCCAATTCTTGTATCTGTATTTTTTCTCTAACTTCGTACATATCATTTTTATTCTTTTTATTTACCATTGTTATAACATTTCTTGAATTAAATTTTACATTCATACTTGGACTATATAAATCTTCTAATATTTCTATTTCTTCATCTTTAATAGCATTACATGATATTTCTAATTCTATCTCAACATATATTGAATGTTCCTCCTCTGAATTAGGTTTTACTAATATATTTTTGATAGTGTATCTACAATCACATATATCATCTTCGGAAATGTTTTGCATCTCAACAAAACCCATGATTGGAATTTTTTCCTCTACATTTCTTATCCTATTATCTTCCGTCAAATACATTATTTTCACATCTGCATCTGCCTTGGCTAAAATCTTATTATAGCTCATTTTTGTATCCTTATTAATAATACTTATATCTACTCTTAAAATTTCTGCTAAGTTATCTTCTGTATTTATTTTTACTGTTTCTTTTGCATATGTCTTTGTAGAATTACTGCCGACTACAGAATTAAATTTAACATTTTTTCTAATTTCTTGTATATCTTGTATATTCTCAACATCGTTTACTATGTCTAAATCTTCATTAGCATATAAGGTTATCTCTGCTTCTAATTCTACTTTTATATTTACTTTTCTTCCATTTAATACTTTACATTCTATTGATTTAATTGTAACTTTTTCATTAATCCACATTCCTTCTAATGCATCTCTACATTCTATAATTTCTTTGAAATCAATATTAGTATTAATACCTCGTATATTGTCAGTTTCACTATCTGCTAAATAAATTAAATAAATTTCTACATTTCCTTCTAATTTTATTTTTCCATCTGATACTTCTTTTTTATAAATACATACATTTCCACTTGTACTTACTGGTTTAAGTATGTCAGGTTTTATATCTGGAATTATAGCATCCTCTTGTAATGTAAATTTTTCTGTAGTCTGATTTACTATTCTATTTATAGAAATATTCTTTTTTATTGTTTCAATTTTCATATTAATTTATATTCTCCTTTCTATGGCACAAATGTAATTTGAGTTTTTACCTGCACCCACCTCATTTTTATTATATATATGTAAATGCACAAAAAAAATTCCTAGTTATACTAGGAATTTTTTAATTTGTTTTTACAAAACAGCCATTTTTTTAGCCTTTTTTTCATCAAATATTGGTATATCTAATGGTGAGTAGTCTGTACCATTAAAAAAACATACTTCAACGCTTTTAGTTAATACATCTGTGTAATTATATGAAGTATTACCTTCTTCTTCATCGCATTTTACTACGAATAGATTTGAGTATACATTTTGTACAGTACCTACTTTTTCATAAAATTTACTTCTTCCTAAAGTTCCTTTGATAAGTATCTTTTGTCCTATTTGCGCTTGAATATCTGTTCTTAAATTGTCAATATCACTTTTGCAAAACATATAACCACCTACTTCTCTTTTGATGTCCAAATTATAGCATTTTTACCATTAAATGTCAAAAAAAATCGTTTGTTGGAATCTCGTTAATTCCATTGTATTTCAATGGTTTTGAGGTCTTTTTTCTTTCCGTTACATTTATGTTACAGTTTTGTTACATTTTTGTAATATTTGCTAAAAAGTATATCTTTTTCTTGTACCTCTTGAGGTTATTCCACTCACTCTTTTGTTATCGTCTTTTAGTAAATCAGAAATTTCTTTTGCAGTAATACTTTTTTCTTCTGGTGTAATAGCTACTTTCTCTGCAATTGTTAATGGATCCATAAAATCTATTAGAACCCTTGCTGGAGATGAAGCAAAATTTGCTCCAGAGTCCATAATTGCTTCAAAAAAACTTTGACAAGCCCCCGCAAATATGAATATGTCTTTACCTTGAGATGCTCTTCTTGCTTCCTTTACTGTGTTTATAAAATGTCTTGAATTTCTATAATTATATATATCTGTAAAACCAGTTCCATTTCTTATCATACCGATCATGTCCGTGTTATAACGACAATGTCTGGTTTATACTTTCTTATTAGATTTCCAATTACCATAGGCTGTTTATTTTCCGGGATACTCTTTACAACAGCATTTAGCCCTACTTTTCTATAGTATCTTGCAGACTTTTCTGCATATCTTCTATCTCCATCTAAATGCAATATTTTACCACAAAAAATATTAATATAATTATTTATAGCTTTTCTTTTCTCACTAATTTTAATTTCTACTTTTTCATTTAATTTATCTAATTCTTTTTGTACAATTTTTTTATCAACAATATTTAGATCTTCGATAGGTGCATTAGCTTTAATTCTGATGCTTATACCTTTTAGTGTTGCATATTTTCCTTGGTTTGTACTTATTATATCTTCTACTCTAAATAATATGTCATCTTGATAAGACTTTCTACTGACTATGGTACCTTTTTTTATGTCATTCATAATATTGTCCTCCTATTATATTTTATGAGGACAAATTAAAAATGGTCAAAAAAATACTATAAAAGGTCACGGCAACCGTGACCCTTCAAATAATTAAATTATAAATTCTATTTACTAGTTGATCCAAATCCTCCTGCTCTTTCTCCTTCTGCATTATCGTCATCTACTACTAAAAACTTTTCAAAAATTGCTTGACCTATGCAATCTCCTTTTTTTATTATTGTATCTTCATTTTTTATATTATAAAAAGCAAACATAATATGTCCATCATTATCTGGATTTCCATAATAATCAGCGTCTACTACTCCTATACTGTTTGATAAAATTAATCCTCTCTTACCAGGGTTAGAGCTTCTATTGCATAGTTTTAAGTATTCATCTTCTTGCATATATGCCTTAAGACCTGTTTTTACTAAAAATGGTTTATCACCTCTTTTAAAAGGTGGTATTACACAATCTTCTGCTGATTCAATATCATATCCAGCTGAATATTTTGTTTTTCTAACTGGTAAATTTATGTTTTTATCTTCAAAACCCTTTGCTATTTCAAATCCTCTTTTTCTTTCCACGTCAACTCATTCCTTTCTACTAACCTAATAATTCTTTTACTACTTCATTTATTGTTTTACCATCTGCTGAAGCTCCCATCTCTGCTTTTGCTTCTTTCATAACTGCTCCCATGTCCTTCATTGAAGTTGCTCCTATTCTTTCTATAATAGCAGAAACTTTCTCTTTTATTTCTTCAATTGATAATTGTTTTGGAAGATATACTGAAAGTGTTTCAATTTCTTCTTTAGCTTGATTTACAAGATCCTCTCTTCCACCTTTTTCAAACTCTGCTATAGAGTCTTTTCTCGTTTTTACTTCTTTAGCTATTATTTCTAGTATTTTTGCATCTTCTACCTCTATTCCTTTGTCCTTCTCAATTTGTAATATTGCTGTTCTTACCATTTGAATTGCATTCTTTTTATTAATATTCTTTTCTTTCATTGCATCCTTCAAATCGTTCATTAACTTTTCTTTTAACATTAATATCATCCTTTCTTTATATTTTCTCATTTAAATAGTTTTTTACCTTAATTAGTATGTCTTTGTCTCTTTCATATGTTACTTTATTCATAGCATCTTCTAAATTTAACCATTGTATTTCTGATATTTCTTCTAATTGTGGAGTTTCGTTTCCTTCTAGTTTATATGCTAAAAAATAAACTACTTCCTTTTCAACCCCCTCCATTGGAGAATAGGTTACTGTTGTTCTAAAATTAGTATCTAATCTAACATCTAAACTAGTTTCTTCTTTGATTTCTCTTAACGCTGTTTGTTCTTCTGTTTCATTTCCTTCTACATGTCCTTTTGCAAATGCCCAATGTCCTTTATTATGTTTTACCAATAATACCTTTAATCCTTTATTTTGCTTATCCAATATTATTGCTCCACAAGATTTTTCTTGCTTCATGTTTTTCACCTTCTTAAATAAAGATTTTTTTTATTCTACCATAGTTATCTAATTTTTTCAATTAATTTTTCGCTTTTCCTTGTGTTTTTATACAATTTATGTTAAGATTAAACTAGTAATATATATGGAGGTTTTTATGGAAGATGAAAACGATAAAAAAGAATATGAAATAGTTAAAGGTGATGGTAATTTAGATATTTCGCCTGTATACAGTCATATAAATGTAAATAAGAAAATTGAAGATTCAGAAAACAAAAAAAATATTGTAATTCCTACTGAAAAAAAATAAAGAGCCCCCTTTGATGTATATGGGGGTTCTTTTCATTATATAAATTTACAACACAAATATTGTAAATAATGTAGTATATTTGTATAATTTTATTGACAAATTTTAAAAATGTATTGACAAATCAAAGAAAAATGGGTATACTATTAAAGTATTTTATGGCGATGTAGCTCAGTTGGCTAGAGCATTCGGTTCATACCCGAAGTGTCGAGAGTTCGAATCTCCCCATCGCTACCAATAACGTATCTGTTCTAACTATAAGACAGATAAAGAAAAATATCATTCTGGAAAGAATGATATTTTTTTATTGTTTTTTCAGTATGTACTACATTATTCCTCCAAGTTTTGCATCATAGTTCAAAACTCATAGGGTTATGAGTATAGTAAATCCAAAATTTTATTTTAACGTTGTAATTTCATAAAATCTAAAAATAAAGAAAAGTCAAAATTGATTGAAAATAGGCAGTTTTTATGATAATATACTTTTAGAGAAATAAAAATCCAGAATATTTAAGAAAAGGAATGTTTTATTAGACAGATGAAGAAGAAAAATTTTTTTATATTAGATAGAGTTTCAAAATGGAAAGAAATTTATGAAAAAAAGTCAAATTTTAAAAAAATAGATAGTAATACAAAATTATCAACTATTGCTAAAGTTTTAATATTGGATAAAACCATAGGAAAAATTATAAGCATTTTTTTAGACACCTTTCTAGCTGCCTATTTTTATAAAATATCACAACAAAATATTTTTTATTTATCAGTTTATAATATAATTGGATGGCTATTTGCAACAATAGGAGCTTTTTTAGTTGCAAATATCATAAAGAAAAAAAATAAAGTAAATTTATATAGATCTGGTACACTTATAAAGTCAATATATATTTTTATGATTATGATATTAGGAGAAAAGATTATTGATTATGTTTATATTATTGGAATAATGTATGGCATTTCAACAGCAACAACAGGATTCCCATATAATATGATTGAATCTGAAAGTGTTTCAAATCAAGAAAGAAGTAAATATATAGGTTTTTCTTCAGTAGCAACAGAGATAATAAGTCTAATAATACCAATACTTTTAGGTGCTTATATAACATTTGAATCTTACCAAGTTGCAGCTATTTTAATATTTATATTTTCTATTTTAAAATTAATTTTGAGTTTTAAAATTCAGAATATAAATGTTCAAAATAGTAAAGTCAACTTAAAGGAATTTTATAATATTTTTTATAAAGATTCCAATTTAAAAAAATTATATAAAATTGAATTCTTTAAAGGATTTAATGTATATGGAGTAATGAGTTTAGTAGTTTCACTTCTTATAATATCTCAAAGCAATAATGAATTAGAACTTGGTAGTTGGACATCGTTATTTTCATTATTTACAATAATTGCAATGTATTTGTTTGGTAAGTTTTATAAAAGTAATAAAAAAAGAAATTTACTAATATGTTCATTAATAACAATATTGATAAGTTCTTTGGCAGTTTTCTATAAAATAAACTTAATTACCGTTGTTATTTATAATATAGCCTATTATGTATTTATGAATATCATCTTAAAAATTACAGATGTAAATTTATTTGATTATTCTAATAAAGAACCTTTTAAAACAAAATTTAATACAGAATATTTTGTTTTTAGAGAATTATTTTTAAATACAGGAAGAATATTAGGATATACTGCTTTATTATTTTTCGTTGGATTTACTCAAGAACTTATTAATTTAAAAATAATTTTTGGATTAATAATATGTTCTATAATAGCTACTATTTATTTAAGTTTAAAATTAAATGATGATTAAACCACATAAAAAAGAAGTTATAGATATCTATGTTTCTGCTACAAAAAAAAATCGTATTCAAATAATTGAATACGATTTTTTTAGTCTTCACGTTCGAAACCATTATTTTTTCTTTCTCCAATTTCTTTTTGTTTTTGCTCAATTTCTTTTTGTTTTTTCTCAATATTAGCCCTATCTTTTTGCTGAACAGCAAGATTTCTATCAAATTCTTCTTTCTCTTTAGATTTCTTGTTTTTCTTTCTTATTGTTTCTGGGAATAATGCTAATATAACTTCATATGCCTTTTTAAAAGCATTTCTTCTTTCTTCGTCTGGATCTTTTTCTATTATATCCTCTGGGTTTTCTATAATTGTGTCTTCTGAAAATATTGTCTCGATTAATCCTTTTGAACCTTGAGTTTTGTCTTCATTATTTTGTTGTTGTTTATCTTTTTTCTCTACTTTGCTCATATTATTATCATTCCTTTCTAATAAGAAAATAATTAACTCATATAGTCTTTTAGTTTTTTACTTCTACTAGGATGTCTTAATTTTCTTAATGCTTTTGCTTCAATTTGTCTTATTCTCTCTCTTGTTACATCAAATTCTCTTCCAACTTCTTCAAGTGTCCTTGCTTTTCCGTCATCTAGTCCAAATCTTAATCTTAATACTTTTGCTTCTCTTGGAGTTAGAGTATTCATAACTTCTTCTAGTTGTTCCTTTAATAATGTATAAGATGCAGAATCATGTGGAGCTGGTGAATCATCATCTTGTATGAAATCACCCAAATGGCTATCATCTTCTTCACCAATTGGTGTTTCTAGTGACACTGGATCTTGTGCTATTTTTTGTATTTCAATTACTTTTTCTATTGGCATATCTAATTCTTTAGCTAATTCTTCAGGGCTTGGTTCTCTTCCTAATTGTTGCAATAAATGTCTAGAAGTACGAATTAATTTATTTATTGTTTCTACCATGTGTACTGGTATTCTTATTGTTCTTGCTTGATCTGCAATAGCTCTTGTTATTGCTTGTCTTATCCACCAAGTAGCGTAGGTACTAAATTTATATCCTTTTGTATAATCAAACTTTTCTACTGCTTTAATTAAACCCATATTTCCTTCTTGAATTAAGTCTAAAAATAACATTCCTCTACCAAGATATTTTTTAGCAATACTTACAACTAATCTTAAATTTGATTCTGAAAGTTTTTGTCTAGCTTCTTCATCTCCCTCTAAAATCTTTTTTGCAAGTTCTAGTTCCTCATCATAGCTTAATAGTGGTATTTTCCCTATTTCTCTTAAATACATTCTAACTGGATCATCTACACTGATTCCTTCAAAGTTTGTTACATTATTCATTTCTTCTAAACTAACTTCTTCTACATCATTTAAGTCATCAATGTCTGGTTCTTCATCCATGTCAGCATCTAATAAATCTACTCCACTTTGTTCAAAAGCATCAAAAACTTTATCAATTTGATCTGGATTAATGTCTTCTAATTCTGATGCTAATTCTCCATATGTCATTCCACCTTTTTCCTTTGCTTTCGCTAGTATATCTTCAACTTTTTCTTTTTGTTCTTGAATTTCATCTTGATTTACTTCTTTTTCATTACTCATCAACTTTTCCCCCTACTTTACCTAGTTAGCTTTTTACTAAGAGTTCTTAATTCATTTTCTAATTCTAATAATTCATCATTCGTAACGTTTCCACTTGATATTTTCTTTAGAATTTCATTCTTTCTATTAAGTATTTTTTCTTTATTAAATTTATTTAAAATATCATCTACTGCTTTTTGTGTATCTGTAATATCAAAATCAGTTGACATTATATATGTAATATGGTTTATAATTTCTTCATCTTCAAATAAATCTAATACATTATTAATATTACCTTTTTCAAATTCTTCATACAGTTTTTGCACTATTTTTTTATTTTTTTCATTTTTAAAGTAGTTAATATCTATTGAATTTTTTATTTTGTTGAAATCATCTTTATCATTATTTAATAATAATGAAATAATTAAATTTTCTCTAGCATTGTCTTTTTCAAGGTTTTCTTCTCTTTCTTTAGAAGGATATCTCTTTATTGCATTTGGTTTTTCTAAAATTTTATTTCCTTGATTCATTGCATATTGTAATTTATTTAATTGGGCATATATTGCTTCTTTTGATACATTATATTGTTGAGAAAATTTATCAATATATACTTCTTTTTCAATATCGTTTTCAACCTTTAATAAAATTTTGCTTATTTCATTTAAAAACCTTATCTTTTCACTAACATTATCAATGTTCAACTCTTCTCTTAATTTTTTAACCTTGAATTCGACTAATGATATTGCATTGTCCATTGCATTTTTCATTTGGCCTGACCCATATTTTAAAATATATTCATCTGGATCTTTTGCTCCACTTATTTGCAAAATTCTAATTTCAAATCCAAGAGTTTGTAGTATTTCAAGGCTTCTTGCAGTTGCACCTTGTCCAGCTGAATCAGAATCATATCCGATTATTACTTTTTCAAATCCATTTAATAGTCTCGCTTGTTGTTCTGTCATAGCTGTTCCAAGAGATGCTACTACGTTATGTACTCCTCTTTGATGTAAAGATATTGCATCCATATAGCCTTCTACTAGCATTACCGATTTTTCTCTGCATTTTTTTGCTATATTCATTGCAAATAAATGTCTACCCTTGTTATATACTACTGTATCCGGTGAATTTATATATTTAGGCTTACTATCATCTAGTGCTCTTCCTCCAAAAGCTATTACTCTATCTTTAGTATCCTTTATAGTAAACATTAGTCTATTTCTAAATGCATCATATATTTTACCTGTTTTTACAGACTTAAGAACAAGTTTAGAAGCTAGTATTTCTTCATCGCTAAAATTACTTTTCTTTAATTCTTGATAAAGTTCATCAAATTTTCCAGCATAACCAATACCAAAAGTTTCTAAAGTATACTTATCCATCTTTCTTTTTCTCACATAATCTTGTGCAATTTTAGCGTCTGAATTCAAAAGATTTTTTTGATAAAATTCTGATGCCATTGCATTTATTTGAAATACTTTATCTTTTAAGTTTTGCAACTTCTCATCTTTTTCTGAATTGACTAATACTGGTAACTGGATATTTGCTCTTTCTGCTAGCATTTCTATAGCTTCTTTAAATGTAATGTTCTCGATTTTTTTTATAAAACCTAAAACGTCTCCTCCTTCTCCACATCCAAAGCAATGAAATATCTGTTTATCAGGAGAGACATAAAAAGATGGTGATTTTTCTTTATGAAATGGACATAAACCTGAATAGCTTCTACCACTTCTTTTTAATACCACATACTGTGATACAACATCTAAAATATTATTGCTACTTCTAATTTCGTCAATTATTTCATCGTTATACCTCATCATGATATTTATTTCACCTTTCCTTTTATCGCATATTATACTATTCGACAGATATATCCTAAATCCTTCTTTATGTAGAGTAAAAGAATAAAAAACAAAACTGAACTTTTCTAGCAATTATCTTATCCAAACAGTCTATTGTTTTCAACGATAACTTTCCTAAAACATAAAAATTAAGGGCACGTCAGTGTGCCCTACATCGCTTTTACCAATTATTATCCTACATTTGCATCCTCATTATCAAATGGAATAAATTTGTTTACACTTGCTGTATTTACATTATCAACTCTAAATTCCTTATAAGATTTTAACATTGTGTTATCCACAAGGTTTTCCACTTCATCTTGAGATGAACTTTGCACTAATGCTAATTCACTAATTAATATTTGTCTTGCATTTAATAGCATTTTCTTTTCACCTGTTGATAACCCTTTTTCTTTCTGTTTAAAAGTTAAGTTTCTAACAACATCAGCTACTTCATATATATCTCCACTCTTCATTTTGTCCATGTTGTCTCTATATCTTTTATTCCAATTTTGAGACATTTCTGTTTCGTCTTCTTCTAGTATCTTGAATACTCTTTCAGCTGAGCTTTTATCTATTATACTTCTAACACCTACTTCTTCTGCCTTTGCTGTTGGTATCATTACTTTAACTTCTCCAGGCATTTTTATTATGTAGTATGATTGTTTTTGTCCTAAAATGTTTTTCTCTTCTATCGCATCTACTGTTCCTGCTCCATGCATCGGATATACTATGTAATCGCCGACATTAAACATTCTAATACCCTCTCCCTTCATAGTCTTATTTTCTCTCTGTCGATATATCTATTATACTATAAATTTTGGTAAAAGTCAAAAGATTTGGAAAAATTTTTTTGTGAATTTTATGTATAATTACTCTTCTCCTCTTATATGTTTTCTTGTCATTTCTAATAGGTTTAATTTTGAAAATCCTATAACTTGTGTTTTTGATCTATCTTTCTTTAATTCTTGTTTTAATAAACTCTCAATTTCATTTTTATGTTCATCTAAAGTCATATCTATATAATCAATAATTATAACTCCACCAATATCTCTTAATCGTAGTTGTTTGGCTATTTCTATACTGGCTTCTTTATTTACTTTTAAAATAGTTTCTTCAACATTTCTTTTTCCTGTATACTTACCTGAATTGACATCTATAGCTGTTAAGGCTTCTGTTTTATCGATAGTTATAAATCCCCCACATCTTAAGTAAACCTTTCTTGCTTTTGATTTTTCTATTTGTTTATCAGTATCATATAACTTTAGTATTTCGTCTTTAGATTTTAATTCAACTTTTATCTTGTTTTCAGTATCTATGTTGTTTAATACTTCATTAATTTCATTTAATTCTTCTTTGTTGTCTATTATTATTCTAGTTATATCTTTATCAAATAAATCTATGATCATTTTTTTTATAAAACTATTGCCTGCATCTATTAATGCTGGTGCAACTTTTATTGTTTCTGTTTTCTTCTTTATATCTTCCCATCTTTGTATAGATTCTTCCAAGTCTTTTTTTAACTGTTCCTCACTTTTTGAAATACTTGAAGTTCTTATTATTGCTCCATAATTCTCTGGTATAACTTTTTTTACGATATTTATTAGTCTTGTTTTTTCCGCTTCATCTTCAATTTTTTGAGAAGCAGTTATAATCTCTGTCTCTGGCATTAAAACAGTAAATCTATTTGCTAGACTTATATGAGTTGATACCTTTGCTCCCTTAATATTTGTAGCATCTCTTTTTACTTGTACTAATATCTTATCCCCCTGCTTTACAACGTCGCTTATACTCTTATTATTCTTTTCTGTTTTCTTTGTTATATCTATTTTAGGCAAAAGATCTTTTAAATGTATAAATGTATTTTTCTCTTCTCCAATATCGATGAAAGCTGCTTGCATTCCTGGCAATATATCTTTTACTACTCCAAGATAAATTTTTTCCTCTAGATAATTTTTATTTTCTGTATCTTCGTATCTTTCTATTAACATTCCATTTTCTAATAGAGCTATTGTTGTTCCTTCGTTATTTTTGCTTATTAATATTTCCTTCATACTTATATCCTTTCTATACTGCCATTAAAGAGATTATATTACACTAATTAAATTTATTCATTGCACAATCAACACCATTTTTTAATATCTCAACAACTGCAGATTTTGCTTCAAAAATACCCTCATCTAGAATTTCTCTTTCGTGTTTTGATATAGGTTCCAATACATAGTTTCTTAAATCTCCTTTGAATTCAGGTTTACCAATTCCTACTCTAATTCTAATAAATTCATCACTTGCAATTTCTTGTATAACAGATTTCATTCCATTATGTGATCCAGCACTTCCTTTTTTCCTTATTCTAATTTTTCCTTTTTCAAGATCTATGTCATCATATATTACTATAATTTCATTTGTTGTTAGTTTATAAAAGTTTTTAAATTCTCTTATAGATTGTCCACTCAAATTCATATATGTTTGTGGCTTTACTAAAACTACTTTCTCGTTTTCTATTGTTCCACTTCCATACAGAGCATTAAATTTACTCCTAGTAATATCAATTTTAGTTTGATTCGCTAAACAGTTTATAGTGTCAAATCCCATATTGTGTTTAGTATTTGAATACTCTGGTTCTGGATTTCCTAAACCCACAATTAAATACATTATATCTTCTCCTTTTATATGTTTATAATTTTTATTGGGCACGGTGCACCGTGCCCCTGCATTTTGACATGCTATTATTATATCACAATTGTATGATTTTTTCTAGATATGTAGAATAAATGTATATATTATCAACCTTTTTATCTATATTTCCCTCTATCGCTTTTTGATATAACTCTAATTGCTTTTGATATTTCTCTCTTAAGAAATCTTCTTTTCCTTCTGGTACATAATCTGTTTTATAATCTACTAGTATAACTTTGTTGTCTTGTGTTACATAATATAAATCTATTATACCTTGTACCAAAATTTTCTCATTGATATCTTCATCATAAATCATACTTGCTGGTACATTTATATAAAATGGTTGCTCTTTGTATACTTTTTTTGCATTTTTAAGCTCTTTAAAAATATCAGATTTTGTAAATGAATATATTTTATTTACATTAATGCATTGTGCTTCTTTTTCAGTAATAATCTCAAGATTTATTAGACTTTTTATTAATTCTCGTATTTTTGGAATCGTATACTCTTCTTTTTCATTTAGCTTTTGTAGTACTAAATGTGTTAATGTACCTCTTCTTGTTGCTGATATTTCAATGTCATCTTTTAAAAATTTAGGTTCTATAAATGATGTTTCTTGATTAGATTGCTCCGTATTACTCATTTGCTTTATTTTACTTACAGAACTTTTCGTTATTATCTTTGTTGATGAAGAATATTTATAGTTCCAATTAAGTTCCTGTTGTAGTTTCTTTACATCGTTAGTGGTAATATCTATCTGTTTAATAATATCTTCTATTCCTTTCTCTTGATCTCCTTGCAATGTTTCCTTACCAGTGTCCATTTCAATGTCACAAATGTTATGTATTTGTACTTTTAATCTATCTTTTATATTTTTGTTATACAAATATATTAACTCAAAGAAATCTAAATATCTCATGTATTTTTTTAAGATATTTTTACTTATTTTACCTTGGTTATATTTTTCATAGCAGTCTAATAATTCTTTCTTATCTAATAGCTTTTTATCAACATCTCTTTCGACACCAGTTATTATCATTTTTTCCTTTGCTCTTGTTAGAGCAACATAGAGTATTCTAAGTTCTTCAGCTACTAATTCCTGCTTACTCTTAATTGATATTGCTTTTCTTGCTAAAGTGTTGAATTTTAAATTTAAGTCTGCATCTATATATTTAGGTCCTAATCCTAAATCATTGTGTAATAATATATCATCTTTGTTTAAGTCCATAACATTAAATTTTTTTCCAGTTCCACTTACAAATACTATTGGAAACTCAAGCCCTTTACTTTTGTGGATACTCATTATTCTTACTACATTTTCGTTTTCTCCAATCAGTTTAGCTCCACCCATATCTCCATTGCCAACTTTAAGTTTATCTATGAAATCTATAAAATTGAATAATCCTTTAAAGCTTGTTTTTTCATATTGTTTCGCCTTCTCAAATAACATTTTTAAGTTAGCTGTTCTGTATTCTCCATTAGTCATTAAACTGACATAATTATAGAAACCTGTATCCATATATATTGACCAAATCAATTCATCTAATGGTAAATACTTGGACTCTTCTCTCCATGCATCAATTCGCTCTAAATACTCTTTAACTTTATTTTTTAATTTTTCATTTGCTGTTTCGCTTTTACAATAATCTTTCATTGAATAATAAAAGGTTCTATTTTTATCTTTATTTCTTATTTCTATTAATTCATTATCCGTAAAATTTGCTATTGGGCTTCTCATTACTGTAATTTGTGGTATATCGCTTGCCGGATTGTCTATAACTCTTAATATATTCATAATTATTTGTATTTCAAAAGAATCTAGATATTCTGAAGTTGCATCGCAAAATACAGGTATATTTAACGCTGTTATTTCTTTTTCAAATATATTGGCTCTATTTTTTGTGCTTCTTAACAAAACAGCAAAATCTCTATAAGTAGCTTTTCTATAATTATTGTTTTTATCGTAAACTGTATATCCACTATCTATCATCTGCCTTATTTTATTTGCGACAAATTTTGCTTCTGCCACTACACTTTCTACAGGTTCGTTTTCCTCTTCAGAGTCATTTTCTTCTTCATTTCCTGCTGAATGATCAATGCTTTCTTCTAGATGTTCATCTGTATATTCTTCGTTCATTTCTATTATATGTAATTCTGGTAATAAATCTTCTCCTTCTGGATAATCATTGTTTCCTAAATTTAAATATTCTCCCTCATTATACTCAATCTCACCAAACTCCTCGGACATTATATCCTGAAAAATAAGATTTGTTAAATCTAGTACTTCTTTTCTGCTTCTAAAGTTTTTAAATAACTTTATTTTTAGATTATCCTTTTCTCCTTTAGATTCTTTTAGCTTATATGTGTTATATTTTTGTAAAAACAACTCTGGTCTTGCTTGTCTAAATTTATATATACTTTGCTTTACATCTCCTACCATGAATATATTGTCGTTCCTTGATATTGTAGTTAGAATATATTCTTGTACCATATTACTATCTTGGTACTCATCTATTGCAATTTCATCAAATTTCTTTTGATATTTTAAAGCTATTTCTGACGGTTTATTGTCTTTTATTAATATTGATAATGCATAATGCTCAATATCACTAAAGTCTACTATATTTTTTTCCTTTTTCTTTTCCGTAAATGCTTTTTCATATTCCATTACTAAACTTGCTATTAATCTCATAGTGTCATACAATTCTTTTGTATCCTGAAGTGCTGTTTTCGAACTGTAAATTATTATATTTTTCTTAATTTCCTCTATACTCTTTTTAATCAAGTCCCTTTTCTTTTTCAACTCACTATTTAAATCTTCTGGTGCATTTTTGTCTTTTGACCATCTGTCAAAAAATAGCTCTTGAAAATTATCATATAGTTCTTGCCAATTAGTTGCTTCATATACTTTCTCTAGTTTTCTTACATCTTCTGAAAGAGTTACACATATTTTTGGTATATCTGTTTCTCTTTGTGCTCTATCTCTTAAATCTTTTGATTTTAAAATCGCATCAAGAATATCATCTTTTGCATTCTTATATAATATTTTTCCCCATATAGTTTCACTAAAATCAATATCATTATTTACATTAAATTTTTCTACTTGCTCTTGTAGCCATATTTCTGGAAAAGGCGTGCTCTGAATATAATTATATATTTTTAGTATAATATCTTTTAGGTTCTCGTCTCCTCTGTAAGTTGTATATGTTTTTATTAATTTTAAAAAACTTTCCTCTTGCTGTTCATATTTATCTTCAAACATTTCCTCTAAAGTTTCTTGTTTTAGTATTTTTAATTCTATTTCATCAGCAATTCTAAAATTTGGCGAAATATCTATTTCAAAGAAATTATTCTTCACAACATCTAGACAGAAGGAATCTATTGTACAAATATTAGCTTTTGGCAATAATGTAATTTGTCTTTGTAAATGCATATCCTCTGGATTTTCTTCTATCTTTTTGTACAATGTATCTAATATTCTTTCTCTCATTTGAGCAGAAGCTAAATTTGTGAAAGTAACTACTAATATCTTATCAATATCTATCTTCTCATTAATTATTTTATTTATTATTCTCTCAACTAATACAGCTGTTTTTCCACTTCCAGCAGCTGCTGCAACTAAAATATTGCTTCCACTTTCATTAATTGCCTGAAATTGTTCCTCCGTCCATTGCATATCATTTTTTCCTTTCAAAATTATATTTTCGCTATTTATACATACATTTTATTATAATTCTACATATTTTTCAATAGTGTTAAAGTTTCATAAAATCAAGTAAATACTATAATTACAATAACTAGTAAATTTTCTATCTTCTTATTTTTACTCTTTTTGATGTGCTCCTACCAATAATTAGTTTTCATTTTATTATTTCTTTGTTACAGAAATAGGACGAGCAATGCTCGCCCATACAAATATTTTTTATGTTTTATTCTAATACAATGTCTGCTCTCTGTTTTCCCGCTACTTCTTTCCATTTATCCTGTCTTGTATCCATTGATAATTCTTCTTGTGATAACTGATTATATTTAATATTAATATCAATTAATTCTTCTGGCGTTAATAAATTAGTCTTTTTCAATAGTTCTACAAATTCTCTATCATTTAATGTTTCTATGTAATTTGCTCCTAAAGAAATTCCTATTCTTTTACTCATAGGTATAAATTCATCACTTGGCTCGATTTCTTCTTTTCTCTGTACATATTTAAGTAAATATTTCTTTTTGTCATCTTCAGTCATTCCGTCTTTATATTTTTCTCTTATATCTTTTGACATTTCTTGAATCCTTTTATTTCTCATACTGAACTTAACATCTTGTGATACTTTTCCTTCCAATGCTTCCTCTAATTCTTCCTTTAATGAATATATTGTTGCATCTGTCACCATTTTAGCTGTAAAATCATAATCTTTTTTAGTTAAATTGCATAAGTATGTTATAAATTCTGAATATTGGCTATCTTTATATAATTCTTGTACTTTTTGTATTTGCTCTAAATTGCCACTCATAATTTCACCTAATACTTCATCACCAATTCCTGAAACAATTTTAGAAAACTCATAAAACAATTTTCTTATAGCGTTTGGAAATTTTTGATTTTCTGTTGGTCTTACTATTTTATCAACAATTTCTTTATTATTTTTATCCTTAAGCACACATACTGCTTGTAACATGTCTGGTGATAATTTAACTGTTCTTTTATTACTATTCTCTATTAGATCTTTAGTAGCTACAATTTCTATTTTTTTTGCTAGATTATCATAAGATTTTTTAGCAAGTGCTAAATCTATTTCTTCTGATGTTATTCCAAAATTTGCTAATATTTGTCTATATTCTGTATCTAAATCCGTTATTATTCCTTCTCTTAAGCCATCTATCATATCTTGTCCTACATATGATATTACATCAACTATTCTAAATAAACTTCCCTCTGCTGTTCCTGGTACTAATTTTCTATCATAATCTTCTATATAATAGCATTTTTCCAAGTCTTCCTGAAAATCTGATTGTTTTTTATTTAAATTAGCTTCAACCATTAATTTTCTCTTTGATGATTCACCATTATGGCATAACATTGGGTCAAACACTAGCCACAAACTTCTTCTTATCTTATCCAATTTATTTTGTGATAATTTTGGATAAAATTCTTTAATTTTATTTATTATTCTGTCATCTATTTGTGCAGAATACATTAGTCTTTTAACTCCTATTGCGTTATGACATCTATACCCCATTCCAATATCTTTTAAAATTTCTGATTCCCACCATTCAACACTATGTCCATATGGAGTATGTCCTAAATCGTGATTTCTTCCTGCAATTTCTACTATTTTAGTATTTAATCCTAGTTTATCAGCAGTAATCATTGCAATTCCTGCTGCTCTATCTTGATGTGTAGCTCTATTAGTTGTTAATTCATTTGATTTTCTAGGTCCTTTAATCATCATAGTTGTTCCTGATAATTTACGATTTTCCTCTAATATCTCACTGTATATGATAGAAGAATATCTTTCTAACCTTTTTTGGTCTATTGTTCTAGAAATTCCTCCATGTAAATAATATTGTATGTCATCTGATATTCCTTTAATTTTTCTTTTTACATTCATTTTATCCCAACTCCAATAATTAATTCTAAAATTTGACATACATTATTATATACCATTTATGTATACTTTGCAACAATAAATTGTTTTTTCCGTTATTTGCAGTACACCATGCACTTACATTTTTAGATTTTTGGGCACATGCAATGTGCCCCTACAATATATTTTTATTTTATTAATTCTAAATAAATAATATCTATTGTGTGGAGGCACGGTTATCATACCCTTATTTTTTATATCATCTTTCTTTGGGCACATGCAATGTGCCCCTACAATATATTTTTATTTTATTAATTCTAAATAAATGATATATATTGTGTGGAGGCACATTTATCATACCCTTTTTTATATCATCTTTCTTTGGGCACATGCAATGTGCCCCTACAATATATTTTTTATTTTATTAATTCTAAATAAATGATATATATTGTGTGGAGGCACGGTTATCATATACCCTTATTTTTTATATCATCTTTCTTTGGGCACATGCAATGTGCCCCTACAGATAATATTTATTGATATTAGAAAATTTATATTGTATAATGTTGTATATTAATTTTCATAGGTTGTAACAAGAAAGGAAGGATCTCATTATGGAAAAAATATTTATTTCACATGGAGATATTATTATAGATAAAATTTATGATTCTAATCTGAATTTATTAAAACAAGATGGTGGTGGCTGTAATTGGAATGATCTTTATAATTTAGCCCGTATGGGTGAAAAATGCTATGCTTTAGGTAGTGCTGGAAATGATGAAGAAGGAAAAATTGCTATTAATTCATTAAAGAGTTTAGGAATAAATGTAGAAAGTATTACCATTGAAGATAAACCTACTAACGTTATGAATATTATTATGCCAAATAAAGAAATTGAAGATAATAATATCTTACATTCTTGGTATTCACCTATAACTAATACATTAACATTTCACTTTTCAGATAATATGCCTACTGTTCTTCCCAAAGAATTAGAGAATAAAGAAGTTTATATAATACTAGATAAATTTATGCCTATTAATTTAGAATTGATTAATAATGTTAAAAACAAAAAAGTTTGCCTTGATGTTGGGCATATTCGTTATTTTGAGCACTTTACTAGGCAATATCTCATGTCATTTTTCAAAACTGCTAATTATATGCAGTTAAACGAAAGTGTAATTGATATGTTATATGAAAGATTAAATGTCCATTCAGAAGATGAGTTATTTAACTTATTAGATTTGGATTTATTGGTTCTAACTAGAGGAAAAAAAGGTGCTACTTTTGTTTTTAAAGATAATAACATTGTTAAAATTATCGATAAAACTCCTGAACTTTTGGTAAAAGCTGTGGATACTTCTGGTGCTGGAGATGCTTTTTTCTCTACTATGGTTCGAGAGTATGCTTATTCAAATTATATAGATGAAAATTTTATTAATCATTCTTTTGAACTAGCAAATAAATCATCTCGAGAAATATTAGCTTATCTAGGTAGTAGAAAATAAAACTATTTATAAAGGGACGTGCTTTGCACGTCCCTTTGTTTTATTTATTTAGGAATTTTATGTCTTTTATACTTGGTCCTTTTCCTTTTCTTGGTGCTATCCAGATGATTAAGTATCCACTTATTATGTATGATATTGTTAACATTACTAGGATTATTATACTTACTGTTTCGCCTGTCTTTATGCTTATTACTATTGTTGCCTCTGATTTATCATCTTCTTTGCTTATGTCTTTATAGTTTGCTTCATTTATTCC
>CANRNC010000016.1 GCA_947631915.1 uncultured Clostridia bacterium
TTAAATGAAACTGAAGTTGATGAAATGATAGAATATTTTACAAAAGATATTCAAAATATTGATAATGAGTTGTTAAGGATAAAACAACATATTCTTGTTATGAGGCAGGAACTAAAATAATAATTATTAAAATATTATAAAAGCCATTCGTTTGAATGGCTTTTACTGACGCTTTGCATCAGTTCGGGTCAGGTCCTAATCTAATAAATTATTTCAGACCTAGTAGAATATCTATCTACAATGTATAGTATTCCTTAATTTATTTAATTATACACTAAAAATTAGAAAAAGTATAGTATTTTTTGAAAATTTCTTGAAAAATCCATATTGTTTAGATATAATAATTTTATCAGTTGATTAATCGAATTATTTTTTTGAGCAAAAGTGGGAGGAAAAATTTTCGCAAATAACCTCCTTAAACGCTCCATAATGCGTTTTCATCGAACTACTTAAAAGCATTGAAATGAGTGAGTTTAAAGAAAGCGAAAAGTGAATATTGTATCACTTCATATAAGTCGATTTAGTCGGCTTATTTTTATAATGTATTTCATAAATTCCATCAAATTAGTAATTTTATTTATCTTTTTTCACTAATACAAATGCAGTAGTAACTTTATTACTATTAATTGCTTTATCAGATGTTTCAACTTTTTCTTTTGTGTATAAAATTTTATATGAAAATTGAGATAATAAATCATTGATTTCCTCTTTAGTGTGATAACTCATATATAAAACATTTTTCCCTTTTTCCTTCAAATAAGGTTCATCTGACATTTCTTCACCTTGACCAATTTGATATGAGAAAAGAAAGATACCATTAATTTTTAATATATCATATATATCACATAATAACTTTTTAAAATCAGTTTTAGGTATATGAAATAAAGAATGAACTGCAAAAACGGCATCTACTGAATTGTTTGAAAAATGTTTTTTAATATTAATCATATCATCTATAATATATGGAAATTCACCATGTATTTTATATGCATATTCTTTCATCTTTGAAGAAAAATCTAATCCTATATATTTATATCCTTTTTTGTTAAAATATGAATATGTTCTTCCAGAACCGGCACCTAAATCTAGAATTTTTGCATTTTTTACTAAATTCTTTTCAAATTTTTCATATATATCTAAATCTTCAATATAAGTTCCAAAATCATTACTATATTCTTTGGCTATTAAATCATAATTATTTTTTACGCTTTTTTTTTATCTAAAGAAGTAATTTTGGGGTTCATTACACCTATTTCATTTAATATTTCTTCAAACTTCGTATAACCTGATTCTGCATTTATATGTCCACCATTTTTTATAATATATTGCTTACTTGTAAGTTTATCCGCAAATTCTTTTTCAACACTGTATTTAACATATGGATCATTATCAGAATAATAACATACTATATTATCACAATATTGTTTAACTTCATCAAAATTATCAATAAACATTGGTTTATTGACTGAATCAAAATCTGCATTAATTCCTAAATAATTATTAAAGCCACATACAAATATTAATTTTTTAACTTTAATTTTATTGATTATTAAATATTTGCATACAAATATAGGTGCTATACTATGAGCTATAAGAACTGTATTTTCGTTTACATCTAATTGATTTAAAACATTAGACCAATTTTCAAAGTTTTGTTTTCCTACACCAACTGGCATTTGTGGAACTAAAACTTGTTTTCCACTTTGTTCTAAATATTCTTTTAACCACGGAAACCAATTGCCATCTTTTGATCCAAAACTTCCATGTATAATAATATAATTTTCATTCATATAAATTTCCCCCTCTAAATTTAATTATTTTGATTAATTTTATACCAGTTTCTTAATACAAGTATGTAATTCAGTTTCACCATTTCAAAATTGCTCTATAAGCGTAAATTTAAAATTACTTATTTTTCACCATTCCACTCTTTAAAAAATTCATCTACAAATTTCTTCATGAATTCTGTTCTTTCTAAAGCTAATTCTTTAGCTTTGTTAGTATTCATATTATCACATAACTTAAATAATTTATGATAAAAGTGATGTATTGTTGAAGCATCATTGCCATTCTCTTCTGCATAGTTTTGATAATTTTCTAATGGCAGACTATTATCATACATAGGAACTTTATGAGCTCCACCATAAGAAAATGATCTGCCTATTCCAATAGCACCAATAGCATCTAAATTATCTGCATCTTGCAATATTAATGTGTTTATATCTTCTTCTTGATTTTGAGGATTATTCCAATTATAAACTTCATGATATTCGATTGAATGTAATATTTTATCCACTTTCTCTTGCTCTAGATCAATAGTATCCAAGATTTCTTTAACTTTTATTAATGAATCTTTAGGAGATACAAATTTTCCTGACTCATTTTGCATTATTCTATGAATATCATGTAAAAAAGCAGATATGCCTATTACAATTCTATCTCCACCTTCATATTTATTTAATAATAAAGCGATATTCATCGTTCTTTCCAAATGACTAATGTCATGTCCACTAAAATCTTGAGAAAAAAGGTTTAATACTAAAGGTTTTAATTGTTTGATATAATCTTCTAACATATTTGCCTCCTGTTTTTTTATACATAATATAACAATTGTAACACATTGATAAATAAATTTAAATATGATGATGAGAATAAATTCATTTTATAGAAAAAAATCAATAAAAGAAAAGTAGGAAATGACACATAGCATTTCCTACCATCAATTATATTACACTATGATTTAAATAAAGAGTAAATGCTAAAAATTTAAAAGAAGTATTGTATATCAGCGTGAACGGAGATTATTAACATGAATTGACATAATACATAAAAGATAGTATAATACATATAATTAATATAGGAGGTATTAACATATGAAAGAACGCAAAGCACTTAATAAACGGTACTTGTCACATTTAATTACACAGTCAAAGACGCATGATTTAGACAAACTTTTAAGGTCTAAAAATATCAACTGTTATGCGGCTGCAAGACTCTTGACTTATCCAGACAGAAATAAATCATATTATGCACCTGGAAGAATCTATAATTTAGAACATGGCAATGGTAATTTTGTAAGAGATAACCTTGACCCTAACTTTATAGATGAATGTATCATGAGAGATAGTAAAACACTCTATCAGCCATGTACAAGAGTCAACTTTGATAAAATTAGAAAAGATGACATACATCATTACTTTGGTATATGCAAATTTCATATATGTCCTTCAAGAATATCCGATCCTTTAATGCACAGATATCTAAAAGATGTTGATGATTCGATTATGGAAGAGCAATGGCACTTCATATTTAGATTATCAAATGGCACATGGTTACATAAACCAAGTTTTGAGGAACCGATTGAGTCAATACAGTGGGATATATATGGAAAAACCTTTACATCGTATTCATACAACCATATCTTTGGAATTCTTGTTCCAAAGGAATACAGATGCTTTCAAGAATTCTTTTATAGAATAGATGAGATTTCACCTGTTTTATAGTCTAATCCTTATCTAATTAGGCAATTTTTTTAAAAAGTGAGTATATTAATACTCACTTTTTTTCATAGTAGGAATTTTCTTCCACTTTCTGTAATAAAAGAGGTTTTGAAAATATTTATTATTGTTTTTTTTACCTTCTAAAAGAGACATGATTGTATCATTAAGATACATATATATATGGAAACTTATAGTATGGAAAAAATAGTTTCTAGGTTCTTATATATTAATATATATAGTATTAGCAAGTTTGATAATAAAGTTATAAACATATGAAACAGTAGAAGAGAAAAGCAGGAACACTTGATTTTATCGCCATTTTATGTTAAACTATAAATTGTAACATATTTATCAAGTCGAGGACTTGTTTGTAAAAAGTAACTAAATAATGGTATTATTAGGAGGAAAAAGATGAAAAAGACAACAAAATTTATAGCAATTTTAGTAACAATTGCAACATCACTACAAATGGCAGCTTGTACAGCTAATCGGATAACTGAATATGAAACACAATATTCTAAAGATAGTGTTATAGAATCCACTATGACACTGGCTTCAATACATAATGCAATAGAATGTGTGCATGAACGTATACCTGAAGATAGCTTTGCAACAATAGTATCCTTCGGCGATACACTTTGCCATAAACCACTATTCAATTCTACATATGATAAGGAAACAGGAACTTATGACTTTTCTTCAATGTTTAAGTATGTAGAGCAGTACTTTAAAGAAGCTACAATAACCATTGGAAATTGTGAATCTCCTATGGCAGGTGCAGATAGAGGGTATAGTGGGTATCCAACTTTCAATGCACCGGAGCACTTGGCAATTGATTTACAGGAACTTGGTGTAGATATAATGTCGACAGCTAATAATCATTGTCTTGATAAGGGTTTTAATGGTTTGTCTTCTACATTAAATTTTTTAGACGAGGCTGAAATTTCACATGTTGGAACAGCACGCAATGAAGAAGAACAAGACACTATTCTCATCAAAGACATGAATGGTATCAAAACAGCATTTTTATCTTACACATATGGAACAAATGGAATACCAGTTCCTGAAGACAAGCAATTTTGCGTTAATATGATAGATGAAGAATTAATCTTAAGTCAAATCCAACAAGCCAAAAATGAGGGAGTAGAGCTTATTATTGCTTCAATGCATTGGGGAGTTGAATACCAGACTGTAGAAAACGCAGAACAGGATAAGTTAGCAGAGTTTTTGATTGCCAATGATGTAAAAATTATTCTCGGCTGTCATCCACATGTATTGCAACCTATGAAAATGTTGACAGTAAAAACAGACGAAGGAGAAGAAAAAAAGGGGCTAGTTATATTTTCACAAGGAAATTTCTTTTCAAATCAAAGACAAGAAAATACTAGAAACACAGCTATATTCAATATAGATGTGAGAAAAAATGGCTTAACAGGAGAAGTAACAGTAGAAAAGGTAACATATGCTCCAATATATGTAAACATAAAGGAGCCTGGAGCCAAAGATAGGTATGAATTGTTAGATCTAAACCAAATTATAACAAGCTACGAGTCAGGAGAAAAAACATGGTCAGAAGATATGTATAGACTAGCTGTAGAAGAAAAAGAAAGATGCTGTAAATTGATTGGACCAGAGATAAATAATACAATTGAATAAAGTGTATAGAATCAAAAACAATAATGCACAACTAATTGTTGTGCATTATTGTTTTTGACTTATTATTAACTAACTTTCTTGAATATCCAATAAAGAGAAAACGTTATTATCATTATTTAATTCTACAATATTCATAATAACTCCTTTTCCAACGATATTGCCACCTAATTTTTTAATTGCATCAGTAATTGCTTTCATGGTATTTCCTGTTGCGTATATATCATCTACTATATAAAAATTTTTATTTTGATATGTAGTATTAACCAATTTTGGAAGTTCTAAATAGTCTTTGCCATATTCTTTTTCATATTCAAAAGTAGCTTCGACTGTTGTGGGTGGTAATTTACCTTTTTTTCTAACTGGTATACATCCAACTTTTAATTTATTTGCTAATGTTGCACCTAATAAGAAACCTCGTGCTTCTGGAGCAACTATATAGTCTATTCTCTTGTATTTTAATTCCTCTACAAATTTATCAATGATTTCTTCAAAACAATTTGTTTGAAGGATTAGAGGAGTAATGTCTATAAATTCTATTCCGTCAATAGGAAAGTTTTTTTCTGTTCGTATGTTTAATTCATTTTCTAGTACATTTTTAAAAATCTTCATAATTTAAATCTCCTTAAATAAATTGATAATGACATTATAATATAAAATAAAAGAAAAATCTACTTAAAATTAAAAAGTACTTGTCAACCAATATATAAAGAATAATCCCCGATAATTGAATAATTATGTGCTTCTTCAAGTGATGGAACTCTGCCTAATTTGTTAAAGGCATTTATTACAACATGTTCTGCACCATGAAATTTACGGGTATCTATATCAAGTAGTAATATATTAGTTAATAACATAATAGATATTAATACTAAAAAAATACGAAATAATACGTATGGAGTTATTACATTATTTTCTTTTTCATCTGTCCACTTGGTTACAATTTCACCATCATCATTTACAGTGGTTATTGCGTAATAATGTTTAGTCCGCAATGAATATAATATTACACCATTACACATACTCCGTCCTTCGATAGCTTTTAATTTGTTTTTGAGCATAACTGCTTCCTCCTATACAAAAAAACGGTAAGAATTTACCTTTCTTTTTGCTTTACACTAATAAATAGTAAAATTATATATTCCATTTTTATTCAATTTGTGGTATACTAATTGATAGTTAGGATATAATGCGATAAAAGACCTTATTGAAAGGAACAAGTGATAGCAGATGAGAATACTATTTATGGGAACACCAGATTTTGCAAGAGAATCTTTAGAAAAGTTATATAATTCTACTCACGAAATTGTTGGTGTTGTAACTAACCCTGATAGACCAAAAGGAAGAGGAATGAAAATGACAGAAAGTCCTGTAAAGGAATTTGCTGTTTTAAAAGGTATAAAAATATATCAACCTCAAATTATAAAAGAAAATAAAGATTTTATTGAAGAAATTAAAGAATTAAAACCAGATATTATATGTGTAGTTGCTTATGGGAAAATACTGCCGAAAGAGATATTACACATTCCTAGATACGGATGTATTAATTTACATGGCTCACTATTACCAAAATATAGAGGAGCAGCTCCTATACAGTGGGCTGTTTTAAATGGAGATAAAACTACAGGTGTAACTACAATTTATATGAATGAAAAGATGGACGCAGGTGATATTATATTAAAAGAAAAAGTAAATATAGGAGAATATGAAACAACAGGTGAACTATGGAATAGACTATCACATATAGGTGCAGAACTATTATTGAAAACTGTAAACGAAATTCAAAATGGTACAGCACCTAGAATAACTCAAGGAGAAGATTTTACTATTGCACCAATGTTAAATAAAGAAATGTCAAGAATAAATTGGAATAGCGATGCAATTAGGATTAAAAACCTAGTATGTGGCTTAAATCCCATTATGGGTGCATACACTATGTATGAAGGAAAAAAAATAAAAATATGGAATATTAAAATTTTAGATGAGTTTTCAGTAGATGTTCCAGGATATATTATAGAAGCAAACGATAAAACTGGGCTAAAAATAGCAACTAAAGATAAAATAATTTCAGTAATTGAAATTCAAGGAGAAAATGCAAAAAGAATGTCTATATGCGATTTCTTAAGAGGAAATCAATTACAGGTAGGTAAGATTTTAAAATAAAGAGGTATGTAAAATGAAACATTTTGGAACAGATGGTATAAGAAAGATTGCAAATACAGAACTTACACCAGAGTTTGTATATGCAATAGCAAAAGCAGGAGCTTATGTATTAACAAGACATGTTAAAGAAGGAAATAAACCTAAAATTATAATAGGAAGAGATACTAGGATTTCAGGAACTTTAATAGAAAGTGCGTTAACAGCTGGATTTTTAAGTAGTGGAGCAGATGTAGAACTTGTGGGAGTTGTTCCAACACCAGCAATAGCTTATATTACTAAGAAGTCAAATGCAGATATGAGCGTTGTTATTTCTGCATCACATAATACTTTTGAGTATAATGGAATTAAGTTTTTTAGTAATAAAGGTACAAAAATAGATGATGAAATAGAAAAAGAAATTGAAGAAGCAATAGATAGTGGAATTGCAATGAAAAAACAAATTAATCATGATCAAATAGGGGTATCAAGTATTAGACAAGATTTAGTCGATGATTACTTTAATTTTGTAGTTAATATTTTTAAAGAGGATATTAAAAGATACAATACAGAAGATTTTATTATAGGAGTTGATACTGCAAATGGTGCAACTTATGAAATTGCTGAAAAAATATTTAAAGAGTTAGGTATAAAATATAAAATTATAAACAATGCTCCAGATGGAATTAATATAAATCAAAACTGCGGTTCTACACATCTCGAACAATTAAGACAATATGTTATAGATAATAAACTAAGTATGGGAATAGCTTATGATGGAGATGGAGATAGATGTTTAACGGTAAATGAAAAAGGCGAGGAAGTAAACGGAGATATTATTATTGCAATTATTGCAGAATATTTAAAGAAGAATAACAAATTGCAGAAAAATAAAATTGTAGCAACTGTAATGAGTAATATGGGATTAAATAAATATGCTGAAAATAATGGATTACAGCTTGTTCAAACTAAAGTGGGAGACAGGTATGTTTTAGAAGAAATGTTAAAAGATGGAGGAAATTTAGGCGGAGAACAATCAGGACATATTATACTCTCTGATTTTAACTTAACAGGTGATGGAATAGTAACATCATTAATGGTTATAAAAATATTACTAGAATCAAGAAAAAAATTCTCTGAACTTTGTAGTATTATAACAATATATCCACAAGAATTAATTAATGTAAAAGTTAAAGAATTTGATATTGATAAATATCCAGAAGTTACACAAACAATTCAAGTAGTGGAAAAAGAACTATCAGGTGAAGGAAGAATATTAATAAGAAAATCAGGAACAGAACCGCTAATTAGAGTAATGATAGAAGGAAAAGATAAGAGTTACATAAAAAATGCAGCACAGAATATCGCTAAAGTTATAGAAAAAAATATGAGTTAAAAGAAAGGGAGATTATGATGGATGAAAACAAAAAGTTTTATATAACTACACCAATATATTACCCAAGTGGAAAATTCCATATAGGTACAGCATATACAACAGTACTTGCAGATGCTATAAAAAGATACAAAGAGTTAAGAGGATATGATGTAAGATTATTAACTGGACTTGACGAGCATGGGCAAAAAATACAAACAATAGCAATAAAAGAAGGAAAAACACCACAAGAGTATGTAGATAAAATGGCAGACGAAGCAAAAAAATTATGGGCTAAAATGGATATTAAATATGATGACTTTATTCGTACTACAGAAGAAAGACACTTTAAAGTTGTAGAAGAAATTTTTGATAAATTAATGGAACAAGGGGATATTTACAAGGGTGAATACGAAGGATGGTACTGTATGCCATGCGAAACATATTTTACAGAAACTCAATTAGTTGATGGAAAATGCCCTGATTGTGGACGTGAAGTTAAGAAAATGAAAGAAGAAGCATATTTCTTTAATATGAAAAAATATGCAGATAGACTAATTAAGTTCTATAATGAAAACCCTGACTTTATACAACCAGAATCAAGAAAAAACGAATTATTTAATAATTTCCTAAAACCTGGACTAGAGGACTTATGTATAACAAGGACAACCTTTGATTGGGGAATTAAAGTTAGAAAAGATCCAAAACATGTAATATATGTATGGTTAGATGCATTAACAAACTATATTACAGCATTAGGATATTTATCAGAAGATGATACATTATTAAAAAAATATTGGCCTGCAGATTTACAAATTGTAGGAAAAGATATTATTAGATTTCACGGCATATATTGGCCAATATTCTTAATGGCATTAGGTTTACCATTACCTAAAAAAATTTATGCTCATGGATTTATAATGATGAAAGACGGAAAAATGTCTAAATCAAAAGGAAATGTAATATATCCAGAAATATTAATAGACAGATATGGATTAGATGCATTTAAATATTTCTTATTAAGAGAATTTACTTTTGGTCAAGATGCAATATTTTCACCAGAGGGATTTGTTGAAAGATTTAATTTTGATTTATGTAATGATTTAGGAAACCTATTAAATAGAACAGTAGGAATGATAAACAAATACTTTGACGGAATAATACCAACACATATAAGTGAAACAACAGAGTTTGACAGTGAATTGCAAAGATTCACAAGTGAAAAGATAGCGCAAGTTGAAGAATATATGGAAAGTTATCATTTAAGTAATGCCTTGGAAAATATATGGAGTATAATTGCTAGAACAAATAAATATATAGATGAAACAGCTCCTTGGGTACTAGCTAAAAATGAAGACAAAGAAAAATTAGGAGCTGTAATGTATAATTTAAGTGAAAATTTAAGAAAGATAGCGATAATGATTTTACCTATTATGAATAATACTGGTAAAGATATATTAAGACAACTTGGAATAAATGAAGAATTCATTGAATGGGACAGTATAAAGGATAATTCTAAAATAAAAGAAGGAACAAAGGTAATAGAAAAAGGAGAACCTTTATTTATGAGATTAGATATGGATACTGAAACAGAATATATAAAAGAGCAAATGAAAAAATAAAGTGATTAAAATGGTGTAGGGAAGATCTAAACGAACCAAGAAATGAGGTTATAATATGAGAGATACAATAATAATAGTGGAAGGACCACAGGGAACAGGAAAAACAACAGTAACAAATTTTTTAAGAGAAAAAATGAGTGCTACAGATTTATATAGACTATCAGGAATAAAAGATAGAACTGAAACTGGAAAAGAAAAGATAAAAATTAAATATGAGAAATTATTGGAGTACGTTGAAAATTGTAAAGATATAAATATGATTTTCGATAGAAATTTCTTTACCAATGAAGTATACGCAAGATTAGGATATCAAGACTACTCATTTAATGATGTATATGAGAAATTATTGAATAAATTAGATAACATTGATGCAGATATATATCTTGTAATCTTATATTTAAAAGATGAAAATGAATTTAATAGAAGACTAAAAAGAGATAAACATGAATATCAAAAATTTGAAGCTGAAAGTAGTATACTACAACAAAGAGAATATTTAAAATTAGCAGATGAAGTAGAAAAACAAACGAAGAATATCAAAGTCGTAAGACTAAATACAGATAATGATGAAGATTTTGAAACAAAAATGGAAAGATATTTTGGAGGTTTGTTTAAATAAAATGTCAAGAATTGGATTTTATGGAGGTTGTTTTAATCCACCTACAAAAGCACATATTGAACTTGCAAAAAAAGCACAGAGAGAATGTAATTTAGATAAAGTTATATTTGTACCAGTTGGAGACTCGTATAGAAAAGAAAATATGGCAAAAGGAATACATAGATATAATATGTTACAGATTGCATGTAGTGGAGAAGATAACCTACAAGTATCAGATATTGAGATAAAATCAAATAAGGATTATAAGGCAATTGATATTTTTAAAATATTAGAAGAAGAACATAAAAACGATGACAATTTTTTTATAATGGGAACAGATAATTTAAAAAACATACCATCATGGAAAGAAAGCGAAGAATTAGTGGGTAATTTTAATTACATAATATTAGATCGAGGATTAATTGAACCTAATAATATAATAGGCAATAATCAACTTTTAAACAATAACAGAGAAAGATTTACAATTATAAAAAATGAAGAATTTAATAATTGTTCTTCAACAGAGATTAGAAAACAGATTAAAAATGAACAAAAACCAGAAAATTTAGATAATAGAGTATATGAATATATAAAACAAAATAATATCTATTAAGTATTGGGAGGAGAAAATGAAAAAGATAAACAACTTTATGCTATGGCTGTTATTTATAATATATGAAGAAATGGTTTTTGCTTTAACAATATTCAATTCAGCAAAATCAATAGGATATGTAATATTATTTAGCATAATGTTTGCTGTTATTTTGCATTTATTAACAAGTATAAATAGAAAAGTTAGTACAATTATTAGTTATGTATGTATGGTAATAATTATAGGAATCTTTATAGCACAATTCATTTATTATAATATTTATCAGGCTATAATTTCATTTTATTCTGCAACAAATGCTGCAGGACAAATATGGCAATTTACAACAACAATAATGGAAACAGCGTTAAATAAGTGGTATGTAATTATATTATTTATATTACCAATTGTAGTTTTAACAATGCTATATCGAAAAGAAAAAATTAATTTTAAAGATATTAAACTTAAACAGAAATTAACAGCAATAGTAATTGGACTAGTGGCACAAATAATTGCTTTAATTTGCATAACAAATTCAGATATAAACCAGATATATTCAACTAGAAATTTATACTATAACGTAAATGCACCAACTATTTCTGCTAGTAGATTCGGAATTTTAACTACTATGAGACTAGATTTACAAAGATTAATATTTGGTTTTGAAGAAAAAACAATATTAACGACAAGTGAAGAAACCAATATATTAATAGAAGATAAATCTAATGATGAATTAGAAGAAGTTGAATACAATGCTTTAGATATTGACTGGTATAATTTAATAAGTAATGAAACTGATTCTAACATCATTAATATATATCAATATTTTTCAAATCAAGAACCTAGCAAAAAGAATGAATACACGGGAATGTTTGAAGGAAAGAATTTAGTAGTATTTGTCGCAGAGGCTTTTACAGATCTAGCAATTGATGAAAAAATAACACCAACTTTATATAAATTATATTCTGAAGGATTTCAGTTCGATAATTTTTATACACCACTATTTCCGGTTAGTACAGCAGATGGAGAATACATGACAGATACTTCATTAATACCAGAAGAAGGAACATGGAGTTTAGAAAAAGTAGAAAAAAATTATATGCCATATTCATATGCAAATGTTTTTGAAAAAAAAGGATATTCATCTCAAGCATATCATAACCATTCAGCAAAATATTATAATAGAGATAAATATTTAAAAGGAATGGGATATAATTCATATCTAGCAAGAGGTAATGGATTAGAAAAAAGAACAGACCTTAGTAAGTGGCCAAATAGTGATTTAGATATGATAGATGTAACTACAAGTGATTATCTAAATGAAAATGGAGGAAAGTTTTTAGCATATTATATGACTGTAAGTGGTCATTTACAATATACTACAGTAGGAAATAATATAGTAAATAAAAATTGGAACATAGTAAAGGATTTAAATTATTCAGAGAAGGCAAAGGGTTATCTAGCAGCACAACTTGAACTAGATAGAGCAGTAGAACTATTAATACAAAGACTAGAAGAAGCGGGACAATTAGAAGATACAGTAATACTAATTAGTGGTGATCATTATCCATATGGATTAGCTCTTGATGAAATAAATGAATTATCAAAATTTGAGAGAGATGACACATTTGAAAAGCATCACTCAACAGCATTGATTTGGAATAGTCAAATGGAACAACCTGTAAAAGTAGATAAAATAGCATCTAGTTTAGATTTATTACCAACAATGTTAAATTTATTTGGAATTGAATTTGATTCGAGATTATTAATGGGTAGAGATATACTTTCAGATAGTGATTCAATTGTAATATATTCAAATAGAAGCTTTATAACTAAATATGGTAAATATGAGGCACTAACTAATAAGTTTGAACCATCAATGGAATTTCCAGAAGAGTTAGACAAAGATGTATATGTAAAAAATGTAAGTAATATTATTCATAATAAATACCAAATGTCAAAATCAATTTTAAATAATGATTTATATAGAAAACTATGGACAGCACTAGGATGGGAAATAAATTAATATATAAAGCAAAATTGAGTAGGAATTAGCCTACTCAATTTTAGTTAATCGAAAAAATATAAAGCCACAAGTAAATATTGAGTAACGGTGAATAGAAAAGTAATATACATAAATTTACAGATATTACAAAAATATTACAAAAATGTAAAAAAAATGTAATTGAAAATTAGATATGATAAATATATCATATCTACATATGAAAATGAGGAAAATCAAATTCTATTAACAACAACTTAACCTACTTCTAAATGGACAACTTGGGCATATTGGAATGGTCATTCTGATGAAGGATACGGTTGTCCTCAACACGTAATAACAGCACCAGATACAGGTTTATACTATTTATGAGTTTACTTTTCAGAAATAATTTAAAACCTATGTATGGATATATATTAGTAGACAATTTACAATCAGATGTTGCTTTAGAAAGTATCTCATTACCTGCAACAGTAACTGTTAAAATAGGAAAAACATTAACTCTAATACTTACTTTTAATCCAACAAATAAAATTGTAACTTGGAGTTCTAGTTATACTAGTGTTGCTACTGAAAATACCACAAACTGGAGAAAATGTTGCTATAATAGCTGTATTGATTTCAATCATGGGAGTATTAAGAGTCTTATTTATTAAAAGTAGAAAATACAAAGATATAAAATAGAAGTATATTTATAAAGTTAATTAAAATCACTAAAAGGGACAAGATTAAAATATATCTTTTCCTTTTTTTAAGGAATTTATAAAAACAATTGATAACGAATAAAAAAGTATAAAAGAAAGGTTTAATATATGAGAGAAGAAAAAATAAAATTGGCAAAATTACAAAATATTAAGATTTATCCTATATATAAAATGTTTGCATGGGATTTATTATTTTATTACCCTATTATTTTCTTATTTATGAGTCAAATTAAAGGATTATCTGCATCGCAAGTATTTTTAGGAGATGCATGTTACCTTATTTTCAAATTAATATTTCAGCCATTTGTACCAATTATAGTTAATTTGGTAGGAAAAAGAAAAGGAAATATAATTGGAAATATATTTGTTTCTATAACTATTTTATATATAATAGTTTCGCCAGCAAGTCTTATTAATTACATAATTGCTCAAATGATAATGGCAATAGGATATGTTTTTAAAGGTACATGTGAGGCTACAATACTTGATGAGTGTATAGAAAATCAAGAAAAGAAAAATTCAACTTTTGCAAAAATAGACGGCAAGGGTTCAGCATATTGGTATACATTTGAAGCAATTTCAGCAGTAACTACAGGATTTTTATTTGTAATAAATGGATATATTCCAATGTGTTTATGTTTTGTATTTTGTATAATAGGAACATTAATTTCTTTTAAATTTGAACACTATGAAGTAAAAATTAAAAGAAAAAAAGAAGCACATATTATAAAAACACTAATCTCTAAAATAGATTTGGCAAAGCAAGAATATTTGTTTATATTTAAGTCAAGAAGACTGCGAGCTCTTTTAATGTTTTCAGGATTATTTTATGGAATATTATATATACGTTCAACAATTACTAGTAGTATACTTGTAGATATTGAAATTCCAGAAAAATATTTTGGAATAATTTCAGGTGTATTTACAATATTTGCAGCAATTTCCACATGGAAGCAACATTCATTTCATAAAAGATTACACAATAAAGTACTTACATTTTTTTCATTAACATACTCAATATCTATGATATTAATAGGATTAGCAGTTATTATAAATATAAATCGTGTATTAAACTTAATTATTATTTTTTCTATGATGATAATACAAAATATAATAAAAGGACCATATTATACACTAATAAAAAGATACTTAAATAGTTTTTCAAATGAATATATTTCAGTTAAAATATATGCTATAAATGGATTAGTAGAGGATTTATCAGGTGCATTACTTTCATTAAGTTTATCTGCATTATTAAATCATACAACAACAGCATATGCTGTTGTGTTTATAGGAATAATATCATTAATTCTATTTATAAATATATTAGATTATATGAAAACAAGAATTGGTCTAAAGCCAGAGGAATATAGAGAACAAGATATCAAATTTGTTCCGAAAACTAAAAAACTAGAAGAATCAAATAAAGTAGAAATAGAAATAAGTACAGATAAAGAAGGAGAAACAGTTATCAACATTAAATAATAGTTCTCCTTATTTGAGAGTACTTTGTATAATTAAATTTATTTTTTATATTTTGAGTTTGTAACAATTACATTAGGTGATTTCCTTAATTTGAATATTTCAGAAATTAAAATTAAAATCAGATAAACAAAAATAAACACAGATATTTTAATCATTACAATTAATTTTCTACTTGTCAAATAGTAGTCAAAAGTATCAAAAACGAATTTTATTATCAAAACTAAAATTAATGGTAAAATTACACAAAAAACATAATCAAAGTGAAAGTGTGTTTCTTTATATAACTGATATAAGCTAACACAAAAATTAAAGATTTCACTTATATATAGAATTATTATATATCCGTAGATACCGTAAATTGGGATAAATGAATATATTAAAGTAATTGTTATAAAGAGATCAGCGATATTGCAATACATTACTTCAACTTGACGGTCAAGTCCCTTTAACATTGAATCTATAATAGTATCTAAATACATAAAAATTAATATAGGACATAGTAGTACAACAAATTGAACAATTTCTAAATTATGATAGACAATAGTACAAATTTCTTCTGTAAAAGTAAGAAAAATACCAATCATGCAAATAGAAAATACAGAAGCAATTTTAAAAATGAAACAAATAATTTTATTCATAGTAGTATAGTTCTCATTAAGTTTAAAACTGGCAAATTCAGGTATTAAAAGCCCTGCAAATGAATTTATGAAAACACTTGGAAACATAATTAATGGAAATGTCATACCATTTATTAATCCATATTGCGAAAAGGCTAAACTAGATGAATGAGTGAATTTCTCCAAGCGCATAGGTATTAAAGATTGTTTTAAAGTTGAAAGACCAGAACGTATAGTAGAAGTAACAGCAACAGGCAAGGAAATCTTTAGAATTCTTGCTAAATAATTATTGTTTCTTGTTTCAAAATTACATATGTTTTTTTTATCAATATAATAAAGAAGATAAGAAAATAGAAATTCAAAAATACTAGCAATAGTGCTAGCCAATACTAAAAAAGTACATACTAAATCTATATTATTAGCAGAGAATATATATATAAATAAACAAGTTAAACCAACCCTTATAAATAGACTAGAAATTTTAACAAAAGAAGTTTTTGATACTTTTCTTACACCAGAAAAGTACCCTGAAAGTGAAGTAGTTATGGATACAAAAGGAAGACTTATGGCTAATATATATAATGGTTTTAATGAGATTTTATTTGCTAGTAAATTGGATACCAAAAATGGAGCACATAAGAATAATATAATAGCTGCTAATACGCCAAAAAATAAGCTATAAAAAATACATTTCCTCATAGCATAAACGACACCACTAGAGCCATGAGTATCAAACTCTTCTGCAACAATACGAGTAGCAGCCAGACTGATACCAGCGTTAGAGATTGTAGTTGCAAAAAGATAAACAGACATTATAAGTTCAAATAGACCAGAACCTTCACTGCCGATTTTGTTTGCAACATAAACACTAAAGAACATATCAATAGCTCTAATTAAAATTGAAGTTAATGTTAAAATAACAGTATTAAATAAAAAAAGTTTTAGACGACTCATATACAATTTATATTAATATTCAATATAAAATATGAGAAATTATATTAAATTAGGTGTAGGGGCACATTGCAATGTGCCCTAAAAGCAAAAAAGTAAAAAATTTATCCATCATAAAACAGGCTAAAATCATGTCAAAAAATGAAAGAAACTACCCATGAAAAATATTAAATTTATATAGATATAAGAGTATAATATATATAAATGTAGGGGCACATTGCAATGTGCCCTAAAAACAAAAAATAAAAAATTTATCCATCAAAAAACAGGCTAAAACCATGTCAAAAAATGAAAGAAATTACCCATGAAAAATATTAAATTTATATAGATATAAGATTATAATATATATAAATGTAGGGGCACATTGCAATGTGCCCTAAAAACAAAAAAGTAAAAAATTTATCCATCAAAAAACAGGCTAAAACCATGTCAAAAAATGAAAGAAATTACCTATTAAAAATTTTAAATTTATATTGATTTAATTTTAATAAAATGGTATAATATAAATAAGTAAAGAGAATATTAAAAATCCCTGCGTAGTGCGCTTATGAGATAGAAATTTTAGAACCTACAAAGTAATGGATACGGGAGTCGAGCTCTTGGTATGGCGTGTATGCTTGCATTTTCGGAAGAAGTTTGCGTGAGAAATTTTTACAACAATTTAATTGTAATTTTCACTCGTAAAAACATGTAAGAAACCCATGAGTATTAAGGTAGACACCCACCTGTGTATAACAGGTCCATAAAATTTCTTGAAAGTACGGCTAATGTGGGGGTTTTATTTGGAAGATAGCTAATAACGAATAGTTAAAAATATATGAGATAAAAATTAACTTAATGGGTTGATTTTTATTTTTTTTGTGTCTTATAAAAAAATTAAAAAAATTGTAGAAATTTGTTTACTTTTTTTATAAGTTAATATACAATTATAGTGATAGAACATAAGATAGTTATTGGAGGTTATTATGAAAATATTAATGCTTACTTGGGAATATCCACCAAGAATTGTAGGGGGAATTGCAAAAGTAGTATACGACTTATCAAAAAGATTAATAAAAGACGGACATGAAGTCACAGTAGTAACATATAAAGAAGGTGATGTACCTTATTACGAAAATGATAAAGGAGTAGAAGTATACAGAGTAGATAATTATATGATTAACCCTAATAATTTTATAGATTGGATTATGCAATTAAATTTTAATTTAGTGGCTAAATCTTGCGAAATAATGAATAAAAATGGAAAATTTGACGTAATCCATGCACATGATTGGCTTGTTGCAAATGCTGCAAAAACATTAAAAGCATCATTTAATATTCCAATAGTAGCAACAATACATGCAACAGAGTCAGGAAGAAATGGCGGAATAAGAGATGAACAACAAAGATATATTAATGATACGGAATGGATGTTAACATATGAAGCATCAGAAGTAATAGTAAACAGTAATTACATGAAGAATGAAGTTCAAAGGTTATTTGGACTACCATTTGAGAAAATTAATGTTATCCCAAATGGAATAAATTTAAATATATATAATGGAATAGAAAGAAATTATGAATTTAGAAGAAAATATGCTAGAGATAATGAAAAAATAGTCATGTGTGCAGGAAGACTTGTATATGAAAAAGGCTTTCAATATTTAATAGATGCTGTACCTAAAGTTTTAAGCAACTATAATGATGTTAAATTTATAATAGCAGGAAAAGGTGGAATGTTAGATGAACTAAAAGCAAAAGCTGATTATTTAGGAATATCAAATAAAGTATATTTTACAGGACAATTAACATCTAAAGAATTATATACAATGTATAGGTGTGCGGATATAGCAGTATTTCCAAGTACTTATGAGCCATTTGGATTAGTAGCAATTGAAGGAATGTATGCAGGAACTCCAATAGTTGTATCAGATGTTGGCGGATTAAATGAAATTGTTGAACATGGAGTAACAGGAATGAAAAGCTACGCAGGAAATTCAAATTCAATTGCAGATTCAATATTAGCATTATTATTTGATCATCAGCTATCATATAATATTGCAAAAAATGCAAAAGCAAGAGTAAAAGAAGTGTATAATTGGACAAAGATTGCACAAGATACACATTTTATATATCAAAAATCTATATGCGAAACTGTTGCAGAAAAACAAGCAAAAGAAATTGCTCAGGAACGTGCAAAGAAAACAAAAAAATTCAGACAATCAAATTTAATAAACTTTGTCAAACAAGAAACAACTTATGCGTAATATAAAAATGAGCATGATTAATAATGGATTGCACAATAAATGCAATCCATTTTAATAGTATAGAAAAATGCAAATTTAATTAAGTAACGGTAATAATAAAAATTGGGAGGAATAAAAATGAACGTATACGATACTGTAAATAGGTTAGCAAAAGAAATAAAGGAATCAGAGGAATATTTAGAATATAAAAAAATGAAAGAAATTATAAAAGAAATACCTGAACTAAAACAAAAATTAGACGATTTTGAAAAAGCTAGGTATGAAACTCAAATATCTACAATGAAAGGCGAGGAACCAACAAAAGAGCAAGTTGAGAATTTACAAAAAATATATTTAGAATTGATACAAAACGATAAAACAAAAAAATATTTAGATACTGAATTGAAATTTAATACTATGTTATCAGACATAAATAAAATATTAGGAGAAGCAGTACAAGACTTAATTCAATAATTTTAGGAAGGAAAAGTATATGAACAAGAATTGGCAGTATTATGAATCTGATAATAAATTGGCAGAAAAAATTTCTAATAGATTTAATATTAGTAAATTGCTAGCTCAAATATTAATAAATAAAGGAATAACTGAAGACAATGATATAGAAATATTTTTAAATCCAAAAAGAAACAATTTTTATGATCCATTTTTAATGCCTGATATGGAAAAAGCTGTAAATAGAATAATAAAAGCAATAGAAAACAAAGAAAAAATATTAATATATGGTGACTACGATGTAGATGGTATAACTAGCACAACTGTACTCAAGAAATTTTTAGAAGAAAGAGGAGCCAATACAGAATATTATATCCCAAATAGACTAAAAGAAGGGTATGGTTTAAGCAAAAAAGCTTTAGAAGAAGTATCCAATATGAATATAAAATTAATGATTACAGTAGACTGTGGAATTTCTGGAGTAGAAGAAACTGCATTTGCAGAAACTTTAGGTATTGAAACTATAATTACAGATCATCATGAGCCTGGAAACATTTTACCTAATGCTTTTGCAATAATAGATGCTAAAATTAAAACTAATAAATACCCATTTACGCAATTAGCAGGAGTAGGAGTAGTATTTAAACTGATACAAGCCTTAAGTATAAAACTACAATTAGATGAAAAAGAATACCTAAAATATTTAGATTTAGTATGTTTAGGAACAATATCCGATATAGTTCCTTTAGTAGATGAAAACAGAGTTATTGCAAAATTAGGACTTAAATTGATTAATGTAACTAAAAATTTAGGATTAAAGACTTTACTAGAAATATCAGGATATAAAGTGGCTGATTCAAATACAATTTCTTTTGGAATTGCACCTAGAATAAATGCATGCGGTAGAATGGGATTTGCTGACAAGGCTTTACAATTATTATTATCAAATAATAAAGATGAAGTATTAGAATATGCAGAAGATTTAAATGAATATAATAGAGAAAGACAAGAAAAAGAAAAAGCAATATTTGAAGAAGCGATAAAGAAAATAGATGATGAGGAAAAAAATAATCCTATTATAATTCTTGGAGGTGATGGTTGGCATCATGGAGTAACAGGAATTGTTTCTTCAAAAATTACAGATATGTATTTTAAGCCAAGTATATTAGTTGGATTTGAAGGAGAAGAAGGTAAAGGATCTGGTAGAAGTATACCGGGATTAGATTTACATGAAACTATATTAAAATGCAGTGACAAACTTGAGAAATTTGGTGGACATGCTATGGCAATAGGATTAAGTATAAAAAAAGAAAACTTTCAGGAATTCAAAAAAGAAGTAAATACTTATCTACAAAATATAGATTTTAATCAAATTAAACAAACTATAATGATAGATATAGTTGCTAACCTAAAAGAAATAACTGTACAAAGTGTTCAGGAATTAGAACTATTAGAGCCATTTGGAGAAGTTAATAGGATACCGATTTTTTGCTTTAAAAATTTAAAAATAGATTCAATAAGATCATTAACAGCAGGAAAACATTTAAAAATGAGTTTAAGAGATGACAATATGAGTATTAATGCTATAGGTTTTAATATGGGAGAGAAGGCTCAAGAATATAGATTAGGTGATAGAGTGGACGTTATAGGTTCACTAGAAATAAATGAATATAGTGGAATGAAGAATATACAATTAGTTTTAAAAGATATAATGAAATCATTATAAAAAATAGTGACAAATATTTACAAATGTCGATATATGTGATATAAATATAGCTGTAAGACATACTTTTGTACATGCTCCGATGGATTTAATAAATCATAAAAAGGGGGGCTATATGAATGTTAGAATATGTTAAAAAATATAAACAATGGATGAATGAAGAGATATTTGATGAAGATACTAAACGAGAACTAGCGGAAATTGAAAATGACGATAAGGAAATAAAAGACAGGTTTTATAAGGATTTAGAATTTGGTACTTCTGGTTTAAGAGGAATCATGGGTGCAGGAACGAACAGAATGAATTATTATACTGTTGGAAAAACTACTCAAGGATTGGCTAACTTTATAATAAAAGAAAAAGGTGAAGAACAAGGAGTAGCTATTGCATATGATTCAAGGAAAATGTCTTTAGAATTTGCAAAACGAGTGGCTTTAGTATTAAATGCAAATGGAATAAAAACATATTTATTTGATTCATTAAGACCAACTCCAGAGCTATCTTTTGCAGTTAGAGAACTAAAATGTATAGCAGGTGTTGTAATAACAGCAACCCATAATCCAAAAGAATATAATGGATATAAGATTTATTGGTCTGACGGTGCACAAATAATACCACCAATGGATAAACAAATTATTTCAGAAATAAAAAAAATAGAAGATTATAAAAAGATAAAATTGATTTCTGAAGAAGAAGCTAAAAAACAAGGATTATTTAATATAATTGGAAAAGAAATAGACGATAAATATATTAAAGAACTAAAAAAATTAATATTAAATCCTGACATAGTTAAAGAAATGGCAAAAGATTTAAAAATTGTATATACACCGTTTTATGGCACAGGGAGAGAATTAGTAAAAAGAATTTTAAAAGAACTAGGATTTGAAAAGGTGTTTATTGTTCCAGAACAAGAACAATCAGATGGAGAATTTGAAACTTTAGTATCTCCAAATCCAGAAGATCCTAAAGCTTTTGAACTTGCTTTAAAACTAGCAAAAGAAGTTGATGCAGATATAGTTTTAGCAACTGATCCAGATGGAGATAGATTAGGGGTTTATACAAAAGATATAAAAACGGGTGAGTATAAAGTATTTACAGGAAACATGTCAGCACTTTTATTAGCTGAATATGAATTAAGCCAAAAGAAAGAAAAAGGAATACTTCCAGAAAACGGAGCACTTATAAAGACAATAGTTTCTTCAAATATGGCTGATGGAATGGTTAGAGAATACGGAATAAAGTTAATAGAGGTGTTAATAGGATTTAAATATATTGGAGAGCAAATAAAATTATTTGAGCAAAATAGTAAATACAAATTTGTATATGGATATGAGGAAAGCTATGGAGCTTTGATGGGAACCTATGCAAGAGATAAAGATGGTGTTGCAGCAGCAATGGCAATCTGTGAAGCAGCAGTTTATTATAAGAAACAAGGATTAACTCTATGGGAACAAATGCTTAATATATATAAAAAATATGGATATTATCGAGAAGAAGTTATAGGCATAACCTTGGAAGGAATAGATGGTGCATTTCAGATACAAAATATAATGACAAAAATGAGAAATAATCCACCAGCAATATTAGGAGAATGGAATGTAGTTGCAGTTAGAGATTATAGAATATGTGAAAGAAAAGAGCTTATTACAGGAAAAACTTCAAAAACAGGTTTGCCAGCATCAGATGTATTGTATTACGAATTATCAAATGATGCATGGTGCTGTGTTAGACCATCAGGAACAGAACCAAAAATAAAATTTTATATAGGTGTAAAAGGAACTAGTTTACAAGACGCAAAGAGACAAGCAAAAGCCCTAAAAAGAGAAATATTGAAATTGACTGAATAAAAACTTTATATAAGGACACGGCTTAACGTGTCCTATTTATTATTTTAATATATTATTGCAAAAAATTAAAAACTATGTTATATATATTTACAGTTATAATGAATGGAGAAAAATTATGTTAGAGCCAATATTTTTTAAGCCAGTCTACAAGCAAGTAGTCTGGGGAGGAAATAATATCAAAAAATATTTTAATAGAGATATCAAAGAAGATAATATAGGTGAAAGCTGGGAATTATCTGCACATACTAGTGGAATAAGTCAAATAGTAAATGATGCTTTTAACAATAAGAATTTATATGAAATATTTAATGATAAAACTAAAAGGAAAGAAATATTTGGTACAAAATGTTTAAATATGGAAAGATTTCCAATATTAATAAAATTCATTGATGCACAAGATAACCTATCAGTACAAGTTCATCCTAATGATGAGTACGCAGAAAAATACGAGAATGATTCAGGAAAAAATGAAGTTTGGTATATAATGAACTGTAAAGAAGATGCTAAAATCGTATATGGATTTAAAGACGAAGTAAATAGTAACAATTTAGCAAATGCAATAGAAGATGTTGAAAACAATGCAAGATATATAAACGTTAAAAAAGGTGACTTTATACCAATACCAGCAGGAAGTATTCATGCAATATGTTCAGGAATCTTATTATGTGAAATCCAACAAAGTAGTGATGTGACATACAGAGTATTTGATTGGAATAGAGTTGGACTAGATGGAAAGCCTAGACAATTACATAAAGAAAAGGCAAAAGAAGTAATAAACTTAAATGCCAAAACGCAAATTTCTAATTATTTTAATACTAAAGAAGATATAAATATATATAATTCAATAAATTTCAATATAGACTTAATTAACATTAAAAATACTAAAGCAGAAAATTCGAGCAAAGAATCTTTTATAGCATATATAGTTTTAGATGGAGATGGAAAAGTAAAAACACAACAATTCGAGAAGGAAATAAAGGCAGGAAGTGTATTTTTAATTCCAGCAGAGCTAGGAGAATATCTTTTAGAAGGAAATATGAAGTTAATGAGAGTATATTTATAAAATTAAGGAAAAATGTTGTAATTATTTTTTTTATTGATATAATATACAATATATAAGAATTATTAGTTTAAAAAAGAAAGGGAATGAAGGTATTATGAAAAAAGTAGCAATTTTAGCAAATGGTGGAGATGTAGCAGGATTTAATGCAGTAATAAGAGGCATTGTTAAAACGGCAGAAACTAATGGTGTAGAATGTTATGGTTATATAGAAGGATACAAAGGACTTTTAGAAGACAATTATATAAGATTAGATTCAGCATCTACAGCATCAGGAATTTTACACAAAGGTGGATCAATCATAGGATCTTCAACAAATTCTAATGTTTTTAATTACAAAGTTGAAGAAAACGGACAAACAGTATATAAAGATTTATCTGATATATGTGTTCAAAATGTTAAAAATGCAGGATTTGATTGTGTATTTACACTAGGAGGCGATGGTACACAAAAGTCTGCAAGAGACTTATCATTAAAAGGAATTAATGTTATAGGTGTTCCTAAAACAATAGATAACGATGTCGCTTGTACAGATATTACATTCGGATATAACACAGCAGTATCAGTTGCAATGGAAGCATTAGACAGATTACACTCAACAGGAGAAACACATCATAGAATAATGGTTTTAGAAGTTATGGGAAGATATGCAGGATGGATTGCTCTTGAGGCAGCAATAGCAGGTGGAGGAGATGTAGCTTTAATACCAGAGATTCCTTATGATTTAAATAAAGTTGCACAGAAAATAAAAGATAGAATAAATATAGGAAAAAGATTTAGCCTTGTAGTTGTTGCAGAAGGAGCAAAACCAATAAATGGAGAAATAACAGTGAAAGGTACAAGAGATAATGGTTCAGGAGTTGATAACACAAAACTTGGTGGAGTCGGAGAAAGAGTAGCTAAAGAATTAGAAAAACTAACAGGTCTAGAAGCTAGAAATACAACATTGGGATATATGCAAAGAGGAGGTACTCCAACAGCATATGATAGAGTGTTATCAACGAAATATGGTTCAAAAGCAATGGAACTAGCAATGGAAGGAAAATTTGGAGTATTAGCAGTACTAAAAAACGGAAGATTAGATTCAGTATCATTAGAAGATGTTGTAGGAAATAATAAGGAAATTGGAGCTGTATCAGGAAATACAGAGAATAGTAATATACGAAAAGTAACAATGGATGATGATTTGGTAAAAACAGCAAGAAATATAGGAATATCATTAGGAGACTAAATATTATACATGGACAATAAAAGGGCGAGCGTTGCTCGTCCTTTTAATAATAAATTCAATAAAGAGGTAAACATTATATCTGTATATTACGACATAATTTTCAAATATTTGCCTAATTATAGATGTTTATGATATAATGATTCATATTTATTTTTTTAAGGAGCAGGATAATAATGATAAATTTTAAAAAAGAAATTGCAAATATGATTAGTGAGTGTACACAAATTAATTCTGAAGAATTAAAAACATACATAGAAATACCACCTGATGATACAATGGGAGACTACGCTTTTCCTTGTTTTAAATTAGCAAAAGCACTAAAAAAAGCACCACCTATTATAGCAACAGAGATAAAAGAAAACATAAAAAGTGATGGCGAAATAATAGATAAAATAGAAATTGCTGGGGGATATTTGAATTTCTATATAAATAAAAAGACTTTAATAAGAAATGTTTTAGAAGAAATGGAGAGTAAAAATTCAAAATATGGAAATTCTAATATAGGCAAAGGAAAAAATATCGTTATAGACTATTCTGCACCAAATATAGCAAAACCTTTTCATATAGGACATCTACGTTCTACAGTAATTGGAGCAGCACTATATAATATTTATAAATATTTAGGCTTTAATGTAATAGGGATAAATCATTTAGGAGACTATGGAACACAATTTGGAAAAATGATAGAAGGATATAAACTTTGGGGAAAAGAATATGATTTAAATGAAGATCCAATTGGAAAATTAACAGATATTTATGTAAGAATAAATAATCTTTGCAAGGAAGATGAAAATGTACTAAATGAGTGTAGAAATAATTTTAAAAAACTAGAAGAAGGAGATCAATATTGCACAGAGTTATGGAAAAAGTTTAAAGAATTAAGTTTAAAAGAATTCCAAAAAGTTTATGATTTATTAGGAAGCACTTTTGACTCATGGAATGGAGAATCATTCTATATAGATAAAATGCCAGAGGTTATAGAGAAATTAAAGGCTTCAGGAAGACTAGAAGAATCAGAAGGTGCAAAAATTGTTAATCTTGAAAATGCAGGAATAAGTACACCAATAATAATAGAAAAATCAAATGGTTCTACAACATATGCTACACGTGATTTAGCAGCTATATTATATAGGGCACGTACCTATGATTTTGATAAAGCGTTATATGTTACATCATATGAGCAAAATTTACATTTTAAACAAATTTTTGAAACTGCAAAACTACTAGGTTTAGATGAAAAATATACCAACTCATTAGAACATGTGGCTTTTGGAATGGTATTATTAAAAACAGGTAAGATGTCAACTAGAGAAGGTAATGTTATAAAATTAGAAGAACTATTAAATGAAGCAATATCAAGAGCAAAAGATATAATTGAGGAAAAAAATCCAGAACTTGAGAATAAAGAAGAAATAGCAAAAAAAGTTGGAATAGGAGCAGTTATATTTAACGATTTATCTAATAGTAGAATAAAAGATGAAATTTTTGATTGGGATACAATTTTAAATTTTCAGGGAGAAACAGGACCATATATACAATATATTTATGTAAGAACCAAAAGTATAATTGATAACATTGAAAAATTACCTGACGTAAAAGAGATTAATATAAATGAATTACAAGATGAAGAAGAAATTAAGATTATAAAGTTATTATATCAATTTGAAAATGTTTTAGAAAACGTTATTGATAAAAATGAGCCATCAATACTTTCTAGATATTTAATAAATTTAGCACAAGCATATAGTTCATACTATAATTCCAACAAGATTCTAGTAGAAGATATTGAAAAAAAGAATGCGAGAATTTATCTAACATATATGATAGGAAACGTGTTACAAATTGGTGCAAAATTATTAGGAATAGATATGCCAAATAAAATGTAGAGACGTTATATAAAAAATGTTTAAAGTTTTTTGTAAAAAAAGTGTGATTTTTATTGATAAAAATAAAATTATAATATATAATGAAAAAATAAAGCTCTAGAAACTTACAAATGAAGTTTGAGAATGCTTTTAAACATAAAATTAAACATAAAAAGGAATGAGTAAACAATGGATAAAGAAATTCAATATAGAAATGGAGAACCAGTTAGAAGTATAAAAAAGAAAAAGAAGAAGAAAAAAAAGAAGAATGTCCTATTAAAATTGATTTTTAGATTTATAATGCTGTTAATAATTCTTATAGTAATTATGACTGGAATTTTAGTGGGATATGTATATAGTAAATTATCTAAACTAGATTACCAAGAAAAAGGATTAGAGAATGTTGAAATAAACGAAGGTGTAGAAAACGAAGGATACTTAAATATAGCACTGTTTGGAATAGATGCTAGAAGTAATGATTATGACTCGAATTCAGGAAGCGATGCCATAATGATAGTTAGTATAAATCAGAAAACAAAAGAAGTAAAAATGGTATCTGTATATAGAGATTCTTATTTGTGTTATGATAATAATCAATATACAAAATTAACAGATATCTATAGAAAATATGGACCAGAAAAAACAGTTAGTGTGTTAAATAAAAACTTAGATTTAGACATTTCAGAGTATGTAGCTATTAATTTTGAGGTTGTTGCTGATGTTGTTAATTATGTTGGTGGAATTCAAGTAGATATAAGTAAGGCAGATATTCAATATATAAATGGCTATATAAAGGAAAATACTAAAGTAACAGGAATAAAATCATCATATATAACAAAAGCTGGAACTTATAATTTGGACGGTATACAAGCATTAGCTTATGCGAGAATCAGATATGTAGGAACAGATATAAATAGAACAGAAAGACAAAGAGAAGTATTAACGAAGGCATTTGACAAAGTAAAGAAATTGAGTGTTGCAAAATTAAATGGTTTAGTAGATGAAGTATTACCAAAGGTTAAAACGACAATAAGCTCATCAGAAATAATAAGTTTAGCAATGGGTGTAACACAATATAATATAACAACAAGTACAGGTTTTCCATATGAATGGTCTGATTATCAACCAGCAGATGTATATTATTTAGCACCAAGAAATTTAGAAGAAAATGTAAAAAAATTGCACAAAGAATTATTTGCTGAAGAAGAATATAAAGTATCAAACGAATTAAATAAGATTAGTAATAATCTTATGACAAAAACAGGAATTAAATAGTGGTACCACTTTTATCCAAAGATGAATAAAAAACTAGGAGGAGAAAACAGTGAATATAAACGATACACAAACAATATTCATTAATAAAACTGTTAATGTAAGTATGAAAGCAAGAAGTATTAGTAAAATAATGAAGCGTATAGTAGATATATTAGCTGGTATAGTTGGGATAATCGTACTTATTCCACTAATACTATTTATTAAGATTGCAAATATATTTACAAAAGATACAGCATCAATATTCTTTGCTCAAAATAGAATAGGTAAAGGCGGAAAAATATTTAAAATGTATAAATTTAGAACTATGATAGTTGGAGCAGAAGAAGAATTAGAAAAAATACTTGCAGAGAATGAAGATATAAGAAATGAATATGAACTTAATAAAAAAATTAAAGATGATCCTAGGGTTACCAAAATAGGAAAGTTTTTGAGAAAGACTAGTCTAGATGAATTTCCACAATTTATAAATATTTTAAAAGGAGAAATGAGCCTAGTTGGACCAAGACCATACTTAAAAAGAGAAAGGAAAGATATAGGCCAAGATTACTACAAAATAATAGAGATGACACCGGGATTAACAGGATTATGGCAGATATCTGGAAGAAGCAATATGAGCTTTGAAGAAAGAATAAAACTAGACGTAGAATATTACAACAAAAATTCATTTTTGGGAGATATGAAAATTTTATTAAAAACTGTAGCCACTGTTTTAGATAGAAAAGGAGCAATTTAAAATAAAAATATATTAAAAAGAGTACATTTATATATGTGCTCTTTTGATATATAGAGACTATCAAGTATAAATTACGTCAAAAAATGTAAAATTATTGACTTTTGCATTTATTTATATATATAATACAAGATATGATATTACATAATGAAAAAGTTGGAGGGAAAAATGGTTGTAGATATAATATGTCCTCTTTATAATGCTGATAAATATGTAGAGAACTTACACAAATCTTTTGAAATTCAAAAAAATGTTGAAATAGGAAATATACGATATATAATAACTAAAGGAAATGATAAGACAGAAGAAAAAGTAAAAAAGTTAAAGTGTAAATATAAAGTAATAGAACCAAAAGAGTTCTCTCATAGTTTAACTAGAGAAAAAGAAGCATTTGAAAGTAATGCAGATATAATTGTATTTGTAACACAAGATATAATCATAGAAAAAGAAAATTGGTTAGAGAATCTTATAAAGCCAATTGAAAAGGATGAAGCACAGGCTTGCTACAGTAGGCAAATTTGTGCAAATAATTCTATGGAGAAATATACAAGAGAGAAAAATTATCCGGAAAAATCAAGTATAGTTTCTAAAGATGATATATCAAGATTAGGTTTAAGGGCATTTTTCTTTTCTGATGCTGCTTCAGCAATAAAAAGAAAAATATTTGTAGAACTTAATGGATATGATTCAAAAGACTTACCAATAAGTGAGGATATGTACTTTGCATATAAATTGATAACAAATGGATATAAAATAAAGTATTGTGCTGATTCAGAAGTTATTCATTCTCATGATTTCACATTAAAACAACAATATAAAAGATATTATGAAACAGGACGATTTTTCAAGCAAAACGCCTATCTAAATAAATATAAAGTGAATAGTACAGGAGGAAAATTAGCAATCTACATTTTAAAGAGAGCAATTAAAGAAAAAAACTGGAAAGTGATTATGAAATGGATACCTAATATGGGTGCAAGATTTATTGGAATGAAAATGGGAAAATTAAGCAAAATATGAAAGTAATAGATTTTCTTTGGAAAGGAAAGTACCAAAAAGATGAATGTAAAAACAGTTGTGATTATAAATGACTTTAATTATATACAAGGAGGAGCAAGTAAAGTTGCAATTGACACTGCAAGAATATTATTAAACAAAGGATATAAGGTTTACTTCTTTTCAGCGGTTAATAGACCAGAAGAAAATATAGATGGAATAGAATATGTAACAACTAATCAGAATGAAGTATTAAAAGAGAAAAATAAAATTTTAGGATGTATTAATGGAATTTATAATGTAAAATCTGCAAGGCAGTTAAAAGCATTATTAAAGAAATTAGATAATAAAACAACATTAATACACATTCATGGATGGACAAAAGCACTATCTAGTTGTGTTTTTAAAGTAGCAAATGATTTGAATTTTAAGATAGTTGTAACTATTCATGAATACTTTATGCACTGCCCAAATGGAGGATTTTATAATTATAAAGAAAATCAAATATGTACACTAAATCCATTATCATTAAAATGTATAAAATGTAACTGTGATTCTAGAAATTATTTTATAAAACTATATAGAGTGATTAGACAAAAAATACAAAATCGAATTATAAAAAATATCAAAGCAAATGCAATATATGTATCAGATTTTAGCAAAAATATTTTAAACAAATCACTAATTAAAGATTGGAATTCTGTAGTTATAGATAATCCAGCAGGATATGAGAAAGAAGAAAGAAATATAGAAAAAAATAAAACAGTAGTATATCTAGGAAGATTATCAAAAGAAAAGGGAGTTGACATATTCTGTCAAAGTGTAACGCGCTTGAATCAGGAGGCAATAGTAATCGGTGATGGATCACTGAAAAAAGAATTAGAACAAAAATATGATAAAATAAAATTTTTAGGTTGGAAAACAAAAGAAGAAATAAAAGATATTTTGAAATCAAGTAGAGCACTAGTATTTACATCACTATGGTATGAAACTATGGGATTAACAGCAATAGAAGCACTATCTTTAGGAGTACCAGTAGTAGTAGCAAACAAAAGTGCTACAGCCACATATATAACAGATAAAGTGAACGGATTAAAATATGAGAGTGGAAATGTAGACGACTTATGTGATAAACTTAAAATGTTAGATGACGAAAAATTATTACAAGAAATGAGTAAAAATGCATATGAATTGTATTGGAAAAATCCACTTACAGAAGAAAAATATATTGATGATTTATTAAAATTCTATAAACAGTTATGAGAGGAAAAAATGGAAAAATTAGATAAAATAGCTATTATTCTATTGAATTATAATAATTATAGGGATACAATAGAATGCATAGATAGTATAAAAAATATAAATACTGATAATTTTGAAATTGAAATAATAGTGGTAGATAATAAATCTACCAATGAATCCGTGATTAAATTGAAAGAAATAGAAGGAATAACATTAATAGAAGCAAGTCAAAATGCAGGTTTTTCAGCTGGTAATAATTTAGGAATTAAGTTTGCTTTAGATAATAAAGCGGATTATATACTATTATTAAATAATGATACTATCGTAACAAAAGATAGCATTGCTAAAATGTATTTGAAATTAAAGGAACATGAGGATGTAGGAATCATGTCATGCAGAATAATGTACTTCGACAATAAAAAGTTAGTAAACTATTGCGGAGGGGAAATTGACTATTTTAAGGGAACAGCAGTATTCTATAATAAAGGAAAAGAATACAAAGATAATGAAAATGATTTTATTTATACTAAAATTACAACAGGATGTTGCATGTTAATGAAATCGGACACAATAAAAAATGTAGGCTTTTTATCAGAGGAATACTTTATGTACTATGAAGATGTTGACTTTTGTGTGAGAATTCAAAAAAAAGGATATAAAATAGGAGTATGTCTAGATGCAGTAATATATCATAAAGAAAGTGCATCTTCGGGAGGAAAAGAAAGTCCATTTGCAATCCAATGGAATACTAGAAATAGAATTATTTTTATAAATAAATATAAATGTTATGGAGTATTAACAAAATTATTCTTTTATTCAACTAGATTTATAGTAGCGATAAAATATAAAATGAAACATCAAGAAGATAATTTAGAAGCATTAAAAAAAGGAATAGCGGAAGGGAGAAAAGCTATAAAAAATGAAAAAAGATGAGAAGAGACAAAAAATAGAAATTATAATTTTCATAATATTACTTTTTTTGCAAAACTTTTCAATAATTACTACTAAAAGTTTTGGAATAGCAGGAACAACTATTTTTCTGATATATATATTCATAAGATATAAGTTATTTTTCAAAATAGATAAAAAGACATTAATATTTGGTATTGGCTTTGTGATATTTGTTCTGCTATCACAGTTTGTTAATCATGCCTTTAACTTTTCACAAATAGTTAGGTATTTAATGATTATTTTTATTGCATGGACTACTATAAAATTCATGCAAGAAGTATGCAAGACAAATCAAAAAGAATTCTTTGATAAGGCATTTTATTGTGCAATAATGGTAATCACCATATATGGAGTTTACCAACTAATAGCATCTAAACTAGATTTACCAATTCTTTTAAATCTTTTTAGTAACAATCCATCATATGGTGCTAGAGGTTTATTTGAAAGTTATACTGGCTGGATGAATGATGTTAGAATATATACAACATTTTATGAGCCATCATCTTATGCATTGTTTTTAACTATAGCATATTTTTATTCAATGAGCTTTAGTAAATTAAATAAAGAGCAAAAATTTGCTTTAACAGCAATGACTTTATTCAATATCATTTTCACATTTGCAAGATCAGGTTGGGTAACATTTGCATATTATGTTGCGATATATCTTGCTTTTGAAATTTTTGAAAATAATATTAAATTAAAGAAAATTGTTAAAATTGGAACTATACTTTTACCAGTAATAACATTAATAATTATGGGAACTTTAGGTATATATATTTTTAAAGATTTATCTTCAACAGGTAGAACATATTCATCTTTATATTATTTATCAAATTCATTAGATAGTATAAAATGTATATTAGTAGGTCATGGATTAGGATCAATGTTTAATATCCCTGAAGGTCTAGTTTATAATGGATACGCGGTAGAAAACTTTGCACATAATGGATATATAGACATTATATATCAATTTGGTATACCATTTTTTATACTCATCTTATATGCAATTATAAAGTATATTAAAGCAAAAAAATTGGATGATGAATGGTTAGTTTATGCAACACTATTTACGTTATGTTGCTTTGGAAGTATGTATAGCGTAGAAAGTATTATAATAATGGTTTGTTTAGTCATTATAAGTCTTGAGTATAAAAATAAATTAAAATCAAGAGAAGAAAAGAACGAATCAGAAATTATATTAAATGTAAATAAAGATGATATTTTAGTTAGTGTATGCTGTATTACCTATAATCAAGAAAAGTATATAAGAAATGCACTAGATAGTTTTATTAATCAAAAAACAAACTTTAAATATGAAGTAATTATACATGATGATGCTTCAACTGATAATACAGCTAATATCATAAAAGAATATGAAGAAAAATATCCTAATATAATAAGAGCAATTTATGAAACGGAGAACCAATATAAATTAGGAAAATGGTCATTAATAAAAACATGTAGAGAGGCAAAAGGAAAATATATAGCAATCTGCGAAGGAGATGATTTCTGGACTAGTGAGAATAAACTACAAATGCAGGTAGAATATATGGAATCACATCCAAAATGTACTCTTTGCTTCCATAATGCGACTATACTAGACATGAAAACGAATACTATGGAAAATAAATTTGTTCCACAGACTGTAGAATTTAAAAGATATTTAAAAAGTGATAACATCTACAATGTAGGAGAACTTGAATTATTAGGATTTATTCCAACCGCATCTTTTATGTTTAGGACAGAAGAATTAAGTAAGCTACCTAGTTGGTTTGAAAAATGTTTTGTACAGGATTGGCCATTAAAACTTATCATGACAAGTTTTGGATATGCATACTTCATAAACAAGACAATGAGTGCGTATAGAATGAATGCTGAAGGCTCTGTTACAGATGCTAATATGAAAAAAGAAAAAGAATCAAAAGAGGGAAAATTATATATTTTAAATAAAAAACAAGAAGTAGTAGATTTAATAGATGAATTTACAAACAAAGAATATAAAGAAGTATTTGATTTGAGAAGAACTGAATATGAAATAGAAAGACTAATGATAGAAAAAAAGAACAAACAGATAATAGAAAATAACTATTTAAAATCGTTTGATATAATAAAAAGAACAAAATATTTAATAAAGATGTACTGTCCTAATATAATAATAAACCTATATAGAAAATTAAAAACAAAAATAAAGATGTATATTTAAAAGGAGAAGAATCTAGAGAAATCTAGCAAGTAGTAGTAATGGAAAATAACTCAAAAAGTAAAATAATGTCTTCATTATTCTGGAAGTTTGCTGAAAGAATAGGAGCACAAAGTGTAAATTTAATAGTTTCAATAGCGTTAGCAAGAATTTTAAGTCCAGAAGATTATGGTGCAGTAGCATTAATAACTATTTTTATAACAATATGTAATGTATTTGTTGAACATGGATTTGGAACTGCATTAATACAGAAAAAAGATGCAGATGATTTGGACTTTTCATCAGTTTTTTACTGCAATATTTTAGTATCAACTATTTTATATATAATAATATTCTTATTATCACCACTAATTGCTAGTTTTTATGGAATGCCTGAATTAACATTAATAATAAGAGTATTAGGTATATCAATATTAATAGCAGGGCTAAAAAGTATACAAAATGCTTATGTATCAAGAAAAATGATATTTAAAAAGTTTTTTATATCAACTTCAGTAGGAACAATAGGATCTGCTTTTATTGGAATTTGGATGGCATATCATGGGTATGGAGTATGGGCATTAGTTACACAGCAACTATTCAATACAACTGTTGATACTTTAATGCTTTGGATTACAGTAAGATGGAGACCAATACTAAAATTTTCAATGCAGAGAATAAAGGAACTATTTAGATTTGGATGGAAAATGCTATGTTCTGCATTAATAGAGACTATATATAATGAACTATATGGTTTGGCTATTGGAAAAATATATAATTCAGAATCTTTAGCGTACTATAATAAAGGAAACCAGTTTCCTAATATTATTACAGAAAATATAAATGGTTCAATATCATCTGTTATGTTACCAGCATTATCAAATGAACAAGAAGATAAAAATAAAGTAAAAAGTATGATGTCAAGAGCAATCAAAACAAGTTCATTTATACTTTTTCCAATGATGGTAGGATTGGCTGTTGTAGCAGAACCATTAGTAAGGTTACTTTTAACTGATAAATGGTTACCAGCAGTTCCTCTAATGCAATTATTATGTTTTTCATATATTTTTTGGCCAATTCATACTATAAACCTTCAAGCGATAAGTGCAATGGGAAGAAGTGATATATATTTAAAACTAGAAATAATAAAAAAAGTAATAGGAGTAATTGCACTCATAATAAGCTGTCCGTTTGGAGTAACTGTAATGGTAATAATGAAGATTGTAACATCAGTAATTTCAACATTTATAAACTCTTATCCAAATAAAAAACTATTAAACTATTCATTTAAAGAACAATTAAAAGATATATTACCAGCATTTTTTATATCAATGGTAATGGGAGCTATTATATTTATAATGGGAAAAATAATAGATGTAGCACTAATGACACCTCTAAAATTATTCTTATATTTATTATTTGATGTATTAATAGGTGCAATTATATATACTGGTTTAGCTTATTTATTAAAATTCGAGTCATTAACATATCTACTAAATTCACTAAAAAATAAATTAAGAAATATAGGAATAGATAAACAACAATAAAAATCTTGAAAAAAAAAAATTTTATTGTTATAATATGCTCAATATAAGTAAAATATATTGGGAGAAATTATATGGATAGTTTTTACAGTGAATCAGAATTAAGGAGTATGGGACTAAAAGCAGTAGGAGAAGATGTACTTATTAGTAGAAAAGCAAGTATATATTCTCCACAAAATATAAAGATAGGAAATCATGTAAGAATAGATGACTTTGCTATTCTTTCTGGAGAAATAGAACTAGGAAATTATGTACATATATCTGCATATACAGCACTGTATGGCAAATATGGAATAAAGATAGGAAACTTTTGTGGATGTTCAGCGAGAAGCATCATATTCAGTGCTACAGATGATTTCTCTGGGGAATATATGATTAGTCCAATGGTACCAGAACAATATACTAATATCATTGGTGGAACAGTAACATTAGAAGATTTTGTACAATTGGGTGCCAATACAATTGTTATGCCGAAAATCACGATACATCAAGGAACAGCTACAGGTACTTTCTCATTTGTTAATAAAGATTTAGAAGAATGGGGAATATATGTAGGAATCCCTGTAAAGAAAATAAAAGAAAGAAGTAGAAAGATCTTAGAAATATATAAGAATATATAAATCACATTTTAATAGAGTTTATTACATATAATAAAACTTAAACAACAAGAAAGTGAACAAGGAGAGAAATTAAAATGAGTAAAGAAAAAATTTTAGTAACAGAATCTTCTATGCCTTCATTAGAAGAATATGTAGAAGAAATAAAACCTATATTCGAATCAAAATGGCTAACTAATATGGGAGAGAAACATATAAAATTACAAGAAGAACTTGAAAAATATTTGAAAGTAAAACACATAACTTTATTTACAAATGGACATATGGCACTATATAGTGCATTAAAAACATTAGATTTAAAAGGAGAAGTAATCACAACTCCGTACACTTTTGCATCAACAACACATGCAATAGTACAAAATGGATTAACTCCAGTATTCTGCGATATTGAAAAAGACACTTTTACTATTGATACATCAAAAATAGAGGAATTAATAACTGATAAGACATGTGCTATTGTTCCAGTTCATGTATATGGAAATGTATGCAATATAGAGGAAATTGAAAGAATAGCTAAAAAACATAATTTAAAAGTTATATATGATGCAGCACATGTATTTGGTGTAGAATATAAAGGAATTGGAATTGGAAATTTTGGTGATATGTCAATGTTTAGTTTTCATGCCACAAAAGTATTTAATACAATTGAAGGTGGTGGAGTAGCATATAATTGTGATGATTATACTAAAAAACTAAACCTACATAAAAATTTTGGAATTACAGGTCCAGAAACTACAGAGGCAGTTGGAATGAATGCGAAGATGAACGAATTTCAAGCAGCAATGGGTTTATGTAATTTAAGACATGTAGATGCAGAAATAGAAAAGAGAGAAAAAGTTGCAAGAGAATATAGAAAGAGACTTGAAGGAATTAAAGGAATTAAACTTTCAGCAATTCAAAAAAATGTAAAACATAATTATGCTTATTTTCCTGTTGTATTTGAAGAAGAATTTGGAAAAACGAGAGATCAAGTGAAGGAAGAATTAGAAAAGTATAATATATACTCTAGAAAATATTTCTATCCATTAACAAGTGATTTTGAATGTTATAATAAGCAATATGATAGTAGTAAAACACCAATAGCTAAATATATGTCTGATAGAGTATTAACTTTACCAATGTATGCAGATTTATCATTAGAAAATGTAAATAAAATCTGTGATATTATCTTAAATTAATTAATAAAAACGGAGGAAAAAATGAAAATATTGATTACAGGAGCAAATGGAATGCTAGCTAAAGCAATGAAGGAAGAACTAAAAGGTGAAGAACTAATATGTACAGATGTTGCTGAACTAGATATTACAAATGCTGAACAAGTAAATGAATTTATAAAGAAAGTAAGTCCAGAATATATTATAAACTGTGCAGCATATACTGCAGTAGATAAAGCAGAAGAAAATGAAGAATTAGTTTATAAGATAAATGCAATAGGACCAAAAAATCTAGCAGTTGCAGCAAATGACAACAATGCTATTTTAATACATATAAGTACAGACTATGTATTTGGAGGAGATAAACCTATAGAACAAGATTATAGTGAAGATGATCCAAAGAATCCTCAAGCTGTATATGGAACTACAAAACTTGCTGGTGAAAGATTCATACAAGAAAATTGTTCTAAATATTATATTTTTAGAACAGCTTGGTTATATGGTGAAGGACATAACTTTGTAAGAACAATGCTTGATTTAGCAAAGACAAGAGATGAAGTTAAAGTAGTAAATGATCAACATGGAAGTCCAACATATGCTGTAGATTTAGCAAGTATTATACATCAAGCAATGAATAAGAAGATAGAATTTGGAGTTTACAATTCAACAAATTTAGGATATACAACATGGTATGACTTTACAAAAATGATTTTTGAAATAGAAAACGTAAAATGTAAAGTTACACCTGTAACAAGTGAGGAATTTAAAAGTCCTGCAAAGAGACCAAAAAATTCACAAATGTCAAAAGATAAATTATTAAAAAATGGAATAATTATACCAACATATGAAGAAGCATTGAGAAGATACTTATCAAAATAATTTAATTACCAATATAAGGGAGCAAGCATCGTTATCTATATATATTAAAAAATGTTCCAATATGGTAGAAAGGAATAAATAAATGAAAAATAGAAAAGGTATAATTTTAGCCGGAGGAAGTGGAACAAGATTATATCCACTAACTTTAGCAATATCAAAACAAATAATGCCAGTATATGATAAACCAATGATATACTATCCATTATATGTATTAATGCAAGCAGGAATAAGAGATATATTGATAATAACTACAGAAAGGGACAATACGACCTTCAAAGAATTATTAGGTGATGGTAGTAAATGGGGAATGAACTTTGAATATACTATTCAAGACAAACCAAATGGCCTAGCAGAAGCATTTATAATAGGAGAAGAATTTATCGGACAAGATAACGTTGCTTTAATATTAGGAGATAATATGTTTTATGGAGGGGACTTGAAAAATATTCTAATAAGAGCAAATGCTAGAGAAGATGAAGCAACAATATTTGGATATAAAGTAAAAGACCCTAAAAGTTATGGCGTTGTAGAAATGGATGAACTTGGCAATGCAATATCTATTGAGGAAAAACCAACTCAACCAAAATCTAATTTTGCAGTACCAGGATTATACTTTTATACAAATGATGTAATTGAAATAGCCAAAAGAGTAAAACCATCTGCAAGAGGAGAATTAGAAATTACATCTGTAAATGAAGAATACATGAAAATGAAAAAATTAAAAGTAGAAAAGCTAGGCAGAGGAATGGCATGGTTTGATACAGGAACACATGATGCTTTGCTTGAAACTGCAAGTTTTGTACAAACTATTGAAAAAAGACAAGGACTTCAAATATGTTGCCCAGAAGAAATTGCATTTGAAAATGGCTGGATAACAGCTGAACAATTAGAGGATTTAGCAAAAAGATTATTAAAAACAGACTATGGTAAATTCTTAAAAAATCTAGCAGAAAATATAGAATAAAGTAAAAATACAACAATATATACAAATTTTTAAGTATATTATAAAGTAGTTGACAGTAGGGCACATTAAAATGTGCCCATTATTAGAAGGAATAACAAAAAATATCAAGAGGAGAAAGTGAAGAAATGTCAAAATTTAAAAAGAATGAAACAGGAATTGAAGGATTATATGTAATAGAGCCAACAATATTTGAAGATAATAGAGGCTATTTTATGGAAACATATAACAAAAAAGACTTTGAAGAAATAGGTATAACAACAGAATTTGTACAAGATAACCAATCTAAATCTACAAAAGGAGTATTAAGAGGTCTACATTTTCAAAAAGAATTTCCACAAGCAAAATTAGTAAGAGTTATAAAAGGTGAAGTTTATGATGTAGCAGTTGATTTAAGAAAAGGTTCTAAAACTTATGGAAAATATTATGGAGTTATTTTAACAGAAAAGAATAAATTACAATTCTTTATACCACGAGGATTTGCACACGGATTTTTAGTGTTGTCAGATGAAGCAGAATTTACATATAAATGCGATGAATTATATCACCCTAATGATGAAGGGGGAATTATTTGGAATGATAAGAAAATAAATATACAATGGCCTTTAGAAAAAGTTGATAAGTTAATTCAATCAGAAAAAGATAAAAAATGGCAAGAATTACAATAAACAAAAAGCTATTATAAATTGATAATTTTTGAAGAAATTTCTGAACTAGAAAGAAAGGAATGATAAATATGTCAAGAAATATTTTAATAACAGGAGCAGCAGGATTTATAGGAAGTAACTTTGTTCATTATTTCAAAAACAAATATCCAGAATATAATTTAATAATCCTAGATAAATTAACTTATGCAGGAAATCTTCATAACCTAGACGGAATAATTGATAAAATTAAATTTATACAAGGAGATATATGTGATTTTGAATTAGTAACTAGAATATTTAAAGAATATGATATAAATGGAGTAATTCATTTTGCAGCAGAAAGTCATGTTGATAATAGTATAAAAACACCATTTATATTTACTCAAACAAATGTAATAGGAACACATACTTTATTGGAAACTGCAAAACAAGTGTGGGGAGAAGGCAGTGACAATAAGTTCGTACATATATCAACAGATGAAGTTTATGGAACACTAGGCGAGGAAGGGTATTTTACAGAAACAACATTAATAAAACCTAATAGTCCATATTCTGCTTCAAAAGCAAGTTCAGACTTGATAGCAAGAGCATATTTTGAAACATTCAAAATGAATATAAATATTACGAACTGTTCAAACAATTATGGAGCATATCAACATCATGAAAAACTAATACCTCATATGATAAGTCTAGCATTAAGAAATGAAAAATTACCTGTATATGGAAATGGAAAAAATATAAGGGATTGGCTATATGTTGAAGATCATTGCAAAGCAATAGATTTAGTATTCCATAATGGAGTAAGGGGAGAGAGATACAACATCGGAGGACATAATGAAAAACGAAACATTGAAATAGTAAAATTAATTTTAAAACATCTTGATAAATCAGAAGATTTAATAGAATATGTTACAGATAGAAAAGGACATGATTATAGATATGCAATAGATCCAACAAAAATAAGAGAACAATTAGGTTGGAAACCAGAAACAAAATTTGAAGATGGAATAATAAAGACGATAGACTGGTATTTAAAACATAAGGAATATTTAGATATGTAAAAAGAATAAAAATAGGTAAAAAGTCACATATTATATATGTGATTTTTTTATTTATTGAAATACATATTAGTTAACGAAATAGGAGATAATTATGGACTTAATAATTAAATTAATAGAATTCATAATATATTCAATAGTAATAGTTATTATAACAAAGAAATTTTTAATAAACGCATTAAGAACATTAGCAAGTGCATTAGATTTAGATTCAAAGGCAGTAGGGGACATAGCAGGAGTAGCTACTTCAATGCCTGAAATTATAAGTGTATTTTTTACAGCACTAAAAGGAATGTTTGCAACAGGAGTATACAATATTTTAAGTTCAAATATTATAAACTTTATACAATATATAATATCAATTTATAAAAATAGAAATCAAAAAGAGTTACAGAATACTGCATTAAAATCTGATATTGTAATGGTAATTATAACTATTTTAATCCCATTAACAATTGTTATACTTGATATACAAATGAATATAGGATTTGTTCCAATATTTATTATGCTTTTTATTTTGTTTTATATAATAAATAGAAACACACACAAATTATACTTATCAAATATAGAAGTAAAAGCAATAAAAGAAATTGAAAAAGAAAAGAAATGGATTAGAGGCAAGAAAAAAGTAGTAATAAAAAATATAATATATCTTCTGCTAATAGGAATAGCCTTATTCATTGTTGGGGAATTACTAGGAAATGTTGTAAAAAAATTAAGTATCATGTTCAATATTTCAGAAAGTATTATAGGAATAGCACTTGGATTTATAACAAGTTTACCTGAATTAATTACATTTATTGAATCACAGAAAAAGTTTAAGAAAGAAAATAATAGTATTTCTGGAGTAGTAGAAGCTACAAATAATTTATTAACTTCCAATATAGTGAATCTATTCATAGTACTAACAATAGGAATAATTGTTATAACTATAATATAGAAGAAAAATTTAATAGCATCATAATAATAATTACTAATAGCAAATTAAAAAGAAATATTTTTAATAAAAATAAAAATATAAAAGAATAATTATGAATATGAAATCGCAGAGGAAAATTGACAAGTGATTTTTAAACAAACTACAGGTGGCTTGGATACAGCGATACAACCAATTACCAAAATATACCATATATGGAAGAAAATGTAAAAAAATCAAAATAGAAAAAAATGTTAAAAAAAATGTAAAAATTTATGAAAAAAGTATTCACAAAATTTTAATATTATGCTATACTATTATCGTAACAAAATATTTTAGTAAATTTTGCAAGAAAGGAGGAAACCTATATTTTTTACTAAGTATTAAAAATGATATTTTGTTATGTAAAAAAATAGGAGGTAGAAAGAAAAATGAATTTAAAAAAATTATCAATAATTATTTTATTAATAGTAACATTATCATTACTAAGCATTGCACCAGTTAATGCAGTAGTAAAAAATGTTGCATTCGATAGTGAATACTATGTTAATAGTTATCCAGATTTAAAAGCAGCCTTTGGAAACGATGCTGAAGCTGCATATAATCATTTTATTAACATCGGTGTTAAAGAAGGAAGAGTTGCATCACCAGTTTTTGATCCAGTAACTTATATATTATATTATCCAGATTTACAAGCAGCATTCGGAACAGATTATGCTGCAGCTTACAATCACTTTGTAAGCACAGGAATTAATGAAGGAAGATTAGGATCAGCTGAATTTAATGTAAAAGCATATTTAGCTAATTATCCAGATCTAGAAGAAGCTTTTGGAACAGACTATGCTGCAGCTTTCAATCACTTTGTAACAGAAGGAGTTAATGAAGGAAGAATAGCTGACGCTTTAGTACCTGGAGCAACTGTTCCAGAAGACCATGTTCAT
>CANRNC010000017.1 GCA_947631915.1 uncultured Clostridia bacterium
TCTTTGTTTCCTTTGATTTTTATTTTTCCATCGGCTTCTTCTTCATATGCAAATATTGCTACTTTTTCTTCTGAACCGTCTGTTTTTTCGTCTTCTCCTTCGTTTTCTTTTGTTATGTCTTTTACATATGCTTCTAGTTCTCCAACTTGCTCTGCATCTACTGTTATTGTTGCTTTTTTGAAGGTTTGTTCGTAATTTTCTGGGGTTACTTTATTTTCTATTTCTATGTCATAGCTTTTTCCTTCTTCTATTCCTTCTATGTATAATTTTATTCCTTCTTCTGGGACTTCTATGATTCCTTCTGTTCCTTCAGTTATTGGGTCATTGTTTTTTATATTATATAGCTTAATAGTTAATCCTTCACTTTTAGGTTTTATCGTTATTTTATTACCAGCTAAATTAGTGTCTGTTCTTGCGTTTAGCTCGTTTAATATCATGTATATACTGTATTTCTTTGCTTCTACTGTTTCGCCAGTATCTGCTTGTATTTGTTGGCTATTTATTCTAGCTATCTCTGCATTTTTAGTAGATACTAGTGTTACCGTTGTTATGATTGCTATTAGTATTAACATTATTATGCATGTTGTGATTACGACGGGCACATTGCAATGTCCCCCTACAGATTTGTTTTTAATTTTTCTTTCGTTTGGTTCCATAGATTTTCCCTCCAAAAAGTTATGTTTATTATTAATTTTTATATAATAATTTTAATATATATAAATATACAAAGTAAATGGCGTTTTTTGCTTAAAATAAAAGACTTCCGCGGTTTTGTTTGCGGAAATTTATGGTTTGTTCGTTTATTTTTTGTTGGTTAAATTTTATGAACATTTTTGTATTTTTTTGTCGATTTTATTACGGAAATAAGTTTTTTGAGCTTATATGTTAATTATTTGTTATGTCATATTTTTTAGCATTACAACTATTAGTTTATATAATATAAAATGAGTTACTTTTAAGTAACCCATTTTAATTTAATATTCAAATTATATTTTGATTTCTTATTTCAATTTTTCTATTTCTTCTTTTGTTAGTCCTGTGCATTTTACAACTATTTCTATTGATATATTTTGTTTTAATAAATTTTTCGCAATTTTTATTGCTTTTTCTTTTTCGCCTTGTTGTATTCCTTCTTTTATCCCTTGTTGTATTCCTTCTTCTAGACCTTCATAATATCCTGCTGCCTTTATTGCTTTTTTATCCATTTCGTATAATTCTCTTTTGAATGCTAATTCTTGCTCATGTTCATCTAAACTTATTTGCTCTAATAGTTCTTGGGCTTCTTTTAATCCTTCATTTTCTTCTACTTCTCTCATTACTATCTCCTCCGGTTTATCTATGAATTTTACCCATGTATCTAGTTTCTTATTCCTTCCTGCATATCTCCTATACTTTGGTATCTCTATTATAGCAATATCTAGCTTTTTAGTCAATATGTAATTTTTCTATATTAACATACTTGGTTTTAATTTAATTGTTTAGGGCACATGCAATGTGCCCCTACAATTTTATATTATTTTTTATTTCAAAGTTGATGAATATTATTACTATTACTTTTTTGGATTTTAAATATTCTATACAGAAAATAAGAAGATAAAATTTTTTTATCTTCTTACTTTTGCTCATTTTGACGTGCCCCTATAATTTTATATTATTTTTTATTTCAAAGTTAGTGAATAATATATTTTATTGTTTTTTGATTTGTCAAATTTATTTTGATATTTATTGGAAATAGATGTATATATTTTAATATTTTGTTAATAATAGTTTATATAAAATATTAAAGGTAATGTTTGGAAAAGTATCTTTACCTTATAGGAAGGAATGAGAATTAATTATGGACAATAATCCTAATCTAAAAGTTTTAAAGGAATTGCATAAGGGTGCCCAAATGGGTATAAATGCACTTTCTTATGTTTCAGAAAAAGCAACTGATGATGGTTTTAAAAGAGAGTTAAGTACTCAATATAATCAATATGAAGACATTTTAAGTCGTGTTACAGACTTATATAATAATTATGGTGAAGTTCCAGCAAATTTCAATTTTAAAGATGACATGATGACTTGGATGGGAATTCAAATGAATACAGTTAATGATAAAAGCCCTTCTAAACTTTCTGAATTGTTAATTCAAGGTAATACAATGGGAATTATTGAAGGTAGAAGACTTCTTAATAATAATCCTTCTATTGAAACAAATATTAAAAAGACATTGGATGATTTTGTTACTTTACAGGAGAATACTGTAGCAAAGTTAAAGGAATTTTTATAATAACATATGGGCACGGTGAACCGTGCCCATACGTATTTGATATTTTATTTATTGTTGTTATTGCAAAATTTTAAGTCATTTTTGTTAAATATGATGATAAGAATGTATTTTTATTTTCATATTTTCCTCTTTTCAACATATTCATTACATTAGATGTTTCCTTACATTTCATAGTTACTTCTGTAATTGAACCATAATCATTATCCATTAAACTTATACGATAAGACGTTACATCTTCTAAATTAAAGTTTAAATCTTCTTCATTTATAATTCCTTCAATTCCTTCATCTTTAACATTTATTAATGTAGCTACACTACTGCCCCAACTAGAATTTGCTTCATCTCGTAGGTACAGTTTTCCGTTTTCCATTTTTGCTAGTCTTTTATCTCCAATATAGAAAGTTAAACTATACTTCATAACTGGTTGTGATAATTCATCTTCATTATAATTTATGTAATATAAAATATCATTTCCTACTTTTTTGATATATAGGTCTACTCCGTCTTGACTGCCTATTAAATCACTTTCTGTCCACTTTTCTGTTGCTGATTTTTTTCCATCTACTATTATATGATTTTTTACATCGCATATATTAACACTATATATTTCAGACCAATTTTCTAATGGTTCTACTTTAATACTCATAATATCATTTATAGAATTAATACCCATTAATTTTATAGGAATTGCATATTCAAATGAATTAGTAAGTCGTTCATTAGTAACATTATCTATTTCTGATGGATTACCTGATACCATACTATAAATAGATGAATTTTCTACCATATAATTATATGATGATCTAGATGTAGTATCTTTTGTTGCAAAATGCAATTGTAAATTTGTATATCCAGCTTCTGGTAATCCTTTTAAGAATTCTCCATAAATATATAAGTTTCCATTGCCAATTACTGCATATAATTTCATCTTATCATTGCTTCCTACTAACCATTCTTCTTTCCATTCCGAACTAGATTTTATTCCATCAACAGTAATATCTATAATGTATTCCTCTAATTTTGCCTCAGCACGATATTTCTCTTCTTGCGTAGTTTTATCTTTCAATGCAAATGCTAAACCTTGTATATCAGTAATTTCTGATACATCTATTTGTTCCATGTTAATCTTATATTCTATTCCATTTTCTATTATAGAACGATATGCACCCACTATGTCTTCGCTATCATCAGTAATATTTCCTAGCAATAATTCTCTATTGTAATCTCTTTTTCCACTAGCTGATTTTCCTGCGATATATAAATAATAATTATTATTTTTTAAAGACTGATTAGTATCAACATAAATATATATATATGGCTCATCTATTGTTGCATAAATCTTTGTATTTTCATCTTCAAGAATAATATTCTCTTCTCTCCATTCCTCATTAGTATTAAATCCATCCAATGTAATAGCATGAGAAACATTAAAGTCAGTTATTTCGAAATGGAATACGCTATGCCAATCATGAGATACATAGTCGATTCTTAATTCTTTAATGTCTTCTTTACTATAAGCCTTTATTCTATCTTTAGGAATTTTATATTCAAAATATTGATCACTTACATAGTTTACTTTGGTTTTATTATTATTATCTAAATCAGATGTACTATTTTTATTACTTCCATCATATATGCTTGAATCTTCTGTCATGTATTGATATTTCTTTGAAGAAGAAGATTTCTGTGTTGCAATACTAACTTGAATATGATAATCTTTTGCTTCATAACCATATTTTCCACCTATTAGATAAAAGTTTTCATCGTCTTCTCTTAAATATACTTCTGTAATTCCATCATCATAAATTAAATCTGCATCTGCCCATTCATATTTATCTGTTATAAGACCATCTAATTGAATTGGTCTAGCATAATCATGAAGTTCAGCTGTTGTTTCGATACTAGTATCTGCATCATTTAGTTGATAAAATCCATTATTTGTATTATCGCTTTCTCCTTTAATTGTAATCGTTCCAATATAATTACCTTGTATCTGTTTTAAATAACAATCTTCATTTGCAAATCTGATACTAGCATATTCATTATCCTCATAAGTTTCAAATGAGTCTGGAAGGCTTAAATAGATTTTCCATTCTCCTTCTTGTATATCACTAGGTAATTTTAATACAAATTCTTCTTTTGTAGATTCTCCTGACCACCATTTAGTAGGATCTTTATCTGTTACAGCTTTATAATATTTATTATCTTTTGCTAAAAGTACATATACCTTTCTTTCTTGTATTAAATTAGCGACTCCTTCATTTAAAATTGTTGTTTCAAAGTTTAGAGTTCCACCTTTTTGTACTTCATATCCTGGAACTTTTGCATTTGTCACTAAATATCTATAACCCATTTTATTACATAAATATGTATAACCATCTAACCCTACATAATTAGGATCAACTTCTTCACTTACAGTTGCCTCCTCTTTCCAATAATTAAATATGTGAGAATTTCCATCGTGTAAATAATTCATATTTACTGATTTCATATCTAATAGTGCTTCATCTATTTCAAAAAATGTATCATCACTATCTACATAAGGTGGTTTACTAAATGAAATTTCTCCTCCTGATACTGTATATTTTGTAAGATAACTTTGCCACTCTAATTCGCTTTCTCTTTGTCCCTCTTCATAAGTTCCTTTATCTGTTTTAGAAGATAAATAAGCATCATTAAATAAAGTTAGACGAGCTCTTTTATCTTCTGTTCCAGCAAGTTTTGCATCAAAAAATGCATTTTCTCCAATATATTCTCTATAATACCTAGGTCTTCTTACTGCTATTTGAATAGGATATGGCACTACTTGTAAAGCCTTATCTATTAGTTGATTAATATATTGTTTCTCTGCATAAACACTAGAGTGCATCTCTCCCCAAGGTCCTATAAATCCTAATTGTACTACATGTATTACATCTTTATTTGTTTCAAAGAATTCTTTTAATTGTTCTACATGTCCTAGTACAATGTTGAAATCAGAAGGATCATTTTCTCTATCTTCTCCTTCTGCATAGTCTTGCCCATACGCAAATCTAACAACGGCTTTAAGTCCGGCTTTTCTATAAATGTCTAGATATTCATCTAGTGCTTCTAAATAAAATTGTGGTAAAGTTGCGGTTTCTTTATAGTTGTCTAAATATACTAGCACCAAACCTAGACTTTCTTTTTTTTCAATTATATCTTCTGTTCTAGAAATACCGTGGTCTAATAGATTCTGTTTATTTTTCTCATTTATTTCATCATTTTCTTCATCATATGCTTCTAATTTTAAACTATCTAGTTCATAACAACCACGATAAGGATTTGCTAATAGTTCTCTGCTTCCTACATAACTCATATCTGAATCAATAAGTCCATCATCATTATATTTTTCACCGACTAAATTATATCCTAATGAACTTGATTTCTTACTCACAAATTTCGCAAAAGTATAATCATAGCTAGTAATTATTATGGTAATTAAAATCATATATAGGCATATTCTATTTACAATTTTTATCGTTTTTTTCATTTGTTTCGCCTAACTGCTTTAAGGCTTCCTCCTTCCCTTTGTTGTTTCAGGGTAACAATGTTTATATTACTTCTTTTTGTACTGCTACTGTTTTTACTCTTATTTCTTCTGTTTGAACATTTGTAACTTCTAATTTAAACTCTTTACTTTCCTGATCTAAAAAGAATTCTCCACCGTAATAGCCTCCTATATATTGGCTATCTTCTTCTATTTCTATATATGAATTAGGATTATCTTGTGTAATTAAGTTTTCGCTTTCTACTTTCTTATATTCATAAACTTTTGCATTTGGTATAATCTCATCATTTTCATCTACTATATAAATGTAATAATCATAAGCTATTTCTGTAGTTTCTGTATCATTAAAATTTTGTATTGTAAAATAACGTGTAACATTCTTTCCTCTTGCTAAATTTCCATCTATTGTGTCTATTTTTGTTTCTATAATAAGAGAAGCAACATCTATTGATAATTGACTATCTACTGTAGTTTGATATCTGGCATACGTTACCCAAAGAGATACTCCTAGCATAAGAAATACTAATACAAGTATCAATACTGCACTATAGCATTTAATATAATCTTTCATGCTTTTCTTGTTCTCATCTTTCATATTTTATCCTTCCTTCTTATTGTGCACATTTATCTTTAGTTTGTAATCTAATTATTCTCTGCAATAACTTGTCTACCTGTAATTGACATTTTCATATTCATATTTTCACCTATTACTTCTGTATCTTGATTATCCGCCAAATCTGTAGTATAGTAAAGCCATTCCCAATGAAATGAAACTGTTTTAGTTTCTCCCATATTTAGTCTACCTGTTTCTGCACTATCATCTGCTGTTATCGTAAAATTTGAAGGTTTTTCACTAAATGTAATTTCATAGTCAATTACAACTTCTGAATTCTCATTTGATACTGTTACTGTAAAATCTCCTGATGTACCTGGAGCTGCTTTTCCATTAACCAATTTATTATGGTCAGCTGTATCTAATAAATTTAATTCAATTGTTTTTGTAGGGTTGTCCTCTTCAAATTTCCAAGTAGCAACATTAAATGATGTTCCATCTGCATAGAAATCATTGATATATCTTGAATACGTTTCAGATACTAACCTTAAAGCAACTATTACGATTAATATCAATGTTAAAATAAAAATTGCATTTTTTTCCTTTCTCATAGGTATCTCCTTTACCATAAATCTTTTATCCCTCGACAGCTGTTATTTTCATGTTTAATATGTAACTTGCACCAATATTACTTCCTGCTACTGTATCATTATTGCTTTCAAACCATTTCCATTCCAAAGTGTATACATCATATGAATCTTTTGAAAGTGCTATACTATATTGGCTTAATACATCTATTGATTCATATTCATTCTCATTTCCAACAACATATTCACCATTTCGTTTTAATCTGTATTTCATATTGATATTATATTGATTATTTTCTGACATTGCTAAATTATATTTAATATTAAATTTATTACTATTTTTTATTACAAATTGATATGTACCTTCACTATCAGGTGCAATTTTGTCTTGCACAACAGAAGATGATGATTGCTTAAATATATTAAGTTTAGTTTCTTTTGAATATGTTATATTATCATCATATACTGAAAATCCATCTTTTTGATTATCATCATCATTATTATTGTCATCATTATTGTTATCATTATTATTATTGTTGTTATTATTATTATTGTTATTATTGGTGTTATTGCTGTTATTATTGTTACTGTTATTGTTGTTACTGCTGTTGTTATTACTGCTGTTATTATTACTGCTGTTATTGTTATTAGTATTATTATTCTTATTACTGCTATTATTTTTATTACTACTATTATTCTTATTACTGCTACTATTATTACTACTATTGTTATTACTATTATTGTTTGTGTTACTGCTATTATTACTATTAGTATTCTCATTACTGTTTTCATTTTCAATACCGCTTATGATATTCTCTAACGTTTCGTTAATGTTATTGTCATTATCGGTATTGTTTTTATCATTACTATTATTGTTTTTATTTTCCTCGGCACCGAATTCAATATCATATATATCAACATCTCCTGTAGGCATTTGAGGTTTATTTTCATTATAGTCTAAAGTTCTCATTATAAGTGCTATTAAAATAACAATTATTATTAAAACTACAATTATTGCTATAATTAATTTTTGTTTTCCAATTTCTTCTATCATTTTTCTTTCTACCTCTCTTCTTTTTTGTATTAAAAGCTCTCATTTAAACCAAACTAATTAATTAAGCTTAAATGGAAGTTTTTACACTTCCGTCTATTAGTTAGCATCTATATGTTGTTGTAATTTTAAAGTTACTGGTATTTGCCATTCTGTTTGAGTAGTTCCGATTGTAACATCACTACTATTGTATTCATCATCATTTTCCCAGCTTAAAACTATTTTTACTTTTTTCTTTCCATTTGCTTCAGTAAATGCTTGATTATTTGGTAATTGTATTAGATTTCCAGTTTCTCCATTTGCAGTTTGTTCATCTATAACTACTGATGTTTTTATATTAGATTCACCTACTATACCTTGTAAACTTTTTGTGTCAGCAGTTGCTAAAACATCTACTGCAACTTCAGTTCCTGTTAAATCTATTTCTATTTCTGCAGATACTGATCTACCAGGTGCTATTTTATTATCTACAACATATTGATTATCATCATAAGTAAATGTCGGAGTAAATGTCTGTTGAGTTGCTCCCTGAACTTTTACTTTCCATAATGCTATATGACCTGTAGCACTACCAGAAAATTCTGATGTGTATCTAGCATATGTACTTGATATTAAATATATAGCTACTACTAATAAGATAAGACTTAATATAACTATATATACTGTTTTTTTATTCATCTAATCCACCTCCTTCTTTTGTAAATCGTATTTATTATTTTTGCATTATTAGCTATTTTTATTTGATTCGTCTTGCTTTTCTTGTTTTAGTCTTTTAAACTCCTCAAATTCTTCTCTATTTTCTTCATATTCTTTTTGAAATTGTTTTTCTTCTTTTCTACGAATCATGTATAACCATATTGTTCCAATCATTAAAATTATTAATATTATGACTAACATTCCAACTGGTTGTTTTGCAAATATAAGTACATTTCCTAGTCTACGAATTCTTCCTATATAACGTCCTTCTACATTATCTGCTTCTATTAGTTCTGGGTCTTCTGTATTGTTATTATCTCCTTTTGTTTTAAAGTACTTGTTACCATCTTCAGTTACAATACTTACAATTCTATGTGTAGTAATAGTTTTAGTTTCGTTTGTAAAAGAAATGATATCACCTTCTTTTAATAAGTCTGTATTCACTTCTTCTATTAATACTAAATCTCCTGTGCTGATAGTTGGTTCCATTGATCCTGATAATACTATCATAGGTTTATATCCAAATATGTCTGGCACTTTATCTGGATATTTGTTTGCTTTGTATACTATTTGACAAGCTATTATTAGTATCAAAATTGCTATAATTAGACATAGTATTTTTATAATTTTTCCAAGAGTTATCTTTTTTGTATTTTCCAATGCTAACACTCTCCTTATACTATTTTAAATATTTAATATAATTTTTATATTAATAGTCCAATATTATTGTAATTTGACAATTATTATTTGTAAATAGAATTTTTTGTATGCTTCTTTAGTAGTATTTTAAGCATTTTACGGGACTTCAAATTTCGACTTATTTTACATTTTCCTTACATTTTTTATTTTTGCTGTAATAAAACAAATTTTAAGAATTGCTAATTAGTGGTAACCGCAAAGCAATTCCTAAAATTCCAATATTTATCTAGTAGAGTACTTTTCTATAACTAAGAGAATTTTTTTATTATATATAAAAATGGACACGGTGTACCGTGTCCCAAATAATATAGGCAATTCTAGCCCCTACATTATATTTAATTTTCATCAAATATTTTTGCAAATTCTTCACCATCTATTTTTTCTTTTTCTAATAATATTCCTGCTACTGTGTGAAGTTTATCTATATGCTCACTTAAAATTTCCTCTGCTCTTTTATATGCTTTATCAATAATCTTCTTTGTTTCTGCATCTATAACAGATGCTGTTTGTTCTGAAAAGTTCTTTGATTGTGCAAAATCTCTTCCTAGAAATACTTCTTCTTGTCCTGATCCAAACATAATTGCTCCAACAACGTCGCTCATACCATATTTTGAAACCATGTCTCTTGCGATTTTTGATGCACGTTCTATGTCATTACTTGCTCCTGTTGATATATCATTTAATATTAATTGTTCTGCTACTCTTCCTCCCAATAGAGATACTATATTTTCCTCCATTTCAGATTTAGACATAAATGATTTATCTTCAGTTGGTCTATACATTGTATATCCACCAGCCATTCCTCTAGGTACAATTGAAATTTGATGTACCTTGTCTTGCGTTGGTAAGTATCTACTTACGACCGCATGACCCGCTTCATGATATGCAACTAATTTCTTTTCCTTTTCACTTCTAACTTTTGTTTTCTTTTCAGGTCCCATAGTAACTTTTACCATGGCATCTTCAATTTCATTCATTCCTATTTCTTTTAAATTTCTTCTTGCTGATAATAAAGCTGCTTCATTTAAAACATTTTCAAGGTCTGCTCCAACAAATCCTGCTGTATTCTTTGCTATAGTTCTTAAATCTACGTCTTCTGCAATTCTTTTCTTTCTAGCATGAACTTCTAATATTTGTTCTCTTGCTAAAACATCTGGTGCTGATACTACTATTTGTCTATCAAATCTTCCTGCTCTTAATAAAGCCTTATCTAATATATCTGGTCTATTCGTTGCTGCCATAACTATTACGCCTTCATTTGGTGAGAAACCGTCCATTTCAACTAATAATTGATTTAATGTTTGCTCTCTCTCATCATGTCCTCCACCAAGTCCTGCACCACGTTGTCTTCCAACTGCATCAATTTCATCTATAAATATAATGCAAGGTGAATTTCTTTTCGCTTGTTCAAATAAATCTCTAACTCTTGAAGCACCAACACCAACAAACATCTCTACAAAGTCTGAACCACTTATTATGAAGAATGGTACTCCTGCTTCTCCTGCAACTGCTTTTGCTAATAATGTTTTTCCAGTTCCTGGCTGTCCTACTAAAAGTACTCCTTTTGGAATTCTGGCTCCCATATTAGTAAATTTAGCTGGATTTTTTAAAAATTCTACTATTTCTTCTAATTCTTCCTTTTCTTCATCAACACCAGCTACATCTGCAAAAGTTATTTTGTTTTTGTCTGCCGGTGTCATCATTCTAGCTTTACTCTTACCAAAGCTTACTGATTTTGAACCTCCTCCTTGTGAGTTTGAATTCATTGTTAAAAATAAGAATAGTAAAGCTATTATTATTATTCCAAATGGTGATATTAATCCAAGAATTGTAATCAAAATATTTTCTGAATTTTCATTCAACTTAATATTTCCTGCTTTTAAATAGTCTGTTATATAGTCCATAAAACTTTCCATATTAGGAATATTTACTTCTTTTTGAAGTGCATCACCTTTTAATTTTATGTATGCTGATTTTCCATTTGATGATAACTCAATCTCTGTTACTTCAGATGACTCTATCTTACTTATTAATTCTGAATAACTTAATTTTTTATCTTCGCTATCTATTATTGCAGAAGCAATTACTACTAGTATTATTCCTACTATTATTAATCCTGCGAATCTTTGTATTCTGTTCTTCATTTTTTTCATCCTTTCTATTGAGTTAAATTATATAACTTCATAAGTATATATGTTATCGTACCACAATAGATTTACATTTGCAATACTTTTTTCAAAACTTTTTTTGTCGAAACTTGCCTGTATCAAGGCTTTCACTACGGAAGGGTTGTTTTAAGTAAAAAGTAAAAATACTTAAAATAATCAATGATTACACTTACATATTTTTCAAGTAATATATCTTTTTGTTTTTTATTAATACTTTTATATTTTTATTTGGTGTTAAATACTTGTTTCCTAAATTGTTTTTACATAGTTTTATAATATCGTCTATATGCACTTTCCCTATGCTTTGAGCGTTTCCTTGTAGTACATTTATGGTATGTAGAATCAACCTCTTTTTTATAACTAAATCTTGATTATTAAATGCCTTCAAGTCCAGAACTATTTGTTTCCCTACACTTTCTTGTATTAATATATCACTATACTTTTGTCTTGTAAGATTATCTAAATATTCGTTTTCTTCATTTGCAATGTCTGATAATCTATTTATAGTCATTATTATATTTGGGTTAAATTCTTTTTTTATTAATGGTATAAGTAAATTTCTTACTTTATTTCTGGTATAATCATTTTCAAAATTTGTTTTGTCTATTCTTGGATTTAAAGTATATTCTTCACAGTATTTCTCTATTTCTTCTCTTGTAGTTTCTATAAGTGGCCTTATAAATTTATTATCTCTCATAGGTCTTATTCCTTTAAGTCCCGTAGTTCCGCTACCTCTCATCATATTCATTAATACAGTTTCTGCATTATCATTTGCCGTATGAGCAGTAGCAATCTTATTTGCATTTGTTTTTATTAATATTTCTTCAAAGAAATTGTACCTAACATTTCTACCTGTTTCTTCTGTTCCCTTTTTCTCATCTTTGGCCTTTTTTTGAATATCTATACTTAAAACATATACTTCAATACTCTTTTTGTTGCAGTAATTTACTACAAAATCTTCATCTTCCTTTGCTTCTTCTCTTATATTATGATTAATATGAGCTGCTACTAAATCAAAATCTAGTGGAATTGATTTATCTTCTCTTATTTCATTTAATACATTAATCAAAGAAATAGAATCTGGTCCACCTGATAATCCGACAACAACTTTGTCTCCATTTTGTATAAGATTATATTTTGTTATTGTATTTAAAATATCGTCTTTAAACATATTATCCTCCTGAACTTTTTCATTAAGTGCATGTAGGGGCGACCATTGGTCGCCCTTGAATTTATATATTGTGGTCGTACAATGCCACCCCACATTTATACTATTATTTAGTATTCTTCTTCTCGATATCTTTCAATATTTGCAAATTTTGTATAGTTTGACATCCATAATAGTTCTGCTGTACCTATTGAACCGCTTCTATTTTTCGCTATTATGACTTCCGCTATGTCTTTTTTATCACTCTCATCATTGTAATAATCATCTCTATATAAAAACATAACTATGTCTGCATCTTGCTCTATTGAACCTGATTCACGTAAGTCTGATAACATTGGTCTATGATCTCCACGCTGTTCTGATGCTCTTGATAATTGTGATAATGCTATTACAGGTATATTTAGTTCTTTTGCTAATATTTTTAAAGAACGGCTTATTTCTGAAATTTCTTGTTCACGGCTTCCATTTCTCCTACTTCCTGAACCTTGTATTAATTGTAAATAATCTATTATAATTAATCCTATATTCTTTTCTAGTTTTAATTTTCTAGCTTTTGCCCTTATTTCTGTTATTGATATACCTGCTGTATCATCAATGTACATTGGTGCTTCTGATAATGGTCCTAACGAATCTACTATTTTTACCCAATCATTTTCTTCTATTTTACCAGTTTTTAGTTTATTGCTATCGACCATTGCTTCACTGCATAGGACTCTGTTTACTAGTTGTTCTTTTGACATTTCTAGACTAAATATTAATACTGGTATATTAGATTTTGAAGCATTTGTTGCAATATTCAATGCAAATGCAGTTTTTCCCATTGCTGGTCTTGCTGCTAATATAATTAATTCTGAATTGTGAAAACCTGCTGTCCTTAAATCTAGATCTGCAAATCCAGATGGAACTCCTGTAATACCTTCTTTTTGATTATATAATCTCTCAAGTTGTGCAAATGAGTCAATAAGCACATCCTTTATTTCAGAGTATCCTGTTTGATTTCTGTTTTGCACTAAATCAAAAACTCTTTTTTCTGCCTGGTCTATAATTGAATTTACTTCTTGAGTTTCATCATAACCTAAAGTTATTAATTCATTTGAAGTTTTTATTAAACTTCTTAACATTGATTTTTCTTCTACTATTTTTATGTATTTATCTACATTTGCTGTTGTCGGAACTTTTTCTGGTAAATCTGCCAAATATTCTAGTCCCCCAACAACATCGAATTTTCCGATTGATAACAATTCATCTTTTACAGTTATTATATCTATTGGTTCTGGTTTATTATATAGATTTACCATTGCTTCATATATTGCTTTATTATCTTCTCTATAAAAGTCATCTTTGTCTAATACTTCTATTGCAGAACTTACAGCATCTTTATCTGTTAACATACTTCCTAATACTGCTTGTTCTGCTTCTATGTCATTTGGTGGAATTTTTGATACTGGCATTTTTATCACCTCTGTTTTAATTTTAATAGATATTTTAGAACATTTTTCAAAGTTAGGGCACATTGAAATGTGCCCCTACATTTTGATATGTCCAAATTACTTCAATTGTTTTTTATTACTCTGTTACAGATACTGTTAACTTACCTACTACTCCTTCGAATAGTTTTACATCAACTATGTATGTTCCTAATGTTTTTATTTGCTCTGGCATTACTATTTTCTTTTTATCTACTTTTATTTTAAATTGTTTTTCTAAATTCTCTGCAATCTCCTTTGATGTAATACTTCCAAATGTCTTGCCATTTTCACCAGCTTTTGTTGTGATTTTCAATACTATCTTTTTCATTTTTTCTTGAGTTCTTTTTGCTTCTTCACATTCTAAATCTTTTTTATGTTTTTCTGATGCCTTTTTTGCATTTAATATATTCATATTCTGATTGTCTGCTGGGACTGCTAAATTTTTAGGAAATAAATAATTCCTTGCATACCCATCACTTGCATTTATAATCTCATTCTTTTTTCCAACACCTTTTATATCGGCATTTAGTATAACCTTCATATGCATTCTCCTTTTTGGACACGGTGACCATGCCCTTACATTATATTAATTTAGTCCTTCTGCAAAATATTCATCTATCTTTTCAAGTAAAATATTTCTTGCTTCCTCTAAAGAAACATTTTCTAATTGTGCACCTGCAACACCAATGTGACCTCCGCCACCTAATTTTTCTAATATTAATTGAACATTAATGTCACCTATTGAACGTCCACTAATAAATACTTTATTTTTTTGAACTCCTAGTACAAATGATGCTGTAATGTTATTAATTGTTAATAACTCATCTGCAGATTTTGCGCAAATTAGATTAGCATTATCTCCTTCTTTATCATATATAGAAATACCTATAGTGTCTTTTACTATTTCTGCATTTTTAACAATATCTGCAATTACATTATAGCTTTGTAAATCACTTTGGAACCATTTTTTTACCTTTAAAATATCTACATTATTCTTCCTTAAATATGCCGCAGCTTCAAATGTTCTTACTCCGGTTTTAAAAGTGAAGTTTTTGGTATCTACCATTATTCCACCATATAGACTCTCTGCCTCAAATGTAGTAAGCTCTGTTTCTTCTGTTGTGTATTGTAATAATTCTGTTACTAATTCTGATGCAGATGATGCATATACCTCATGGAAACTTAAAGTTGCATTTTCAATATAATCTGTACTTCTTCTATGATGATCTATTACTACAATTTTGTTTGTTTTATCTAATAGTTCTGGAACTTCAACATAACCTTTTTTATTTGTATCTACAACAACTAATAATGTATCTTCTGTGATTTCTGACATTGCTTGCATTTTATCTATAATTACATTACTATATTCTTCTTCTTGATTAACCGCTTCCATAAAATCTTGTAGCGTCAATCCATAATTAGTATTTACTATTTTTGCTGATTTCCCTACACTTTTTGCGAACTTGTATATTCCTATACTTGAACCTATTGAATCTATGTCTCCATTTGAATGTCCCATTATAATTATATTATCCGATTCAACCATAAGATCTTCTAATGCATGAGCAACCATTCTCGCCTTTACTTTTGACCTTTTCTCTACTTCTACACTTCTACCGCCAAAGAAACTATATTTTTCATCATTTCTGATTACAGCTTGATCCCCACCTCTTCCGAGTGCTATGTCTAAAGTTGCTAATGCTGTTTTATATTTTTCATAATTTGTGTCTCCATCTTGAGATATTGCTATACTTAAAGTTATTTGTAATGGACCATCTATTTCAATTTCCTTAACAGTATCTAAAATATCAAATTTATTTTCTTTTAAGTTTTGTAAATATTTTTGTTCAAATATAAATATATAATCATCTCTATCGCTTTTGATTACAACGCCATTTGTACCTTCTGCCCATTTATATATGCTCTTTTCAAGCTTTGCTAATATTTGAGGTCTTTCTTCTGCTGATAATGCTTTCATTGTTTCTTCATAATTATCTATAGATATAATTCCGATACAAGATTTTGATTCTTCATATTTTTTGCTGTTATTAATTACTTCAGTATTATCAATGAAATATAGTACTAGCATATATTCTATTCTTTTCTTAATGCCTTTTTGTTTTTTTCTTAAACATTCTCCAACTATCTTATAAACTTTTTTTCCTATTTTTAATTGCATATCTATCGAATTATTTGCATAATTAGTTTCTATATTTGTTTTTATCTCTTTTACTAAATTATCTAGAATGTTTTTAATATCTACATCTCCAAATTCATTTACAAAACTTATGCTCTTCCAAACTATATTTCCATCTGTTTCTATAATAACAAGTGGAAACGGTGAATTTATTAATGCGTTTTTTGCTGTTGAATCTATACTAAAAGTTAATTCTTCTATATGTTGTGTTATCTCTGTTGTTTTCTTATTGTCAGTCCAATATGTATATATTATTATTAGTACAAAAACTATTATTGATGGTATTATAAAGTGTATATTTTGAATACATAATATTGTAAGTATGACCGCTATAATTGCTAAATATATTTTATTTTTTATTAATATGTTCTCTATAGCTTTTTTATTATTGGGCATAAAATCCTCCTTTTATAACATTAAATATTTTACACCAAGATATGTTTTTTGTCAAATGACAAAAAGGTCAGACAGTAACGTCTGACCTTACAATAGATAATTAATAATTTAAAATTTATTGTCTATTTTATATTTTTGATACTGTTCATGTACACCATACTTCAATATGGCGTGAAACATTTTCAGCTTTTGCCTTGTACACAGTAGATATTAGCTATTTTTTTGTATGAAACATTTATTGTTCTAATTCGTTTTTTACTTCTGATATTTCTTGTGCTGTTGCTTGTTCTGATGGTTTGTAGTACCCCTTATTCTGTGCTATTTTATATAATTCATATTGAAAGCTTTCACAATTATTTCTTATTTGTTGTATGGTATTTCTTAATTGCATATTATCAGTTTCTGTTATAATGCCTTGATATGTTACCAATTCAGATTTAGTTGAATTTAAAATATCATTTACCATTGTTTTTTCATCCATCGCAAATTTCCTCCCTTAGTTATTTATAAATGTCATTAATTTTTGTTTTGTATTTAGAGCATCCTGTGCGCTTTTCGTAAAAATCTGTTTAATTTGAGGGTCAACAGCCTGTGTTGCATATGTGTTAAGCTTTTGATAGTTTGTCTCATGTGTACCAATCAAATCTCTTAAATTCTGAAGTTCAATTTGACTTAAATTTGCCATTTTTATCAATCCCTTTCTTCTTGTTTTCTGTCTATTATTTGCAATTTTATAGTTTTTATTCAAGAATCTCTAGTCCTGCATATTTAGCCATTAATCTTTTATGACCTACTTTATCAAATTGAATATCAACTTTATAATCGTCTCCTTCTTGTTCAATATAATTTATTTTCCCTTCACCGAACTTTTTATGGTATACTCTTGCTCCTGGTTTATATTTAGATATGTCTATATTTAATTCAGATGCAGTCTTGTTTAAATTATTTAAAAAACTCTCTGCACTTCTGAATGAGAAATTCTGACCATTTGAATTTATTTTTACATTTGAATTTGTTGCTACACTATAAGTTTTAACAGTATCTGTTCTTTTTCCATACTCCCAATCGTATTCTTTATAACTTGATTGATTTTCTTGATTTGATTCAAATACATCTTCATATCCTTCAAGCATTTCCTTTGGAACTTCTTTCATAAATCTTGATACTGCATTGCATGAAGTTGAACCAAATATCGTTCTAGTTTTAGAACAAGTTAAGAATAAATGCTCCTTTGCTCTAGTCATTCCCACATAACATAAACGTCTTTCTTCTTCAAGTCCAGTTTCTTCTTGTATTGATTTATATCCTGGAAAAATTCCTTCTTCCATTCCTACTAAAAATACTACTGGAAACTCTAACCCTTTTGCACTATGCAATGTCATTAAAGTTACTTTGTCTTGATTTTCATCCACTTCATCTGCATCAGATGATAATGTTATTCCTTCCAAGAATTCTGCAAGAGTATTGTCGGCAGACTCTTTTTCAAATTCCATAGCAACAGTTAATAATTCGTCCAAATTTTCAATTCTTGACTGTGCTTCTATTGTATTTTCATTTTCTAAAGCTTTAGTATATCCTGTTATATTTAGAGTTAATTTAATAAGTTCTGAAATAATTAATTCATCTTTTTTACTTATTAGACTTTCCATCTGTTCTATAAATTCTCTAGAGTTCAAATATACTCTATTTAATCCATATTCTTGTGCATTTTTTATTATTTCATACATTGACTTTCCTGTTTGCTCTGAAATTTCTTGAATTTTATCTAGACTTGTCTTTCCAATGCCTCTTTTAGGTTCATTTATTATCCTTTTTAAACTTATATTATCATTTTGATTATATATAAGCCTTAAATATGCTATCGCATCTTTAATTTCTTTTCTTTCGTAGAATTTAAGTCCTCCTATAATTTTATATGGTATACCTTCTCTGTTCAATATCTCCTCTATGCTACGTGATTGTGCATTCATTCTATATAGTACTGTGAAATCAGAATAATTATATTTATCTTGATATTTTAAATGCTCAATTTGATTTACAACATATCTGGCTTCATCATATTCATTATCGGCTCTGTATCCTGTAACTAGTGTTCCTTCCTCATTTTCAGTCCATAACTCTTTTTTATATTTTGCTGGATTATTCTTTATAACAGCATTGGCAGCATTTAATATGCTTTTTGTACATCTATAATTTTGTTCTAGTTTTATAATTTTAGTTCCTAAAAAATCCTTTTCAAAGTTAAGAATATTTGATATATCTGCACCCCTAAAAGAATATATTCCTTGATCATTGTCTCCAACAACAGTAATATTTCCATGTGTTGCTGCTAATAATGTTATTAAAGTGAATTGTGCTTTATTTGTATCTTGATATTCATCTACTAATATATATTTAAATTTATTTGCATAATATTCTAATACTTCCGGCTCCTGCATGAGTATTTTTATAGTTAAATTTATAATGTCATCAAAATCTAATGCATTATTCTCTTTTAGTCTTTTTTGATATAATTCATATACTTTTGCGATTGTTTCTTTTCTAAAGTCTCCAAAAGCTCTACTAGCATAATTTTCTGGTTCTAGCATCTCATTTTTTGCATTACTTATTTCATACATTACACTTCTTTCAGTAAACAACTTATCATCAATATTTAATGATTTTAAACAGTCCTTAACTAAACTCTTTTGATCTGAAGTATCGAATATTATAAATGAAGTTTCATAACCTATTCTATCAATAAATTTTCTTAATATTCTTACACATATAGAATGAAAAGTTCCTATCCATATATCATTTGCCGTATTTTCTACTAATTTTTCTGTTCTAATCTTCATCTCGTTTGCTGCTTTATTTGTAAAGGTTATAGCTAATATATTCCATGGTAAAACGTTTTTTTCTTTTATTAGATATGCTATTTTATGTGTTAATACTTTCGTCTTGCCACTTCCTGCACCTGCAATTATCAAGCATGGGCCTTCTGTTGCAAGTACAGCTTCTTTTTGTTTATCATTTAATTCATCTATTATCTCACTCATATTTTTCCCTTTCATAATTTTGTTATTTCAGTATATTTTATACCTCAAATTTTGTCAATACTTTATATAAAAAACGAATCTTAAAATTGCTAAACTCTTGTAACTGCAAAGCATTTCTGATAATCTTCATACTTGTCTAGTGCATATTATCCTTCTTCCCATTATAAGAAAATTCCTAATACATACAAGTGAAAAAGAAAGCAATTATAATTGCTTTCTTTTTCACTTTTGCAAACGAGCTTAAAAACTCCTATCCAATTCTACAGCTAAAACTTCTCTTGATGATACTTTGTTGAGTCCCTGCAATTTGAACTCTAAACTTTCTACATCTACTAGCTTATGGTAATCACTACCATCATCATCTAAATAATGAATAGCTGCTGCCCCGTGCTTATCAGACCTAGGAATTTGAATTATATAATTGTTTTTTTGTGGGTCATACTCATAACCTAAATACAGTTTCAGAGTATTAATCACATATTTGTGCAAAAACACACATTTACTTTCTCTCCGCTCGCTAATTCCTTTAAGTTCAGTTAATAGTTCATCACTGTTGCTTACTTTGGCAGTTGTCACTCTTTTTTCCTCCTTTAACTATTGTCTTTTTCTGAAAATGAGCATCGCCCATCTAATAAATACATTATATCACATTTTTTATAAATAAGCAAACACTTTTTTTACATATCTGTAAATATATGGAAATTATATTTTTAATTATCTTCACCCTTTAGCTTTTCTGCTGTGTCTGCAGTAATTAGAGCATCTATCATTGCATCTAAATTTCCATTTAAAAAGTCTTCCATTTGATAAATACTCATTCCTATTCTGTGGTCTGTTATTCTTCCTTGAGGATAGTTATAAGTTCTTATTTTCTCACTTCTATCTCCTGAACCAACTTGGTTTCTCCTTGTACTTGTTAATTCTTCATCTTGTTTTGCTTTTTCTATTTCATATAATCTTGATTTTAATAATCTCATTGCATATTCTCTGTTTTGAACTTGTGAACGTTCTGTTTGACATTCTGCAACCATACCAGTTGGAATGTGTATCAATCTAACTGCTGAAGATGTTTTATTAATATGTTGTCCACCCGCTCCTGAAGCTCTAAATACTTCCATTTTTATATCTGCTGGATTAATTTCTATTTGAACATCTTCTACTACTGGAAGTACTGCTACTGTTGCTGCAGAAGTTTGTATTCTACCATTACTTTCTGTTTCTGGTACTCTTTGAACTCTATGTGCTCCACTTTCAAATTTCATTCTACTGTATACACCTTTTCCAGAAATCATGAATGTAATTTCCTTATATCCACCTAATTCAGTAGCATTTTCGTTTAATACTTCTAATTTCCAATGTTTTCTTTCTGCATACATTGAGTACATTCTAAACAATTCTCCTGCAAATAATGCTGCTTCTTCTCCACCTGTTCCTGCTCTAATTTCGCAAATTATATTTTTATCATCATCAGGATCTTTTGGAATTAATAGGATTTTAATTTCTTCTTCAATTTGTGGTAATCTTTCCCTTGCAATTTTAATTTCTTCTTGAGCTAATTCTTTTAATTCCGGATCTGATAACATTTCTTCATTATCTTTTATACTTTTCTCTAATTTCTTATATTCTCTATATTTTTCAACTATTGGTGCTAAATCAGAATGTTCTTTCATCATCTTTTGCCATTCTTTGTTCTGCGCAATAACTGCTGGGTCACTTATTTTTTGTGTTAAATCATCATATCTTTTTTCAACATCTTCTAGTTTTTGAAACATAAATAAAACTCTCCTTTTCTTTTAACTTTATTATTATACACGATTTTTATTTATTTTTCAATACCTTTAACGATTTCGTCAAAATGCATTGCATTTGATGCTTTTACTAATACTATGTCCCCTTGTCTTAATTCTTTCTTTGCAATCTCTATTGCCTCCTCATTAGATTCGCATTCATGTATTATTATACTATTGGCTTCCTGTAATTCCATAACTTTATTTATAATGTTCTTGGATGCCTTACCAACAGTTATCAATACATCAATTTTGTTCTTTACTACTTCTTCTCCTACTTTTTCATGTAATGCTTTTTCATATTCTCCCACTCCTAACATATCACCTAAAATTGCAACTTTTCTTTTAGCTTCCACACTGTATAAATACTCTAAAGCTGCCTTTACAGAATCATAACTTGCATTATATGAATCATTTATAATAGTAGCTCCACTTTTACCTTTTATTACTTCCATTCTTCTTTTAGTTAATTCTACATTTTTTATTCCTTTAATGATCTTCTCTATTTCTATATCATTTTCCAAACCAACACATATTGCACATAGTGCATTATAAACAAAGTGCCTTCCTCCTATTGGAATCTCTACTTCATATTCTCTAGAATTTACTTCCAATGTAAAGATACTTTTATTATCAAATGCTTTAATATCTTTTGCCATTACATCACTTTTATTCGTTATACCATAAGTAATTATTTTATGATTTGTTTTGTTTGTTTTTGCCCAATTATTTAATAATTCATCGTCATTGTTAATAGCTATTGGAGAATCCGTTTTTGTTCCTTCTAATATTTCTAACTTTGCTTTTAAAATATTCTCTTTTGAGCCAAGATTATCTATATGAGAAGTTCCAATATTGCCAATTACACACATAGTCGGATGTGCAATATTTGTTAACACACTTATTTCACCAAAATGACTCATGCCCATCTCAACTACTAATGCTCCATGATCTTCCAACTGTAATATTGTCATTGGTAACCCTATATGATTGTTCATATTTCCACTAGTTTTTAATACTTTATATTTTTGAGACATAATACTTGCTATAAGGTCTTTTGTAGTAGTCTTTCCAACACTTCCTGTTACTGCAATTACAGGGATATTATAAAGACTTCTTTTATATTCAGCAAGCTGTTGTAAAGTTTTTATAGAATCTTCCACTTGTATTATTGTTTTTCCTTCATGTTTTTTCGCTTGTATTCCTGAAATTATACATATTTCGGCACCTTTTTCTATTGCTTCTTCATATAATTCATTTCCATCAAATCTATCTCCTTTAATTCCTACATATGTATATCCTTTTTCTATAAATCTTGTGTCTTTCTTTATATTTTTACAAATTTTATTTTCATCTCCACAAATTAGTTTTCCATTACATATATTAATGATGTCTTTAACCTTAATATCTTTCATAATATCCCTTCTTTCATTATTAATATATTCTACAATATAAACAATTATAAATCAATATATTTTTTACTTCATTGGTATGGAAATAAGGGCACATGCAATGTGCCCCTACAGTTATTTATTTAGGAATTTTATGTTCTTTATGTATGGTTGTTTTCCAAACCCTTTTGTTATTATTAGTATTACTGCTCCTGTTATTATTATTGTCATCATTAATGTTATGATTATTATACTTACTACTTCTCCTGTTTTTATGCTTATTACTATTGTTGCTTCTGATGTGTTATCTTCTTTATTTGTGTCTTCGTAGTTTGCTAGGTTTTCTCCTTCTACTAACTCTGCTTTGTTTGATTTTGGTCCTAGGTTTTCTTCACTGTTTTCCCAGATTAATGTTATTGTTAATTCTTTGCTTTCTCCTGCTCCTAGTTCTACTTCTGCTTCCAATGTTCCGTTTCCATTTTCTTTCCAGTAATCTGGCACTATTAATCCTTTATATCCTTCTGGTAATTTATCTACTACTTTTGCCGTTCCTTCTAGCTCTCCTTCATTTGTTACCTTTATCTTGTAATCTGCTACTACACTTGTATTTTCTATCTCTGATGACTTTAATTCTATTTTTGCTAGTTTATTGTCTTTGATTTTTACTGCCTGTCCATTTAATGTTACTCCTGCTAATGTTTTTTCTATTGAGAAATTAAATACTTGCTTTCTATAATAGTAGATTACTGTGTCTTCTCCTTTGTTTATTGTTCCTTTTGTATTTTCTGTACTTCTTACATATACATAGTATGGTATTTCTTTTTGCTGTGTTTCGTATTCTTCTCCTACGTTCCCTGTTATTTCATAACCGTAACCACTACTTTCATCTATTGCAATGTCTTTTTCTGTGTCTTGATCTACATATCTTACTGTTACTTTTCCAGTCTCTATTAAACCTTCTGGTTTACTATATAATTCTAATATCGGTATTATATCAGCTTCCATATATGCTCTTGCATTATTTCTTGTCCATTCTGTTGGTTTATAACTCATTTCCGGTGCTATTGATAACTCTATTCCTTCATTATTTAATGCTAATATACGTACTCTATTTCCTGCTAGTATACCTTCTGTTCCTCCTACTAATTTTCCACTCTTTACGTCTGCTGGCTCTCCTTTTACTGCTTGTGTTCCTTCTATTACTGGTGATTCTCTATTTGCATTTCCTTCTTGTCCTATTATTAATGTTCCATTGTTTTGTATTACTGTTCCATTTTGATTTTGTATTTTTGATACTGTTGTTGAACTTCCTACTTCTACATTTTCATAGTCTATTATTCTTAATGTTCCATTATTTATTATTGCTGTTTCTGTATCTGTATATGTTATTTGATGTCCTTCTAATGCTATTGTTATATCTACTCCTTCTGGTATTTCTATTTGTTTATCTGTTTGGATATTTTCTCTTATATGTATTGTTCCTTCCCTATTTGTTGTATTTGATATAACTCCTATTGCTGTTTCTAATGAATTATAATATGTTCCTTGTGCTAATATTAAATAATAACCTTCTTCTATCGTTCTTAATTTCGCTGTTTTTGTTATGTCTGTATATTGTATTTCATATCCTTCAGGTATTGTTAATATCTCTGTACTTGTTGATATTGCACCAGAATTTCCTTTTATTATTCCATCATAGAAATTGAATGTTCCTCCAGTATATACTCCATTTGCTTCTCCTGAAATACTTGGTGTTGTTACATCTACTTCGTTGTCCTCATTATTTCCTATTGTTAATGTTCCATTATTATTGTAAATAGCTGTATCGTTTGTAGAGTTTATATTTCCTCTTATTATTTCTAAATTTCCTGAATCATTATATATTCCATAATTATCTTTTTTATTATTAATCTCTCCAGTTGCACTTATCGTTCCATATTTCATAATTATATTTCCATTTGATGAATTATATATTCCACAATTTCCTTCTATATTTATATCATCATTATTTGCATTTTCTCTTTCGGTACCTAATGTTATTTGACATGCATCTTTACTATAGATTCCGTATCCATAATTATAATGTGCATCTGAAAATGCAGATATATTTCCTCGCTCTATTGTAATATCTCCTTGTGCTTCGTTATAAATTCCGTATGAATAACCATCATAATACATATATGTAGGTATTGATACATATGAAGATATAGTTCCTCCTTTTAGTGTAATATCTCCTCCGCCTTGATTATTTATTCCATATGACTTACTAGATGATGTAGCATTTACAATGGAAGATATACTTGCTTCTTCTATAATTATTTCTCCTGTACCTACATTATAAATTCCATATGATTCAATTGATCCGTTTGAGGAGTTTATCTTTAAGTCTATATTTCCTCCTTCTATATTTATTTTTCCTGTATCTTCACTATAAATTCCATATTTTTTACTTGAGCCATAACCAGAATATTCTGAAGATATACATATGTTTCCCCCTAGTATTTTTGTTTCTCCTTTACTATATATACCATATATATCTGAATTTAAATCATTTTTTATATCTATTCCTACATTTGATATTTCTAGAATTCCTTCATTTTGTATTCCCTTTTGGAATTTTCCATATATTTTTCCTGTCTCATTTTCTGTTTCATCTTTTAGTGTAAGTTCACCTTTATTTATTATTGCAGTTTCACTAACTAATGATTTTATGTCATTTCCATTTAAATTTAATGTTATCTTTTTACCTTCTTCTACTGTTAGTGTTTCTTCTATTAAAGCATTCTTAACTAAAGTTATTGTTCCTTCTTCTTCACATGCTTCAATAGCTGTTCGTAAATCTTTATATAATATTTCTTCATCATTTCCTACATATGCTATTCCTTCTTGTTTCTCTAATTCAAATTGTTCTCCTTCTTCACCTTGTTTTACTAATATATAAGCCTCATTTTCTATTTCACTTATTGTTCCTTGTACTGGTTCTGTTTTTCCTGTTATTAATCCTTCATAGTATTTTATAGTACCATAAATTCCGTATTCTTCTCCTGTAATATCTATTTTACTATTGTCTACTTGTCCGTCTTTTTCTCCTATAACTACTTCTGAATTAGTTTTACAGTAAATTCCAGATTTAGTACTAGATATTGTTCCATAGTTTACATTTATTGGTCCACTTTCTCTATTATATATACCATATTCTCCTGTTATATTTATATCTTCGGTCGTTCCTGTACTCTCTCCTTCTTTTCCCAAAACTATAGAACCTGTATTAGAATTATAAATTCCATATGCGTATTCAGTTGAAAGTGGATCATTTTTTGTTGCAGTTATACTTCCCTTTTCTATTGTTATTATTCCAGAATTTGAATTATAAATTCCATATGCACCAGAACCAGCACTTCCTACACCAAGTTTTCCTGTTCCTTCATATTTTGAGGTTGCAGATATTTCTCCATCTTTTATTGTTATATTTCCTTCTCCTCCATTATAAATTCCATATGCAGATACGAAATCATCTGTTGTAGATGAAGATATATTTACTTCTTGTATTGTTACATTTCCTGCTTCTGAGTTATATATTCCATATGCATATCTTGATGAACTTGTAATTATACTTGAATTTTCTACTGTTATATTTCCTTCTTTTGAATTATAAATTCCATATGAATTTGAATATGTATTGAATGCATTTAAAGTTATGTCTATACTTTCTATCGTTATATCCCCTGTTTCTTTATTGTAAATTCCATAGCATTGTGAAGAATCTCCTGTTGCAGTTAGTAAAATACTTCCACCTTGTATTCCCACATTTCCTGTACTCTCATTATATATTCCATATATGTATGTATACTTTCCTGTTGTATTTGCTATTATATTTACATCTTCTATTGTAACAGTTCCTGCATTTAAATTATATATTCCATATAAATTACATTTTTGTTCATATGTGCCATTTATATCATTTTCTAAATTTATATTAGTTTCTCTTAACTCTAATGTTCCTTTATTTTCAATAACCTTTGCACATATTGTTGATTTTAATGTTACATTATCAATATTTAAACTTGCTTGCTCATTATTTAATATTAAGTTACTCTTATTACTTAATATGATTGCCTCTCCTGTTGAATCTTCTATATGTAATGTTCCATTATTTGTTATAGGAATACTATTTAAATATGTTATTTCGTGTCCTGCTAAATCTAATGTTATATTTTTATCTGCACTAATCACTATGGCTTCTGTAATAGCAATATTTGATAATATTGTTATTTTACCTTCTGTTGTTTCTTGTATTGCTTGTGATAATGAAGCATATTCTTTGTTATTAGTACTTGCTATGTTTATATTTTCTAATACTATAATTTCTTTTCCTTCTTCTACTGCATGGTCTTCATTTTCTTCGTGTTTATATTTTACTATGTTATGTCCTTCTTGTAACTCTGAAACTTCTCCACATATCTCTTTTCCTTCTTCAGCTATTATTTCTCCATTATTAAAATTAAATACACCATTTGTTTCATTATATACGCCATAGTTTTCTGAATATATTTCTCCTTCATCTATTGTTAGAGTTGCTTCTTCTTCATTATATATTCCATAGTTTGTTCTAAATTTTGCATCTCCTTGTATTGTTAAATTATGTTCTCCTACATTATATATTCCATATGTAGAATTTGTTGAATTTAAGCAAATGCTTCCTCCTTCTATTTTTAAAGTTCCTTCATTTTGTATTCCTTTTTGAGCAAATCCACATATCATTCCTTCTTCATTATCTCGTTCTTGTGGTTCATCCTTTAATGTAAATTCACCTTTATTATTTATTGCAATATCATTTGTCAATGTTGTTATTTTATTTCCATTTAAATTTAAAGTTACTTTTTTACCTGTTTCTATAGTTAATATATCTGTTTCAGTAATGTCTTTAACTAATGTTATTGTTTCTTCTTCGCATTCATTAATGGCTGTTTGTAAGTCATCGTAAAAAGTCTCTTCTATGTATGCTATGCCTGTTTCTTTGGCTTTTAATTCTAATTGTTTTCCTTGTTCACTCTCTGTTAATGTTACATCTCCTGCTATTTCACTTACTGTAGCGTTTATTGCTACAGTTCCTCCTGTTATTATTCCATCATAATATTTTATATCTCCACTAACTCCATATGTCTTTCCTGTTATACTTATTTCTGTATTATCTATTACCTCATCGTTTTTACCTATAACTGCTTTTCCACTAACTCCTATTGCTGAACTTAGTTTTCCTTCTGCTGAAGCAGATATATTACCTTTTTCTATTGTTATACTTGTATTATTATTGATTCCATATGAAGAACCTGATTTTGTAAATGCAGATATAGTTCCTCCTTGTATTGTTGTTTCTCCAGAACCGTAGATTCCATATGATTCACCTGAATTAGTTGATGATACAGTTCCTCCTGTCATTGTTATAGGTCCTCCGTTAATTCCATATGATTTGTCTCCTGATTTATTACCTGCTGTAGACGCTGTTATATTCCCTCCTGTTATTGTACATTTACCTCTAATTCCTATAGCACTTTGATAAGATGTGTTATCTGCTACTATTCCTGCAGTTATATTTCCTCCTTCTATTGTTAATTCTCCATAATTCATTATTGCAGTGGCATTAGATATTGCAGATGCGGATATATCTCCACCTTTTATTGTTAATCGTCCTGAATTAGAGATTCCTTGTATAGAGGCATACTTATTATTATCTGTATATAAATTAATCTTTCCACCTTCTATTATTGCTGTACTTCCTGATTGTATTTCTATTAAATCATCTGTATTACCACTTATTTCCCCTCCTGTAATTAACAGATTTCCAGAGCTTCCTACCCCTATATTTTGTGTTAGTTTTCCTCCATTAATTGTTATATTTGCAGAAATAGATGAAATCGACCATATAGCAGGTTGATTAGTAAATTCAGCAAACAGGTTACCATTATTTACAATCAATTCTGCTCGATTTACCTCTATTACCGTATGTTTTGCTGTTATATTTCCTCCATTTATTGTACAATTTGTTCCGTTCTCTAATAGAATCGCTCTATCTGATGATGTTATATTGCCTCCGTTTACTACTATATTTGATTCACTATTAGAGCAACCATATAAAACCGCATACTCTCCAAATGTTGTAGTGTTTCTTATTAAGTTTCCACCATTGACTTCTATCATACCGTCCATTGCTCTTTATTACCCAACTACTACCTTCGTGCACAATTGCTCCACTTGTTATTGTTAATTTTGCACTCTCACTAGTATTTTCTATGATTTCACGTTCACCATTGCTATAAAATTTCCCCTTTATGGTTGTACTATCATCTTCTTCTGTTATACTACTATCTATTATTTCAATTTCTCCTGAGTTTCTTAATAAAACTTCATATTCTGTAATTTTTACTGTGTGTCCATTTAAGTCTAATAATATATTCTTTGTATTATCTACTGTTAGAGTTGTTGTTACTGGTATATCCGCAACTATGTCTATTTCTATTTGCTCTCCTGTAGCTTCGCTATTTGCTTCATTTATAGCATCTTGTAGTTTTACATATTTTGTTCTTCCTATTATTGCTTCTATTTCTCTTACTTTTTCTAATGTATCCTTATATATTTCTTCTTCCATTGGTCTTACTATTGATTCATATAAAATTGGCGTGTCTGTTACTTCTCCTTCTACTGGTGCTTTTCCTATTATTTGACCATCATAGAAGTTTAGTTTTCCATTATTTAATATTCCTTTTAGTTTTCCTTCTATTCTTGGACTTTCACTATTTGGAATTGCTTCTATTCCTTCATCTTCTCCTAATGTTACTGTTGCTCCTTCTTCTACTTGTATCGCTACATAGTTTTGGCTTTCTATACTTCCTTTTCCTTCGGCTTTGCTTGAATATTTTCTTTTTAATTTCTCTTGTCTTGCTGTATTTTCTATATAGTCTGCTATGTCATATTTATTATCTACTACTCTTACTTGTCCACTTGTTACTTTTACAGTTGGTTTTTGTAAAATTGAACCTATTGTGTATCCGTTTAAGTCTATTGTTATATTTTTATCTTCTATTTCTGTTGATTCATCTGTTATATCTGCTACTACTTGTACTATTATTTCTCCATCTTCTGCTGTTATATTTTTCTCTTCTAATACTCCTACTAATTCTTCTAAAGTAAAATATTCTTCTCCTATTATACTTTCTTCTGGTGCATCTAATACTATTACTACTGCATATCTTTCTTGTATTTCATTTACATTTATTGCTTCTTTTGATATATTTCCTGCTATGTCTTGTACCCATGCATAGTATGTTCCGTTCTGGGTTATTCCTGGTATTTGTACTGATATTGGTTCTTCTCCACTTACAGGTGTAAATTCTTCTGGTGCTTCTTCGGTGTCTGTTATTGCATATCCATATATTCCTGATTTTCCATAGATTTCTGTTGCTTCTGCATCTTGCATTTCTATTGTTACTGTTACTTCATCTTGTACTCTATTTGTTGTTTTTTCTGCTATTCTTACTATTGGCTCTAGTTTGTCTATGTTATTTATAGTTAATGATTTTATTTCACTATATTTTCCATCTTTATATTTTGATTTGGCATATAATGTTCCGTTTTTTTCTATTTCTACTCCTGTTTCTGGATTATATTTTTGCCATTGTTCTTCTGTTATATCTTCTGCATTAGCAACACCTGTAGCATCGTTATATACTATCGCATAATATATTTCTACATCTTTGTTTCCTTTTATTTTTATTCTTCCGTTTTCTTCTTCATATGCAAATATTGCTGTGTTTTCTTCTGACCCTTGTGCTGTTTCTTCTTGTCCTTCTTTCTCTTTCGTTATGTCTTTTACATATGCTTCTAGTTCTCCTGCTTGTGTTGCATCTATTCCTATCGTTGCTTTTTTGAAGGTTTGTTCATAATCTGTTGTTGTCTCTTTGTTTTCTATTTCTATATCGTAGCTTTCGCCTTCCTTTATTCCATCTATCTTTAATTTTATTCCTTCTTCTGGGACTTGTATGTTTCCTTGCTCGTCTTTTTCTATTTGCTCTCCATTTACTGCATTATAATAGCTAATAGTTAATTCACTATTAGGCGTTATGCTTATTTTATTTCCTGCTAGTTGTGTATTATCTAACATACTTAATTCGTTTATCATCATATATATGCTATATATTTTTTCTTCTTCTAGTTCATCTGAGTCTGCTTTTAGTTGTTGTGATCCTATTCTTGTTGTTCCTAGATTGCTACTATAAAGTAGCATTACTGTTGTTACCATTGCTATTATTAATAACATTATACATGTTACAATTACAGCGGGCACATTGCAATGTGCCCCTACAGCTTTGTTTTTAATTTTTCCTTCGTTTGATTCCATAGAATTTACCTCCAAAAAAGTTTAGTTTTTCATTAAAATTTCTACAATGATTTTAATATATAAAAATATATAAAGTAAATGGAAGTTTTTGTTTAAAATAACCATTTTAGGCGGTTTTATTTACGGAAATTCAGGGCTTATGTGTTTATTTTTTATTGATGAAGTTTTATGTACATTTTTGTTTTATTTTGGAGGTTTTGTTAGGGAAATGGTACGAACAATTCATAGTAAATCTTATAAATATATGCAATATACCCTTACAAATAATAATATCTTAGAACAAATTTTTGTATAAGTTTTCAGATAAGCTTGATTTTATTAATTAACTATAATAAAATAATAATTAACCTTACGTAATAGAAAGGATAGCTTTTTCTAAAGGGCGGAAAGGGGGACTAAATTTGAACAACTGCGATTTGATTCTGCATTTTGTTGATAAGTACATATCAGAAAAAGAAAAGAACATTATCTTACAACAGCAGTTACATAAATACAAACAAAATTCAGATGAGAAAAAAGTTAAGACTAATAAGCAATAATATTTAGTCGATAGGGTAGATTTCGCGGTCTACTCTATTTTTTGAATAAAAAACTAATTTTAAGAATTGCTAATAAAATCTAAATTTCGCATAACTATCTTTCTAACGCATAACTCATCTGTAGCTAATAAATTCGCACAGCTGAGAAATCTAAGAAAACTCTCCACTATCGTGGATGACTTTCCTAAGAATATAAAAAAAGTATGTGCATTCGCGGATGCACATACAACTAATTTTGAATAACTGCGATATTCAAAGTTCATTTATTTTGTAATTAAATAATAACATATTGTTTTTAATTTGTCAATATACGGCTTTGATTTGCTTCATATTAGGGGCACGATGTGCCCCTACAGTTATTTATTTAGAAATCTGATGTCTTTTATGTTTGATTCTTTTCCTTTTCTTGGTGCTACCCAGAAGATTAAGTATCCACTTATTATGCATGATATTGTTAGCATTATTAGGATTATTATACTTACTGTTTCTCCTGTCTTTATGCTTATTACTATTGTTGCTTCTGATATGTCGTCTTCTTTGTTTGTATCTTCGTAGTTTGCTACGTTTTCTCCTCCTACTAACTCTGCTTTGTTTGATTTTGAACCTAGGTTTTCTTCACTATTTTCCCAGATTAATGTTACTGTTAATTCTTTGCTTTCTCCTATGTCTAACTCTACTTCTGCTTCTAATGTTCCGTCTGCATTTTCTTTCCAGTAGTCTGGTACTATTAATCCTTTATATCCTTCTGGTAATTTGTCTACTACTTTTACTGTTCCTGCTAGTTCTCCTTCATTTGTTACCTTTATCTTGTAATCTGCTACTACACTTGTATTTTCTATCTCTGATGGCTTTAATTCTATTTTTGCTAATTTATTGTCTTTGATTTTTACTGCCTGTCCATTTAATGTTACTCCTGCTAATGTCTTTTCTATTGAGAAGTTAAATACTTGTTTCCTATAATAGTAGATTACTGTGTCTGTTCCTTCTTTTATTGTTCCTTTCGTGTTTTCTGTGCTTGTTACATATACATAGTATGGAATTTCTTTTTGTTCTGTTTCATATGCTTCTCCTACATTGCCTGTTATTTCATATGTGTAGTTTGTTATAGTAGAATCATCAGGGTTTATTTTTTCAATGTCTTTTTCTGTGTCTTGATCTACATATCTTACTGTTACTTTTCCTGTTGTTACTTCTTCTCCATAGTCTTGTCTTACTACTACATTGTCTTTTATTTCTTCTTTTTCAAGTTCTTCATTTTCTTTGTTTAAGTGCCCTTCTGGATAATATGTTATTGTTTCACCTTTTGCTTCATTTACTAGGTTTTGTGTTACATCCTGGTCTTTGTATACTAATATTATTTCTTTTACTATTTCTTCTGTGTAGTCTCCATCTTTAAATGTATCTATGTTTACTTCTTTTGTCCATGTTATTGTTTTTGCTTCTTCATTATATTCTCCATCTGCTATCTCTGATCTAGTTACATCTATCTTTGCCGGTAATGTGTCTACTATTCTTATTATTGCTTTTCCTATGTAATTTCTTATTGTTGTATTGTATGTTATTGTATATGGTACTTCGCCATCTTCTCTTGTTAGTACCGCTTCTCCTTCTTCGTTCTTTTCTAATGTTACTATCTTCTCTATATTCTTTTCTATACTTGGTGTTGTTAATTTATAATAATAATTTACTTCTATGTTTTCTGTACCATATGTTCCTGAAGCCCCTTCTGGATTCTCATTTATACATGTATAATTCTTTGGTACTTCACTTGATACACTTGTTGTATACTCTTGTCCTACTATTCCTGTTTTGGTTTCTGCTCCTACTAGTTCTACTGTTGTATATTTTCCTTCTTCTGTGTCTGCTTCTGAATCATAGATGTAATGATGTACTATTACTTGTGATGGTATCTCTAATGTTGACCTTGAATATAAGTTTAGTGTTGGTATAATGTCAGCATTTATATTTGCATTTACATTGTTCTTAGTCCATTCTGTTGGAGTTGCTGTTATTTCTGGGTCTAATGATAATACTTTATCGCCATTGTTTAATGTCATTGCATACGTTCTGTAAGCCTTTATATTATTTGGATATTCTCCTACTATTTTTCCACTCTTTATTTCTGGACTTTGTGCGCTTATTGCTGGATTTCCTTCTATTTGTGGTGACTGTTCATTTGCATTGTCTTCTTGTCCTATTATTAAAGTTCCATCATTTTTTATTACTGTTCCATTTTCATTCTTAATTAATGATGTAATTTCTGCACTGCTTTGTGATACATCTTCAAAGTCTATTATCTTTAAAGTTCCGTTATTTGTTATCGCTACTTCTGTATCTTGATATGTTATTTGATTTCCTTGTAATGCTATTGTTATATCTACACCTGTTGGTATTGTTATAGCTTCATTTATATTTATTAGACTTGAATTAATTTCAATTGTACCTGTTCTATCTGTTGTGTTTGATATTACTATCACTGCTGATGATAATGAGTCTATATATGTATCTCCTACTTTAATTGAATCATCAAAAGTTCCTGGCAAACTTAATATTGCAATTCTTGCTAAATCATAATTCTTTACTTCATATCCTTCTGCCCATGAAGTTACTTCTCCTGATATTGCTTGTTCTTCTCCTTTTATTATTCCATCATAGAAGTTTAATGTTCCATCGTTTGATATTCCGTATGTTTTTCCTGTTATACTTGGGTTTTGCATATCTACATTACCGTCATCTTTATTACCTAGTGTTAATGTTCCTCTGTTAAATATTGCATTCCCTTCTGAAGATATATCACCTTTTTCTACTGTTACATTTCCACCATCATTATATATTACCTCACTATTATCTGAATTTATTTTGGCATTTTTTACCATAATATTACCATTTTCTTTATTATAGATTCCGTAGCCACCTGTTATATTAATAGAGCTGTCTTCTGTAGATTCTTCTTTTCCTATAGTTATTGTACCTGTTTCATTATATATTCCATATAAATTATTAATCAAGCCTTCTTGAGATAAAGATATTGTTAATCCTTCTATTGTTGACGTTTGTTCTGAATTATTATATATACCATATATATTTAAAGCCCCTAACAATTCAGTTATATTGATTTGTCCTCCTAATACTTTTAAAGTTCCTTTATTTTCTATTGCTTTTTGTTCTCCTCTAGTATCTAATTCTATTGTTCCTTTTTCTATTGTTAAGTTAGCATTAGTTTCATTGTTTAATATATTTCCATTTCCATATATAATTCCACTTGCTTCGCTTGCATTATCTGTTATGGTAAGTTGCCCTTGATTAATTATTGGAGCAAAAGCTCTTATCTTTTTTCCATTTAAGTCTAAAATTACATTTTTATTTTCGTCTATATTTAATGCTGTTGTTATTGTAATATTCTTGTCTAATACTATTGTATTTCCTTCTTGGCAAGCATTTATTGCTGTCGCTAGGCTATCATATGTTGTACCTGTGTCTTCTCCAATATGAGCTATACCTTGTTGTTTTCCTATTATTGCTTTTTCTTTTTCTGCTTCTTCTGTTAATACTATTTCATTATCATCTTCTGTTTCATTTATTGTTCCAACTATTGCCTCTATTTCGCCTATTATTGTACCATCATAATATTTTATAGTTCCAAAATACACTCCATATGATGTGCCTGATATGTTTACTTTAGTATTATCTACACTTTCATCCTTTTGTCCTATAACTGTTACTGCATCAGAGTTATTATAAATTCCATATGCCAAACTTGATTCTTCGGTTGTATTTGCAGTTATATTTCCTTCTGTTACTGTTATACTTCCTGTTCCTTCATTATATATTCCATATGCAGAATTTGAATCAGATGTTGCTGATAAGCTTCCTGCCTGCATTATTATTTGTCCTTCTGCCTTATTATAAACTCCATATACAATTGACTCGAAACAATATCCCTCGTCTACGGTAACTGTTCCTTGTATTGTTATTGTTCCATTACTATTATTATATATTCCATAGTTTCCTTCTATTGTTGCTTTATTAATAGTTATATTCCCTTGAGCTTGATTATAAAATCCATATAAATTGCTATCTACGTATGAATTTATTGTTACATCTGTTACTTGTACTTTTCCTGTTCCTTCATTATATATTCCGTACGCGTTATGGTTATCTGTTGTTAAAGATATATTTCCTTCTGTTATATTTATAGTTCCTTCTCCTTTATTATACACTCCATATGCCTGAGTAGCTAAAGATGTTGTTTGTGAATTTATTATTCCTCCTTGTATTAGTATTTGTCCTGTTCCTTTATTATAAACTCCATATGAGTAATAATCCGATGCTTCTGAACTTATATATCCTTTTGTTATTGTTATAGTTCCTTCTCCTTCATTATAAATTCCATATGTTTCTTTATCTGATGTTGTATCAATATCTCCTCCGTTTATTGTTACGTTTCCTTCACCTTGATTATAAATTCCATATTCTCTTGCTTCTATGTCTCCACTTGTGAAAGTTACCTCTCCATTTCCTTCATTATAAATTCCATATTTTCCTTTTATAGTTATATTAGAATATTCATGATCCTCTTCTTTACCTATTTTTACATTTCCGCCCTTGTTATAAATTCCATATTTTATAGATGAATTGTCACCTTTCATATCCATTTCTTCTATTATTAATTCTTGTTCATTATATATTCCATAGCAAGTTCTTTGCCCATCGTATGTAGTTTCTTGTATAGTTAAGTCTTTTATTGTTGCCTTATTTGTATTGTATATTCCATATATTTTATCGGATTTTTCATCAGGTAATTCATATGGAAAACTTCCTTTTATATTAATATAAGAGTTTTCTACTTCTAATGTTCCCTGATTTTTAATAGCCTCCCCATATGCTTTTATAGTTAGTAATACATCTTTTACTTGTAGAGTTGCGTTTTCGTTATTTACTAATATTGTTCCTGTCTCACCTATTATCTTTCCATTTTCTGTTGAATCTGTTATATGTAAAGTTCCATTATTTACTATTGCTTCATTATTTGAAGCTGTTATTGTGTGTCCTGCTAAATCTATTGTGATATCTTTACCTTGGCTAATCTCTAATGATTGACTACTTCCACTTATTATATTATCTGCTAATATTGTTATTTTATCAGTTCCACTTGATGCTGTTGCTTGTAATGCTTCTTTTAATGAAGTGTATTTTGTATTATTAGAATTTACTAAAGCTATTTCAACTTTCTCTGGTATAGAACATTCCATACCTTCCTTAACGTCATCATAACCACTCTCTCCATGTTTATGTTTTACTATGTTATAATCTTCTTCAACATCAGAAATTCCACCACTAATAGATTGGTTCTCTTTACCAATTACTCTTCCATCATAAAATTTAATCTTACCACTACTTTCATTATATACTCCATATAATGAGCTTTCTATTTTAGGCTTATTAGTATCTATTTCACTATTCTTTATTCCTATTTCAATATTACCAATAGATTTATTATTGATTCCATATGTAGAATTTAATGAAGAATTTGCAGATATACTACCTCCTTCTACAATTATATTTCCCTCTCCAGCATTGTAAATTCCACATGATACATAGGTTCCTTTTGAAGTTATGCTTCCATCTTTTACTTTTATTTTTCCTACGCCTTGATTATATAATCCATATGCATAACCATATGTGCTTATTTTCGCAGATATATTTCCATTTTCTACTATTATTTCTCCTGTACTTTCATTATAAATTCCATATGCATTATACCCTGATGCAGATACATCTCCTCCTTTTATTGTTATTTTTCCTGATGCTTTATTATAAATTCCGTATGCATAATCTTGTCCTCGTATAGATGTTGTAGATGTTAATATCTCGCCTTTCTCAATTGTGACATTTCCTTCATTATTATTATATATTCCATATACGTTCTGCTTTGACTCTTCTGATGTACCTGTTATATTTATCTTTCCACCTGATATTTTTAAAGTTCCATTATTTTCTATTGCTTTTTGTGAATTTCCAAATATCTTTCCACTAGATTCTTCTGTTTCGTCTGTAATTGTAATATTTCCATTATTTACTATTGGAGCAAAAACTCTTATATTTTTTCCATTTAAATTTAAAGTTAGTTCTTTATCTTCTCCTATATTTAGTGGTTTTGTTATTACTGTATCTTTTTCCAATGTTACTTTTTGACCATTTTCGCATGTATCTATAGCTGTTTCTAAATCATATAGTACATCTTGAGCATCTCCTACGTATGCTACATCTTGTGTTTTACTTTCTAATACTATTTGCTCTGTTTCTTCTTTTGTTAATAATATATCATATCCATCTTCTGAATCCTCAACTGTTCCTACTATTGCTTCTGTTCCACCTTTTATTGTTCCATCATAATATTTTATAGTACCAAAAACTCCATATTTTGTTCCTGTTATTTTTACTTTTTCATTGTCTACACTTCCATCTTTTTGTCCTATAATCACTATAGATTCACTAGTATCGTTACAAATTCCATATGCTTCGCTTGAATCGCCCGTTGTAGTTGAAGATATTTCTCCTTCTTCAATTGTTATATTTCCATTTCCTTTATTATAGATTCCATATGAATAGCATGAAGTACTAGATGAAGATATACTTCCTCCATGTATTGTTATATCTACATCTTCCATATTATATATTCCATATGATTTATTTGATGTAGATGTATTATATGTAGATGCTATGTTTGCAGTAATATTTCCACCTTCCATTATTATGTTTCCTGTTCCTTCATTACGGATTCCATATGCACTACTATATGTAGACGTTGTAGTTGTAGATATATTTCCTCCTTTTATTGTTATATCTCCTGATGAATAGTTGTTCTTTAATCCACATGAATCAGACCCTGCAGATATTGTAATTTTTCCTCCTTCAATCGTTGTATCTCCACTCTCACCAGCTATATATATTCCATATGCAGTTGATGTAGTTATTATATTAATTTCTCCTCCTGTCATTTTTATACTTCCTGTCCCCATATTTTCTATTCCATATACTGTAGAACTACTATTAGTAAAATTAATAGTTCCTCCTGCCATTGTTACATTTCCTGTTGAGCCATTATATATTCCCTGTGAAGCATAACTTACTACTCCTTTTATTTCTCCTCCTAGCATTATTACATTTCCTGCTCCATTGTTGCTTATACCAGTATATGTTGTATCTATTTCTCCATTTTTCATTGTTAAATTTCCATTAGTATTAGTAACTGATCCTTTTATCGTTCCACCATCTATTATGGTTTCTCCTGAATTATTACTTAAGCTACTATTTATATTTCCTCCGTTTACTGTTATTACTCCATTATCATAATTAGATATACTTTGTGTATCTCCCCCATTTATTGTTAATATTCCTTCATCGTGATTGTCACAGTAACTTTTAAAACTTCCGCTATTTAGTGTTATATCACCTTGTTTATAATTTACTATACCACTAGTTATGTTTGCTCCATTTATCGTTACATTTCCTTGTTCATCATTATATAAACCTTTTACATTGGCTTTTTCTATCTCTGTAATTCCTTCATTTTTTAATGCACTATTTTTACTTGATGTAATTGTTCCACTTGCTATTTTTAGATTTCCTTCTGCTACATTATATATCGTGTAGTATGTACTACTATCTATCTTACCCTTTGTAGTTGACATATCTTCTGATTCTGAGATAGTTGAATCTATTATCTCTAATTTACCAGAGTTTTCAATTACGTAGTCTTGAGCTGTAGTTGTTATTGTAAAACCATTTAAGTCTAATACTATATTTTTCGTGTTATCTACTATAACACATTCGTTTTTAGTTATTTCTGTTACTACATCTATCTCTACTTGATTTTCTGATGTTCCTATTTTGTTATTTGCTACTTCTATTGCATCTTCTAATTTTGTATATTTTGTTGTTCCTATCTTTGCTTCTATTCCTGATACTTTTTGTAAAATGTCTTTAAATATTCCGTCTTCTATAGATGTTAATGTTGATTCATATAATAATGGTGTATCGGTTATTCTTCCTTCTACTGGTACTTTTCCTTGTATTTGTCCATCATAAAAGTTAAATGTTCCTTGAAGATTTAGCACACCTTTTAAGCCTCCTTTTATAAATGGGGCTTCTGTACTTGGTGTTCCTGATACACCTTCATCTTCTCCTAATGTTACTGTTGCTCCTTCTTCCACTTGTATTGCTATATAGTTTTTATTATATACTGTTCCATTGCATGATGTAGGTTCATCACCTTGTGTTTTACTTTTGTATTTTTCTAATTCTTGTGATTTTTCTTCTGCTGTTATATAGTCTGATATATTGTATTTATTATCAACTATTGTTAGATTTCCACTTTCTACTTTTAAAGTTGGTTCTTGTAATTTTGCTTCTACTGTATATCCATTTAAATCTATTACTATATTTTTATCATTAATCTTTGTTGATTCATTTTTTATATCTGCTACAATTTGAACTATTACTTGTCCATCTTCTTGTGTTATTTTTTTTGTATCTAGGTCTGCCATTAATTGTGTTAGTGTTTTATACTCTTTTCCTATTAAACTATTACCTTTTTCTGGTGCCTTTAATATTATTGCTACTACTTTTTCTTCCTCTTCTGTTATTCCACTAACTTGAATTTCTTGATGTTTTGTATTTCCTGCATTGTCTGATACCCATGCATAATATTTTCCGTTTTTTGTTATTCCTTCTACTTCTGCTGTTATTGGTTCATCTTCTTCAATAATAGCAGTTGTCAACACACCCTCATCATTTGTTTGTGAATCCTCTATAGGTATAAAGTCTGCTGGTTCTTCTTCTCTACTTGTTATTGCATATCCATATACTTCTGATTTTCCATATGCTTGTGTTGCTTCTGTGTCTTGCATACTTATTTTTACTGTTGCCTCGTCGTTTGTTTCTTTTACTTCTGTTCCTGTTACTGTTATGCTTGGTTCTAGCTTATCTATGTTGTTTATGGTTAGTGAGTTTACTTTACTATACCCTCCGTCTTTATATTTAGATTTTGAATATAATTTTCCATTTTTTTGTATTTCTACCCCTGTTTCTGGATTGTATTTTTGCCATTGGTTTTCATCTATGTCTTCTGGATTTGTAGTATCTGCCCCTACAGCATCGTTATATATGATTGCATAATATATTTCTACGTCTTTGTTTCCTTTTATTTTTATTCTTCCATTTTCTTCTTCATATGCAAATATTGCTGTGTTTTCTTCTGATCCTTGTATTGTTTCTTCTTGTCCTTCTTTCTCTTTTGTTATGTCTTTTACATATGCTTCTAGTTCTCCTGCTTGTGTTGCATCTATTTCTATCGTTGCTTTTTTGAAGGTTTGTTCATAATCTTCTATGGTTTCCTTATTTTCTATTGCTATGTCGTAGCTTTTGCCTTCCTCTATTCCTTCTATCTTTAGTTTTACCCCTTCTTCTGGAACTTCTATGTTTCCTTGCTCATCCTTTTCTATTTGCTCTCCATTTATTGCATTATAATAGCAAATAGTTAATTCACTATTAGGGGTTATACTTATTTTATTACCTGCTAGTTGTGTATTATCTAGCATACTCAATTCGTTTAGCATCATGTATATGCTATATACTTTTGTCTCTTCTACTTCTTTAATATCTCCTTGTACTTGTTGTGAATTAATTTTTGCAATTTCTGTTATATTTCCCCATAGTAGTGTTAACGTTGTTATGATTGCTATTAGCGTTAATATTATACATGATGTAATTACAACAGGTACATTGCAATGTGCCCCTACAGCTTTGTTTTTAATTTTTCCTTCGTTTGATTCCATAGAATTTACCTCCAAAAAAGTTTAATTTTTTTAAATTTCTACAATGATTTTAATATATAAAAATATGTAAAGTAAATGGAAGTTTTTGCTTCAAATAACCATTCTAGGCGGTTTTATTTACGGAAATTCAGGGTTTATGTGTTTATTTTTTATTGATGAAGTTTTATGTACATTTTTGTTTTATTTTGGCGGTTTTGATAGGGAAATAGGACGTCTAGTTCTCTTCTTTATAAATTAAAATGAGTTACTTTTAAGTAACCCATTTTAATTTAATATTCAAATTATATTTTGATTTCTTATTTCAATTTTTTAATTTCTTTCAAAGGAACAACCCTTATAGTATAACCCATTGGGTATAATAATTTAATAAGCGTTGTAGCTTGTGGAGATCTTGTAAAACTTTCAATTTTTGCAATGGATGGCTGTATTACTCCACTTTTTTCACTTAAAGCTCTTTGCGTTAATTTAGATTTCTTTCTTACTGAAATTGTAGCTTCTATTAGTTCCTTTTCTAGCTTCATTTCTTCTTCTTCCTGTGGTGTAAATTTTAACTCCTTTTTTACATCTTTCCAATTTTTAAATTTACTCATATTACTCACTCCTTTTCTTATAATCTTCTAAAAACCTTTTGGCTTTTTCAATTTCGCTTTTTGGTGTCTTTTGAGTTTGTTTGAAAAAAATGAATTTTATCTGCCTTTTGGGTTTAATAGTTTTCCTATATACATCATCTCCTATATTTTATTGTTTTTTGGTTTTGTGGTGTTTTTGGCTAGAATTTAGCCTTTTGATTTTAAATTTTTTAGAAATATAATTTGTTGCGCTCACACATCGAGTAAAATTTGCTTTGCAAATTTTTCACGCTGTGTGTCATATAATATAGCTTTGGTCATAACGCGCAACCTTGTT
>CANRNC010000018.1 GCA_947631915.1 uncultured Clostridia bacterium
AATTATTTTAGTGCCAGATAGTTGTCCTTTAACAGAAGAAATGAAAGAAATGTATTTATTATCAGCAAATTATAATGGGGCAACTGATGAAGAAAAAGAAGAAATAGAGAAAATATTTTCAGGAAATGGTGGATCTTCAAATCTTATAAAATCACTAAATGATAATGGAATAGAATTAGATGGATTTACAAAAATTAGTTTAAGGGAAGCAAGTATAGGTATAGCAACGATAGTAGTATTTATAGCAATTTATTTAGGAATTATATTCTTAATAGCCAGTAGCGCTATATTAGCACTAAAACAATTAACAGATAGTAGTGATAATAAACAAAGATATACTATATTAAGAAAAATTGGTTGTGATGAAAAAATGATTAATAAAGCATTATTTAGACAAATTGGTATTTTCTTTGGTATGCCTTTAATTTTAGCGATTATACATTCTATTTTTGGAATACAATTTGCAATAACAATAATGTCAGGGTTAGCCTCAAAAGATGATTTACTACCTTCAATTATAGCAACAGTAGTAATTATTGGTGCAATATATGGCTCATATTTCCTAGCGACATATATTGGTGGAAAAAATATTATTAGAGAAGAGTAATGTTATATGTAAGAACAATTTACAAGGTTTTATTTTTGAACCTTGTAAATTTATTTATTTTGATATATTATTTATAATAACTAATATAAAAGATAATTAAAGAAGGAATTATAAATGATAAAACAGACTGCTGGTAGAGATAATTTGGGAGAACTTGTACCAAAATTTGTACAGCTTAATGATGATGAATATGATAAATGTAGTAAAAATCAACTTTAAATTAAAATGTGATAAGCAATTAAAGAAAGAATGAGAGTATATATGAAAATAGAAACAAAATTAACATTTAATAATATTGTCAATACCAATATTATATGGAATTATAAAATATATGGAAAATATTATTGTCTTAAAAAAATTATTAATACCATATGGAAGTATTTTTATATTTATAGTGATATTACTACTTATATCTTTGAGTATAACAATACTTTCTACAAGAGCTACAGAAGAAGAATAGATTAAGGAGGAAAAACATAATATCATTTAATCAATTATCTAAATTTCATATCCTTTTCAAATTTGTAGCTTGACATTTAAATAATAAAAATATACTACTCGAAAGTGAAATTTAACTCTAAATTAAAAAAATGTAAAAAAATGTAAAAAAAACGTTGACAACAATGGAAAAATATGGTAATGTATAATTGCCAATGTAAAATTGGTAAAAGTAATTGCAAATGTGCAATCTGTTTATAATTAGGAGGACAAAAAATATGCGTAAACAATTTAAATCGATTGCAGCTGTTTTAATGATGGTAGTTATGTGGATGAATATCAACGTACCCGTTATGGCAGCAGAAAAAGTTTCAGATGCAGACAAGATAACCACTATGTCAATACAAACTATTGGTAGTGTTGACTCTACCAATGCACTGCTTGACGAACTTCACTATACAGGGAGGCTTACGAAGGATAAAGTACTTGGTACGGTGCACTTGTCATACAACTCAAAAACTGTTGAATGGTTGGTAGGGAGAACGAACTCCGATGGAGTGGTAATACTTTACCTAACTAATACTGCTACAGGTGAGGTTAGACAAATTACAACGACGGCCAACAATAAATTAGGTTCTCTAACATGGGTAGGCAGTGGTCTTGACGCAGGAGAATGGCAGGTATCAGTTAATTATGTATCTAGTATCTGGATCTATGATGTGGACCTGATGTTTTATAACTAAAGGTGTATCTATAATGATATTAACAAAATCAACCATATAGTAGTAAATGATAACTATTCTGCACATTTGCATCTTACTTTATGGGAGTTTAGGTTCTGAACTCCCTTTTTCAAAAAAATATATAAATGTATATTATAAGAGGTAAATATAAATTAGAGTGAAGAATAAAATTTTAACAAATATTTCTGCTTTTGTAAAAGAAACGTTAGTAAAAAGTAAGAAAGAATGAGAGTATATATGAAAATAGAAATAAAATTAACATTTAATAATATAAGAAAAAATATAAAAAGAATGATATTTACAATTATATCAATAATATTGTGTACGATACTTATATTTACTACAATATTACTAATTTCTAGTGTTAGAAATGGAATTACTGAAAATATAGAAACAGAATATAATGACTATCATTTTATAATAAGAGATTTGGATATCGATAGCTTTAATAAAATAAAGGATAAAAGATATATTGATAAAATTTATATCCAAGAAGAGGAAGATGATCAATTAAAAAAATTAGAAGAACCATATACTTTTGACGGTATTAATAATATAAATGTTTATATTAAATATAAAAATGTAAGAGAAGTATGTAAATATTCAACAGACATAATAGAAACGTTGAATTTATCTAAAGAAGAATTACGTTATAATCAAGATAAATGTGAATTTAATCAAAAGTTACTTACTGTATATGGATTGATAGATGTTTATATAAATATAGATAAGTACAATGCTGTGGCAAGAATAAATTATTCTTATGTTATAGATATATTAATAATATTTATATTAGTGGCATTTTCAATTTTATTTATAATAATACTATATAATTCATTTTTAATAACTATAAATGAAAGAAAGCGAGAATATGCTATTTTAAATAGTATTGGTGGAACAGAGGGTCAAATCTTAAAAATGATTTTTTTTGAAGGTATCATTTTAGGAATAATAGGAATGATTATAGGTGGAATGTTTTCCATTGTAGCAACAAATGTTATCTTAAACATTTTAAATAATATATTATCAGATACAGGATATAATTTTAGGCTAATAGTTGATTCTAAATATTTAATTTTATCAGTATGTATAATATTAATAAATATTTTTGAATCTGCATTAATTCCAAGCGTAAAAGCAAGTACAACATCTGTTATGCAAGGGATTAAAAATAACAAAGAAATAAAATACAAAAAGAGAGTTACATTATTGGAAAAAATACTTCCAATAGAAGGAAAAATAGCAATAAAGAATATAAGAAGAAACAGAAATAAATATAGAACTATAACTATTTTACTTGTAGTTTGTATGACTTCATATATTGCAATTAGTACATACATTAACTATGAAAAAGCGACTTCTGAAATAGTGAATGAATATGATGTTGATGCAGAATTAAGATTTGAAGAGCCATTAGATTATAAATACATACTAGAAGATTATAAGGCTAAATCTGGAGACAAAGTAGAATATATGGAATATAAAATAACGGGGTTATTTTTTTTAGTAGAACCAGAAAGTGTACTTATAACCGATATTTTAGTTACACAATATGAGGATAACAAAAAAAGTATAAATATGGGAGTAATTGGTTTAGATGATAAAACATATAAGAATTATATTGAAAAATTAAATGCTAGTTATGGAGATTTTATAATTTATAATAACGTAAGTGAGATTAATGGAGATGAGCAATTAACATATACAAATTTCCAAGCATTTAAAACACAAGATAATTTTAAATTAAGTATTGTAAGTGAAGTATGGTACGATGTAGTAAGATATGAGATAGTTGATGATGAAGATTTAAATGGAAATTTCATATTGACAGATGAGCTAATAGAGGGGTACAGAGAAATAAAGACTATGTACAAACATCCTACTATATTTACTAATATGGATACATATAATAAAATAGAAGAAAAATGTGAAGATTATGCTTCTAAAAATAAAAAAGCTGTGTCAAAATTTATAATTAATAATAGTCTAAATGTAAAAGTCAAATGCGGAAATATAATTGAATTTTCAAATTATATAAAAGAGATACAAGATATAAATGAAAAAAAGAACATAGAGATAGATGCAGAATATTATACGTTAGAAAATCAGGAGAAAATTATTTATATTAACATAGTACAATTAATATTAAGGATTATAATAATAGCAATAGTAGTAATAGGAAGTGTAAGTGCTATAAATATTATAAATGCAAGTTTATGTGAGAGAAAGCAGGACTTTAAAATATTAAATAGTTTAGGTGCGACCAAAGAAAATATAAATAAAACTTTAATCTATGAATGTATTTATATGTTTATGAAGGCAACAATAATATCAATAATATTGTCAATACCAATATTATATGGAATTATAAAATATATGGAAAATATTATTGTTTTAAATAAATTATTAATACCATATGGAAGTATTTTTATATTTATAATGATATTACTACTTATATCTTTGAGTATAACAATACTTTCTACAAGAGCTATAGAAGAATAGATTAAAGGAGAAAAAATAATGAAAATTCTAAAAGTAGAAAATTTAAATAAAGTTTATGGAAAAGGCGAATCAGAAGTTGTAGCACTAGATAATGTATCTTTTGAAGTAGAAGAAGGAGAATTCATAGCAATAATTGGTCCTTCTGGAAGTGGCAAATCTACACTGTTACATGCAATTGCAGGTTTAGAAAGACCAACCCATGGAAAAGTATATTTTTATGATAAAAATATATATGAAATGAATAAAAAAGAATTAACAATATTAAGAAGACAAAAAATAGGAATTATTTATCAATTTTATAATTTAATATCTACTTTAAATGTAGAAGAAAATATACTATTACCTATAGAACTTGATAAGAGAAAAGTTGATAAGAAAAAATTAGATGAAATTATTAAGTTTCTAAATTTAGAAAATAGAAGAAAACATTTACCTAGTGAAATATCAGGAGGACAACAACAAAAAGTAGCTATTGGAAGAGCATTAATGATAAACCCAACAATAATTTTAGCTGATGAGCCTACTGGAAACCTAGATACCAAGTCAAGCAATGACATAGTACAAACACTAAAAAAGGCTAATAAGGAATATAAACAAACAATTATAATGATTACTCATAATTTAGAGATTGCAAAATTGGCAGATCGAATTATACAAATTGAAGACGGAAGAATTTTAGAAAATTTGTAGGAGGGTACGGCGCAACGTGCCCATTTTTAAATTGTGACAATTTTGTAATAATTTTTGTCACTATAAAGTCACTTGCTATTTGTATAATATCAATATAAAGAACTTAATTAAGAAAGGGGAAAACAATGGAAATATTAAGAGTTGAAAATTTATGCAAAACCTATGGAAAGAATGAAACTTTTGTTAAAGCACTAGATGGAATAAGTTTTAGTGTTAATAAGGGAGAATTCGTTGCCGTAGTTGGTGCAAGTGGAAGCGGAAAGTCTACTTTACTACATATTTTAGGAGGTGTAGATAAGCCAAGTTCTGGAAAGGTATATGTTGATAACCAAGATGTTTTTAAGCTAAATGAAAGTAATCTTGCAGTATTTAGAAGAAGACAAGTAGGACTTATTTATCAGTTCTATAACTTAATTCCTATTCTAAATGTGGAAGAAAATATTACACTTCCTCTATTGTTGGACGGAAGAAAACCTGATGAAACATATTTGAATGAATTAATTGATACTTTGGGCTTAAGATCGAGAATTAAGCATTTACCAAATGAACTTTCAGGAGGACAACAACAAAGAGTTTCTATTGGTAGGGCTTTGATGAATAGACCAGCAGTTCTTCTTGCAGACGAACCGACAGGAAATCTTGATAGTAAAGCCTCAAAAGAGATTATAGAATTATTAAAGTTGTCTAATAAAAGATATGAACAAACTATAATTATGATAACACATGACCAAAGTTTAGCCTTAAATGCAGATAGAATTATTACTATTGATGACGGTAAAATTGTAAGCGACAAGAAGGTGAGATAGATGGAAATTTTAAGAAATTTAACTATTAAACATCTTCTTATGAATAAAAGGAGAACTTTAGTAACTATAATCGGCATTATACTTTCTACTGCTTTAATGGTAGGAATAGGACTATTGTTTTCAAGTTTATACCAAGCAACTTATGAAGATGCTATTAAAAGCTATGGAGATTATCATACTGTTTTTAAAAATATAGATGGAGAAAAAACAAACGTCTTAATAAACAATCTAAAAGTAAAAGAAGTATATTATGAAAAAAATATAGGGTATTCATATTTAGATGGCAGTAAAAATGAAGATAAAATATATTTAAAATTAAAAAGTGTAAGTAGTAATTTTTTTGAAAGATTGAATTTAATAGAAGGAAGATTTCCAGAAAACTCAAACGAATTAATCATTTCTAGACACATACAAACAAATGGAGGAGTAAAACTTAATGTGGGAGATACTATTAAATTAGAACTTGGTTATAGAGTTTCTGATGATGGTAAAGTATTAGACATTGTTAATTTGGTTAAAGATGATAATTTCTATTATGATGAAAATGGAGAAATTATAAACACTATAGAGTTTACGGAAAATGAAAAATTACAAATTGTAGAAAGTAGAGAATTTACCATAGTAGGAGAAGTAGAGAGACCTATTTTTGAAGAACGTTCTTCTTGTGGATATTCTGTATTTACAATAGATGATAATTTGACAAATGAAGAATATACAAATACTTATGTAGTATATAAGAACCCACGAAAAACTTATGACATTGCAGGGGAATTAAAAGAAGAATTAGGAATTAAAGGAGCAGATAGAGTATCCAATAATAATATGCTTTTATATTATTATGGAACTAGTGAAAGAGGTAACTTTACAGCAGCAGTTGCAGGGATGATGTCTATTGCTTTAGGTCTTATTTCAGTTGGATGTATTATAGTAATATATAATTCTTTTGCAATTTCTACTATGGAAAGGAAAAAACAATTTGGTTTGTTATCTAGTGTAGGAGCAACTAAAAGACAGATAAGAAACAGCGTATTTTTCGAAGCAATAGTAGTGGGAGGAATAGGAATAATACTAGGTACTGCAAGTGCTTTTATAGGGATATATTGTGTATTAAAAATAATGAATCAATTGTTAAAAGGTGTAATATCATATACATTTTATTTAACAGTAAATCCAGTATTTATCAGTATACCTTTAATATTTATGTTTGCAGTAGTATTAATTTCAGCATGGTTACCAGCTAAAAGAGCAAGTAGGGTTACACCAGTTGAAGCTATAAGACAGAATGATGACATTAAGATAAATAAAAGAAAAATAAGGACAAGTAAGCTAGTTAGAAAAGTATTTGGAATAGAAGGCGAAATTGCCCTTAAGAATATGAAAAGAAACAAGAAAAAATATAGAATTACAATAATATCTTTATTTATAAGTATAGTAATGTTTATATCTTTTAGTTCATATTTGCAATATGTAGTTGATAGTAGTGAAGGACTAGTTTATCAATTTGATTATGATACGAGTATAATATTATATGAAGAAAATGAAAAAGTAAAAAATGAAATGACTTCTATACCATATATTGAAAAGTATTCTATTCAAAAACAAGATAATATGAACTATAAACCATTAGATAAAAAATATTATACGGATGAATTTTATGAACATCTTAATTCAAATCCAGTTTATGGTGCAGAGATAATAAATGTTAGTGAAAATGAATATAAAGAATATATAAATAAAATTCATGGTAATTATGGAGACACTATATTAATAAATAGAACACAATATAGAAATGATTCAGGAGTAGGCATAAATACTAAAGTATTTAATAATGAATTAGAAGGAGGTTCAATACAGCTAGAGTTTACTAAAATAAATGAACAAGATAAAAGTACTAAAGTATCAACATACACAATTTCAAATATAAAATTGACAGAGGAAACTATATTTGGATTAGAGGCAAATAAATATAATTCACAAATAACAATGATATTAAATGATAATGAATATGAAAAATTTAGAGAATGGCGAGAAGAAAACAATCAAAAATTAAGAACAAACATAATTATGAAAGCAACAGATATTGAAAAACTAGCAGAAGAATGTGACAGAGTACAAGATGATAATAGAGATATATCAATGTATGTAAATAATATAGCATTAAACTTAAGGCAGGAAAATAATATGGTACTAGCAATAAAAATTCTTTTATATGGTTTTATAACACTAGTAACTTTAATAGGAGTTTCAAGTGTGTTTAATACAATAAGTACAAGTATATCATTAAGACAAAAAGAATTTGCTATGTTAAGAAGTATAGGCTTAACACCATTTGGATTTAATAAGATATTATTTTTTGAAAGTATATTTTTTGGAATAAAATCATTAATATATTCATTACCAGTTTCACTTTTAATAGTTTATTTAATAGCAAGTACAATGGAGAATATAATTAAATTTAGTGAGATATTAATACCATGGAATAGTATAATAATATCTATAATTGGAGTCTTTGTAATTGTATTAGCAACAATGATGTATTCTGCAAGTAAAATTAAGAAAGAAAACATTTTGGAAGCTATTAGACAAGAAAATATCTAAAATTAGTCAAAATTTGACAATAAAGAGATTTACTTTTTATAATATTAATGTATAATATAATAAACATTATATAAAAAGAGGTAAAAATATGAGTAATAAAAATAAAGTAAAAATATTAAAGGCAATTTTAGCTATAATTACTGTATTAATATTTATTTTTGCAATTATGTATTTTTTTCCTATAATAAAGAATTTATCTACGCCAGAGGGGCAAATTCTTTTTAAACAAAAACTAGAAAACTCTAAAATATTAGGAATGTTATCTTTATTTGGATTACAAATTGCACAAATATTTCTAATAATTATTCCAGGAGAGCCAATAGAAGTTCTAGCAGGAATGTGTTATGGAGGTATAGGTGGATTAATATTTATAACAATTACTACAGCAATTATAACAACAGCTATAATTTTCCTTGTAAAAAAATTTGGAAGAAGATTTGTATATACGTTTTGCGATAAGAGAAAAATTAAAAAAATTGAAAACAGTAAGTGGTTTAAAGATACAAAGAAAATAGAGATAATAATGGCAATACTTTTTATAATGCCAGGTACACCAAAAGATTTATTGGTATATATAGCAGGATTATTACCAATAAATCCATGGAAGTTTATATTAATTTCTATGATTGCAAGATTTCCATCAGTAATATCTTCTACATTTGCAGGAGAAAATTTAATAGATGGAAATTGGAAAATTTGTATAGCAATTTATGCAATTACTTTCTTAATTTCAGCGTTAGTTATTTTTATTGTAAATATAAAAAATAAAAATAAATTAACGGTATAAACAACTTGATTTTTTATAGTTAAGTGATATATAATAATTTAAACAGAAGCAAATCTGAAAAATATTTATATAGGAGTGAATATTATGGGAAAATACAAATGTACAGTATGTGGTTATATTTATGATGAAGAAGTAGAAGGAGTAAAATTCGAAGATTTACCAGATGATTGGGTATGCCCATTATGTGGAGTTCCAAAAGAAATGTTTGAAAAAGTCGAGGAATAAATTAACATAAATATAATTAGGGCATGATTAAAGTATTATAATACTATAGATTTTCATGCCCTGTATTTATTTTATTAGATTACAAGAAGGGGTTTGAAAATATGAAAGATATACAGATTAAAGATGATATATTATATATTGGAGTGGATGATAGAACAATAGATTTATTTGAAAGCCAATATGTTGTACCAAATGGGATATCTTATAATTCTTATCTTATAAAAGACGAAAAGAATGTAATAATGGATACTGTTGATAAGAGAAAATCTGAAGAGTGGTTAAGTAATTTAGAAAAAGCACTTGGAAATGAAAAACCATATTATTTAGTAGTTTCTCATATGGAACCTGATCACGCTTATAATATTGAAACAGTAGCTAGAAAATATAAAGACATGAAAATTGTTGGAAATGAAAAAACTTTTGTAATGTTACAACAGTTCTTTAATATACCTGATTTAGAAGAAAGAAAAGTAGTTGTTAAAGAGGGAGATACATTAAACATAGGAAAACATACATTACAATTCTTTATGGCACCAATGGTACATTGGCCAGAAGTTATGGTTACGTATGAGCAAACAGAAAAAATAGTGTTTTCAGCAGATGGATTTGGAAAATTTGGAGCATTAGACACAGAAGAAGAATGGCTATGTGAAGCTAGAAGATATTATTTCAACATAGTTGGAAAATATGGTGTACAAGTACAAGCATTATTAAAAAAATTAGCAACTTTAGATGTTAAAATGATATGTCCATTACATGGACCAATATTAAAAGAAAATTTAGGATATTATATAGATAAATATAATACTTGGAGTAGTTATACTCCTGAAGATGATGGAGTTCTAATTGCGTATGCTTCAATACATGGAAATACAGCAAATGCAGCTAGAGAATTAGCGGACATATTAGAAAATAAAGGAGCAAAAAAAGTAGTACTAACAGATTTAACTAGAGATGATATGGCAGAAGCAATAGAGGATGCTTTTAGATACGATAAATTAATACTTGCTGCTTCAAGTTACAATATGGGCGTATTTCCACCTATGGAGCAGTTTTTACATCATTTAGCAGGAAAAAATTATCAAAATCGTAAAATAGGTATAATAGAAAATGGAACTTGGGCACCATCTGCTGGTAAGTGTATGAAGGATATAATAAATAGTATGAAGGGTATAACAATATGTGAGCCAACCGTTACAATAATGTCAACTTTAAATAATGAATCTCGTGAGAAATTGCAACAATTAGCAGAAACAATTTTGAAGTAGTAAATACTTATAAGAATTTGCAACAAAAATGTAAACATTGGGGGTAAAATATTGAATGAAATAACAGTGGTAGAAAAGAGAAAGTTAAATAATGCACCAAAGGCTATTATATATTTTTTCATATATTCGTTTATAGGTTGGTTACTTGAAGTAATATATGCTATGTATGTTGAACGTCGCTTTGTAAATAGAGGATTTTTATTTGGACCTATATGCCCTATATATGGATTTGGAGCATTAATATTAATAGCAAGTTTGGGTAAAGTGAAAGGAAATAGATTTCTGAAATTTTTTGTAGCAGTAATATCTTTTTCTGTATTTGAGTATATTGTTTCTTATGTATTGGAGGTTATGTTCAATCAAAGATGGTGGGATTATTCAAATGATATACTAAATTTAAATGGAAGAATAAGCCTTTTATATTCATTATTATGGGGAGTACTTGGAATATTATTTACAGAGAAAATACATCCAATGATTAGAGGTCAAGTGGAAAAGATATCTTTATTAATTCCAAAAGTAATACAGATATGTATAATATGTGCTTTAGTTGCTGGATTTATTATTGATGAAGTCTTTTCAATTTTAGGATATCTTTAAAAAATAATATTTTTATGTAGTATATTTATAAAAAGGAATGTATAGTAGATGAAGAATAAAAGTTTTACAATAGCTGGAATTAGTATATGGAGAATATTAGCTTATTTTGTAATATATAGTTTTATAGGTTTTTTAATAGAAACTTTGTATGCGTTTGTTTTGTATGGAGTTATTGAATCAAGACAAAGTTTTTTATATGGACCATTTTGCTCTATTTATGGACTGGGTGCTGTTGTAATGATATGTGTATTACAATACTTTGGAAAAAATGGACATACATTATTTTTAGGTGGTTTTCTTACTGGGAGTTTTATAGAATATATAGTAAGTTTCATTGGAGAAAAACTACTGAATACCAAATGGTGGGATTATTCAGATAAATTTTTAAATATAAACGGAAGAATATGTTTTGTTTATTCTATATTTTGGGGATTATTAGGCTTATATTTAATAAAAGTTGTAAATCCTCGAATTGATAAGTTAATAGATTGGATAAAAACTAAATTAGGAGAAGCAAGGTCAAAAGTTATTTCAACTATTTTAACAGTATTATTATTGATAGATTGTGTAGCTTCTGGTGTAGCTATAGATTTTTTCTTAACAAGAGTAGCTGTAGAAAATAATTTAGATGTTGAAAACACACAAGAAATAAGAGAAAAATATAATAAGATATGTGAAAATGAGGATTTAGCTAACTTTGTAAATAAATATTGGGGAAATGAAAAGATGATAAGAACATATCCAAATTTAACTATGAGATTGGAAAATGGAGAATTTATAATGATAAAAAATCTTTATCCAGATATTCAATCATATTATTTAAAAATAAAAAAATAAAAAATGGAGAAAATAAATATGACAGAATTTGAAAAGAGAGTTTACGAAATCGTTAAATCAATTCCATATGGACAAGTTATGACATATAAAGAAGTGGCAATGCATTTAGGAAATGAAAAGTTGTGCAGAGCAGTTGGAAATGCTCTACATAAAAATCCTAATCATGATGAAATTCCATGTCATAGAGTAGTCAATTCCAAATATGAATTATCAGGTAATTTCGCATTTGGAGGACCAAATGGACAAAAAGAATATTTAGAAAAAGAAGGAGTTAAAGTAAAAAATAATAAGGTAATAATTACATAAAAATTGGAGGTTTAAATGAAGTTTTTAAAAAAAGTAGTAATTATACTAATAATATTATTAATTTTAGCTGGACTAGCTATAACATCAATAGCAATACGTGATGGATATACCATGTACAAGTATGCAATACAGCAAACTTCATTATCAGATAAGGTAGAAAGTATTAAGCAAAAAGACAATTACACAAGAATGGATGAATTACCTAAAATTTATGTAGATGCAGTATTGGCAGTTGAAGATCATAGATTTTATCAACATGGTGCAATAGATATAATTTCGATAGGTAGAGCTGTGGCAAAAGATTTACAAGAAATGAGTTTTGTGGAAGGAGGAAGTACTATTACACAACAACTTGCAAAAAATATGTATTTCACTCAAGAGAAAAAAATAACAAGAAAAATAGCGGAAGTTTTTATGGCATTAGAAATAGAAAAAGCTTATCCTAATAAAGAAGAAATATTAGAGCTATATTTGAATACAAGTTATTTTGGAGATGGATATTATACTGTAAAAGAAGCATCTAGAGGTTATTTTGATAAAGAACCTATAGATATGACAGAATACGAAAGTATAATGCTAGCAGGTATTCCAAATGCACCAAGTGTATATGCTCCTACCAAAAACCCAGAATTAGCAAAACAAAGACAAAGGCAAGTTGCTGATGCTATGGTGAAATATGGATATATTAGTCAAGAAGAAATAGACAAAATAATAGAAGAAAAAAAGTAGACACGAGTTATCGTGCCTATTTTTTTATATAGTAGGAATTTTCTCTTTCAAATTTTTTATATCCATTCACCGTATTTTTTAATATAGACTTTCTTTGCAAAAATTGCAACAAAACAATACAAAATAGGAATTCCTATGATAATTGAAAAATATTTAGGTGCAAGTGCAGTAAGTCCAATTACTTTACCTAGAAATGTAAAAGGTATAATTAGTGCAATAATACTCAACAATATAGAAGATAGGTACACATATTTAGAAGCATTACTCTCTTTAAAAGGTATTTTTGCAGTTCTAATTACATGCATTCCAAGGAGATTTGATACTATACTATAAGTAAACCAGATTGTTTGAAATATAGCAGCTTCACGAACACCAAATACAAACCAAACTAGTGCAAAAACAATTAAGTCAAATGCTGAACTAAGTGGTCCCATAAAAATCATAAAATGTTTAAGACCTTTAATGTCAATTCTTTTAGGTTTGTTTAGATATTCTTCATCAACATTATCTAAAGGTAAAGTTAATTGTCCAAAATCATATAGTAACCCTTCGACTAGAAGTTGAATAGGAGTCTCTGGCAAGAAAGGTAGAAGTACACTAGCAATAATCACAGAAACAACTTCTCCAAAGTTAAAACTTGCAGCAAGTTTAATATATTTCATTAAATTTGCAAAAGTATGACGCCCTTCTTTAACACCATCTAACAAAACATGTAAATCTTTTTCCAAAAGAATAATATCAGCAGATTCTTTAGCAATATCAACAGCAGTATCTACAGAAACACCTACATCTGAATTCATAAGTGAAGGACTATCATTTATTCCGTCTCCCATGTATCCTACAATATTTCCGGCATCTTTTAAAAGTCTTACAATACGAGCTTTTTGAATAGGAGAGAGTTTAGCAAAAACATTGCACCTTTTAAAGATTCTTTTAACAGCTAAATCTGAAAGTTTATCTAATTCATTACCTGTGACTATTTTAGAAGATTTTATACCAACTTTATCGCAAATACATTTTGTGACTTCAACATTATCACCAGTTAGTACGATAACTTTGATTCCGTTTTTACCTAGTTTTTCAATAGCTGATTTCGCAGATTCTTTTGGTGGATCCAAGAATCCAATAAATCCCATTAATACCATATTTTTTTCATCTGAAACATCAAAATTTATTGATTTGTCAAGGTTATTTTTTTGACAAATTGCAACAACACGAAGACCATCTTTATTCAGATTTTTTGCGATTCTTTTCATATTATCTTTAATTTCATTAGTAATAGGTGAAACTTGTCCTTGATAATTGATTAGAGTGGATATACTTAATATTTCTTCTACTGCACCTTTAGTAATAAGTTGAGTTTTTTGACCATCAGTTACAACAACAGAAAGACGTCTACGTGAAAAATCAAAAGGAATTTCATCAATTTTTTTATATTTTTCAGAGATATCTTTCATTCCATTTTCAAATCCACGATTTATTACAGCTTCGTCAATATTACTTCTAAGTCCAGTTTGGAAATAGGCATTAAGGAAAGCATGTTTTAATACTCCGAGATTTTCATTGCCCATAACATCCAAATATTTTTCCAAGATTATTTTGTCTTCTGTCAATGTTCCTGTTTTGTCTGTACAAAGTACATTCATTGCACCAAAACTTTGTATAGAGTCCAATTTTTTTACAATAGTTTTTTTCTTGGACATTTTTAATGCACCTTTAGATAAACTTGAAGACAATATTACAGGGAGTAGAAGAGGAGTAATACATATGGCTATTGCGACTGCGAAAGTGAATGAAGTTACAATATTATGTTTCCAAACTGTTAATAGGAATACTATAGGTATTAATATAAGCATGATACGGATTAAGAATTTACTAATGCTTTCAATACCTTTTTGAAATGCAGTTTTTGGTTTACCATTAGTTAGTGTATGAGCAACCTTACCAAAGTAAGTATTATCACCAGTTAAGACTACAATGCCTTTGGCACTACCACTTATTACATTTGTCCCCATAAAACAAATTGTATCTATATCTGAAAGACTATCTATAAAATCAGTAACTTCACTATTTGATATTTTTTTTATTGCATCAGATTCACCAGTTAATGAAGACTGTCCAACATATAAATCTTTTGATTCTATAATACGCAAATCAGCAGGAATCATATCACCAGCAGAAAGAATTACAGTATCACCAATAACAAGATCTTTAAAAGGAACTTTTACTTTTGTACCATTTCTAACTACAGTTGCAGTAGTTGAAACTAATTGCTTTAACTTTTCAGCAGCTAAATTAGAACGATATTCTGAAAAGAAATCTAATAAAGTACTAATTGCTACTAATACTAGAATAACTATAATGTTAGCATAGTTAGGACTTTCAGCCAAGTACACATCTGTATAGCATAAGACTATGGCTATCCCTAATAAAATACTATTAAAAGGAGTAAATAAACTACTAAAAAGGTAGTTGTACCACTTTTTAGAATGTGTTTGCTTTATCTCATTATATCCATAGGCATTAATTCTACTTAAAACTTCTGAATCACTTAATCCATCATTTGTTACTTTAAATTGCGATATTATATCTTCAACAGATTTCTTACATAAATCACCATAAATTTTATCAATATTTACATCTTCTTTTTTATCATTTGCCATTATCATCGTTCCTTTCCTAGATACAAAGATAATTAAATTTTTTATTATATATTTTACTTCTATATAATAATACCCATTTTATCACAAATAAAACATTATGACACACTATTTATTAAAAATATCAAATATTAATTAAAAACCATATGATAGTAATAGGTGAGTATATATGAAGATATTACAATCATTAAAGGAATTATATGAAGACGCTAAAAATATTAAAGAAAAAGATCCAGCATCAAGAAGTATTCTAGAAGTAGTTATATTGTATCCAGGATTTCATATATTAGTGTTTCATAGAATATCTCATTTCTTGTATGTTCATAAGTTATTTTTTCTGGCAAGATTAAATTCACAATTAGGAAGATTTTTTACTGGTATTGAAATACATCCAGGAGCCCAAATAGGTAGAAGATTATTCATAGATCATGGAATGGGTATTGTAATTGGAGAAACAGCAACAATAGGAAACGATTGCACTATATATCATAATGTTACTTTAGGTGGAACGGGAAAAGATAAAAATAAAAGACATCCTGATATAAGTGATAATGTAATGATAGGTTGCGGTAGTAAGATTTTAGGACCTATAAAAATAGGAGCTAATGTTAAAATTGGGGCAAATACGATAGTATTAAAAGATATTCCTAGTAATGTAACAGTTGTTAGATGTAATGAGATAATAAAAAATGAGAAAAAAAATAATTAATATAACATTTTTAAAAATTCAATCTTATTTCAATGTTAAGGGGGTATATTATAGTCAAATATAAAACAAAGGGAGTGAATAAAATGTCTAGAACGATAAAAAACAGTATTATTATTGTACTAATTATAATATTAGGAAGTTCTATGTATTTTACAATGAATTATGCAAAAAATAATTTGATTTCAGAAAATCAAACGTCAGGTGGAGAAGTTCAGCAAAATCAAAATGGAGGAATGCCACCATCAATGCCAAAAGGTAATGGTAATAGTATGGGTGAACCACCAGAAATGCCAACATCTGGTAATAATCCTTTTGGAGAAAATTCAGAGCAAGAAGGAACAAGAGATATGAATAAACCACCTGCTAAACCAGACGGAGAAGATAATATGCCATCATCAGGAAATGAACAAAATATGCAAGAACCATTTGGAAATATGCCTAACAATATGAATGCCACAAGTCAAAATCAAGAAAAAGAAAGTAAAGGATTGACAAATATATACTATATAATTTTTGGCGTAGAAAGTTTAGCAACTTCATTATTATTTGTCTATTTAATAATGTCAAACTTTAATAAGAAAACTTTAAGAGAAACTTTAAAAAGTGGAGATAAGATATTAATATACTTATTACTAGTAATAATTTTGACAGGAGGAATGACATTTGCTGATATTTATGTAACCAATAATTATTTTCTAGAAGATAGTATTCAACAGCAAAATAATATTATGAATGATACTAATTTTACTAATATGAATGGAAATAATGATGGTACATCTGTGGCAACAGCAGGAAGTATAGAAGTAGAAAACACAGAAGAACTATCTAATGAGACTTATTCCACAAGTACAAGTGATGAAAGTGTTATTTTAGTTAAAGATGGAGGAGAGTTAACTTTAACTGATGCAGTAGTAGAAAAAACAGGTGGAGATAGTTCAAATATAGAAAATTCAGAATTTTATGGCGTAAATTCAGGAATACTTGTAACAGAAGATTCAACAGCAACAATAAAGGGAGCAACTATTTCAACAAATGCGAAGGGAAGCAATGCAGTATTTTCTACAGGGAGTAATTCAAAAATATATATAAGTGATTCAACAATTACTACAAGTGGAAGTAGTTCTGCAAGAGGATTAGATAGTACTTATGGAGGTTACATTGAAGCAGATAATGTAACAATAACAACACAAGGTGGATCTTGTGCAACTCTTGCTACAGATAGAGGAGAAGGAACTGTAATTGCAAAGAATTCTAAATTAGAAACAAATGGATCAGGTTCTCCGATAATATATTCAACAGGAGAGATTTCCATTTCAAATACAACAGGAGTAGCAAATGGCTCACAGATGGTAGTAATAGAAGGAAAAAATTCAGCTACTGTAGAAAACTCTAGTCTTGAAGCAAATGCAAAAGGAAACAGAGGAGATGTGGATCAAGCAGGAGTTATGATATATCAGTCTATGTCAGGAGATGCAAATGTAGGAACAGGTAATTTTACTGCTACAGATTCAAATTTAACAATATCTTCTAGTTCAGACTATTATCAAACAGCACCAATGTTCTTTATAACAAACACAGATGCGATAATAAATCTAACTAATACAAAATTAGAGTTTGGAAGTAATATCTTAATTAGTGCAAAGGGGACAACAGAGTGGGGTACTACAGGAGCAAATGGAGGAAATGTAACATTAAATGCGGATAATCAAGAATTAGAAGGAAATATTGAAATAGATAATATTTCAACTTTGCAAATGAATTTACAAAATTCAAATTATGCAGGAATAATAAATGGTAATAATAATGCCAAAAGTATTAAATTGAAATTAGATAGTTCGTCAACAATTACATTAACAGGAGATTGTTATGTAACAGCTTTAGAAGATGAAGATGTTACATATAGGAATATAAATTTTAATGGATATAAATTATATATAAATGGAACTGCAATAAATTAGAAAATGATAGTATACTTTATAGTATACTATCATTCTGATTTACATAACTATTGCTAAAATAATCTAAGTGTTGTATAATTAAAGAATATTAGGGGAGGAATTATATATGAAAAAGATAATAGCAATAGTTTTTATTATAATCGTAACTTTATTTTTAACACTATTTATAATTAATAAATCATTTGCATTAGATAACAATGTTAAAGATATCAAATACTATAATAATTTAGCAGAAAATGAAAATGTAGTAACTATATTATTGGATGAGAAAACAGTTTCTAGAAAAGCAACTAAAAAAGAAGTTATGGAACATGATTCAAAAATTCAAAATATAAAAGATTCTAATAAGAATATATTAAAAGATACAGATTTAGTCAAAACAGGAGATTATATAACTATAAATGATACAGACTATCTAGTTGTTTTATATGGAGATGTAAATAAAGACGGATACATTAGTGATATAGACGATATAATGATAGTTAAAAACAATTATTCAGGTGCTAGAGAAGTTGATAATATAGAAAAATTATCAGCCAATTTAGTAAATGATGATGTTTTAGACAACCAAGATATTGCTAGAATGATAAAGATATATTTAGGATTACTAAATAGCAATCTAACAACAAAAATACCTGAAGGATATATAAGTTTTGAAGAAGATAATGGTGGAACTGAAGAACCAGGAAAAGATGATGAACAACAAGGAGAAGAACATCAAGGCAATACACCTTTGGCAGTTCATGGTAAACTTAATGTGGTTGGAACAAATATAGTAGATAAGAATGGAGCTATATTTCAATTAAAGGGTGTAAGTACACATGGATTACAATGGTTTCCTCAATATGTAAATCAAGAAGCATTTGTATATATGAGAGATGAATGGGGAATAAATGCAGTAAGACTTGCAATGTATTCTGATCCGAATGTTGGTTACACAACAGCTTTACACCAAGTAGTAGATAATGGTGTAGAATATGCAAAAAATGCAGGACTATATGTAATAATAGATTGGCATATTTTAAGTGATGGTAATCCAAATACATATAAAGATTCAGCAATTAAATTTTTCAAAGAAATGACTGAAAAATACAAAGACTATGATAATGTAATATACGAGATTTGCAATGAACCAAATGGGGATGTTCAATGGGAAAGAGATATAAAGCCTTATGCTCAAGAATTAATTAGAGAAATAAGAAATATTGATAATGATGCAATAATAGTAGTAGGAACTCCAACTTGGTCTCAAGATGTCGATGTTGTTGCACAAAGCCCTATTACAGGATATGACAATATAATGTATACTTTACATTTCTATGCAGGAACTCATAAGGAATATTTAAGACAAAAATTATCAACAGCATTAAATTCATCATTACCTATATTCGTAACAGAATTTGGTATTTCTGATGCTTCTGGAAATGGTGCATTAGATATAAATGAAGGAAATATTTGGATAGACTTTTTAAATCAAAATAATATAAGTTGGATGTGCTGGAATTTGTCTAATAATAATGAAAGTTCGGCATTATTAAAAAATACTAATAAAGTAACAGGATGGACAAACGAAGAATTATCAGAACAAGGAAAATGGCTATTAGATGCCTTAAAAAGATAGGGGGATATTAAAATGAAAAATAAATTAATTTTAGTAAACCTAATTCTAATAGCATTTTTAAGTATATCTACTATAAGTTTAGGTTTCAGTATTGATATGGAGATGGATAAAACAAAAGATTTAAAAGTAGATGATGAAGTTATATACAGTATTAATTTGAATGAAAAGATTATAGGGGCTAGCTTTAAAATTAATTATGATATAAGCAACTTAAAATTAGTTGACAGCGAATCAGAAAATTTATATGTATCAGAAAATAATGGACAAGTAGCGTGTGTGTATTTGGATATAGAAGATAAAGGAACAGATACCTTAAAGATTAAATTTAAAGTATTAAATACAAATATAGCAAATTTTAATTTTAGTTTAAATGAAGCAAAATTTGTAACGCTAGAAAATCAAAGTTCTTATGAACAAAACGATATTGAAGGAATTACCAAAATAATAACTATTGAAAAATCTACAAGTGAAAATATAGATAATACCAATAAGAATGAAAATAATCCAAAAACAGAACAACAACAAGATAATACAACTATAACAAATAAAATTCCACAAACTGGAACAAGTGATATAATATTTATTTTAATAGGAATAACAGGTTTAATGATAATTTATCATACTATTAAATTAAAAAGAATCAGTAAATAATGAATAAGCTGTAGAGGCAATATTGCTCTACAGTTTTTTATTAAGATTTATAAATAGTCCTTGTAAATTTATATAGAAAATGATAAAATACGAAAAAATATTTGATTGAATAAATAAAGGAGAATACAATGGGAATAACGTTCGAAAGAAAAATTAATTACTATGAAACAGATAGAATGGGAGTAGTACATCATTCAAATTATATAAGATTTTTAGAAGAAGCAAGATGCTATTGGTTAGAAAGTATAGATATGCCATTTTCAATTTTAGAAGAAAACGGTATAACGATTCCAGTATTAGGAGTAAACTGTCAATATAAATATCATGTTACTTTTGGAGATACTATATTGATAAATGTTTTTGTAAAAGAATATTCAGGAGTAAGAATGACTGTTGGATATGAAGTAAAAGATAAAGAAACAGGAAAAATAGTTTTAACAGGAGAAACAAAACATTGTTTTACTAATATAGAATTAAGACCAATTAATTTAAAAAAATATAATCCACAATTCTCTAGTAAATTTGAAAATTTAGTAGAAAAATAATTATATATGAATAATAAGTATTATATTAACATAATAGCAAATATAGAATATTATATAATATAGGAGGACAAAAACTTGAATATATTATATAGTATAGGCGGAATTTTAATACCTTTCATTGGAACAAGTTTTGGAAGTAGTTTTGTATTCTTTATGAAAAAGAATATGAGCGAAACTTTTCAAAAAATAATTGTAGGTTTTGCATCAGGAGTTATGATTGCAGCTAGTGTATGGTCACTTATACTTCCAGCAGTTGAGATGGCAGAAAATCAAGGTGTAATATCTTGGGTACCTGCAACAGTAGGACTATTATTTGGAGTAATTTTTTTACTTTTTATAAATAAAATAGCAGAAAAGTTTGAAAATAAGCCAAATGGAAAAAAGTTGAATATGTTATTATTTTCAGTTACACTACATAATATTCCAGAAGGAATGGCAGTAGGTGTATGCTTTGCAGGATTTTTAGCAGGAAATGCAGGAATAACATTACTAGAAGCTGTGGTTTTGGCCATAGGTATAGCAATACAAAATATTCCAGAGGGTGCAATAATATCAATGCCTTTAAAAATGAAAGGAATGGGTAAAGGAAAGGCATTTTTATATGGTGTGATGTCAGGAATAGTTGAACCTATTGCAGCTCTGATAACTATATCATTAATAAATGTTGTAGTACCAATATTACCATATCTTTTAGCTTTTGCTGCAGGTGCTATGATATTTGTAGTAATTGAAGAATTAATTCCTGAAATGCATAGTGGAAAAAAGTCTATGTTAGGAGTAATTGGTGTAACTATGGGATTTGCGGTAATGATGATATTAGATATTGCATTAGGATAATTTATTAATTTGAAAGCAGATAATTGAAAATTATCTGCTTTTATGGTATTATATAAAAGAATTAACTTTTAAGAAAATAATTAATAAAGAGGGATAAAATTAAACATGAAAAAGAAATATTTAAGGAATTTAATATTATTTATACTGATAATTTTATTAACTTTCTATATTATATTGAAAGACCAAGATATAAATAAAGTAGTTAATGTATTATCAAGTATAGATTTAAGATATATATTAATTGCAATACTATGTATGTGTTTATATTTAGCATGTGAAGCTATAAACATAGGGAGAACATTAAAAACGTTAGGAGAGAAATCAACATTTTACAGAAATATAAAGTATGCATTAATAGGATTTTTCTTTAGTTCTGTAACTCCCGCTGCAAGTGGAGGTCAGCCAATGCAAATATATTATATGAATAAAGACAAGATATCGGTTGCAAATTCTACACTAGCTCTTTTAATAAATTTGACTAGCATGCAAATAGTAACAATATCAATAGCTATAGTTAGTTTGTGCTTTAATTATGAGTATATGAATAATCTATTGATTTGGCTATTTATATTAGGAATTTTCCTTAATGCGACAGCTTTAACATTATTAATAATATCAGTATTTTCTAAAAGAATGACTAACGGATTAATTAATATAGTAATAAAAATATTAGAATTCTTTAAGGTTAAGAATATAGAAGATAAGAAAGATAAACTTAAAAATGAGTTAAATAAATATCAATCAAGTGCAACATACATAAAATCAAATAAGAAAATTATTTTAAGAATACTATTAACTACATACATTCAATTTTTTATATATTATAGTATAGCATATTGGGTATATTGCTCATTTGGATTAAGAGATTATAATATTTTACAAATATTATCTATGCAGTCAGTATTGTTTGCAACAGTATCAGGAATACCATCTCCAGGTGCAGTTGGAGTTAGCGAAGGAGGATTTTTAGAGATATTTAGAAATGTATACTCTAATGAAATGCTTAATGAAGCTATGCTATTAAATAGAGGAGTAAGTTTTTATTTATTTGTAATAATTAGTTCAGTAATAGTTATGATATATACAGTAATAGATAAAAAAGAGCAAAAAACAAGTGATGATCAGTTGCATAGGAGTGATAACAATTAGAAATTGACATTTTATGTAAAATAAATTATAATATAAGTAAGGCGTGGTGAGCCATTTATATATATGGGTAATGGAACTTTCAATTACTCAATTTAATAACGGTCATAATATAGATTAATTTGTAACTTTTAACTTTGCAACTTAAAAATAGGAGGAAAGAATATGAGTAAAGAAATTAAGGAAATGAGTCGGTTACAAGAAATGCTGTTAGCAGATGTGGATGATATAGACGACATAGAATATGATGACTCTATAGAAGAGAGCGAATCTATTGATTCTAATACTGATGCTAATGCTGAAGATGAAGTTGATGATGAAGATTTGGTTTTCATTAACTTGAAAGATGAAACAAAAGAAGACAAAGAGCTGGAAAAGTTCTTTACAGAACTGGAAAGCGAAGATAGCCAAAGCGTGATTAATTCAGAACAGGTAGAAAAGTATATGCAACATTTAGAAGATCTCAAGGCTAAAAAAACAAAAAATCGGAAGAATAAAAAAAGGGCATTGATTGCTGCTATTATACTTTCTTTAATCTATATACTGTGGAGTTGCTACAGTATAAATGAAAGAAATCATGTACCTCAAGTAAGTAAATCAAGTATGTTAAGGCCGTTGCCTAAAATTGATTTACCAGATGTAATAATAGTACAAGTACCTGAGGAAAAGGGCGATGATGAGACTGAAATTCAAGAAGAAGAGGTTGACGAAAACCAAACACAGGACGAAAGTACAGATAAGAATAAGGGAGGAAACACTAAAGTAAATAACAAAGATAAGGACAAACACAATGCTGATAATCAGGATCAGACAAATACTGATGATCAAAACCAAACTGATACTGATAATCAGAACCAAACTGATATCGATAATCAGAATCAGACTGATATTGATAATCAGAACCAAACTGATATCGATAATCAGAACCAGAACCAGAATCAGGATCAAAATCAGAATCAAAATCAGAATCAAAATCAGAATCAAAATAATAATGATAATTATAATGATGATGGTGATGATGGTGGCGATGACGGTGATGATGATGATCAAGGGTCAAGCGGTGGAAAAGAACCAGAACAAAATGAGCCTCCCAAAGTATCCGAGACTAAGCCTGAAGAACAGCCTAAAGAAGACCAAGAAGATAATGATGGTGTGAAAGCAACACCATCACTGCCTGAGGACAAGTCAGAGGAGATACCCGAGATAGAGTCAAGTGAAAACAACATTGTTTTTACAACTACTGAACAAGAGCAAGAATTATCATCTACATCAAGTGAGCAGTCTGAAAGCGAACCTGAAAGCATAAGTGATAATATTGTTTTTACAGATTCTTCACCAGAATCTAACTCCTAAAAAATCGGAGAATATTATAATATAAGACCGTTAGGTCCCAAGGAGAAATTCTTGGGGCTTTTTTATTATTGGGTGAAATAGAAATTATGTATTTAATAATTATTATAATTAAAGTTAAATGAGATCAGAAGATTAATTAAATATTATTAAAGATGAAAAATAGGTTATAAAAAGCTAAAAAGGTTACATAAACTATTGACTATTAGCAACAATTATAGTATAATATAAAAGCCGGAAATTATCTACAATTATAGTAAATAATGTCAATAAGGGGGAGTAAAAGTTGAAGTTTATTAATAAAGCAAGAAAATTTATTGTTATACTTTTAGTAACAATAATGGTGTTAGCAACAAGCCAAATGATAGTACTAGGCGTTGATGATAAAGTTGTACCTGTTGTTACACCTAGACAAAATGGAGGAGAAGTATTACCTGGGCAAGAAATTAAATTTAAAGTTACAGATAATACTAAAGTATCTTATATTTGGTATGCATGGAACCGTCGTACAAAGGGAGAAGAACCAAAATGCTATGAACTACCAAATGAACAAAAAGAATATGAATATACAACTAATGCACCAAAAGAACCAGGTCTATATGAATTTAGTATTGCAGCTCAAGATCATTATGGAAATGTTAGTTATTGGTTGAATATTCCTTATATTGTTGTAAACAAGTTAAGTGGGGTAGTTGATACCAAAAAACCTACTTTTACATTTGATACTCCAAATAACTATCCATATCATAATTCAACAATTCCTCAAGAAATGGAAATTACACTACAAGCACAAGATGATTCAGGAATTTATTATATAGCATATAAATGGACAAGGGAAATAGTTAAGAACGATACTGGTGCAACGCTTGTCTTTAATGAGACAAATAGTAAGTCTTTCACAGCTAAAATAACTGCGCCAGAAGAACCAGGATACTGGTATTTATTAGTATACGCTCGTGATGGAGCAAATAATTTATCCAGTACATATGCTACTGGAGTAACAATTAAAGACACAGATTATACAGCATTACAAGGAAAAGTAGATAGCAATGAAGAAAAATTTGTGGAAAGTGATTATACACCTGAAAGTTGGCAGGACTTTAAAAATGCAATAACAGATGCTAATAATATGTTAAAAGAAAATAAATCTAGTCAAAAAAAGGTTGATGAACAAACCAATAAAATAGATGAAAGTATAACTTCTTTACAACCAAAAGAGGTTAATAAAGAAGAACTAGATAATTACATAAATTCTTTAGTAAGTACAGATTATGATAACTGGGATGATTTCGATCACCTAGTTACAGAAGCAAAAGATGAAGGAATAAAATTACAAAGTGAATTTGATAAAAAGTTACAAAAAGTAAAAGAATTTACATTAAAAGCAAAAGAAATTGATACATCTAAATTAGACAAAATAGAAGAAGAACTTGCAAAATTAGATAGTAATGACTATACAGAAAAAAGTTGGAATGATATCAAAGATAAAATTACTGAGGCAAAAGAACAAACACTACAGAGTAAATTTGATGAAAAAGTTGAAGAAATTAACTTAGATAAATTAGTAATTATACCAAAAATAACTAATGTTAGTACAGAACCCCAATATGTACCAGAAGGACATGATGTTACGATAACTTTTGAAACAAATATTGAATTAAGTTTATCAGAAGATCACACTACAGCAACAATTAGTGGTGAAAAGGGAACAATAACAAATGATGGTGAAAATAAATATAAAATAACTTATAAGGTTAAAACAGAAGATGCCTCTAAAGGTTCTATTTCCTATGCAATAAAACCAGTAACAGATAATAATGGAGAAAAAGTAGAAGGAAAAGAAGTAACAGGAGAAATAAGTATAGCAGATTATATGACAGGAATTAAGATTACAAAAGAACCTGATAATAAGCAATATACTATAGGTGATAAAGAAATTAATTTAGATGGTGGAAGAATAAGAATACTATGGGCAAGCAATAAAAAAGGAAGTTTAGTAGATATGACAAATGAAGCAATATCAGTATCAGGTTTTGATACAACTTCAGCAGGAACTAAAACAATTACAATAACTTATGAAGGATTAACGGATACATTTGACATAGAAGTTATGAAGAAAGACCCTAGTAAAAATGATTTAGTAGTAACTCCAGTAACAGCAATATATGATGGAACTCCAAAAGCAGTAAATGTAAATCCAAAGGATGGTATTGAAGGGCTTGGAGAAGTAGTATCTATAAAATACTGCCAATTAGTTGAAGGAGCTGAACAATCAGCTTTAGAAGGAACTCCAACTAATGCTGGAGAATATAAAATAAGAGTTTCTTTGGCTGAAGGAGAAAAATATAAAAGTAGAAATGGTTTTGAAGTAGGAACATTAACTATAGAAAAAGCAGACTATGATATGAGCAATGTAAAATTTGAAGATAAAACTTTGGTTTACAATGGAGAATATCAAGAAATAACAATATCAGGAGACTTACCAGATGGAGTAAACGTTACTTATGAACATAATAAGAGAAAAGAAGTTGGAACACGTACAGCAACAGCAAAATTTACAGGAGATTCAAATAATTATAATGCAATAGATGATATGTCAGCAACAATAACAATTACAAAAGCAACATATGATATGAGCAATGTTAAATTTTTAGACAAAACTGAGACATATAATGAGGGTACACATGAAATAAAGATTACAGGAGATTTACCAGCAGGAGTAACTGTAGAATATGAAGGAAATGATAAAACAGATGTAGGAGAATATACAGTAACAGCCAAATTTACAGGTGGTGAGGATAAAGACAACTATAATGATATTCCAAACATGACAGCAAAATTAACGATAGAAAAAGCAACTTATAATATGGAAGGAATAGGATTTGCAGATAAAACTGAAACATATAATGGAAGCGAACATAATATTACATTAACTGGAAATCTACCAAAAGACGTATTAGTAAGATATGAAGGAAATGGGCAGATAAGAGCAGGAGAATATACAATAACAGCAATATTTACAGGAGATGAAAAAAACTATAATGCAATTCCAAATATGACAGCAACATTAAAAATAGAAAAGGCAACTTATGATATGAATAGTGTAACATTTACAGGTAAAACTGTAACATATAATGGAGAAGTGCAAGAGTTACAAATCGGAGGAGGTTTACCAGAGGGAGTAGAGGTAAGCTACCAAAATAATGAAAATATAGAAGTAGGAGAATATACAGTAACAGCAAAATTTGCAGGAGATGCAGAAAACTATAATTTAATTTCAGATATGCAAGCAACATTAAAAATTGAACAAGCAACACCAGAACATATAGAACCAGGAATATTAACAGCAATATATGGGCAAACATTAGCAGACGTAAAATCACAATTACCAGAAAGATTTACATTCCAAAGTGATTTGGAAACAAGTGTAGGTGAAGTTGGAACAAGATATTTTTCAGCAACATATACACCAGAAGATACAAAGAATTATAAAATAGTGACAGATATACGAGTAGCAATAAGAGTAGGAAAAGCTACTTATGCTATGAGTGGAGTAAAATTCGAAGATAAGACTTTCACATATGATGGAGAATTACATAGTATAGTAGTAGAAGGACAATTGCCAGATGGAGTAGAAGTTTCTTATGAAAGTAATGAAAGAAGAAAATCTGGAACATCTATTGCAAAAGCAAAATTCACAGGAGATGAGAAAAATTATAATGCAATAGATGATATGACAGCAACATTAAAAGTAGAACAAGCAACACCAGAATATACAGTACCAACAGGCTTAACAGCAACATATGGACAAAAATTAAAAGACATAGAATCACAATTAACAGAAGGATTTGAATTCCAAGATAATGAAGAAGAAACAGAAGTAGGAACTGTAGGAACAAATACATTTAAAGTAAAATATGTACCAACAGACACAACAAATTACAAAACGATAGAAAATATAGAAGTACAAATAGAAGTATCAAAAGCAAAACCATATTATAAAACACCAGAAGACTTAAAAGCAACATATGGACAAAAATTATCAGATGTAAAATTACCAGATAGTAAATTTACATTCCAAGATGAATTAACAACGCCTGCAGGAAATGTAGGAGAAAATACATTTTTAGTAACATATACACCAGATGATACTAATAATTATGAAATAGTAAAAGATATAGAAGTAAAAATAACAGTATCAAAAGCAAGTGCACCAGAAATTATATATCCAACAGCAACCCCAATAGTATATGGACAATCATTAAAAGAATCAACACTAGTAGGTGGAAGTATAGAATATGGAACATTTGCATGGAAGGCTAGTGACCACATTCCTACAGCAGGAACTGGTGCTTATATAGTGGTATTCACAGCAAATGATAACACAACTCAAAACTATGAAGAAATTACAACAACACAAAGAAAAGTAACACTAGAAGTAGAAAAAGCTACTTATGACATGGAAAATATAACATTTGATGGTAAGACGGTAGAATATACTGGAGAAGTACAAGAATTAGCAATTACAGGAGATTTACCAGCAGGAGTAAAAGTAGAATATGAAGGAAACGATAAAAAAGATGTAGGAGTATATACAGTAATAGCAAAATTCACAGGTGGTGATGACAAGGAGAATTATAACGAAATTCCAAATAAGGAAGCAACATTAACAATAACACCAAAAACACCAACTATTGATGACTTACAACATGGTTTACCAGCAAGTAAAGAATATACTGGAAAAGCTAGACCAATAACAGTAAAAGCAAAAGAAGGAATAGACGGATTAGGAGAAATTACAGTAAAATACAATGATTCTACAGAAGAACCAGTAAATGTAGGAAAATACAAAGTAACAGTAGATATAACAGAAGGTAAAAATTATTCTTCAGCAACAGGTATAGAGTTAGGAGAATATGAGATAACTAAAAAAGCACCAAGTAAGGAAGATTTAAAATATCATATAGAAAATAAAGAATATACAGGATTAGCACAAGGACTAGAAGTAACAGCAAATGATGGAGTACAAGGATTAGGAAAAATTACAGTAAAATACAATGATTCTACGGAAAAACCTGTAAATGTAGGAACATATACGATTTCTGTAGACATAGCAGAAGGAACAAACTATTCAGCAGCACAAATAGAACTAGAAGGAACATATGAAATAACAACAAAAACACCTACTATTGAAGATTTAGTATATAATTTAACAAGTAAAGAATATACAGGAGAAAGACAACCAGTAACAGTAAGTGCAAAAGAAGGAATAGATGGATTAGGAGAAATTACTGTAAAATATAATGGAGATAAAACAGAACCATTAGACGCAAAAAAATATACAGTAACGGTAGATATAGCAAAAGGAACAAACTATTCTTCAACATCAAATATAGAATTAGGAGAATACGAGATAACTAAAAAGACACCTACTAAAGATGATTTAACATATGACTTATCTAATAAATCATATACAGGAAGTGAACAACCAGTAACAGTAAATGCAAAAGCTGGAATAAGAGGATTAGGAAATAGCATTACAGTAAAATACAATGGCTCTTTAGAACAACCAGTAAATGCTGGAACATATACAATAACAGCAGACGTAGAGGGAGGAGTAAATTATTTATCAGCAACAAATATAGAACTAGGAACATATACGATAACATCATCAGAAACAGCATTGGAAAAAGGTAATTTTCAAATAAATAGTAAAACAAGTTTTGAATATAATGGACAACCTCATACAGTAGAAGTAAGTGCTAAGGATGTAACACTATTAGGAGAAATAATAGTAAAATACTATCAAACAGTTGACGGAAAAGAAGTAGAAGTAAAATCTCCAACAAATGTAGGAACTTACACAATAAAAGTAACAACAGTAGGAGCAACAAACTATGAAGACGTAACTGATTTAGAATTTACAACAAAATTAGAAATAACACCAGTTAATATAACAGTAAAAGCAGATAATATAACAGCAATATATGGAGATGAAGCAAAAGAATTAACATTATCTACAGATGTAGTATCAGGCTCATTGGTAGGAGAAGACAAAATAACAGATTTAGGAATTAAATTAAAGACATATTTAAGTGAAAGAGATGAAGAAATAGAAATAAATACAACAACAGCAGTGGGAGAATATAAGATAAAAGATGAAAATAAAGTATATGGAAATTACAATGTAACAGTACAAGAAGGAACATATACAATAGAAACAAAAGGAATAACAGTAAAAGCAGATAATAAAACAGCAACATATGGCGATACAGCACAAAAATTAACATTTTCTGAAGTAATAGAACCAGAAGGAACAACAGCATTAGTAAATGGAGAAGAATTATCAGTATTAGCAATCGAGTTAAAGACATATAAAAATGATAGCCCAGATGAAGAACAAACAATATCAGAAACAACAAGTATAGGAACATATAGAATAAAAGCAGAAAGTAAAGTGTATGGAAATTACAATGTAACAGTACAAGAAGGAACATATACAATAGAAGCAAAAGCAATAACAGTAAAGGCAGACGATAAAGAATCTTCATATGGAGAAGAATGTCAAGAGTTAACATATTCTGAAGTAAAAGTAGAAGAATCAGCCTTAGTAAACGGAGAAGATCTAAAAACAGCTTTAGGTATTACTTTAAAAACTTATAAAGATGGAGATGAAGTAAGTCTATTAAATACAACTAATGCAGGAACATATACAATAAAAGGTGAAAGCAAAGTATATGGAAATTACAATGTAACAGTACAAGATGGAACATATACAATAACACCATCAAAAACAAAATTACAAACAAATAATTTTATAATAAAAGGTTCAACAACTGTAGAATATGATGGACAACCACATACAATAGAAGTAAAAGCAAAAAATGTAGTACTATTAGGAACAATAACAGTAAAATATTACGATTTTGAAGGAGAAGAAGTAGAAGCTCCAACGAATGCAGGGGAATATATAATAAAAATAACAACAAATGGAGCAACAAATTATGAAGATGTAACTGATTTGGCATTTACAACAAAATTAAAAATAACACCAGTATCTATAACAGTAAAAGCAAATGATATAACAGCAGTATATGGAGATGAAGGACAAGAACTAACATATAAAGAAACAACAGAACCATCTGCACTAGTAAATGATGAAAAGTTATCAATATTAGGAATCAAATTAAAGACATATAAAATTGCTGATGAAGTAGAGATAACACCAGAAACACCAGCAGGGACATATACAATAAAGGCGGATTCTGGAGTGTATGGAAACTATAATGTAACAATAACTGAAGGAACATATACCATAAATAAAAAAGCACAAGAAAAACCAGATGTAAGTATAGACAAGACTAATGTATTAATGACAGAAAATGCACCAGTAATTACAGTAAAAAATGTACCAGCAGAAAATGGAGCTATAACATATGAAAGTAGTAATACAAGTGCAATTGATATAGATACAAGTACAGGAGCAATGACGTTAAAAGGAGAAGGACAAACACAAATAACAGTTTCATTTGGAGGTTCATTAAATTATGATAGAACAAAAGGTGATCCAATAACAGTAACAGTATCAAAAGATACATTAACAATAGGAGTAGATGGAGACTTTGTTTATGATTTATCATCTAAAGAGTATACAGGAGAAGGGCAAGGCATTGATGTAACGGCAAAAGAGGAACTATCAGAATTAATAGGAGAAATAAGTGTAAGTTATAATAAGATAGAAGAAAATGAAGTAACAAAAACACCAATACAAGGAACAGAATATGCATCAGAAGATGGAAAACCAAAAAATGCAGGAAAATATGAAGTAATATTGAATGTAACAGCAGGGACACATTATGAAGAATTAAAAAATCAAGTACTTGGAACATACGAAATTACTAAAAAACCACAAGAAAAACCAAATGTAAGCATAGATAATCAAAATATATTAATAACGGCAAAAGAAGCACCAAAGATTACACTATATAACTCACCAACAGAAGAAGGTATTACAACATATACCAGTAGTAATGAATCAGTATTAACAGTAGATTCAACTCCAACAATAACATTAAAAGGAGCAGGAGAAACACAAATAACAGTAACATTTGGTGAAACAGAAAACTATAGTGCAACACAAAGTGATCCAATAACAGTAACAGTATCAAAAGATACATTAAATACAGAAAAAGATTCAGGAAACTTTATTTATGAGTTAGAAACTTCTAAAGAATATACAGGAAAAGAACAAGGAATTGAAGTAAAAGTAAAAGAAGGAATAACAGGATACGGAGACATAAGTGTAAGTTACAATAAAGTAGAAACATTAGAGAGAGATGCACAAACAATAACACCAGTTGAAGGAATTCCAATAGATGCTGGAACTTATCAAGTAATATTAAATGTAACAGAGGGAGAAAAATATTCAGCAATTGAAAACAAATTATTGGGAACATACACAATTAACCCAAAAGCTATATCAGATGCAACAGTAGCAATAGAATTATTATCTACAGACGAATTGATATATGATGGAAATCCAAAAGCTGTAAAAAATGTAAAAGTAACTCTAGATGAAAACACTCTAGTTAAAAATAAAGATTATACATTACAAATAGAATATTCGAAACCAGAGGGTGGTTATACAGCAGATGCACCAATACAACCAGGAAAATATAGAGCAAGAGTATCTGTAGAAGGAATAGGAAACTATACAGGAAATAAAGGAAATGCTATATACTATACAATAACACCAATACAAGCAATTAGTGTTGATATAACACCACCAGGACCAAAGGAAGAATTAAAGAACATATATAAATTTGGTGAAGAATTAGACTTAAAAGATTGGACTATAGATGTAACATATAATAATGGTAATGAAGAAACTATGAGTGTAAATAAGGCAAAAGAAGATGGAATAATAACAGTTGAATATGACTTCTCACAACCAGGTGATGAGAAAAATGTAGAAATAAAATTTAATGGAGAGGCAGTATTTAGTTATACAGTTGCAGTAAAAGATTACATTAAAGAAATACAACTTGATGAAGAATCTACAACGGTAGTATATAAGGAAAGTGAATTATCTGAAATATCTGATATAAAAATGAAGGTAGTGGCAGTAAAAGCTTCAGGTAAAACACCGGACATAACAAAAAAGGTGGATGTAAAAGTAGATTGTGACTTAAGTGATTTAAATAAAGTAGGACAAAAAACTGTAACAGTATCTTATGAAGATACATATGAAAAGAACTATAGCTTTGGAGATACATTTACTATAACATTTAAAATTGCTGTAGTACCAGATGCAACACAAGATATAGATTATATTATAATGTTAAATGGACCAGCAGAAGATTATGTAGATGTTTATTCAGAATATGAAGATAAAGGAACAACAGTTTATAATTTAAAAGAAGGTCTTATGGATGAAATTAAGGTTGAGACAACAGGTATAGTTAATACAGAAGAAGTAGGAGAATATGAAATTACTTACAGTACAGAAGGTGCAAAAGAGTCTGCAAAAAGAACAGTACATGTAGTTGATAGAGTAGCACCAGAAATTAAATTGAATAAAGATATGCAAAGTAAAGAAGACATTGAAGTAGAAGCTAATGGAGATGAGTCAATTATAAGATTTACAAAAGGAACTAAAATTTCTTTCACATTAGAAACTTTTGTAAGTGCAACTGATAATTATGACACAAATAAAGGTAAAGCAATAAAGATAGACTATACAGTAAACTATAATTCTGAACCATCAGAAATACATGAAATAGATGAAGAGTCAGAAGCAGGAATATATGAAGTAACATATACTGCAACAGATTCATCTGAAAATAGTTCAAAGAAAACTGTTAAAGTTGTAATATTAGATTATCCACCAATAATTTACTATTTAGGTGAAAATGATGTAAAAATAGAAATTGAAAATGGTAAATTATATAATGATTATTTAAAAATTGGTTGTGATAAAGAAAATGTAAAAATCTATATTAAGAAAGATGAAGAAGAAGAAAAACTATACAATGGTGAAGAAATATTAAAAGACGGAACATATACGATTAGAACAGTTGAAAATGATTATATAAGTTCAGTAGGCCTAGTATTTACTATTGATACAATACCACCAGAAGTAAGTCTAGATGTAGATAACAATAAGATTACATTTACTAACCCATCAGATGTTTATAAAGCAAAGATGACAAGTGGAAGTGGTAAATGGATATACACTATAAAAGATGATGAAACAGACGAAAATAATATAGGAGAAGATGGCGTTTATACAATTCCAGATGAAGCTAGTACACATGCAATAGTTTATACATTAACTGTAGAAGATGCTAGTGGAAATAAAATTACACCAATTACCTTTAAATTATCAAAATAAATATGAGAAATATAATTCATCGGAGGGATAGGGCACGAAAATTTAGTGCCCTATCCATAGGAAAAAAGATAAAAGGAGAGTAAACAAATGGAAAAGAAGAGTAAAATAATAATTTTAGTGGTTGTTATAGTATTATTAATAATTATAATAGGAGTTACAAGTTTTCTTACAAATAGAGTAATAAAAGAAAACGGTATAAATAATGAAGTAAGTAATACTCAAAACAATGAAGAGAATATACAAAACGGACCACAAGATGCTAGTGAAGATATACCATCTGATACTGTATCAACTGAAACAGAGAATGGCGAAACAAATACACTAAACTATATAATAACGCAGTAGACCCAAAAGAATACATAATATGTTTACAAAAATGTACAAAAATGGTATAATATAACTGTTAATTAATATAAAATAAAAGGAGAAAAATAAATGAAAAAATCAATTATTATTTCATTAATTATGATTTTAACAATAATATTATTTGGTGGAAATGTCAATGCCGAATCAGCAACAATAAGTGTAGGAGTGAATAATCCTAACCCAACAGTAGGAAGCACTATAACTGTAACAGTAAACTTTTCACAACCGGTTGGTACAGTAAATCTGAATTTAAATTATAATAGCAGTATAGTACAATATGCAGGAAGTAATGCTTGGAAAGCAACTGATAAAGGCTCATCAGTAAAATTAGAATACATTGATACAAATTTTGAAAATAAAACAATAACTAGTATGACAGCTACTTTTAAAGTAATAGCAACAGGGACAGTAAATTTCACAGTATCTAATGCTGTTATATCAGATGCAAAGGGAGCAGAATTAACAGCAAGTAATAGTGGTAGTGCAGTAATTAATGCAAAGCAAGATACTTCAACTAATACAAATCAAAATCCAAGTACAAATACTAATCCAAACACAAATACTAATACTAATTCTAATGCAAATAGTAATACAAAGCCAAATACAAATACGAATCAAAACACAAACACAAATACAAAGCCAAATACTAACTCTGGTAGTAATACAAATACTACTACACAGAAACCAAATGTAGATAATACAGAAATAGATAATACAACACCAGAAGTAGTACCAAGTGAAAATGATAATAATGAAATAGACAATAGTACAGCTAATGTGGAGCAAAATCAAGAAATACATAATGATATAGAGTCAGAAAACAACGAAAATAGTAAAAGTTATATGACATATGTAATTATCGGAGTTATTGCAATTGCTATAATATTAGTAATTATCGTTATATTTAAGATTAAAAATAATGGATAAAAGGTGGTAAGAAATGAAAAAATCAAGTAAATGTTTAGTATTAGTAGCACTAGCAACTATTACAATAGGAATAAGTGGATTATTTCAACCAACTAATAAAATAAATAAGAATATTGGAATGCAAGAAGTAAAAGCTTATAATCATACTACTGAAAATGCATTAGACAATGTTTTTATTCAAGATAATAAAATTATTTTACCATTTATTTTTAATAGTGAAAGTGAAGCTAATTCATTAGATATAAGAGCAAAATTTGCCAAAGCAGGTTTAAGCATAAAAAATATTTCAACAGAAACTGTAGGAACAGGAACACAGATTACTGTTAATGAAAACACAAATGTATATAATGTATTAATTTATGGTGATGTTAATGGAGATGGAAAAATAAATTTAATAGATGTGCAAAGAGTTATATTACACCATTTAGGTCAATCTACATTAACTGGATTAAATGCAATGGCAGCAAATACAAATAATACTAATGGTGATATTAACTTAATAGATGCTCAAAGATTAATATTATTTCATTTAGGAACTTTAGATACAGGACTTATTGTACAAGAACCAGAAGCATCAAACCCAACAAATCCAACAAATCCATCTAATCCAACAAATCCATCAAGACCAAACGAAGATACTATAACAGAAATAAAAATTACTAGACCAACAAAATATATCTATACAGTTGGAGAAGAACTTAATGTAGCAGGAGGAAAAATCAATATAGTATATTCTTCTGGTAAAGTACAAACTATAGATATGCAACTAAGTATGGTTAGTGGATATGAAAAGAATAAAACCGGTAGCCAAACAATAACTGTAACATATAGAAAGAATGGTACAAGCTTTAAAGCAACTTTTGAAGTTTTAGTAAATGCACTAAATAAAGAAGTATCAACTATTATTCCAAGCACTACTTTAACAAGTACTATTTGTTATCAGCCAGTACAATTTACAATAAAATCTGGTGAAAATGAGAAAGATATCAATATATCAGAATTGAATTTTGATGTTAAAGTAAATGATGAAAATGTATCAGATGGAGTTGTTACAATAGAAAAAAGTAATTCAGCTAATGGAGAAATTATAGTAACATTTACTGCAATAAATGAAGGAGCATATAAAATTACACCTAAAGTAGGAGCAGTAAAAGGGGAAGATATAAAAATATGTGTAAAACCAGATGAAACTATAAATAAGATAACTTTATCAGCAGTAGAATACGTACAAGATACAACTACTAAAGCAGAAATTAAATTTTTACATAGATATTCAAATGGAAGAGAAATAGAAGTTGCAACAGACATTTCAAAGATATCAGCTTCAATTTCATCACAAATAGAAGCAGTAGCGTCAATATCTGAAACTAGCGAATCATTAGTAGATATACAATACTTAAATGCAGAAGACTATTTATTACCAGATACAAAAAGTGGTGATACAAATGTAAAATATGCATTGATAACACCTAAAAAAGATGGAAAGATAAATATTGCGATTACAGTAAATGATTTGTTTAATGAACAACAATATACATATACAGAGAATTTAAGTATCTCTGTAAAGCCGGTAGAAATAAAATTAAATACAGAAGAAAAAATTATTAGATTGTATAAGGACGAAAGTGATGAAAAAATAAAAGAAAATGATGATATTGTAAAGAAACCTAAAAATCAAAATTATGTTTATACATTAATAGATATATCAAAAAATGGTACTGAAAAATTTAAAGTAAAAGATATATGCCAATTAGGATATGAAGATACAGGAAAGGTAAGTATTGTAGATAATGTAATGTATAATCTTAATGAAGAAGATTTAGATTATAAAATGACATCTATTGATGTAAAAGCATTTGATGAAGCAGGAAATATAATATACAATCCATATCCAGAGGATACAATTTATGCTAATTCGGAAGTATATTATATAGGAATTGCATTAAGAGAAGATATTGAAGAAGGACTAGAAGATGTAATAATTTCTTATGGGGGCAATGAAGTCACAAGATTAGAGATTGTTCAAATTGGTAATAATTAATGAGATAAAGTAAAAAAGCATTTCATTTATGAAATGCTTTTTATATTTGATTTAATTGACATGATTTACATAACGTGATATAATGCTAAAGTAACAAATAATTAGAATTTGAGCGTTATAACGCTCTATAAAAAGGAGAGAAAGAACATGCGGAAAATCAAAATTGGTATTTGCGGTTATGGAAACATAGGGAAAGGAGTTGAATTAGCGATTTCACAGAATCCAGACATGGAATTAGTAAGGATCTTTACACGGAGGAATACTAACGATATAATTCCAGTATCAAGAGTACCTGTAATTCCTTATGAGGATATTAGCAGGTATAGTAATGCAATTGACGTTATGGTTGTATGTGGTGGATCAGCAAAAGATTTACCAGAGCAGTCGCCATTTTTGGCAGGTCACTTTAATATTGTGGATTCATTTGATACTCATAATAAATTGATGCAACATTTTTCGGAAATTGACAAACAAGCACTGGCTAACGAGAAGGTTGCAATAATCTCAACAGGATGGGATCCGGGGGATTTTTCAGTTCAGAGAGTAAATATGAATTCTGCATTACCTGCAGGCTCTACTTATACATTCTGGGGACCGGGTGTTAGTCAGGGACATTCAGATGCTATTCGGCAAATTGAAGGAGTAAAAGATGCCCGCCAATATACTGTGCCTAAAGATATAGCATTAAATTGTATAAGAGGTGGAAAAACACCAGTACTTACTGAAAGAGAAAAGTACTTTAGAGAATGCTATGTTGTAGCCGAGGACGGAGCAGATCAGTCTGCTATAGAGAATAGTATTAAGACTATGGAAGACTATTTTGCAGACTATGACACGAAGGTCTTTTTTATATCTGAACGAGATATGAAAGAAAGACATTCGAAAATGCCTCATGGTGGATTTGTATACCATATTGGTACTACAGGAGATGGAAATAAGCATATAATAGAGTACAAATTGCAGCTTGATTCAAACCCAGAATATACAGGATCAGTGATGTTAAGTTATGCAAGAGCAGCCTATCGCATGAATAGAAATGGTGAAAAGGGTGCAAAGACGGTGCTAGATGTTTCTCCCGCAATGAGAAGTATAATGACTAGAGAAGAACTTTTAAAGTCAGGCTGGATTTAATTTGATGATTTGCTGTTTAAAAATCCTTAAAGAAAGAGCATGGTATAAAACCATGCTCTAATTCTATAATAGTAAATAGAAATATAATACATAATTTACATAAAATAGCAAAAATGTATTGAATTATGTAAAATAAAATGATATAATAGTACTGTAGTTTTTTTAAAGGAGTGAAAAAATGCTTATGTGTAATAACCATATTAGTGGTGCAATTACAATTAGCATTAGCACAACATTTGTAGTTTTAGTTATTATATTTGTAATTGTCACTAGCAATTTTTTCACTAATGATGAAATTAAAAGATATACTATAGAAAAAGCAACAATAAAAGCCGAGACAGTATCTTGCATGTATGAAGAAAATATTTCAGATAAAATTATTGAACAAAATGAAAACACTATACAAAATGAAGGAAGATCTAGTACAGAAATGATTGAACAATCTACTACTATAAGTAAAGACTCTAATACAAAAAAATCTAATGCAGAAAAAAGCACTACTTCTAAAAGTACTAGTACATCAACAACTGCAAAAGTTAATACAACTGTAAATAAAATAGAAACTAATACAAATAAAACTAAAACAGAATCTAGCAAAAATTTAGAACAAATGACTGTACCACCAAGCGAATGTAATGGATTAGCTACAATAGGAAAAATAGAAATACCAAAAACAGGAATTAATATGCCAATATATAGTAAAGTAAGTGTAAAAGGCATGAATTTAGGACCATGTCTATTATATTCAACAGGAGAGATAAATAAGAGTGGAAGCAGTTTAATAGTAGGACATAATTATAATGGTATTTTTGGAAAAAACAAAAATCTACAAATAGGAGACAAAATATATGTAACAACATTAGATGGAAATAGAATAGCATATACAGTATATAATAAGATTTTTGTAACACCAGATGATCTTAGTTACATGAACACCAATAATACTCAAATAGCAATATCAACTTGCACTTCTGATGATAATTGTAGATTAGTTGTTTTAGCAAAAATTTAATATTATACGAAAAAATATTATATTTAAATGTAGGGGCACATTGAATGTGCCCTTTTTTATTGCATTTGTGAATTCGATGGACATATGAAATGTGTCTCTACAATAATTGGAAATGCTATAAATTTGTTTTTTCGAGCAAAAAATGATATTATCATATAGCAAAGAATGTTGCTTAATATTTAAAAATACAGTAAAAAGAATAATATAGTATTAGAAAATCTAAAGAAAACAATCAAATTAATTAATGTAGCTAACAGAATATTTATAGATTTAGTAATGAACTAAAATAATGGTTAGGGTTTTAATTAAATATATGCGAATTTGTGAGATAAATCGTAAGTTATAAGGAGATAAATTATGAAAAAAAAGAATTTAATAATATTAATAATATTGATAATTTTTTTATTACTAATTATATCATTTGGTTATTACATTTATACTTGCATGGATAGAGTACCATCACCTATTGAAGTAAATAAGACCCTTGTAGATGGAGAAATTATAGAGGACTTTATATTAGAAAATGAGAAAAAAGATAACACTTTAAAGACATTTATTGCTATGACTGAAATTGACACAATTGATAATCAAGAAAATGTGGAATTTTATACATTAGTTTTAATTGAAAATTACAATATAGAAAACAAATCATTACAGCTTAACACTTCTACTACAAAGTTATACAAATTTATATTAAAAGATACAAAAATTATTAGTTCTGAAAACTTAAATGTTGAAGATATTAGTGAGTATAGTGTTTTACCTAAAAATATTATAGAAAAATATTTACAAATTAAAGATTCAGTTGATTTAAAAAAAGTAATAGAAAGAGAAACTTATTATTATAATTATTACGATGGAACAAGTGAACAAAATCAAAAATACATATATATACAATGGGTATAAATTAAATGATTAAAAAAGACACGGGGACGGAGAATTTGTCTTGCGGTTTTCGGGCACTTCAGACAAAGGGACGGAGTTTTTGCTAATTATAAATAGATCTAGACAGAAAAAGAATAATATGATAATAGATATATTATATGGGCAATAGGAAAAGAGATGGACAGGAGAAATAAAAAAATGCCCCGTTTAGCAAGAAATTATTTATAAAGTCCATATTGTCATATTATTGTTCACTTAAGAAATTATGGAGGATTACTATTAAGAAAAATGGCTGAATTATTTAATTGTAGTAAAGATAAAATAAATAATATAATAAATAAAAAGCTGTAAGTTGCTAGACAAAAACTCCGTCCCTATGTCTAGACAAAAACTCCGTCCCTATGTCTAAAAAATTATAACTTTGAAAATAAGTAAAATCAATAAAACTTACTTATAAGTAACTATATTACAAAAAAGTGCGTACTTCCTAAATATAAAATACTCTGCTATAATGCAAATATAATAAAAATTTAG
>CANRNC010000019.1 GCA_947631915.1 uncultured Clostridia bacterium
TCCAGCGAAGAGGAATCAAAGCAGGAGGAATCCAGCGAAGAGGAATCAAAGCAGGAAGAGTCTAGCGAAGAGGAATCAAAGCAGGAAGAGTCCAGCGAAGAGGAATCGAAGCAGGAGGAATCCACAATAAGTTATCAACTGGTTTCAACTAATAATGAGATCCTTACAGCTAGCGTTATTACTACTGAAAGTGAAGATGATACAATTGTATCTCAAAAACAGAGTAGTAATTATTACAACCCAACGGAGAAAGAAAGAGATTTCCTTTATAAGTTGGTATATGCCGAATCAGGTGGTCAGCCAGCATTTGGTCAGACTTTGGTTGCAAATGCAATCATAAATAGGGCTAGAGATTCAGGCACAAGTATTATTGATGTAGGATGTGCTCCAAATCAATTTTCACCTGTACACAATGGAGTACCATGTGTTTATAGGAATGGAAAATTGGTACCGGTTACAGAAGGCATGTTAAGCGAAGACTTAAAGGCCAATGTGGATACGGCACTTGAAAAAGACTTTTCTGCAGAGGTGCTGAAAAAGGCAGCGCAAGAAGCTGGAGTCACTGATCCTAAATATTGGGAAAATGGAGTTAAATACTTCTACAACCCAAAGGCATGTGACGCTAAGCAGAATGCAGCCAGGAGCAAGGTAAAAGTAAAATTCCAGTATGGAGACCATACGTTTTATGGATACTGGGATAAGTAAAAAATAAACGAGGAACTGTACAATGTACTTTCCTCGTTTTCTCCTTTCTATGAAGAATTTTACCAATAATAAAAGTTAAAAAATCGCAATTTACATAATATTATTTAAAGACTTGCAATTTTATGTAAAATATGGTAAAATTATCAAGCATAATGCAAATAAGCATTTAGCAGAAACGGAGGAAAAAGAAATGCAAAAACTAGGAAAGACAGAATACCACGGCTGCGAGGTCTGGAAAACTGGAAAAACAAGAAAGGTTAGATACTGGAGTGATGGAAAAGAGATACGGTTAAAGAAAGGAGCTTCTATTTTAGCAATTATTATTATGGCTACTATGTGCAATGTTAGAATAGAAGATAAATTTATTAAACCAGTTAAAACTCAAACTAAAACCGAAGTAGAAAAGCCAATAACTTGTTTAACTGATGAAAAGAATGTTGCTGAAGCAAAAAATGAGTCAAAGACTGAAATAAGCGACAAAACTAGCGATGCTGAAGCGGATGAAATTGGTGATAGTAAATCGCCCGAAGATCTGAAGGTAGTAACAGAAAAAGTATTACAAACTTTAGCAGATTACGAAATCATAAATGTTTCAACTATTTCTAAAATTCGTAAAATTGAAGAAGATTGTAAACAGGCACATTATAATTCAGAAAAAGTAATGTATTATATGCCAACTGAAGAAGAAAGAGAATTCTTGTATAAGTTGGTATATGCAGAAGCTGGGTATCAATCAGCCTTCGGGCAAACATTAGTAGCGAATGCAATCATAAACCGAGCAATTAATTCAGACCAGACTATCATACAAGTAGGATGTGCATCAGGTCAGTTTTCACCAGTGAAAAATGGTATACCTTACATCTATAGTCATGGGCAATTAATTCCAGTCACAGATGATATGATTAGTGATGAATTAAGGGCAGCCGTGGATGCAGCTTTGAAAGAAGATGTTTCTAAAGAACTCTTAAAGAAAGCTGCTCAAGAAGTAGGAATTTCTGATCCGAAGTATTGGGAAAATGGAGTTTTGTATTTCTATAATCCCAAGGCTTGTGACCAAAAACAGATTTCAGCAAGGGAACACGTAAAAGTTTCACTTGAATATGGAGATCATGTATTTTACTCATACTGGGACAAAAACTAGGTTGAGTGGAGAAGAGCATTAAAGAAAACAAGGATAGTACAATGTACTGTCCTTGTCTTCTTTTTTGTACATAAATAAAAAATCATTAAATTTTAGTATTGACAAATAGCAAGTAAATATGTTATTATTATTAAGCATTTAAGGAATAGCATATAAAAGTATTAAAATGCGGATGTGGCGGAACTGGCAGACGCGCTGGTCTTAGGAACCAGTACTTCGGTGTGGGGGTTCAAGTCCCTTCATCCGCACCAGTCTGGATGTTTTTATAGGATTTAATGTTCTATAAAGACATCTTTTTTTATATAAAGTTTACATATAGGGAGTGCCGTGGCTTTTGCTTACGCTTCGCCACTATCTCTTATATATTGATTTTAATTATATATAATGCCTTACAGCAATTAAAATTTAGTTTGTCATCTTTCAAATTAAAGCTATTGTGAAATCTTATAAAATTTAGTATAATTATCAATATAAGTAGTAATTTGTTTTAATAATCAAAACTGATAGGAGTAATATATAATGGCACAACTATTTTTATTAGACACGAACAAACAGATATCACTTATATTTAGTGGCTTACCAGTAGAATATACTTACTTTTTATAAAAAAGACTCAAAACTGGAGAAATATATTTAGTTGATGGTGGTAAAAGTATTTAAAATTAGAAAGGAAGATTTGATATGAAAATTGAAAATATTAAACCAGAGGGATATGTAATGAAAGGTGTTTATACACCAGCTAAAAAGATTGATTTAGGAGATTCATATTTAATATTTGTATCAGGAGTTCAAGCACCTGCTGGAGAAGTTAATGAAGTTGTAACAGAAGATATTGCAGAACAAACTAAATTGATTTTTGAAGAAATAAGTGATATTTTAAAACAGGCAGGAGCAACATTAGACAATGTTGTAAAAGCAGTTATTTATTTAAAAGATATAGAAGATTTTAAAATTGTATCTCCAATAAGGGCTGAATATTTTAAAAATTCAATGCCAGTTTCTACAATGGTTGAAGTTGGTGGATTTGTTAGAAAAGGTTCAAAAATTGAAATAGAAGTAACAGCTATTTTAGAAAAATAAAGTAAAGGTGAAACAAATGAATTTATATATAGTTAGACATGGTCAAACAGATGGAAATGTAAATAAGATAATGGATGGAATTAGAGATATTGATTTAAATGAAAATGGAATAGAACAAGCAAAAACAACAAGAGATAATTTAAAAGATATTAAGTTTGATTTAGTTATATGTTCGCCACTTTCAAGAACAAAACATACTATGGAAATAATCAATATAAATAATTATCCAGTAATATACGACGATAGAATAAAAGAAAGAGATTGCGGAGAATTTACAGGAAAAGGTTTTGAAAGTTTAGACAGAGATTTATATTGGAATTATTATGATACAACTAAGTATGAAAAGGCTGAAAGTATAGAACATTTATTTAATAGAGTTTATGATTTTTTAAATGAGATAAAAGAAAAATATAATAATAAAACTATACTACTTGTAACTCACGAAGGAATAACGAAAACAATAAATTGTTATTTTAATGGAGTGCCAAAAGATGGTAATTTACAAACATTAGGATTAAAAAATTGTGAAGTAGCAAAATATAAATTATAGATGAAATAAATATTTGTACATTTGCAAAAATAAAGGATAATTCATAATGGATATTAAATTTGAAGTTGAAGGATATAAATTTAATGTAAGAAGTTCTTGTATTATTAAAAACAAAGAACATAGCAAAGTTCTTTTAACGTTTAATTGGTATTTATTATAAAAATGTGTTAATGTAGATTGTGATTAAACAAATTACAATTTTTCGATATAAATATACTTGTTTGTGTACCGTGTAACTATTGATTTTTTAACTTTTCTTAAAAAATCCTATAAGAACACTCTGACCAACGACGTATCTGTTCGAATTAATGGACAGATACATACAAATACCATTCTGAAAAGGAATGGTATTTTTTATTTTCAGTATGTATTACATCATCCCCCGAGTTTTGTGTCGTTGGTCAAAACTCATAGGGGGTTAGGACTTATGGCAAAGCCGAAGTCTTTTAAAATTATCACAAACTAAAATAGAAAAATGAAAGAAATAAAAAAGCCTACTTGTATTGAAAAATCAAGTGAAATGTGATAAAATATTCACATAAATTAATTATCTTGCTAATAAGCAAGTTTTGAATATACTAACTTTTAACAATAATTATTGTAAGGGGGAAGATTTATGCAAAAGGTTTTGAGTTTATTGCTTGTTCTCTTTATGGTTGTATGTTTAATCTTTTGGGGTTTAAGTCATGCACCATCTAAAAGAAATAAAACCAAAAAGAAAGCAACAATGCGAAAATGGAGTACAATATTTGTTATAGTAACATTCGTAATTGGTCTTTTATTGGTGTCACAACCTATAACAGCATTTAAAATAACATTAGTATTTGTATTATTAGATGTGGCTTTTAGCAGAATTATAGATAACCTTTGATTGGAAAAACCTACACAGACTATTCATAGTCTGTGTAGGTTTTTCCAATAATGTCTTACATATCTATTTTGTGAGAGATTATTAAACATAATATTTTAAAATTTTTATAGTAGAATACTATTGCAATTTACTAAAGTATGATATTTTTTAATAAATTGATTTATTTTTATATAAATCGTCAAGATAGCCGAAGTAGAGTTGTAAATATCTACGTCAATGGTACCAGTTTGAGTGTTCTTATATGATTTAAAGCCTATAAGAACACTTTTTATTATACTAATAATTTTGTCTTAAGTATTTTACAGCTATACTTTTTACTATATTTCTTGATATATCTACAATATATAGATTTTCCTATATAAAGTTACTCCCGTATTACATATAGGGAGTGTCGTGATTTTTGCTTATTCTTTGCCACTCTCTCATATGTATTGATTTTTATTATATATAATGTTTTACAGCAATTAAAATTTAGTTTGACATTTTTCAAATTAAAACTATTGAAAAATCTTATAAAATTTAATATAATTATCAATATAAATAGTAAGTTATAGTGTAGGAGGTTAAGATGAAAAGCAAAAAGATTAAAGCACTTGAAGGTGCCAATATGGATATTGATTTAGTTAGTGAAAGTGTTGATTGGAAACAAACTAGTTGTCCATGGAATGAAATTGAGAATACAAAAGAGCACAAATGTGCTGTAAAAGATACTTCTGTTTGTAAATATTTTTGTGGAATTAAATATCCAGATACTGTTCTTTGCAGTTACCCATATGAAACTTAGATGTATTAAGTGAATATGAATAGATAGGAAAATGAAATAATTAAATTATAAGTAAGAGGCAACTTACAATTTTTCCATAAATATACTTTTGGGTGCACTGTGTAATTATAGATTTTTTAACTTTTTTAAAAAAGTCCTATAAAAACACTCCGACCAATGCTTTGAAAAACTGCTATAAATAGCATTTTTTTTATATCTAAAATTGAGCATACACGCTCTGTACACACTTTGTAAAAAATATAAGGCTTGATATTTGAATAAAAACAATTAAGAGTTAGTTTACTAATGTTTTTTATAGTGATAAATAAAAAAGGAACCTCTTTCTCATAGAGAAAGAGGTTCCTTTTTAGGAAACTACTTTTTTTCATTACTTTCATTCGCATCTTTTTTCATAATTTGTACTTTGATACGATCTAATATCAGAGAGAATAGTCCAATCAAAGCGTTTATTCCAAAGATTACAGTAATAGCAATCCAGTCTTTATAACTCTGATTAGCAATCATTTTACTCATATATATTATAATTCCCAGTACAAACAGAATTATAGATGAAATAGTATATAATGCCAAATGTTGTACTGTATCCTTTCTCATATACATAAGTACAGAAATAAAGTAGAAAATGAAAGTTAAGATGGTAATAATTGTTAAAAAAATATTTCCCATGATAATACCTCCTTTTTATAGGTGTTTACTTGTTATCTATGTTAAACCAAAAAGTCAGAGGAAAATCCCTCTCACAAATCAGTAAGAATAGGGAATCAGGTACACAGGACGTACCTATATCACTTTATAATATACACTATTTTACATAAAAATGCAAATATCAGTTCATCTACAAATATATACGCTTGATACAAAATCATTCAGCAAAAGGAATGAAAAAGCCAATTTACATTGAAAAATAGGGGAAGATATGAAAAATATAGATATACTTTATTGGGGGGATACTATGAACTCTATTAAATCACAGGCAGAAGAAATTGTGTATAAAGATTTGATTTATGTTTAAAAAGTTGTAGATATCTACGTCAATGGCATCAATCACGTATCTGTTCGAACTGATGGTCAGATACATACTTTATGATATATAATTTATTTATTGTTGAGTAAATAATACTTTTATGATATAGTAATCATAAATAATTAAAGATGGAGATAGAAAGATGAAAATACTAATAGCTGGTTTTGAAGGAAATGACAATTCAGCAAAAATATTATTAGATAATATAAAACAAAAAAGTAATAAAAATATTTTATATTTAAAAAATGATTTTGAAATGAGTAGTGAACAAATACAACAAAAACTATCAAAAAATTATGACTATGTGTTGATTTTTGGACAAAAGCCAAATACGAATAATATATATCTAGAAAATAGTGCAACTTTAAATGGAATAACATTAGTAACAGATTTTTATTATGGTGTATTAAAAGAAAAATTAGAAAACAGTGCTTATACAGTTATAAGTTCATGTGATGCGGGAAATTATCTATATAATAATGTGTTCTTTAAAGCATTGATATATAAACAAAAAAATAATTTAAAAACAAAAATTGCCTTTGTACATATTCCAACGATTGAAAATATTGATGATATAAATCATTTATCAAACTCAATATTAAACTATGTAAAAACATTAACAGACATTTTTAATATAGCATTATTACAATTAAGTCCGACAGATTCAATGAAAAGTAATATGCTAAAGGGTATTGAATGTTGTAAAAAAGCAAAAGAAATGGGAGCAGATATTGCAGTATTTCCAGAAATGTGGAATAACGGATATGAAATGTTATTTGAAGGAGATTTAAAAGATCAAAAGAACATATCAAAAGAAAAAATAGAACAATGGAAAAGAAAAGCAATAAACAATGATGATGAATTTATTGAAAATTATATTAATCTAGCAAAACAAATTAATATGGCGATAGCAATTACTTATTTAGAAAAAACGGAAAATAAGCCTAAAAATACAGTTATTATAATTGATAAAAACGGAAATATTATATTAAAATATTCAAAAGTACATACAGTTGATTCTAAAATGGAAGCCTATATTGAGCCAGGTACCGAATTTAAAACTTGTGAGTTAGATTATGGAAATGGAAAAATAAAATTAGGTACAATGATTTGTTTTGATAGAGATTTTCCAGAGAGTGCAAGGATTTTAATGTTACAAGGAAGTGAAATTATTCTTATTCCAAATGCTTGTCACATGTCGAAAATAAGATTGGAACAATTAAAAGTAAGAGCGTATGAAAACATGGTAGGTATTGTAACTGTAAACTATGTAAATCATGGAGGTAAATCTTCAGCATATAGCCCAATAGTAAGAAATATAAATAAACATGATTTAGATAGTGAATTATTAGTAATGAATAATAAAGAAGATATTAAAATTGTACAGTTCAATATGAGTGAAATTAGAGAATACAGAAATAGAGAGACTTTAGGAGATGCATATAGAAAACCAAATGCGTATAAAAAATTGATTGAAAATACTGTACAAAATCCTTTTATAAGAAAAGATGCAAGAAGAAGGAGTACTTAACTTAAGTGTATTGGGTTAGGATTTATGGCAGAGTCAAAGTTCCATCTTATAAAGGAATTAGATACTATGCTAAAAAATTGATACAGAATATAGAATTTTTTTAATAAATTTTTTAAATATTATATTGCAATATAATTTGTGAATAATAAACTCTAGCACTAGAAATTTTTTCTAATTTATGATATAAACATGAAAAGAATTTTGGAGGATTATAATGGAAAAAGAACTAGAAAAAATATTAAAGAATGAATTTATAAATTTTAAAGGAAATTATGCAATTTATGCCAATGATTATAAAGAAAATAAAATATCAATAAACGAAAATGAAAAATTCAATGCTGCAAGTTGTATAAAAATATTTATATTAGTTGAACTATTTAGACAAGTATATTTAAATAAAAAAAGTTTGGATGAAAAATTGAAATATGAAAAAGATAATTTTGTAAATGGAAGTGGAATTTTACAATATTTAACTCAAGGATTAGAATTGTCTGTTAAAGATATTGCAACTTTAATGATGATAATAAGTGATAATGTAGCTACTAATATTATGATTGATTATTTAGGAATCAATAATATAAATAAAACCATAAAAGATTTAGGATGTTTAGATACTGAATTATATTGTAAATTTGAATCATGTGAAGATAAAGTATTTAGTATTACGACAGTTAAAGATTATAGCCATATATATGAACTTATAAATGAAGAAAAACTATGGAATAAGTCAATATCTAAAGAAATAATAAATATTTTGAAAAATCAAAAATATCATGAAATGATAGGAGACGGAATACCAAAAATATACACAAAAACAAATAATAATACTCTAAATTATGTAGCTTCAAAAAGCGGTAAATATAAAAGTGTTAGAAATGATGGAGGAATAGTTTCTACAAAATACGGAAATTATATATTAACTATTTTTATAAAAGATTTTTTAGATCAAGATTATTTAAATGATGAAGATATTTATAAATATGGAAAAAATATAAGCAATATTTTATTTAATAGATATATTGCTTTAAAAGGAAGATTTAATTAGATAAAATTGCAAAGTACTTTGCTTTAAATGTATCTTTTATGTGGAGTGTAATTAAGTATAATTATCAATATAAATAGTAATGTAGAGGAAAATAAAAATGACTATTGAAGAAGAATTATTTAGAAAAACAAAGATAGATTTTGATAAAATATTTGAATATGGATTTAAAAAAGATAAGTATTTGTACAAATATTCTAAAAATATTATAAATAATACTTTTAGAGTAGATATTGAAATAAATAATGATGGAATAGTTAAAGGAAAAGTATATGATTTATCTTTTGGAGATGAATATACTAATTTTCGCATAGAAGATAGTACAGGCTCTTTTGTAGGACAAGTTAAAGATGAATTTAAAAATTTATTAAAAGATATTAGAAGTAATTGTTTTACTAGAGAAGCTTTTATATATGAGCAATCAAACAGAATAGCAAAAGCGATAAAGGAAAAATATGGAGATGAGCCAGAATTTGAATGGGAAAAGTTTCCAGGATATGCTACTTTTAGAAATAAAGATAGTAAAAAATGGTATGGTATAATAATGAATGTTGATAAAAATAAATTAGATGAAAAATCTACTGGCGAAGTAGAAATAATTGATATAAAACTAGAAACAAATGAAATAGAATATTTACTAAAAAAAGATGGATTTTATCCTGCATATCATATGAATAAGAAAAATTGGATTACAGTTATACTAAATAATACTATATCAGATGAAAAAATAATGAACTTGATTGAGAAAAGTTATTCATATACAGTTGTAAATAAAAATAATGTTAAAAATGAGTGGATAGTACCTGCAAATCCAAAATATTTTGATATAGAAAAAGCATTAAAAGAAAATAATACAATAATGTGGAAACAAAGCACAGATATTAAAATAAATGATAATGTTTATTTATATATTGCAGAGCCTTATTCATCAATTATGTATAAATTTAAAGTAATAGAAGTAAATATTCCTTATGAATATAAAGATGAAAATATCAAAATGAAAAAAGTTATGAAAATAGATTTAATAACAAGATATGAAAAAGGAAAATTATCATTTAGCAAATTAAAAAATTTTGGAATAAATGCAATTAGAGGTCCAAGATATATGCCATTAGCATTAAGCGAATATATAAATAAAAGTAAAAGATAAATTACAATCATTGTAATACTTTTTTATATATACTTGATTAATACGTATTTCATGTTGAATTATTTTTAAATTAATTATATAATAAAAATATAATATATGAAAGGTTATATGAATTTAAATGAATGAAGAATTAAAAGAAGTGTATCATAAGTGTATAGAATATAGTAATAAGATTAAAAACCCTATATTAAGAGAAGTCGTACAGACAATTTACGAAGATTATAAAGAAGAGTTAATGAATAAACCTGCTACTCCAGGTTCTCATCATTATTTCAAAGGCGGATTATTATGTCATATATATAGTGTTACAAGAAATGCTATAGCAATATGTAATTTATATCCTAATTTAGAAGTAGACATGGATTTAGTTATATTTGGAGCATTGACTCATGACATAGGAAAAACAAAAGATTTTAATGATTTTATAGAAAGTGAAAATTATAATCCTAATTCTAGTAATAGTTTTGCGCTACTAGGACATTCTTACGAAGGTGCACATATAGTAGAAAATTATCTAGCAAAATATCAAATTGATGAACAGTTTAAAAATCAAGTAGTTCATATGATTGGTAGCCATATGAATGAATATAGTGAATGGGGAGCATTGGTATTACCTAAAATGCTTGAAGTAATTATTATTAATTTTGCAGATAATATAGATGCTCATATCGAACCTGCACATAAAGTAATTTGTGATGCAAAAGCAGGAGAATTATATAAAGTAGGAAATGCACCAAGACCCTATTATAAATCTTTGAATCCTAATTATAATAAAAATGATCAAAACTAATAAATTAAAAATTAGTTTTATAAAAAATCATCTTTGGTGTACTATGTAATTATTAATTTTTCGACTTTTTTGAAAATCCTAATAAGAAGATTCTTAAAAAGTTAATGAAGTGATTTTGTATAATTTGCAATTTTATGTAAAACGTGATACATTAATACTAATGTCAATGGACAGAGTAATCGTTAGTTTAAGTATTCTTAATTTGTACAAAACACGTGAACAGTCTGAATATCTTGACTTTTATAATTCATTTGATTTTGATACATATGAAATTGTTGATATAAGTACAACCCTTCAGACATACAAGCGTGGTTATTCTTATATGATCACTTATAGAATGCCAAAATAATTGAACACAGGTACAGAGACATCCTTATGGATGTCTTTGTACTATTTAAACAATAAAAAGGCAATAAAAAAATTGACTTTTTAAGTCAATTAATAGTTTTGTATATAAATCTGTATATAATGACTAAAGTCATAACAAAACCATTTACCGTTTGGTGCGACGATTTACTTAATGGAGTCTTTAAGGAGGTTATTTGCGAAAATATGACTATGAAGTTTTTTATAGGGGAAGAGAAGGGGTAAACAAAAAAACCCCTTCTCTTATTGCTTTTAATATTCCTACTTGTTCACAGCACTTTTATATTCCTCATTGTTCAGATACTGTAAGGTACGTATTACTGCAATCTTATCTGCAGATGAAGAACTGCAATCTTCAAAAACCGCAAAAGTGTGACGACATTTGTTTATATACGAAACTTGACATTCGTCTCCAACTATAGTAGCTACGAATATATCGTTTGTTCCTTCACAGCGTGTCAATACATATAACCTCGCCTCGAGTGATAAAGGTAATAAAGCGTCATGATTGGCATCAACATTGTCAGTCACATCGTTCACCTGATAGTATTTGTTAACTATCCGAAAATCAAAAAATGCCATAAAAGCTCCTTTCCACTTACATTATGTAAGATAAAAAATACAACAATTAGTCTTTGACTAAAATAGTTACCTCAAAATTATATCATATTTTACATAAAATTGCAAACTAAACTTTCTACTTCTTTACTATTTTTTTTACAATTTTAATTTAAGATAAAAGGCAATAAAAAAATTGACTTTTTACAGTCAATTAATAGTTTTGTATATAAATCTGTATATAATGACTTGTAATGACTAAAGTCATAACACAACCATTTACCGTTTGGTGCGACGATTACTTAATGGAGCTACTGGGCAGAATCGAACTGCCGACCTACGGGTTACGAATCCGTTGCTCTACCAACTGAGCTACAGTAGCATTTTTTTAATATAATTTATTTTAGCATACACAAAATAAAAAATCTAGCTTTTTTATGCAACTTTTGAAAATAAAAATGAACTTTTTAATATCCAACTAAAAAGTTCATTTTTTATATACTATTGGCGACCTTTAAATTTATCTCTCATTGCTTTTTCAACTATAGGACTAACATATCCTGAAATATCTTTATCTAGACTTAAAATTTCTTTAACCATGCTAGAAGAGATGGTTTCTAGATTAGTTTCTGCAAATAAACTAATAGTATTAATTTTATTATTACTTAATTGTTTATTTATTTGAGATAATTGTATTTCATATTCAAAGTCTGACAAAGTTCTAAGACCTCTTATTATTGCTTTGCAGTTATACTGTAATGCCAAGTCAATAGTAGCTCCAGTAGAAGAGACTACTTTTACTTTAGGATTATTTTTATATAATTCTTCTATCAATTTAACTTTTTCTTTTGTGGTAAACATACTTGTTTTCATAGAATTGTGCATAACTGCTACGATTACTTCATCAAATAAATTACAAGCTTGTTTAATAATATTCATGTGACCATATGTAATAGGGTCAAAACTACCTGGATACAATACTTTTATCATAAATTTCTTTCACCTTTTCCTTTACATTATTAGAATAATCATTATGTATAACATAATCAAACTCATTAGAATTAAATTCATAAGAGCATTTATCACGAATTAGGAAGGCATCTTCAGTGATATTATCACGAGACATGGTTTTTTGAATTCTTAATTCAAAAGGTGACTCAACTAAAATTTTAATATCACTCATATTGTAATATTTTGTTTTTAAAAGAAGTTGCCAGTCTAACAAAACAATTTTATTAGCATGCTCAACAATAAATTTATCTATTATTGGTTGCATACGAGGCCAAGTGATTAATGTTAATTTATCCATTTCTATTTCAGAATTGAATACAATATTACTTAAAGCTTTTCTATTTATTGTGGTGTTATCAGAATTTGAAACTGAATTGCCAAAAGTGCTAACAAGTTCATTATAAACTTTAGGATTAGTAAGAACTTCATGAGATATTTTATCTATGTCCAAATGAACAATATCCTGTGAAAAACTCTGTAGTAATTTACAAATATAACTTTTTCCACTACCAGATTTACCAACTATACAAATAATCATAGTATTTAAATTCCTTAAATAAAATATAAATATATTATATCAAATTTTTTTAAATAAGTAAATAATATGAATTTATTATATTGTGATAAGTAGGGACACATTGCATGTGCGATATAATTATATGAGATAATTTAATTGTATATAAATTCATATTTGTTATATAAATATTATTTATGATATAATCAATAAAAAATGAAACTTTTGGAGCAGAATATTATGAGTGAAAAAAAATCTAAAGATTACTATGTTTATATGATAAGATGTGAAGATAACTCTTTATATACAGGAATAACAACCGATTTAAATAGAAGAATGAAAGAACATTTAGAAAGAGGAAAAAAATGTGCAAAATATACTTCAACACACTATGCAAAAAATATGGAAACAGCATGGAAAACAAGCGACAGAATAAAGGCATCTAAATTAGAGTATTATATTAAAAAATTAACTAAAATTCAGAAAGAAGAATTGATAAAAGAACCTGAAAAATTAAGAGAATTATTGTGTGAAAAGATAGAATATCAATATTATATAAATGTAAATTATTAAAGGTATTGATATATTTTTTACTTTAATATATAATGAAAAAAATAACAAAGTGATGGGAGAATAAAAGTGATTTTATATCCAAAATTTTATTTAAAAAGCATAAAAGATATTAGCATTGAGCTATTAAGAGATAATAAAATTAAAGGCTTGATTTTAGATGTTGATAATACTCTAATAGATGTAGATAGAAAAATTATAGAAGGTGCAGAAGAATGGTGTAAAAACTTAAAGGAAAACGGAATAAAGATATGTATTTTATCTAATACAAGCCATGAAGACAAAGTGATATATGTAGCAAAGAAATTAGAAATACCTTACATACATTTTGCAAAAAAACCATGCAAATCGGGCTTTTATAAAGCAAAGAAACTAATAGAAATAGATAAAAATGAACAAATTGGTGTAGTTGGAGATCAATTATTTACAGATGTAATTGGAGCAAATAGAGTAAAAATGGTATCTATATTAGTACAACCTGTCGATAAAAGAGATTTTTGGTATACAAAAATAAAAAGACCAGTAGAAAACCTATTTATAAAAAGATATGAGAAAAAATACGGAGGAAAAAATAAATGTATATAAATGATGTTCATATATTATATTATGTACTATTTGCAATTATAGGTATGTTAGTTGGACAATTTATAGATTGGTGCAATAAAAGATTACCAGAGAAAAAGAAAATTTTTACTTTAGATTTTTTTAGGCAAATGAAATTAAATTATCCATTAATGTTACTAAATGCAATAATTTATTTGGCAATATTGTATACATATGGAATTCGAAAAGATTTTAGTGAGAATATTAATTTGTACAAATACATAATATTATCTCCAATGTTAATATCGGCTTTTTATATAGACTATAAACTACACATTATACCAAACAGACTGAATTTAACTATATTTGAAATTGGACTAGTAATTGCAGTAATTGGCGGAATATCAGACATAAATTTTGCTATAAATGCAATAGAGGGAATGTTAGTAGGTGGTTTTACATTTCTTGTAATAACTCTAATAGGTGGACTAATTGTAGGAAAAGAAGCAATGGGGTATGGCGATGTTAAATTTATGTCAGCATTAGGATTATATTTTGGTTTTGCAAGTATGATATCTATCATATTTATGTCTTTCTTGATAGGAGCAATATCAAGCATAATATTAATTATATTTAAAAGAAAAAAAGCAAATGAATATATTCCATTTGGACCATTTATTGTAATATCATGTTATATAGCAATATTTATACCACTTAATTATGTATTAAATATATTATTACAAATATTCACATTAGGTCGTGCATAGTTAAAAATGTGTATTTAGATAGGAGGAAAATGTATGAATCCACGTTTGCAATGTTTAAGAAATAAACTAAAAGCTCAAAATATAGAAGGAATGATAGTATCTAATCCAGTAAATATTAAATACCTAATAGGAATTGAAGCTGAAGGAATTTTGTTATTAACTAGAAAAGAAAATATATATATTACAGATTCTAGATATATAGAGATGGTACAATCAACGTTAACTGTAATAGATGAAATCATAGTTAATGATATAAAAGATATAACCGAAGAGGATTATCAAAACTTTTTTAGCTTTTGCGAAAATGTTGGATTTGAAGAAGAATATGTAACATATGCAAAGTATAAAGAGTATATGCACAAATATAGGATAAACAACTTAATAGAAACAGAGCAAATAATTGAAAAGCAGAGAGTAGCAAAAGATCAAGAAGAAATAGATAACATAAGAAAGGCGTGTCAAATTACAGATAATTGTTTTGAACATCTATTAAACTTTATACAAGTTGGGATGACCGAAAAAGAAATAGCTTATGAAATAGAAAGATACTTTGCTAAACACGGAGCAAGTGGATTAGCTTTTGATTCTATAGTTGCTTCAGGAACAAACTCATCAAAGCCACATGCTGTTCCAACAGATAAGGCTATACAAGTGGGGGACGTAATAACAATTGATTTTGGATGTAAATATAATGGGTATTGTTCAGACATGACAAGAACTATATTTGTAGGTTATGTTCAAGAGAGTATAAAAAGTGTTTACGATTTAGTTTTAAAAAATCAGAAACAGACACTTGAGCAGATGTGTGATGGAGCAAATACGAAAATACTATTTAAGATGGTAAATAACGATTTCAATATACATAGATATGAATTAACCCATGCTTTAGGACATGGAGTAGGATTAGATATACATGAACAGCCTTTAATAGGTCCTAAAAAAGAAATATTATTAAAAGAAAATATGACAATTACAGATGAACCTGGAATATATATACCAGGCAAATTTGGAGTAAGGATAGAAGATACTGTACTAATAACAAAATCGGGATGCGAAACCTTAACGAAGTCAAATAAAGATTATATAATTATATAAAAAGTGTTTCGTTTACAAATAAAGATTAAAAAAGTACTTGATTTTTCAGCATAAATATAATATTATATTATAGTATTAATATTTAGAAGAAGTAAAAGGAGAGATTTTAAATGGCAGAAGTATATATGGCTGGTGATTTAAGAAATGGAACTACATTTGAATTGGATAATTCAGTTTTTAGAGTAGTAGAATTCCAACATGTAAAACCTGGAAAAGGTGCAGCATTTGTAAGAACAAAAATTAAAAACGTAATTACAGGTGCAGTTCTTGAGAGAACATTTAATCCATCAGAAAAATTACAAGGTGCAGAAATTGAAAAAAGAGAGATGCAATATTTGTATCAAGATGGAGATTTATATTATTTTATGGATAATGAAACATATGAGCAAATGCCTCTTAATGCAGAGCAATTAGGGGATAGTTTAAAATACATAAAAGAGAATATGAATGTAAAAATATTATCATTTAAAGATAAAGTATTTGCGGTTGAACCACCAATGTTTGTGGAATTAGAAGTAACATATACAGAACCAGGTTTTGCAGGAAATACAACAACAACTTCTGGAAAACCAGCAAAATTAGAAAATGGACTAGAAATTAGTGTGCCAATGTTCATTAATATCGGTGATATTATTAAAATAGATACAAGAACAGGCGAATATATGGAACGTGTTTAATAAAAAATAATAATATATAGAGCGGATTAATCCGCTCTATATATTTTATTAAAAGCATAAAATTGTTTTGAAATAAAAGTTATTAGGAGGTACAAATATGGAAATGGGAGAATTGAAGAAGGAAATTCAACAATTAAAGGCTGAAAATAAACAATTGAAGGAAAGATTAGAGGAATTAGAGGAAACAGTATCAATAATTAAAGAAGATTTATATGTCGACATGGAATTTGATTTAGAAGAAGATGATGGGTGTGAAGGGTGTACAGGAAAGTGCGGAAATTGTAAGGAAAACTAGATGAGTTAATATTAGACATTAAGACACGGCAAATTAATTGCAGGTGTCTCTTTTATTATATATCAATATAATCTAAAGGATTAACGGCGATATTATTTATTTTAAGAGTAATATGCAAATGACATCCAGTGGTAGCTCCGTTTGTGGATCTACCATTATTATCATGATATGGATTACCTATAACATTATCAACATATTTAGGACCAACCTGGCCAATTACTTGTCCTGCTATTATAGAATCTCCAATGGATACTATAAAATTAGGAGAAACATGACAATAAGATATCTTATAGGAGTCATTTTCACATATTATTGTATAACCTCCACTTCCATTGAACCCTGTATAAATAACTTCACAATCCATAATAGATAAAAAATATGTATCTTCAATCGCAGGAATATCAACTCCTTGATGATGACTAGAAGCACCAGTAGTAGGAGAAGTTCTATAGCCGAAATAAGAGGAGATTCTGCGATTAGAAGGTAATGGCCAGTAAAATCCGTAGAAAATTAGAAGAGATTAAAGAATAATCTATATCATATTTAGAATAGTATTCTTCAGATAAGGTAGGGGAGTAAGAACAAAATGGTATGAATATAACAATAATAGTAATGATTATAATAAAAGATACTAAAGTGATATTAAAAAATGATTTAAACATAAAAAGGGACCTCCTAAAAATAAATAGCCCCCACTATATTATTTTTTAAATGCAAAGAATTTGCTTATAAAGAAGTTTAAAATTATAACTATAATACTTATGATTAATTTACTAATTAAGCCATTAAAATATGTGATTTTTAAAATAGAGAATAAAAACCAAAAACCAACTGATTCAACTATCATCGTAAAAGCTCTTCCTAGTATAAATTTTCCAAATTCCTTTATATATTCAATATGCGTAGAAGCAGTTGAATTAAAGACTAATTTACGATTAGTAAAATAGGCGAATAGAACAGCAATAATAATACCTATATTACTTGCAAGATTTTCCTCAATATGAAATATCGAAGATAAAAGCATAAATGAAATTATATTTACACAAGTAGTTAGTATACCAAATATTATATATAAAATAACTTCACGTGTACAGAATTTTTTAATTAAATCTTTTAATTTTTCCATTTAAAATTTGATACCTCCAATACTAATAGTATAGAGTGATAATAACATAATAAATAAAAAAATACAATAAAATATTGACAAAAACCTAAAAAATAGCTATAATATTATATATTGTTATGTTCTTAAGGAGATGATTAAAATGTTAGCAAAAAATTGGAAACAAATTGGATTTGTTATTCTAATTATAGCAATATTATTTAATATAACTATAAAGTTAATAAATAAATCATCACTAAAGTCAGAAATCCAGAATTCGGCTCAATATATGTTAGAACAAGAAGAAAATAACAATAATATTGGAAAATAAAGAACTAAAAATTTCCATTATATAAAATGTAAATTAAAAAATAAGGAAGAGGTGATTACAAAATGAAAGAAGGTTTACATCCTGAATTTGTAGAAAGTACAATAACATGTGCTTGTGGAAATGTTATAAAAACAAAGTCAATAAAAAAATCTATGACTGTTGATATTTGTTCAAAATGTCATCCATTTTGGACTGGAAATATGAAACAAAATACAACAGGAGGAAGAGCAGAAAAGTTCAAAAAGAAATATGGTCTTGCATAAATTTACTATATATAAACACGGATTTAAAGCCGTGTATTTTTTATGTATATAAAAACACTATTTATTATTACAAAAATATTACAAAAACATTAAAATTTAATTACAATCAAAAAAAGTATTGACAACTTAATTAAAAAGTTAGATACTATATGTATAAAATCACGAATGAAACGTGTGGGAGGTATAAAATGGCAGGAAGTATTATGAACAAAGTATTAGAGCTTTTTACAACAGGAGATTATGATGAAGAGGAAGAAGAAGAGGACGTATTAAATAATAAAGGTTATAGTACAGATTATGACGAAGAGGAAGAAGAAACAGAAGGAAAGAAACTATTTGGAAATAGAAGAGGAAAAGTGGTAAATATGCCACAAGCACAACAAATAAAAATGGTTATTTCCCAACCAACAACTTTTGAGCAATCAGAAGAAATATGTCAATACTTAAAAGAAAGAAAATCTTGTATTGTAAATCTTGAATATGTCAATAAAGATGTAGCAAGAAGAATAGTAGATTTCATAAGCGGAGGAGTTTACGCTTTGGATGCGCATATTCAAAAAGTATCTAATTCAATATTCTTAATCGCGCCAACAAATTATGAAATTGCAAATGAAACAGGAAGAGAAGAAATGAAAAATAAACTTTCAGTTTCATGGCTTAAATAACTAATGATATATAGATTTTAGAGGACAGCTTATAAAAGACTGTCCTTATATGGTATATATGCTAATTAAGGAGGAAAAAGACATGATTACACCTTTAGACATAGAAAACAAAAAATTTTCAAAGCAGGTTCTAAATGGTTATAGCGTAGAAGAAGTTGATGATTTTTTAGATGAATTAACAGCTGCATATGAAAAAATATACAAAGAAGCAACTGAAAATAGAGGAAAAACAGAACAATTAACAAATGACTTATCTAGGTACCAATCAATAGAGACAACTTTACAAAATACATTATTAATGGCTCAATCTACAGCAGATGATGTAAAGAAAACAGCTCAAAAACAAGCTGATTCTATTATAGCAGAAGCACAATTGCAAGCAAAAGAAGCGTTAAAAAATGTTGAGAATGAAATAGTTTTAAAACAAAAAGAGCTAGACGATTTGCAAAAGAAATTTGATATATATAAAGCTAAAATGGAATCATTATTAATATCTCAATTAGAATTATTGAAAGATATATCAAAAGATGACGATTAAATTAGAATTAAGATATTCGGTAGTATTAATGAAAGTACACCAAAGATGCAGATGAAAATTCCAACGATTTTGTTGGAATTTTTTTTATATTCAAAAATGCCATAAGCTACAGTTTGAATAAATGCATAAATTGAAAAAAGTATAATAATAAAATACATTATAAACCTCCTTTTTAATAATTACACAAGCGACAATACTATGATATAAAATAGCTGGTTTCCAAATTAACATCAACATTTACTTCAAATGTTGCATTTTCATACTTATTTAACCAATCATAATTTTTCCAGTCGTTTACAGTAGGAAAATTATAGACAGCATTCTTTCCCAATCCAGCAATATCTGCTTTAAATTCTTTTGATGTTTTTTCATAATAATTAATAATTTCATTTTTTACATAATCAGATAATGCTTGTTCAATTTTATTTATATCCTCTTGAGAAGAAGAGTCAAAATCAGATGTATTAGACAAGATTGTTGATACTAAAGAAACAGAAGTTGTTATATGAGGCTCGGGTTCTTTTATTGAAACACTATTTTTAGTGTTGGAAAAAATAGACACATGAAAATCCATATTTTTATTTTCAGAAAATGGACTAGGAATAGAGAGTATACAAGTATTCAATTGATTAGTAACTATTAAATGAGGGATGGTTTCATTAACATCTAATGTACCAACTAATTTATCACCTTTGAATACTGCAACTCCTCCAAGCACAGTATTTTTATCTTCATCTTCATTTTCATCAATTTTTCCTAACATAGTGCATGCTTCTCCAAAACTATCATACATGCTACTATATACAGTATTTAAAGTCGCAGCAACAGTATATCCAGAATATTTATTATTAGTAGTAATTATTTCGTAATATTTTGAAGTTGAATTTTCTAACATAGGATTTGGACTTTTCAAAAATTCTTTAGCGTCATCAGTTGAAACTAATATATTACAATTAGAACGTAATTCTATACTATTTTCTAATGTATATATATATTCAGAGATACCACGAGAAGCTATTTCTTCAGAGAATACGATAAATTTGCAATGAGATAAATTAATTCTTTTACTAATTATATTATTAACCATATTTATACCAGAATCAATCGATTTGCATTCAACAGTTTGATTTAATGTATCACTAGCTCCTTTTTCACTACTACTGCTACTGGATTCTTCAGAACTAGCAGAACTACTGCTAGAACCATTTTCGGATGGAATAGCAACTTGTATAGTTAATTCAATACTATTATCATCACTCCCAGCATCTATTCCAAGAGCAATTACATATGCTGAATCATCAATATCTTGTTCATGTAAGTATCCACTAAATACTATGGCACATAAAATGATAATAGCAATTAAGTATGTCATTTTTTTAAACATTATTTTGTGCCCCCTTTTTCATTAGGTGAAGTATTAACTTTTTAATACCTGCAAAGACTAATATTATTAGGCTTAATAAGAATATAAATATAATAGATGTATATTTGTAAAAAGTATTATTTAGCATATAAATTTCTGCCATATTTTTAGATAACAAGCTTAATACAAAAATTACAGTGCAAAAGAAAAACACCATACCTCTAGAGTATTTAATATTTGTTAATTGCTTAAAAGTAGCAAGTGCAAAATGCATGTTTATAGAAAGATATGCAAATAAAAAAGGAATCCAAATTAGTAAAAAGAAAGCATCAATATTTTGTATATATTCTCCTAAACTAATCTGCCTTGCGAGTATATATAAAGATAGAGGGGATGTAGTATTTGCAACTTGTGGAATTGAGAAAAGTAGTGCTGATACAGATAATAGTAAAAAAACAGTATAAATTAATATACTAGAAAAACCAACTTTTTTAAAATCAGATATTTTAGTAAGTAATGGAAATATAAAAAATAATACATATATTCCGCTATATGCAAAGATATTACTAATTCCATCAACAAAGGTCTCTTTTAAGCCATAGCCTAATATAGGAAAAACTCTTTCAAATGAGTATTCACCAATTGATGCAAAATAAAGAAAAACTATGCTTAATATCATTAGCGGAAGTATAAAAATATTTAATCTGCATATTGCTTTTAGTCCAAAATAATTAACAATTCCAACTGCTACAATAAATATTAGTATTATGAAGTCAACGTCAATATGTGAAAAGGATATAAGAGACAGACCTTCAGAAAATAATCTAATTATTATTGCTGACATACCTAATATATAGGCAATGTAAATAATGCCATAAATAAACTTAAAGACTTTTCCACCAAGAAATCCACTAATATCAATAATATTGCTACCAGGAAATAAGGAGAATAATTTATATATAATAAAGAAAAATATAATTGTTATTGTTGCTACGTAGAGAATATTTAAAAGAGTAGATGAAGCCGTTTGACTTATTAATGCACTAGGAACTGATAATAAAACATGTGCAAGAAGAATTGTTATAACTAGAGAGATTCCCTCAATTACTTTTATTTTATATGAATCCATATCAATTTTTACCTCCAAATTTCCATTTCATACTTATATGTTTTTCTCTTTCTTGACGTAGAGTATCTAAAAATGATTCTCGTTTTTCTCTTTTCCATATAGGATCTAATAGATATCCATCTGTACTATTTACTGAAAAAGGAGCATATGGACTTAAGTATGATACACCAAATGAATCGATTGATGATAAAATTCCTAAATGTACAAACATTACAAATGCTAATCCAAAGAAACCTGCGAAATAGCCAGCAAAAACATAGATAAATCTAGCGATTCTAAGATGAAAACCTAGTAGATAATCAGGAACTGCGAAAGCAGTTAATCCTGTTAAGGCTACAACGATTATTAATATAGGGCTAACAATATTCGCACTTACAGCAGCTTCACCAAGTATTAATCCGTCCAACAATACCAATTGTTTGACCTAATGCAGAAGGAACACGTACACCTGATTCTCTTATCAATTCTAGAGACACATCCATTATTATTATTTCAAAAATGATAGGAAATGGAACTGAACTTCTAGAAGAGACAATAGCAAAGAGAAGTTCTGTTGGTATAATTTCTTGATGAAATGTTGTGATTGCAATATAAAATCCAGGAAGAATTAACGTTATGATCAATGCTAATAGTCTTATTATTTTTAAAAGATTAGAGAACTGATGCTGTATATTTGTATCTTCTGCAGAAGTTAAAAAATCACTAAAAACAGCTGGTGCAACTAAAACATAGGGGGTTCCATTTACTATAATTGCAACACGCCCTGCTAACAAATAATTAGCAACTCTATCAGGTCGTTCAGTTGATATTATTTGAGGGAGATCAAATTGTGAATCTTTTATTAATTGCTCTAATTCACCAGAAGAAATAATAGAGTCTATTTCTAAATTATTAACTCTATATTTTACTTCAGCTACTAAATCTGGATTTGCAATATTTTTTATATAGCAAATACAACACTTATTCTTATTTACTTTTCCAACAGAAGTATTTTCCATAATTAAATTTTCGCTATTAATATATCTCCTAAGTAAAGAAGTATTTGAACGTATACTTTCTATAAATGCCTCTTGTGAACCACGAACTATAAATTCATTTTCTGGAGTAGCAATACTCCTCTTTTCAAATCCTTTTGCATCAATTAAGAATGCAATAGGAAGTGTGTCGACAAATAAAGCACATACCCCAGTATTAACTTGAGAGAATATATCTGAAAAATCTTCAGATGTACTAACATCATTTTGAGGAATTAGTGAATCCATTATATATGATTGAATATCAAAAGGCCTAACAATTGTAACTTTGTTTGAATTTGATACAATTTGTTCTTGAGCTGTAGAAGTATTTGTTCGATTTTTCAACATTAATGGATTCAAGACAAAATGGTTGATGGAATCAGTATTTATCATACCATCAATATAAAATATAAAGGATTTATATTGTTTATTTTGAACATTAAGATAAAATTCTCTTATTTTAATGTCGCTATTTATTAAAATTGAATACCTATCTTTAATAAATTCAATATTTTTATTACAATCTGAATATACTTTCTCAATTATATCTGTGGACATTTCTGAAGTATGTTGAGAAGAATTTGCATTAGATAAGACAAAATCATAGGGAGGATCCTCTTTATATTCAAATATACTATTAAGCGCATTTAAAAATTTATTCATAAATTTTCCTTTCAAAATTAATGTTAATAAAATTATTTACCAAATAAATCAAAAATATACAAAAAGATGAAATATAGGATTATAAGAGTTAAAAACAACAAAAATTTATTGATATTTTAAACTAGATATAATATAATTTGTATAAGAAATTTGAAAGGAAGAATATTTTATGGAAATTATTGAAATTAAACATCCACTAATCGAAAATAAATTAGCAATTTTAAGAGATAAAAAAACAGGAACAAAAGAATTCAGAGAATTAATATCAGAAATAACTTTATTTTTATGCTACGAAGCAATGAAAGATGCTAAAACATATGAAGAAGAAATAGAAACTCCAATAACAAAAATGAAAGCAAGAAAATTAGATGAGAATCACTATGTATTTGTTCCAATAATACGTGCAGGAACGGGAATGATAGATGGAATAGTAAAAATGATACCAAATGCCAAGATCGGTCATATAGGTTTATATCGAAATGAAGAAACATTAGAACCTGTAAAATACCTATTTAAAATGCCAAAAAATATTAAAGACAAAGAGGTAATAATAATAGATCCTATGCTTGCTACAGGTGGGTCAGGGTGTGCAGCTATACAAATGCTAAAAGATGAAGGCGTAAAGAAAATAAAATTTCTTTGCATAATTTCTGCTCCAGAAGGAATAGAAAGAATGCAAAGAGAACATCCAGATGTTCAGATATATTGTGCAAAGATAGATGATCACTTAAATGAAATGGGATATATAGTACCAGGTTTAGGAGATGCTGGAGATAGAATTTTTGGAACAAAGTAGGGATTTACATATTACTATTGTTTTTTATAGATAATTTTATAATAAATCAAAAAGAACACGTTTTGACGTGTTCTTTTATATTTTAAGATTATTCAGCAGTTTCAACATTAATTACTTGTTTTCCATTATAATAACCGCAATTTTTGCAAACTCTATGAGGTAATACTGGTTCATGACAATGAGGACAAGTTACAATGTTTGGATGTTCTAATTTCCAAGTAGAACGTTTTGCTCCTGTTCTTGCTTTTGACCATCTTCTTTTTGGTTGTGCCATTTTTATTCCCTCCTTAATAGCTATAGTATTTATATTGATATGTAGTAACATAGCGTAAACTATGTACTCAAATTTCAATTTACATACCTTAATAGTATACAAGGATTTTCTTAATTTGTCAATACTTGTTAAAAAAAAATACTTATGGTATAATAACTCCCGGTGATTAAATTGAAAAAAAATAGGGTCGATAAGACAAACTATTATTTAGACATAGCCGAAGCAATAGCAGAGAGAGGAACATGCCTTAGAAAGAATTTTGGATGCATTATAGTAAAGAATGATGAGATAATTGCAACTCGGATATACAGGAGCTCCAAGAGGAAGAGTTAATTGTATAGATTTAGGATATTGTACCAAAAAAAAGATATTTCCAGATATTAGGCATGGGGGATATGATGCATGTAGATCTGTTCATGCGGAGCAGAATGCAATAATAAGTGCATCGAGAAAAGATATGATAGATGGAACAATGTATTTAGTTGGAATTAGAAAAGATACTAATGGATATGAAGAAGGTGCAAATTCATGTCAGATTTGCAGAAAAATGATAATTAACGCTGGAATAAAAGAGATTGTAATTAGAGGAAATAATAAAGAAGAGTATACAAAGATTGATATTGATGAATGGATTAAAAATGATGATTTACTAGAAGGAATAACTGTTTATTAAATTTGAAAGGGGAAAAATTAATGTCAAAACCAATAGTGGCTATAGTAGGAAGACCGAACGTTGGAAAGTCAACTTTTTTTAATTATGTTGTAGGTCAACGTATATCTATAGTAGAAGATGAACCTGGAGTAACAAGAGATAGAATTTATGCAGAGGCTAATTGGTGTGGGAAGGATTTTACATTAATAGATACAGGTGGAATAGAACCAAAATCAAATAATACTATTGTAGTAAGTATGTTAGAACAAGTTAATATTGCAATAAGCATGGCAGATGTAATTATTTTTATGACTGATATAAAAAATGGAATGTTAGAGTCAGATAAAGATATTGCATTAATGTTAAAAAAATCAAAGAAACCTGTTGTATTAGTATGCAATAAATCAGATAATTTCGGTAAGACACCAGATGATATAAATGAATTTTATGCTTTAGGTTTAGGGGAACCATTAGCGATATCTTCTGTTAATGCGTTAGGAATAGGAGATGTACTAGAGCAAGTATGTAAAAATTTACCGGAAACAGAAGAAGAAGAAAAAGACGATATTATTAAGGTTGCACTTATTGGAAAACCTAATGTAGGAAAATCATCATTAATAAATAAAATTCTTGGAGAAAATAGAGTTATAGTTAGTGATGTGGCAGGAACTACTAGAGATGCAATAGATACATATTATGAAAATGAGCATGGAAAATATACACTAATAGATACTGCAGGAATTAGGAGACATAGTAAAGTAAAAGAAAATATTGAAAAGTACAGTATTATGAGAACACTACTTGCAATTGAAAGAGCAGATGTATGTTTATTAATGATTGATGCAATTGAAGGAGTAACAGAACAGGATACAAAAATTGCAGGAGAGGCACACGAAGCTGGAAAAGGTATAATAATTGTAGTAAATAAGTGGGATCAAATAGAAAAGGATAATAATACGTTTAATAAGTTTAGACAAGATATTTATAACAAACTTGCATACCTAACATATGCACCAATAATATTTATATCTGCTAAAACAGGGCAGAGGGTTGATAAATTATATGATATGATAAATAATGTAGCTAAAATGAACGCTTTAAGAGTTCCTACCAGTACATTGAATCAAGTAATAGATGAAGCAATAGCGATAACACAACCACCAACAGATAAGGGAAGAAGACTAAAAATTTTGTATGTTACACAAGCAAGTACAAAACCGCCAACATTTATTGTATTTGTTAATAATAAAAATTTATTTCATTTTTCTTATGAAAGATATTTAATAAATTATATACGAAAAGAATTTGGATTAGAAGGAACACCAATTAGAATGATAGCAAAGGAAAAGAAAGACGATAATAAAGAAACATAAGAAAAATAGTAATGGGAGGAAGAAGATAAAATGGTAGTATATATAATAGTATTAATTATAGCTTATTTAATAGGTAGTATAAATTTTTCGATAATTATTAGTAAAAAAATGGCAGGATTTGATATAAGAGAAAAAGGAAGTGGAAATGCTGGAACTACTAATATGCTTAGATCGGTAGGTAAAAAAGCAGCTTTACTAACATTGGTATGTGATATATTAAAAGGAATTATTCCAGTTGTTATTGCAGTGTTAGTAGGAAACATTTCTAACAAGTTTGGAGCTAATTTAAGAGTAGAATATATGGCACAGATTGCAGGGATAGGGACAGTTATAGGACATACTTTTCCGATCTATTTTGGATTTAAGGGTGGAAAAGGTGTCGCTAGTTCTTTAGGATTAATATTAGTTATAAACTGGCAATTAGGATTGATATGTTTAGTTTTTGCATTACTAATAATGGCCATTACTAGAATGGTATCTTTGGGATCAGTAAGTGCTGCATTATTATTTCTAGTTTTAAATTTATTTAAAGTAGGAGAGCAATACTATTTAGTACCAGGAAATTATGTGATTTTTAGCTTTATTTTAGTTTTAATTGTAATATTCAACCATAGAGCTAATATTAAAAGAATATTAAATGGTACAGAGAATAAATTATCATTTAGCAAAACAAAAACTGAACAACAAAAATGAAAACTAGAGAATAATTGAGAGGAGATATAACAATGAAGAAAATATGTATAATAGGTAGTGGCTCATGGGGGTGTGCTTTAGCCATACATTTAGGTAAACTAGGACATGAAGTAAGAATTTGGTCCTTTGCAGAAGATGAGAAAAAAATCATAAATGAAAAAAGGACTTGCAAATTTTTACCAGGTTCAATAATACCTGAAAATGTAACTTGTACATTAGATTATAAGGAAGCTATAGAAGGGAGCGATATAATTTTACATATAACTCCATCAAAATTTACAAGAGATACAGTAAAGAAATATAAGCAATATGTTACAAAACAACCAATAATAATATGCTCTAAAGGTTTTGAGAGTGAAACTTTAATGACTTTAGATGATGTAATAAAAGATGAATTACCAAATTCAAAGATAGGGGTATTATCAGGACCTAGTCATGCAGAAGAAGTATCAATAGCTATACCTACTGCATTGGTAATAGCATCAGAACATGAAGAAGTATGCAAAATGATTCAAGATGAATTTATGAATGAAAAATTAAGAATCTACAGCTGTGAAGATCCAAAAGGAGTGGAACTTGGTGGAGCACTAAAAAATATAATAGCTTTTTGTGCAGGTATTGCATCAGGATTGGGATTGGGAGATAATTCGTTTGCAGCACTAATCACAAGAGGATTAAAGGAAATCACAGAACTAGGTGTATCATTAGGTGGAAATAAAGAAACATTTTTTGGACTAACAGGATTAGGAGATTTGATTGTCACATGTTTAAGTGAACATAGTAGGAATAGAAGAGCAGGACAGTTAATAGGTCAGGGAAAGACTTTAGAAGAAGCAAGGAAAGAAATTGGAATGGTAATAGAGAGTGTTGATAATATTGAAGTAGCACATAAATTAGCAGAAATACATAATATAGAAATGCCAATTTTAAATACAGTTTATGCTGTTTTATTTGAAAATTTAAAACCAGAAACAGCAGTAAATAATTTGATGATCAGAAACAAAAAGTCAGAATTTTAATTATGAATAAAAAATATAAAAATTGCAAACAATATATAAAACAAAAAAAGTAGGAAGGAATGATATAAATATGGAAATCTTTGATAAGATAGGAGAAGTAGCATCTCAAACATATAAGTATACAGCAGAAAAAGCCGATAAAATTGCAAGAGAAACTAAACTTAAAATGAAGATGAATGAGAATAAATCTAAAATTGAACACCTATATAATGAAATTGGAGAAGCGGTATATAGAAGGCATATTGCGGCCGACAAAAAGAATTATGATGAGGAAATTGAAAATGCTTGTGAAGAAATAGATAAGATTTCAAAAGAAGTTGAACAACAATATAATGAATTGTTAGCAATAAAGGATAGAAAACAATGTCCAAACTGTCATGAAAAGATAGAAAAAGAGGCTAAATATTGTTCTAATTGTGGAATGGAACAAAATCAAGATGTAAAAGAAGAACAAGAAGATTACACAGAAAATGAAGAAAGTAATGATGCAATAGCTACAGAAGCAACTGAAGAAGAAAAGGCAAGCAATGATAGTAATGAAGTGTAAATAATTAATATGGGTATCTTTCAAAAAGGTACCTAATTATTTTATCTGAATTTGAAGACGTAACATTTATAAAAATATTATCGTCTAAACTAATCCACATATTAATATCGTATTTATCATTATTATCTATAAATACGCCAATGATATCAGAGATTTCAATAGGATTATCATATGAATTTTTCCATTTTAATGTATCATCCTTGACTGAAATACAATCATTACTGTAGAAATTATGAAGAAAACGAGAAATTTCACCAAATTTTCTACTATATAAATTAACAGTTGTATTCATAATATAGTCCTCCTTTATATATTAGTATAAAAAATTATAAAATAAATATTCATTAAATTAATAATACTATAATATAGAAGTCGGCTTTTTAGATTACAAGAAACTACTAGATAAAAAAATAAGCGAGGATTTAAGTTAATCTTCGCTTATTTTTTATTTTTCTTGTATTATTACAGATTTTTAAATTTAATATATTGATGAATTCCAAAAATACATAAGATTATAATTGATACAATAAATAGATTTTCTGCAGTTCCTGTTTTAGGTAAAGTTGTTATAGGAATTTCTTGAGTAACCTTTACTTTAGGAGAAACTGTTGAAGTTTCATTATCTCCTTGATCATCTGTAATATTAACTTTTTCATTTGTAGGTAATACTTTATCAAGAATTTCTTTATTAAAATTATCTTTTAAAGTTAATTTATATTGTAATGAAAGGGTTTCTCCAGCATCTAATGAAGGAATAGTCCATGTAATACAATTTGTTGTTTTATCAATTTCTGCACTTACATTGTCAACTGTATGAGATGCAACATATGCAAAATCAAAATTATCGACTATTTCTTGTGGAAAGTAATCTTTTATTACAATATTAGTTAATAAAGTGTCCTTAATTATTTCTACATCATTAAATACTTCATTTTCTACAATATTTTGAATACTAGAATCATCTATAAAGTAATATTTTCCGGCTGTAGGATTTGATTCTAAACCGAAGACTTTTTCAGCAAGTTCAACATATGTGAGACCAACAGTAGGTTCAACTGTTGTACTAACACCAGCCATAACAGAAATTAAATTTATTCCTTTATTTTTTAATTCAAGTAATTTATTTTTTGTGTTTTCCATAACTGTATCAGAATATTGAAGGCTATTTCCATGAATATCATTATTAGGAACTCCATCTGTTATCAATATTATATATTGCTTATCAGCTGTTCCAGAAAAATTTTGATTTGCTAGTTCTAGTCCTGCTTCTATATTAGTTCTTGATCCAAACGCTGTATTATTTATTGATTCGATTGCATTAAGTACATTAGAATTATCTGTTGTCAAAGTTTGCATTAAAGTAGCATCTTCTATAGTACCTTCTTTAGTAATATCAGAACAACTAGAAAAACTTATAACTCCAATTTTAAAATCAGGATCTGCAGAATGTAATTTAGTAGCTAGTGTTTTAGCAGAATCATATATTAGATCTTTTCTGGTCTTTGTTTCAGAAACTTGTTCCCTCAAACTTAAAGAATTATCTATAACTAAGAATATTTCTGAATTAGTTTTTTCTACTTTCTCATTAGCAGTATTTGTTACATCAAGTTGTAATGTAACAGAATTTTCATCATAAGATACAATTTGCTTTGTAAATTTTCCGTTTTCACCAAATTCCATTTGACATACACTTTTATCAACAACTTCAAAGTGAGTATTTGATGATAGTTTAGCATAAGTAAAATTAGTGAAGAGTAAAGTAAATATTAGAAAAAATGAAAAAAGTTTTATTAAGTGTTTCATGTGATTTAACCTCCATTAATTAACAAATAAATTTTATATCAAAAGCAATTATACCATAAAAGCATATCTATGTCTATACCAAAATTTGACAAAGTTTGCAAAATTATTGGTTAAAAAGTAAATTTATGGCTTGACATAAAGTACACAATAGTGTATAATAAAAAAGTAAAGGAGGAACTAAAGATGGATGAAAAGCTAGGAACAATGATGATAGATGGAAAAATTATTGATTTAGACAAAACATCAATAGATGATTTAAAGAAAATAGCAAGTAAACTAGAAAATGAAGAAAATGAAATAAGAAAGCAGATAGACGAATTATTAAAATAAAAAATGATATAAGGAGGAAAAAAAATGGCTGACGTAACATTATCAGCAGAAGAGTTAGAAACTCTTAAACAAAACCTTTTAGCAGGATTAGCTAAAATAGAAAAAATGCAAGAAGGAATGTCATATACAGATGAAGAAAAAAATGGAAGCTTTGAGAGATATTCAGATGAGGAGTTATCTGAATTGAAAGAAGAAATAGGAGCAGGATTTAATCAAGATTCAAAAGAAAAAGTAGAGAAAAAAGAGCTTACTCGTGAAAAAGCTTTATTAGAAAAGCAAAAAGAATTGCGTGATAAACAACGTGCTCTAAAAAAATTAAAAAGAAGTATTTTTGTAAAAGAGCAAAAAGAAAGATTATCAGATGAATGTGATAAGATATTACAACAAATAAAAGATACAAGCAAAATGTATGGAGCTAAAGCACAAAAATGTGCTGAAGATTATTTATCAGCAAAAGAAGGTAAAAAGTCTATAATAGAAGAGTATAAAGTAGCTAGAGAAGAAATTGATGTATTATGGCAAAAGGATCAACAAGAAAATCAAAGAGTATTAGAAGAATTACAAGCTACTGAAGAAAGCCAATCAGCAATAGTTAGTAATTATATTAATAAAAGAAATAGAGCTATGCAACAAAAAGATGAAAGAAAAATACAATTGGCAAAAGAAATTCAAGCAGCAATAGAAAAAGAGGATATACATACAATAGCAGAAAAAACTAAAGAGTTAAGAGAAATTAAAAGAAAAGCATCAAGATATGATGAGAAAATTTATGAAGAGACAAATACGTTATGTAAGATTAGAGCGGATATTGAAGATTGTAAGCAACTTATGGATGAACGTGATGAATTAGCAAATCAACAATATATGAAAATACTAGATATTAAAAATGAAAAGGTTGCTGGATTGGCAAAACAAAATGTCTTCCAAAAAACAATTGGTTTCATTATAAATAAGTTTAATGGTGCAAAGAAGTTTTCAAACAATGTTATAAATAAGATAAAAGAAAAGATAGATAGTATATTAACAGAGGAATTACCAAAAACACAAGCAGAAATGGAACAAAGTAGCGAAGAAAGAGAAGCACGTGAAGAAAAATATGATGAACAATATTGGAGTGAACAAGTTAGTCAAATTGTTGAATCTGAAAAAGATAACGAAGCTGAAAGAAGCGAAGAAGTTGAAGCTACTGAAGAGCCAAAGAAATCAAAACAACAAATAAAAGAAGAAAGAAAAGCAGCAAGAGCAAAGAGAAGAGAAGAAAAATACAATGAAACTATGAAAGCTTTAGAAGATAGAATTGCTACAGCAGAACAAAATATTCAAGTAGCACAAGCAAGATTTACAGGTCAACTAGACACATCAAGAGAATAAAAAATATGCATAACTGAAGTGAACAAAAATAGTGGACTAATAAAAAATGATAGATAGAGACTACAATTAAATGTAGTCTCTGTATTTTATTTCTACCATATTATAAAACAAAATGAAAGTACAGATTATTAGAAAATATTATTAAATAAACTTAATATGCCAAAAGAATAGAAAATAAATTATATATATATTATGGTCTACTCAATGAGGAAATTTTAATAACAACCACAAAGTATTTTTTATAAAAGTTAATAGTTCTAATGTACCTCTAATGCGAATAAACTTTAACAAAAGTATTCGTATTGGAGGCTTTATTATGAAAGGTTACTCAATAGAGGAACGTGCTATAGAATTAGCACATTATATTATAGATTCAAAAGATACAGTAAGAGGTACAGCTAGGAAATATGGCATTAGTAAAAGTACAGTACATAAAGATGTATCAGAAAGATTATTAAAAATAAACCCAATATTGGCATTGGAAGTTAGAAAGATTTTGGATGAAAACAAGGCCGAAAGACATATTAGACGGAGGATTAGCGACCAAACTTAAGTATGAACATGAGCATGAGGAAAAAAATGTGGGATAGAGCTATATAAATAATTAAACTATTGTCTTATCAAAAAAAATTTGCTATAATACACAATCAGAAAGGAAGATATTGATGAGAATTAGGTTTAAAAAATGGGCACGTCCAGAATTAGAAGCAAGTCCATTTTATATAGATAATCCAGAAGATTATAAAGGAAAATGGAATACAGCATTTAAAAATAGGAATAATCCTATTCATATGGAACTTGGATGTGGAAAAGGAACATTTATAGCTCAATTGGCATCTAGGAATCTAGATATAAATTATATTGCTATTGATATGGTTGACGCTATGCTTGGATTGGCAAAGAGAAATATAGAAGCTATGTATAAGGAAAGAAACATAGAAGTAGACAATGTGAGACTGGTAAGACATGATATAGAAAGAATACTATTATTTATGGATAAAGAAGATAAAATAGATAGAATATATATTAATTTTTGCAATCCATGGCCAAGACCAAAGCACAGAAAAAAGAGGCTTACACATACAAAGCAACTGTTATTATATAAAGAATTTTTAGCTAATGGAGGAGAAGTTTTTTTTAAAACTGATGATGATGCATTATTCAACGACAGTTTAAAATATTTTGAAGAATCAGGCTTTATAATATTAAATAAGACATATGACTTGCATAATGAACCAATATTTGAAAATAATATAATTACAGAGCATGAAAAAATGTTTAGTGACGAAGGAATAAATATAAAAGCATTAATTGCAAAATTACAAAAGTAAGAAAAAATATTGAAAAATACATAAAAATAAAATATAATTAGTATAATTTTCTAATATTATTAAAAAATATAATCAATTATCTAAAATAAATATTGTTGAAAGGTGGATTTGTAATGTTTAATTTTGGGGGCTATGATATAGGAATAGATTTAGGAACAGCAACTGTAATCGGATATGTAAAAGGTAAAGGAATAGTTTTAAGAGAACCTTCAGTTGTTGCGGTAGATAGTAATACTAAAGAAGTTCTTGCCGTTGGACAAGAAGCTAGAAGAATGTTAGGTAGAACACCAGGAAGTATTGTAGCAACAAGACCTTTAAAAGATGGAGTAATTTCTAACTATACAGTTACTGAAAAAATGTTAAAAAGTTTTATAACTAAAATTTGTGGAAAAACAATTTTTAGCCCAAGAATAATGATATGCATACCATCTCAAGTTACAGAAGTTGAAAAAAAAGCAGTAATAGATGCAGCAGGACAAGCAGGAGCTAGAAAAGTATATTTAATTGAAGAGCCTATTGCAGCTGCTATTGGAGCAGGAATAGATATTTCAAAGGCTTGTGGAAATATGATAGTTGATATTGGAGGAGGAACTACTGATATAGCTGTGATATCACTAGGAGGTTCTGTAGTTAGTACTTCACTAAAAGTTGCAGGAGATAAATTTGATGAAGCAATTATAAAATATGTTAAAAGAAAGTTTAATGTAATTATAGGAGAAAGAACAGCTGAAGATTTGAAAATAAACATTGGATGTGTATATCCAGGACTACAGGATTCAGAAATGGATATTAGAGGTAGAGATTTATCTTCAGGATTACCAGTAACAATAACAATACATTCAAGTGAGATGATGGAGGCTTTAATTGAGCCAGCAATGCAAGTTGTAGATGCTGTACATTCAGTATTAGAAAAGACACCACCAGAATTAATAGCTGACATAAGTCAAAAAGGAATTTATATGACAGGTGGAGGATGTTTACTTACAGGATTAGATAAATTGTTACAAGAAAAAACAGGAATTAATGTTATGATTGCCGAGGATTCAGTATCATGTGTAGCATTAGGAACTGGAAAGGCTTTAGACAATTTAGATGTACTTGATGGAAAAAAGATATTAAGATAGTAAATATATAAGGGCACGAACGAACACGTGCCCTATCATAGTAAGAGAGGAATGTAGTAATAAATGAAGAAAGTTGCCTTTTTTACTTTGCGGTTGCAAGGTAAATCAATATGAAACAAATGCAATGAAACAAAAATTTATAAATAGTGGGTATGAAGTAGTGGAATTTGAGAAGAGTGCAGATGTATATGTCGTAAATACATGCACGGTAACAAGTATTGCAGATAGAAAATCTAGACAGATGCTAAGAAGAGCAAAACAAATTAATCCAAACGCATTATTAGTTATAGTTGGATGTTATGTTCAAGTGGGAAAAGAGGAATTAGAAAAAATAAAAGAAATAGATTTAATACTTGGAAATAATGAAAAAAACGATATTGTAAAATATGTGGAAGAATACCAAAAAAAAATAAGTATAGTTTCTGATATTAATAAGCAACAGGAATATAAAGAATTTGGAAAAACTACATATACAGAAAAGGTGCGTGCATTCATAAAGGTACAAGATGGTTGTAACAACTTTTGTAGCTATTGTATAATACCTTTTGCTAGAGGAAGAGTGAGAAGTAGAAAAATAGAAAGTGTAGTTAGTGAAATTGAAGAGATATCCCAAAATGGTATAAAGGAAGTTGTTATTACAGGAATACATATTGCTTCTTATGGTACAGACTTTGAGGAAAAAATAGGTTTAATAGATTTATTAGAAAAAATAAATGAAATAAAAGGAGTTGAAAGAATAAGACTAGGATCATTAGAACCAAAATTAGTAACAGAAAATTTTGTAGAAAGATTGTGTAAACTTGAGAAGATTTGTGACCAATTTCATATGTCACTTCAAAGTGGATGTAATGAAACATTAAAAAGAATGAATAGAAAGTATACAACTCATGAATTTCAAAAAGGAGTTGAAAGAATAAGAAAAGCATATCCAGATGCATTATTGACAGCGGATATAATAGTTGGATTTCCTGGAGAAACAGAAGAAGAATTTAATAGTACATATAAATTTTTAAAGGATATAGGATTTTATAAAATACATACTTTTAAATATTCAAAAAGAAAAGGTACATTAGCAGAAAAGTTGCCTAATCAAATTACTCCAAAGATACAAGAAGATAGAAGTAAAAGAATAATATCATTATCTAATGAAATGCAAAGAAAATATAATAAAAGATACATAGGAAAAGAAGTAAAAGTTTTATTTGAAGAAAAAGAGGGAGAGTATTTTAAGGGGCATACAACAAATTATATGATAATATATGTAAAAACTACTGAAAATATAGAGAATAGAATTAAAATGGTTAAAATAGAAAAATTCGAAAATGATATGCTTATAGGAAAAATAGTATAAACTATTGCAAAGAATTGTTTTTTGATATACAATAATCGAGGTTAATAATATTAACTATATTGGGTACAATAAGTACCATAATAAAGGAGGAATTTAAAATGGCAATTAAGGTAGGTATTAACGGATTCGGAAGAATTGGAAAATTAACTTTCCAAGCAGCTTTAAATAAGAAGGAGGTTGAAGTTGTAGCAGTTAATGATCCATTTGTAACAGCAGATTATATGGCATATATGTTAAAATTTGATACGGTTCACGGAAGATTTAATGGAGAAGTAAAAGGAGAAGAAAATACTCTTACAATTAACGGAAGAGATATTAAAGTATATAATGAAATGGATCCTCATAACATTCCATGGGGAGAATTAGGTGTAGACTATGTATTAGAATGTTCAGGAGTATTCACTACAATAGAAAAAGCACAAGCTCATATTGATGCAGGAGCAAAAAGAGTTATAATAAGTGCACCATCTAAAGATGCACCAATGTTTGTAATGGGAGTAAATAATACTGAATATGATCCAAGTATGAATATAATTTCTAATGCTTCTTGTACAACGAATTGTTTAGCACCACTTGCAAAAGTAATAAATGATAATTTTGGAATTAAAGAAGGATTAATGACTACAGTTCACTCAACAACTGCTACTCAAAAAACAGTTGATGGAGCATCTAAAAAAGACTGGAGAGGAGGACGTGCAGCGGCAGCTAATATAATTCCATCTTCAACAGGTGCAGCAAAAGCAGTTGGAAAAGTAATTCCTACATTAAATGGAAAATTAACAGGAATGGCATTTAGAGTACCAACAGTTGATGTTTCTGTAGTAGATTTAACATGTAATCTAGAAAAACCAGCAACATATGAAGAAATATGTGAAGTAGTAAAAAAAGCTTCTGAAAACGAAATGAAAGGAATAATAGAATATGTTGATGAATTAGTTGTTTCATCAGACTTTATACATGATGAACACACCTCAATATTTGATGCCAAAGCAGGAATCCAACTAACAGACACATTTGTAAAATTGGTAGCTTGGTATGATAATGAATGGGGATACTCAAATAAATTGGTAGATTTAGCAATATACACATCAACAAAATAGCTATGTAATTTAATTATCATACCAAGCACATGAAAAATTTGTGAAACAAATTTTACAGGAAAAAGTATGATAATGAATGGGGATATTCAAATAAATTGGTAGATTTAGCAATATACACATCAACAAAATAGCTATGTAATTTAATTATCATACCAAGCACATG
>CANRNC010000020.1 GCA_947631915.1 uncultured Clostridia bacterium
GTTTCGTGCAATCCACTTAGGTCATCTCCTGGATTTTCTACTTGTACACTTAAGCTATTTGTTGAGTAACTTGATACTTTCAAAGTTCCTGATGGCTCTTGTGTATCAATTAACTTCAGCTCTCTTTGTGCTGATTTGCCAACTTGATTACCATCTGTTTCTTTTAGTCTTGTATATATTGTACAGTTTTCACTTTGTTCAAATGGTGATGAATTATATTCTTTCCACTCTTTTGGTTCTTCAGTTGTTGTTGAAGTTCCGTATTGAAGTGTATATCCATTGTCTATATTATTTTGTGGTTGTAATGTTACAGTTATTGGTGGTTCATTTGTCCATGTATTTGTACTATATGTATAGGTTATATTTGTCCCATATACTAAATCTGGAATTTTATTTGTTGTAACTACTTTACTTTGTATTGTTGTATTTCCTACTTTGTCTATAGCTTCAACCACGATAGTATATACTGTATTTTGTGTTAATCCTGCATATGTATAACTAGTATTTGTTGTACTCTCTTTTGGTTCTCCTTTTTGTGCTTTAATTTCTTCTGAATCTAGTACTTCTCCCTCTATTATATAGTAATTGATTGGTGTATTTTCTTTAAGTCCACTTAAACTATCTTCTGCTTCTACAGTTATCGCTATAGAATTTGTTGTTATGTCTGTTTCTTGTATTTCATTTATTGTTAATTCTGGATTTACTCTATCTATCCATGTCACTTCATCTTTTTTTATTTTACCATATTGTGCCTCACCAGAAGCAGAATTATATTTTAATCTTACTGAAAGGCTTCCATTATCTGTAAAATTAATTCCTTCTTGTGTATAGTCTTTCCAAGTACTTGAATTTTGTTTATATTGTAGTTGATATCCTTCATCAGTATATTTAGATGTAATTGTTGCTTTTACGTCCTCCGTTGTCCATGTAGATGGTACATATTTGATGTTTATAGCTCCCTCTTCATCTAAACTTGGTACTTCCTTCATTGTAACTGTTGTGCTTGCTTCTCCCTTATTTCCAGCTTTATCTTGTACTTCTACTCTTAATTTATATTGTTTACCTTGAAGTAAGCTTCCATATGTGTAGCTTGTTTCGTCACCTACATGTGCTACTGTTTCTCCTAAACTTCCACCAACTTCTTCGATATAGTATGTGTATTTATTTTCATCTAGCAAGCCACTAGCATCATTTTTATCTGGTTCACTTTCTTCATCTTTACTATCTGTTATATTTACTTTTACCCTATCTATTCCAGGTTCTTCATTTTGAATTGTTATCTCTGGCGATTTTCTGTCAAAGAAGTTATAGTTGTATGTTGCAGATGTTCCTGTTTGTGTTCCTTCTTTTTCGATTAATCTTGCAAAGATACTTCCGTTTTTTGTTATGTTAAATCCCACTTCTTTATTGTAATCTTGCCAACCTTTGTTTTCTTCATTTGGTGTTTGATATTGCAATTTAAATTTAGTTTCATCTACTGGTGTTTTTGTATTTATTTTCACTGTTGCTTGATCTTTATTATTCCAGCTAGGTGGTGTTACATCAAATGTTAATTCTCCTTCTTGTGATAAATCTGGTATTTTTTCTGTTGTTTGTGTTGTTACTTGTTCTGCTATATTTTGAGCTTTATCCATTACCATTACTTTTATTGTATAATCTGTTCCGTGTGTTAACCCTGTAAATGTATGTGTATTTTCATTTGAGCTTACTGATTGTTGTGTTTCACTTGGTTCTTGTCCAACATTTGCAGTTTGATCTATTATATATGTATATGCATTTTCTTCTAGCAATCCACTTGGATTGTCATCTGGTTTGTCTGTTGCTGTTACACTTACAGATATACTATTTGTTGTAAATTTAGTAATACTAATTTCACTTAATTCTGGTTGCTCTCTATCAAATTTTGAGTATGTGCTTGTTGCTGTTTTTCCACTTTGGTCTCCATCTTTTTCTTTTAATCTAGCAAATATACTTCCATTTTTTGTGATGTCAAATCCTGCATCTGTGTAATTTTGCCAATTTGAGTTTTCTTCTTCTGGTGTTTGATATTGTAAATCATAGTTCTTTGTATCAACGTCTTCTCCTGCTAAAATTGTTACATGTACACTTTTGGCATTGTTCCAGTTGTTGTTGCTATAGTTGAAAGTTATTTCTGCTTGGTCTAAATCTGGAATTTTTGTTATTTGTACTGTTTTGAAGTCTGTTGTAACATTTCCAACATCATCTACTACATCTACTACTAATGTATATTTGCCATTTTCTTTTAGTTTTGTATATTTATAGCTTGAATTTGTTGATGTTTCTTTTGCACTTCCCTTTTGAGCATTTACTTGTTCTAAATCAGATACTTCGCCTTCAATTAAATAATATTTGTATGTATCATTTTTTGCTAGTCCACTTTGTGTGTCTTTTGCTGTTACTTTTAGTGTTGCAGAATTTGTAGTTATATCACTTGTTGAAGTTTCTACTGTTGGAGTAATTTTATCTATATTTTTTACTTTATGTGATAACACTCCACCTGTTTCTTCTGTTTCATTATTTTTTAATCTTGCATATATTGTTCCATTTTGCTCTAATGTTACTGTTTCACTTGGTGTCCAATTTCCTATTCTTCTTAGTGGGTCATAATCTTTTGAGTATTCTATTGTGTAACCCTGTTTTGTATAGTCTGATTTTAGTATTACTTCAACTTGTGTGTTTGTCCATGTTTCTGGTTTATCTGTAAATGTTATGCTTCCTTCTTCTGCTGGAAATTCCCACTCGTCAGCACTTCCATCTTTTGGCTCATCTGTGTCGTATGCATCTGGGATTCCATCAAAATCTGTATCCCATGCATCTGGGATTCCATCGCCGTTAGTATCCCATTTGTCTGGTTTTCCATCTCCATTTGTATCCCACGCATCTGGTTTTGTATCATCATTGTAATCCCATTCATCTGGTATACCATCTTTTGGTTCTGTTGTGTCTTTTGGCTTTCCTGATACTTCTTCTGGGTCTTTCCACTCTCCTGTTTCAGGGTCTACTACTTCTTTGATATCTCCTGTGTCTGGGTCTATTTTTACATCTGGAATTCCATCTCTATCATTATCTTGATATTTGTTTCCTTCTTTATCACTATCAGTTAAATTGCTTCCTTCTTTATTTGGTCCAGCTGGGTCTGTTGGGTCAACAAATTTATTTGGGTTTCCATCTGGATCTTCTTTATCATCTTTTGCAACTATATTACCATCTTCGTCTTTCCAAGTGTCTGGTAAACCATCACCATTTGTGTCTTCTGGTTTTGGGTATACTTCTGCTTCACCTTCTTCTGGCATTTTGCCTGTTGCAGGGTCAACAAAGTCTGTTGCATTTCCTGTTTTTGGCTCTCCTCTATCTTCTGCCACTACTTCTCCATCTTTATCTACCCATTTATCTGGAAGTCCATCTCCATTTGTATCTTCTGGTTTTGGATATTTTTCTGGTGCTTCTGGATCTGGGAATTCTCCTGTTTTGGGGTCTACGAATTCACTTGCATTTCCGTCTTTTGGGTCTTTATCATCTTTTGCTACTACTTTATCTCCTTGCTCAGGGTCTTTCCATTGATCTGGTAGACCATCTCCATTTGTATCTTCTGGTTTTAATTTTTCGTCACTTTTATCAGACCATCCACTTTCTGGGTCAGTTGGGTCCTTTAGCCATTCATCTGCATTGTTATCTCCTGTTGTATCTTTGGCATCTGGAATTCCATCTCCATTTGTATCCCATTGTTTATGGTCATCTTTATCTGTATCTTTCCATTCTTGTGTGTCAGGATCTTTCCACTTATCAGCTTTTCCATCTCCGTCTGTATCTGCAGCGTCGTCTTCTCCGTCACCATCTGTATCCCATGTTTGTTTTGTGCCTTCTGGATATTTTTCTGGGTCATATTGATCTACTTTTCCATCTCCATCTGTGTCTTTTCCTCTTTCATCTGGTACCCATGGGCTATCTGGATCTTTTGGATTTTCTTTATTTTCTACATTTCCTTCTTCATCAACTCTTGCGTCTGGTACACCATCACCATCTGTATCTTTTAGAGTTTTTCCTTCTTCATCTTTGTCTGTTAAATCTCCATTTTCATCTACAAATTGATCTGCTTTTCCATCATTATCTGTATCTTTTGCTTTTTCTTCTCCTGTTTCTGGGTCAACCCATGTATCTGGTTTTCCATCTCCATTTGTATCTTGTGGCATTGGGTCTTGATCTTTTGATTCTTTCATTTCTCCAGTTTCTGGGTCTTTGAATTTATCTGCATTTCCGTCATTGTCTGTATCTTCTGCAACAGTTTCTCCTGTTTTTGGATCTACCCATGTATCCGGTAAACCATCTTTATTTGTATCTTTTGGTTGTGGGTTTTCTTCTTTTTTATCTGTCCATCCACTATTTGGATTAGTTGGATCTTTTAGCCATTGGTCTGCATTTCCGTCTCCTGTTGTGTCTTTAGCGTCTGGTATTCCATCTCCATTTGTATCCCATGAATCTATTTTACCATCGCTATCTGTGTCTTTTCCTTCTGTTGTTGGCTTAGTTGTTGTTCCAGGAATATTTTCTGTTGATACTGTTGTTGTTTTTGCTGTTTTGTTTCCTGCTTTATCTGTTACTTCTACTAGAAGTGTATATACTGTTCCTGTTTTTAATTCAGTATATGTATATGTCTTGCTTTCAGAGCTTTCTTTTGCTTCACCTTTTTTGCTTTGTGCTGCCTCCAAATCTGCTACTCTTCCTTCTATTGCATAGTAACTTATTGGATTTTCTTCTGCTAATCCACTTGGTGTATCACTTGCTGTTACATTTAATGTAATTTCGTTTTGTGTTTTTTCTCCTACTTTTAGTAATACATTTGGAGCTTTTCTATCAAAAAAGGTATATGTACTTGTTGCTGTTCCGCCTGTTTGATTATTATTATCTATTAGTCTTGCGTATATTGAACCGGTTTCTGTAATCGTGAATCCTGTTGGTTCATAGTCTTTCCAATCATCGTTGTCTAAGCTATATTGTAACTTGTAACTTGATGATTGAAGTTCTTCAGATAATTGTAATAATACTGTTGCTTGTTCTTTATTATTCCATGTGCTTGGTTCATAATCGAAAGTAATATTTCCTTGTTGTAGTAAGTCTGGATTTGTTGGAGTCAAGTTTGGTATGGCTGTTGTATCTACGGTTGTTGTTTGTTCTGCTGTATTTCCTGCTTTATCTGTTACTATTACTTTTAATGTATAGTTCTTTCCATGAGTTAATCCTTTATATGTATATGTTGGCTCTTCACTTATTCCATTTAATTCATATTTCTCTGTTCCTTCTTCTGTTTGCTCTTTTGCATAGAATTTATATGTTTCATTACTTGCAAGCTGTCTATCGTCTGTTGCTATGACATAGGTTTGCACTGAATTTGAACTTACTGTTAATTCATTAGTTTTAAATTCTTCTATTTTTGGTTTTTGTCTATCTATGTTGGTTACATTTTCTACTACATAATTACTTTTTTCACCATTCTCGTCCTTAAAACGCACATATATTAGTCCATTTTTTTGTATCCTTACAGGTGCTTTATATGTTTTCCAACTTTCTTCTTTCGTTGGCTTTTCTGTTGCATATTGTAGTATTAACTTACTTGTTTTTATATTTGATTTTATTGATACATTTACATCTCTATTTGTTAATGTGGTTGGATCTACTTTAAATAATATGTCTCCTTCTTTTAGCTCTGGTATTTTTGCTGTCTCTTCTTTCTCCATTACTTTCTCATTTTCAATGTCTACTGCTTCTACTATTGTTTTATCTTTTAATTTATTCATTATTTTTGTTTTTTCTGTTACATTTAGTACTAATGGGATTTCTCTATAATCTACTTTATCTTCTTCTGGTGCTGATATTTCATTATCTATTCCAGATTCATAATTTAAATAGTCTGTTGATACTGTGCTGTCTTTTTCTTCTTTCCACTTATATTTTTCGTTTGTTTTATTTTCTTTAGCTAGCTCTAATCCCTTTGGGATAATATTTCTTACTGTTTGTGCATATCCTGCTCCCTTACCTTCATTGTATATTCTTAACACTATTGTGATTTCATCTGTATATCTTATATGTTTCTCTCTGTTTAAGCCTTTTTTCTTATACTCTATTTTTCCACCATTAACAGAAGCTACTGGCTCAGTACCTTTTATCTCTTCATCATTTATTTTGCTTATATATGATTCTACATGCATTTTTGGTTGTTCTGGTTTCAATATGTTTACTGTTACATTCTCTGGATCTGGTTGAATTAATTCATAATTCTCTATTTCTTTCCCTGATAATGCTAATTCTTCTATTTCTACTATCCATGTTCCTACATGCGTGTTTTCTGCAATACCTTCTTTAGGTACTATTACTTCTATATCATCTCCCTTTACTGTGTTTTGTAATGTTCCACTTTCTATTTCTACAACATTTGTTTTGTCATATTTCTTGTCTTTACCTTTTACATAGTCTATTGTTACCTCTCTTTTCTTGATTTCTAACGTACCTTTTATTCCTGTTTCATATTCTTCTCCGTTATATAAAACCTTTAACTCGTAATCATATTTTCCTACTTTCTTTGGTGCTTGCTTGGTATTGTCATAGTATTCTACTATACTTGCTTGTGATGGATTCTCATACTCTATATGTTTTTCTTCAGCACTATATACTACTGTTTCACTTTCTTTTATTACTTCTAATCCTTCTTTTGCTTTACATATTGGACATGCTCCTTCTTCTGCTAAATAGTCTGGATGATTTAACCCCGCTGTACATTGCTCATAAGACGCCCTTAAGACGCCAGCTGTACCTCTTGCTGACGTCCTATATCCTTTTACATCCGTTTTGGATGTCATTCCAATGCTTATTGTAGCTACTTGTTCATTTTTTTGTCTTGGTTGCATGATAACAAACAGTGTAACTATAACCAACACTATTGAAATTATATTCAATTTTAGTATTAGTTTTTTTTGCATGTCTAAAGTTCCTTTTATTTTCTTTTTTTCCTAATAATTAATATAGCACTAATTATAAGAAGCACTAATAGTGTTATAATTATATAAACTATATATTTTTTCAATCCTGTAGATATTGATACTATTGCAGATGCAATATCATAATTGTTTGTTGTCTTTATTATTTCAACATCTTTAAATCCTGTAATTTTTAAATTTTTGTTCTTTTGTATTATTCTTTGATCTATATCATCATTTGAAATTAACATTACAGAAATATCACTTGTTCCCATAATTTCTGTATCATTTCCTTGGATTGATATTTCTACTGTTTCACTTTCATTAGGTTCTATTTCAATTTGATTACCCTTATATTTTAATACGTTCGATTCAACTTCTTCCCATTCTTCTGTAGATTCGTTTGTTACTGCTTTTGGTAAAAACGTATAAAGCTCTTCTACTATTCCACTTGCATTTCCATCGTTAGTGATTGTCACTTCTAAATCCATTTTTATTTTAGTTGAGTCTACTTTTTTTCTGTACACTTCCGTTTTTCCCAATTTTGAATTGGATTGATTGACAGGTCCAGATGATACACCATTTGTTATTTGAGTTATAGATTTTACATTCAAATCTATTTTTAAATCTGTGTAACTAATCTCAATTTCTAATACTCCATCTTCTGATTCTTCACTTGATTCCTCGGTTGGTTCCTCACTTGGATCTTCACTAGGCTCTTCACTAGGCTCTTCACTTGGATCTTCACTAGGCTCACTTGAAGCATCTGGACTTTCTGTTTCTTCTGGACTACTTGTCTGCTCTGGCGATGCAGTTGCATCGCCTTCTGCAGCAAGTACCATTGTTGGAATATTACTTACAATTATTAGAATTAGCATTATACTTGTTAATATTGCTTTGGCTGTTAAATTAGTAATTTTTAATAGTTTTGTTTTCATGGCTACTTACCTATTCCTTTCTTCATTTAAATATAGATGATGTAATTAATCTACTTATTGAGTAAAATTATAAGGTATTGTTAATTCATTAGATTTATTCCAGAATAAATCTAATAATGTAATATATAGATTTCCAGATCCGCTCAAGTTTTCTTCTTCATGTATATAGCTCCTTGCATAAAATTGTCCTGATTTACTCTTTAATTCTGGTACACTTAAATATATAAGATGTCCTGTAATTTTATCTGATTCCTCTCTATTTTGTATTCCTAAATAATCCTCCGTGCTATAATTTGGTACTCCGAATCCTTCATCTGAATAATTAATTTTACACTCAAAAACATTTGATGGTTTATTACATTCTGGGCAATTCTCTTTTCCTTTATATTCAATAGAATTTTCCACTAATGAAATTACTGGTGGTATTAAATCTTCAATGTTAACTTGTTTTGTTTGTACTGTTTTATTTTCTAGTCTGTCATATGCTGTAAGCGTTATTGTGCAGTTTCTTAGATATACGTTTGAATAAGTAAAATTAAAGTTTATTCCACCTCCATAACTAGATGAACAATCTACTATTTGTGCTTCTTGTGGAGGAGCTGGATATACCTGTCTACCACCTGCATTTTCTCCCTCATATTTAAATTCGTACCTTAACATACCACATTCGTTATCTTTAATTTGAATTGTTCCACATGATTCATCTTCGCCTTCATTAAATACAACCTGTGGTGGCGTATTGTCGATTTTAGTTATAGTAACAGGATCTGCTTCTACCTCAATATCTCCAAATTTACTTTTTGCTGTGATTCTTGTGTTATTTTGAGTTACTTCAAATGGAGCTGTATAAGAATCTTCTGCACCGCCATTGTCACTTCTAGTATATGTTTTTGTTATTCCTTCAAATGTAGGGTATGTTATTGTAACTGTTGCAGATTTAGCCCAGTTGTTAACAGGATTTTTCAATTCGTAGTTTATTTTTGGAGCAAGATTGTTAAAATATTCTTTTTTAACATCTATCTCTCTTGAACTACTATTTCCGGCTGCATCTTTAACATTAAAGTACCATTTACCTGTTTGAGTAACATATTTTTCCTGTGTTATATCTTGTGTTGTACTCTCCAATAAACTTGTCCATCCTTCACTTTGGTTAGCATCTAGTGGATTATCTTTGCTAAATCCATAAGCAACTATTCCACTGTTTTCGTCCTTTGCTGTTCCTGTAATTTTTATTCCTTTATCACTTGACACTTCATGTTCTGTTGTAGTATTTGTAATATTAGGATTTACATTATCTATGAAGAATGCTTCTGACCTTTGAATGTTTTTATTTCCGCTTTCATCTTCTGCATATACCCATAAGTAATATTTTCCGGTCACATTATTCTTAGTCAATTCTGTTCCAGAAGTAAGTGGATCTGAAATACTTGATTCTGATGGTTGATTAGAATCAGTAGACCATAATGATCTTATAATTCCGTTTTCATTCATATTCGTTGCATTATCTGTAACTGTTACAGTTGTTGAATGAGATTTTTTCCAAATTTCACTACCATCTGGGTCAAAAGCTATTTGAGGTCCAACTCTATCTTGCTCATCCCATACAGCATATAATATTTTAGATTCTAAGAAATCATAGGTTTTACCTAAATCATATTTTGATGTACTATCACTTGATACATCGCTCCAACCTCTAAAATAGAATCCGTCTTTTGTAGGAACTACAGTTTTTGGTATCTCTATTGTTAATGGTATTTCTTTGTCACAGTTCTTATATATATATCCAGTTTGTGGTTCTGGTACTGGAGGAACTCCTGTGTTTTCATTATATGTAATAGTTATTAACTTTTTGAATCCTGCTTTGTATTTAGCATCTGGGTCAATTTTGTCAGATTTTTCTTTATCTTCCTTATCTTGATGTACTGGTTCTTGGTTAGGATCTTCATCATCTTTTGTCCATCCATTGAATTCCCATCCTTCTCCCCAACTACTTGGAGGAGTTGGATCTGGCAAGTCGAATTCATCTCCCTTAGTTTTTCCATCATAAGCTATTTGTGGATTTTTACCTTCCTGTTTGTCGCTTTCTCCATCGTTATACTTCATATTAAACTGATAATTATATGACATATAATAGGTTGCATTTTTTAACAAGTGAGCAGTTCCACCTAAAGCAACTGAATTTTCATTTACACTTGAATCACTATTTTCCGCTGTTGTATCAGGTGCATTTGCTTCAGAAGATGTTGACCAAAATCTTGGTGTTCCCTGTATTGGTTCATCTAATGTATTTCCATTACCATCTACATTTATTTGGATATTTTCTGTTGTTCCAAGCTCAATGCTTGCTGGTATCTCTTGTACATAGTTTTTATATGCTACTCCTGTTAATTGTTCAAGTCTATTGTTCAAATATACATATCTATTAACAGTTATATTCTTCTTATATGTAGCATAATATTCTACATTTGTTTCTGGTTTTTGATTTTCTGTATCTACTATTTCACCTTTTGCATCTGTTCCTTTTACCCAGCCTCTTGGAGACCAACCTGATGGTGCTTGTGGCAATTCAGGGAATTGATCTTCTACTGATTCTCTTGATGTTTTATTTCCAAGATAATCAACATTTGTACCACTGCTTCCTTCTGTTTTCGTTCCATCTGGTCCTATAAATATATATTTGTTTCCATAGCTATATGATGCATAATATACTGCACTTTCAGAAAACTCTATCTCTGTGGTATTGTTTGAAGGTATTTCTATTGTTGCATCTTTATCTGGTGATGTTGACCATCCTCTTGCTTCTGCTGTTTCAGCTTTTGGCAATGGCTCACCATTTTCATCTTCTGTTATTTGTATACTTGCAATTTCTCCAAGTATAAATTTAACTGTATTTGTTTTTTCATCATTTTTGTAAACTGTTCCTGACAATGTTGGTTCTACTGTTTCATTTTTATAAATATGTCTTTCTACTGTTATTTCTTTTTTATAGCTTGCATGATATTGTGTAATGTCAATAGGGTCAGGTCTTTCAGTTTCTACATTTATTGTTGTTCCATTAGGGTCATCTTCATCTCTTGTCCATCCATTAAATGTCCAACCTGCTGGTGCTATTGGAGTAGGTAAATCTAATTTTGTTTCTTCACCACTTACTTGACCTTGGCTATTTACATTTAATTTGATTTGCTTGGTTTCTCTTTTTACTTTGTTTGTTTGATTATCTATTAGATTTACTCCATATTTAACTGTATAATCATAAGACATATAATAGGTTCTGCTATCTTCACTTTTTGGCATATCAACGCCTTGGCCTAGCTCTACTTCTATTTCGGCATTTGCCTCTTGTTGCCTAGACCATCCCCTTGGTGTTGCTGAAACTGTTTGTCCATAAATTTCTACATTTATATTTTCAACCTTTGGTGGCACTATTATTGCAGTGTCTCTCCCTTTTAAAACGATTCCTTTTACTGTTTTTGTATTTCCAAAGTAATTGAATGTTACACTTACTTCTTTTTCTGTTTGGTTATATATTTCTTCCTCTGTTATTGTAATTGGTGTCTCAGACCTTGTTACATTTCCTGCTTGGTCTTTTACATAAAAGTAATATGTTCCTGCCTCTGTTACAGTTTGAATTTTATTTATTTCATCTGTTGTTGGATAATAAATTAAATTCCATTGGTTTTCATCTACATTCTCTTTGCTAAATTGATATGCGCAAATACCACTTTTTGTATCATGTGCCTTACCTATTAGTGTTATTGCTTCTTTATTAAAATCTGTTATAATTGGCGAATCTTTATCAATTTTGTTTACTTCAAATTCTTTGCTTTCAGATATGTTTCCTGCTTGATCTTTTACCCAAGCATAATATGTTCCCTCATCATATATTGCATCACTTGTCCATGTTTCTTCTGTACAATTTATCCATTCTTGAGGAATTTCATTTTCTTTTGTTATTGCATACCCTGCAATTCCTTTTTGAGCTTCGTCCTTAGCTTTTATAGTTACAGATTTTTCTTTATTTTTCCAACCATTTTCGGCTATTGCTTCTTCAACTATTGGTATTTCTTGTTTTATAACATTTTCTGTTGCTGGTTCATTTTCCATATCAACAGCTTCAACAGTAGATTTGTCTTTTAATTTATTCTTTAATTTATTCTTTTCAGTTACGTCAAGGAATAATAAAACATCTCTATAATCAACTTTTTCATCTGTTGGTACATTTAATTCATTCTCTTCTCCAGAATCGAATCCTAAATAATCAGTTACAACAGTGTTATCTTTTGTCTTTTTCCATTTATATTCTTTATTAATTTCATTATCTTCTACAAATTCTAATCCTTCTGGAATGATATTTGTAATATTTTGTGCATATCCTGTACCAATACCTTCATTATATACTCTTATTGTTATAGTGAAATTATCTGCATATCTAATTTTCTCTTTTAGCTCTTCTTTTTTATATTTAATTTTGATTTCTTCTGTGTCTGCATCATCTTCAAAAAATGTTACTGGTATAGTTTCAGTTAATTCTTCATTATTTATTTTACTTATATATGGTTCTACATGAAGAACAGGCTGATCAGGTTTTAGAATATTTACAGTAATATCCTCTGGATTTGGTTGTATTATTTCATAGTTTTGTGCATCTTCGCCTTCTAATGCTAATGGCTCTATTTCGACTGTCCATGTTCCTACATGACTATTTTGTGCTATACCTTTTTTAGGAACTATAACTTTTACATCTTCATCGTCTATAACATTTTGGATTTCTCCACTTTTTATTTCTACCAAATCTGTACCATCATATTTTCTGTCTATTCCTTTTACGTAGTCAATTGTTAGTTTTCTTTTACTTATTATTACACTCAAATCTTCATCTTCTGGTTGAGTTATTTCGTAATTTTCAGCCTCTAAACCAGTTAATACAATTTTTGGTATTGTTACTTTATATTCTCCAATATTTTTACTTTCAATAGTACCCACTTCAGGTAAAATAAAACTTACTTTCCCATAATCGCACTCTTCTATTCCTAATAGTTCTCCTCCTTTTAGAAGAACTCTATCTGTTCCGTCATATTCTCTATTTTCAGCTGTTATACCTACTACTTTTATATCATTATTCTCTATTCCTTTTTTGAATATCTCAACTGTTGATGAACCTGTTTTAGGTTGACTTAAAGTATAATTTTTAGCCTTTTCTCCTTGTAAGCTAATTTCTGGAACCATAACATAATATGTTCCAACATTTTTATTTTTTATTGTACCATTTTCAGGTAATGTAAAGCTTACTTCATTTAAATCTTGCTCTTCAACGCCAACTAAACTTCCGCCTTGAAGTGCTACTACGTTTGTTCCATTATACTCTCTATTTACTCCATTTATATCTTCTATTGTTATTCGTTTTGGAGAAATTGAAATTTTTCCTGTTTTTCCTGTTTTATATTCTTCTCCTTCAAATGAAACTTTAAGCTCATAATCATAGCTTCCAACTTCAACAGGTGCTTGCTTACCATCATTATAATACTCTACAATTGTTGCTTTTGATGGATTTTCATATTTTATATGTTGCTCTGTTGCATTGTATATTACATTATTACTTTCTTCTCTAACTTCTAATCCTTCATATGCTTCACATATAGGGCATTTGCCTTTATCAGTTGAATAATCTGGATGGTCAAGATTTGCATCACAATGTTTATAGATATTTTCTACTAAAATATCTTTTATATAGATATTCCCAGCGACGTCTTCAACCTCAAGCCTATATAAACCATTTGTTGTAACCTGAGCAGTTACATCTTCTTGCCCTTGGAAAGTTTGTCCATTAAAACGAACTTCTTTTAGTCCTGATAAATTATCTTGTGAGTGAATTGAAAATTCAATTGGATCAGTAGTAGATGTTTCAAAATTTCCACTAATATTTACTTCTGGCTTTGAATTATCAATTTTATATGGTCCAAAAACTTCCTCTTTTGAATTTCCTTCGTTATCAGTTGCTTTTACATGTAAATATGTTTGTCCCTCAGTTGTAAGAGTTACTGTACTTTCCTCACTTTGTGCTGCATTTTCCCAATTTTTTTGTTCTGAATCTCTTGACTCTGTTATTGCATATGTATATTCCTTAAATCCACTACCACCTTGGTCTGTAAATTTAAGATTTACAGTTTCTTTTGGTTTCCACTCACAGGTATCTGGATTTACTGTAATTGTAGGTGCAATTTCATCTATTATTTGTTTTGTTACTACTGCGCTTTCATTTCCTGCTTTATCAACTGCTTTAATATGTATATATTTTTTTGCATTTGAATTATATTCAAGTTGTATATTTACTTTTGAGCTTCCTTCTTGAGTTGGAGTTGCTCCCCCATTTTTTATATTAAAGTCATTATCAGCTTTATCATCTATTATGTAATAAAATTTATCAAATCCACTTGTTACTTTTACTGTTGGTTCATTTGATGTTGCTTTAATTTCATCATAATTTAATTTGTCATAGGCTTCTACTTTATATGTATAGTCTGTTCCTTGTTCTTCTGATGAAAAATCTATAGTTACATTACCTGCTTCTTCTTTTACATTTATTGTTGGAGTTGTAGGTGCTGCATAGTCCATTGCTGAACGGTCTATTGTGCTTGTGTTTGATGATATTTGATATGAACTAAATATTAAGTTCGCAATTATTTTCTCTTCGTCAGGAGTTGCTGTTCCTCCACTATGTCCTGTTTGTATCATTGATACATTGTTTTCTGTTATTAAATAAAAATTATAACCCTCGTCACCATAAGCAGTAAATCTAAGCCATATATTATCCTCATAACCTTCATTTACTACTTGTCCCCATGTATGTGTATTTGGTATTTGTAATGTTGTTCCAATTTCTCCAATTGGCCAAGGATATGTTGTGAATAATCCGTTTTTTACAATTTTTACTTCACTTCCACCATAATATAGCTGACCATTTTGAGTTGATCCAAATTTTAAAGATTTAAAATGCTCGTTTGCAAGCTTATCAAAATATCCCTGTCCTTGCTTTACAGGGCCTGATGAAGTTTCTTTTGTATCATTTACAAAATATGAATTATTTAAAATTGTATCATGCCCAAATATACATCCATATCCATCATCTATATACTGATCAACAACATTATATGACAATTGGCTTAAATCACGGCACCCATTTCTATCAGCTGTTCCAAAAAATATAACATCATAATTCCATTGTCCGCTACCATCTTTTTTTAAATATGCAGATGGATTGGTATTAAAATCGGTTATACTAACATCGCTAACTTTTATAATTCCTTTTCCATAAACTTCTCCATTGTCATTATCTGTTTCCATCCATTTTTTCAACTGCCCTGCACCTGTATCAGGATATATTTGTAACACCTTTACTTCTTTTACTTGCTCATAATCCATCAAAGATATACTTGACCACTCTTCAGCATTATCTCTTTTTTGATATCCTTTGAAGATTACATTTTCTCCTGAATACGAACTCCAATCAAGATTAACAGCACCATGATTGTTATTTTCTGTTGGATTAGCTGTTGCGGTTAAATTAAATGTTGCTTGTGCAAAACTATATTTTTTAACGCAGAAAATCAAGCCAATGCAAATGCATAAGCTAATTAGTGTAAATAAAATTCTTGTGATTCTAGATTGCTTCATAAGATTCCTTCCTACATATTTATTTTCTTATATTAATATTATAAATTTTTATATATAAAGTCAACACTAATATTTTGTAGTTTTTCTTATGGCGCTCTACACTTTTACGGCTTTTGTTCCTAGACATTTCCCCTGTTTTTTTTACATTTATTTAACATTTCATTATCAAATGTTAAATTTTTTAATAAAATAACTGCAAACTTCGATTTCCGTAAAGTTTAACTTACATAAGAACTTAATTAGAACTTTTAAGTGGGTTTATCATTTTGGATAACAAAAAGAGAAGATTTTACACTTTTAGTGTATCTTCTCTTTTCGTTATTGTTCATTCTAGCTTCCGAAATTATATTCAAACTGTATTGGGTTACTTTGGTTTCCATACATATCTAGAACTGTTAAATTATTAATATGTCCTGAATAATCTGCACTTGTCGCTCCATGTATGTACATTTCAGCTACAAATTGTCCTGTTTTTGCTCCTTTTTCTGGCATTGTTATATATTTAAAATGTCCATTTATTTCATCTTCTGTATTTTCCTTTATAATTGATATATATGGTGTTCCACTATAATCATAAAGTCCTGTTCCTTCTTCGGATACTAGATTAAATGTTAATCTAATTTTGCCAGAGGCTGGATGTTCATCACAGTAAGGACAGTTTGCTGTTCCTTCTGGCACTGCACTTACAAATTCTATTACTGGTGGCGAACTATCAACTGCATTCCAATCTTCATCAGCTGTCTCACTAGTATTTCCAAGTTTATCAATGGCATAAAACTTAATAGGTCCTTTTCCCCATAATCCATTTACTCCTTGATAAGCATATCCTTGCATTATAATTCCAGAGTTAAACCAGCCTGTTTTATATGTATATGTGGCAACTAGAGTTTTTCCTTCATATTCTATTTTTATTTTATCAACTCCAGATTTAGAATCTTTTGCTCTAAAGGTAACAGATGCGTTTTCGGTATTTCCATCTATTATTAATTCTTCTGGTCCTTCTCTATCAATATTAGTTATTGTTACTGGGTCTGCTTCAATTTCTATGTCTCCGAGTTTACTTTTAGCTGTAATTGTTGTATTGTTATCTATTATTGTAAATTGTTCAGTGTATCTTTCTTCTCCGCCTCCCTTAGTATAGATTTTTTCCAAACCATTAACTTCTGGATAGGTTATTGTTACTGTAACTTCTCTAGTCCATTCTGTTTCTGGTGTAACTTTAATTGTAGGTTTTAGCACTTCAAAGTTATTGTCTGTAACTTCTAATTGGGTTTTGCTGAAGTTTCCTACTGCATCTTTTACGTAGAAGTACCATGTTCCCTTGGTAGATATTGTAGTTCTTTCTGTTACGCTGCCTGCTGTCACTTGTTCTATTGTTTGCCATCCTTCTGCTGTATCTGCTGTTATATCTGCACTTTGGCTAAACTGATATTGTTTTACGCCACTTTGTTTATCTTGGGCAATACCAAATAAATCTATTCCATTTTTATCGCTACTTATTCCTCCTGTATATAACCTCATATTATCTGGATTAATATCGTCTATATTTGTTATAGTTGCAGGTGTTGCCTCTACTTCAATATCTCCAAGTTTACTTTTTGCGGTAATTGTTGTGTTGTTCTGTCTTACTTTAAATGACTCGTTATATGTTTCTTCTGTATCCCCTTGATCACTTCTAGTATATTTTTTCTCTAATCCTTCAACATCTGGATAAGTTATTGTTACATTAACTTCCCTTGTCCAACCCGAACCTGGAGTAAGTTGTATAATAGGTTTAAGTGAATTAAAGTTGCTATCTGTTACTTCTATTGCTTTTTTGCTATAGTTTCCTACTGCATCTTTTACATATAAATACCACGTTCCTTTGGTAGATATTGTAGTTTTTAATGTTTTACTTTCTGTTGTTGCTTGATCTAAGGTTTGCCAGCCAGTTTCTGTTTCAGCTGTTAATGTTGAATCTTGGCTAAATTGATATGCAATAATTCCACTTCGTGTATCTCGAGCTACACCGATTAGCTCTATACCTTTTTTGTCGTCACTTATACTTCCTGTTGATATGTTTGCAATATCTGGATCTTCGTCGTCTATGTTTGTAATTGTTGCAGGGTCTGCTTCTATTTCAATCTCTCCAAGTTTGCTTTTTGCGGTAATTATTGTGTTGTTTACTCTTACTTTGAATGGATCAGCATATGTTTTTTCGCTTTCGTCTTGATCACTTCTAGTATATTTTTTCTCCAAGCCTTCAACATTCGGATAGGTTATTGTAACTTCAACTTCTCTTGTCCAACCTTGTGATGGAGTATATGTAATTGTAGGTTTTAATATATCATAATTGCCATCAGATATTTCTATTTGTGATCTATTGTAGTTTCCAGCTGCATCTTTTACATAGAAATACCATATTCCTGATGTTGAAATTGTTGCTTTTTGGGTTGTGATGTCTGTTGTAGCCTCTCCTATTTCATTCCATCCATCTGGGGTTGTGTCTGTAATATCTGCACTTTTACTAAATTGATATGCCACAATTCCACTATTTGTATCTTGTGCTTTACCAATTAACTCTATACCACCTTCACTGCTAACTCCACCAACTGTTAAGCTTAACATTTCTGGTTTTTTATTATCTAAACAGAACGCCCTAGAGCTTTTAGTTACTACATTACCACTTGTATCTGTTGCCATTACCCAAGCATAGTATTTCCCTGTTTCTCCATCTTTTGTTATTTGGTCGTTAGAATTTATTACTTGAGTAAATTTGCTTTCATCTGGCTGGTAAGAGCTACTTGTCCATGTATATTTTATTCCACCCTCAGGTATTTCTGTATCATCTATTACAGTAACTGTTGTTGCCTGTGATTTTGCCCACACATTGTTTCCATCTGGGTCAAAACTTATATTAGGTGCAGATTCATCTTGTAACTGCCAAATTGCATATAGTGTTGTTGTATCTGCAAATTCATATGTCTTTCCTACCTTGTAATTAGCTGTACTTACTCCTCTGTTCTCATCAAAACCTAATAAACTACATTTGTCTTTTGTTGGTAAATTACTTGTTGGAATTTGTATTGAAACTGTTGATTCTTTTTTCGCTGTTTTATATTTATATTTGGTTTGTGAGTCTGGCACAGGGTTATTTCCACCATTAGCATCAAATGATATTGTTACTTCCTTTTTAAATCCAGCGTTATATTCTGTTTCTGGTTCAAATGTTATTGGTCTTTCAGGACTATCAACATTTATATCTCCGTCTCCTATAATCCAACCATTTGTCTCCCATCCTAAGCCCCATTCTGTTGGTACTTGAGGGTCTTGTAAATCAAATGCGTTTCCTATTATGCTGTTGTCATATCCTAAATTGCATATTACATTTTTATTTTTATCTTCACTGCCTTCATTATATGTAACATCAAAATTATATGTATAAGACATATAGTATGTTGCACTATTTATTAAATGTGCTTTTCCATTTAAAGCTACAGAGCTTTCATTCACTGTGCTTTCTGAATTGTTTGCTGATGTGTCTTCTGCATTGCTTAGTGGTGAAGTAGACCATACCCTAGGTGAAGCTTCTATTGGAGTTTTCAAGTTTTCACCATTTGATTTTGTTTTTATTTGAACATTATCTGCTGTTCCTAAATTAAATTCTGCAGGAACTTCTTTAACACTATTTTTATATGCTGTTCCTTTTAACTGCTCTAGCGAGTTTCTCTTATATACGTATCTATCTAGCGTTACTTTCTTCTCATATGTTGCATAATAGTCAGTGTTTGGTTTTGGTGTTCCTTCTGGATCTTCTGGCTCTTTTGTTGGGTCATCTCCTTCTACCCAACCTTTTGGAGACCAGCCCTCTGGTGCTTCAGGCAAGTCAGGGAATTTTGCTTCTTTTTCTTCACTTATTTCCACGTTTCCAAGATAATCAACATTTGTATCTCCCTCTTCTTCTACCCTATCGCCATTTTCATCTAGAAATGTAAATTTACTTCTAAATGAATATGAGGCATAATATGTAGCATCTTCTTCTAATTCTATTTCCTGGTCTTCGCTTGAAGGCACTTCTATTAAAGCATACATACTAGGAGAAGTTGACCAACCACGTGGTTCAGCTGTTTCTGTTTTTCCTAAAGGTACACCATCTGCATTTTCTGAAATAGTTATACTATCTATTGTTCCTAATTTTACTTTAGCTTTAACTGTCTCTATATCATTTTGATATACTTCGCCATTGATTGTAGGAGCAACTTTTTGATTTTTGTATATGTATCTTTCTACTACTATATCTTTTTTATAACTTGCATGATACTCTGTTATACTTAAAGAATCAGGTTTTTCTGTATTTACATCTATTGTTTCACTATTAGGTTTTGCATCACCTTTTGTCCATCCAACAAACTCCCATCTGTTTGCATTTGAAATTTGTGGCAAGTCTAATTTTTGTTCATCTGCTGTAGTTTCACCTTTGCTGTTAATATGTATTTTCATCTGTTTCTCTTCACGTTTAGCTCTATTTGCTTCTAAATCTTTTGTGTTTACTCCATACCTTATTACATATTCATATGACATATAATAGGTTTTATTTGTATCATTTTCTGTTAGTTCTACAGAGCCTCCGTTATCAATTTCTATATCAGCTGCTGGAGTTTCTTGTGTAGACCATCCCCTTGGTTTAACTGTAACAATATTGCCAAATATATCTACATTTGTTGTTTTGCTTTCAGGAGCATTAACTATAGTTGTATCTCTTCCTGCTAATATTATGCCTTCTACCGTTTCAGTTTTTTCTTGATTTTCTGCGCTATCAAAATATTTAAAGTCTACACTTATTTTCTTTTCTATTTGCGAATTTACTTCTTCTGCTGTTACAACTATAGATGTTTCGCTCTTGCTTATATTTCCAGCCAAATCTTTTACATAGAAATAGTATTCTCCAGCTTTATCTATCGTTTGTGTTTTTTCAATTTCTCCTGGTGCAGGAGAATATATAGATTTCCATCCTTCAGAGCTTTCTGTAAGTTCTTGTTCTGTGCTAAATTGATATTCAGCTATTCCACTTTCATTATCTTCGGCTACACCTTTTAATGTTAACATATCTCTTTCAAATGTTTTGATTTTTGGGTTTACTTTATCTACTTTATCTACAATTACTTTTTTGCTATTAGAAACATTTCCTGCTGCATCTTTTACCCAAGCATAATATGTTCCATTATCATATTGTTGTGTACTTGTCCATGTAGTTTCAGAAGAAGCTTCCCACTCTTTTGGTTCTTTATCTTTTTTAGTTATAGCATAGCCTGCAATTCCGTTATTACCTTCGTCTTTTGCTTCTACAGTTATAGTTTTATCTTGATTTTTCCATCCTGCTTCTGCCTCTGCCATTTCAATAATAGGTAATTCTTTCTTAGCTGTTGGATCTTCTTCTAATGCTTTTTCATTTTCAATGTCTACTGCATTTGTATATGTTATATTTTTTACCTCTTTATTTACTCTTTTTGCATTAGTTACTATTAAAGCAATCGTTACTTCTCTATAATCTACTTTTCCAGTTACTGCTGCATCAATTTCATTTTCTACCCCTGAATCAAAGTTTAAAATTTCTGTTTCATATTTTCTGTCACTAACTTTTTTCCATTCGTTTTGTTTGTTTGTTTCTTCGTCTTCTAAGAATTCTGTACCTTCTGGAATTTCGTTTATTATCTTTTGTGCATATCCTGCACCTTTTCCCTCGTTGTATACTCTTATTGTGATTTCGAATTTATCGTTATACCTTATTTTTTTATCAAGTCTTCCTTTTCTGTAATCAACCTTTACACCTTTTGTTTCTAAATCTACTTTTGTATTTGCTACCGGACTTGTGTTATTTACCTTCTCTTCATTTACTTTACTAACATATGCTTCAACATGTAAATCAGGTTGATTTGGCTTAAGTATGTTAACTGTTATATCTGTTGGATCTACTGGTATCAACTCGTAATTATCTATATCTTTACCAGTTAAAGTAATTTCAGGTATTTCAACTATCCATTTTCCAACATGTTCACTTTCAGCTATACCCTGTTTTGCTACAACGGGTTGTACTTTTTCTTTTCCTATAACATTTAACAATTTTCCATATCTTATATTAACTATTTTTGTTTTGTTATATTGTCTATCTTCACCTTTTACATATTGCAAAGAAACTTCTCTTTTACTAATTGTCACTGTAAATTCGTCATCACCAGGTTGAGTTAATTGATAGTTTTTAGCCTCTTCTCCTGTTAAAGTTATTTCTGGAATAGAAACATTATATGTTCCAACATTTTTACTTTCTATTGTTCCAGTTGGTGGTAAAATAAAGCCAACTTTGCCTATATCGCTTTCCTCTATCCCAGTAATTTCACCACCTTTAAGTTCTACAACTTTTGTTCCGTCATATTGTCTATCTTGTGGAATTATATTTTCTATTTTTACTTCTCCATTTTGCATTGTCTTTTTGGTAATATTTACATATACTTCGTTTCCACCTGGTTGTATTAAATTGTAGTTCTCTGCTTCTTCTCCAGATAATGTAATTTCAGGAATTTCTACATAATACTTACCAACATCTTTTTTAGGTATTGTTCCTGTTTCAGGTAATGTAAATTCAACTTTTCCTTCATCAACTTCTTCAATTCCTACTAAGTTTCCCCCACTTAAATTTACATCTTTTGTACTATCATATTCTCTATCTTGTGCAACTATATTTTCAATGGTTATGTCTTTTTTAGATATTTCTACTCTAAATTCTTCATTTGTAGGCTGAATTAACTTATAGTTTTTCGCTTCCCTTCCTGTTAAAGCTATTGTAGGTATTGTTACTCCATATTCTCCTATATTTTTGCTTGGTATAGTTCCAATTTGTGGTAATATAAAATCAACCCTACCTATATCTATTTGCTCTATTCCAACTAATTCTCCACCTTGAATTTCTACATCAGTTGTTCCGTTATATTGCCTATTTGTTGATGTTATATTTTGTATGGTTATTTCTTTTTGAGTAATTTCTACTCTAACTTCCTCATTTGTAGGCTGTGTTAAATTATAGTTTTTAGCTTTATCTCCTGTTAATACTATTTTTGGAATTGTTACTCCATATTCGCCTACATCTTTGCTACTTGTGTTTCCGGTTTGTGGCATATTAAGTACAACATCGCTTGAATCTTCTTCATTTACACCTACTAAAGTACCACCTGAGATTTCTACAATATTGGTTCCGTTATACTGCCTATTTGTTGCAGTTATTCCTTCTATCGTTATATGTTTTGCTGTTATTTCAACTTTAACATCACTGCTCTTAGGTTGAATTAAATTGTAGTTTTTCGCTTCATCTCCTGTTAATACTATTTCTGGTATTGTTACATCATATTCTCCTATAATTGAATCACTTGTTGTTCCTGTTTGTGCCATAGTAAAGCTAACGTCTGATGCATCTTCTGCTTCAACGCCTACTAACTTACCACCTGTGATTTCTACTACATTTGTGCCATTGTATTCTCTATTTATAGCTTTAATATCTTGTATTCTTATATCTTTTTTTGTTATTTGTACTCTTACGTCTGTGCTTGACGGTTGAGTTAATTTATAGTTCTTTGCTTCCCCTCCTGTTAATGATATTTCAGGTATTGTTACTTCATAGTTTCCTACATCTTTGTTTGATATAGTACCATATTCTGACAATATAAACCTTACTTTTCCAATATCAATTTGCTCTATTCCTACTAATTCGCCACCTTGTAATTCTACATTGGTTGTTCCGTTATATTGTCTATTTGTTGCAGTTATTCCCTGTATTGTTATATTTTTTTGCGTTATTTCAACTTGAACATCTTCTTGTTCTGGTTGAGTTAACTGATAATTGCCTGCTTTAACTCCTGTTAATGTAATTTGTGGTATAGAAACATTTCTTGTTCCTACATCTTTACTTGCTGCTGTTCCAATGCTTGGCAATTCAAAGCCAACTTTATCTCTATCGGCTTCTTCAACACCTATTAAGTTTCCTCCACTTAAATCAACTTCTTTTGTTCCGTTATATGCTCTTGTTCCTGCTACTATGTTTTCTATTCCTATATTCTTTTTGGTAATTGTAAATGTTCCTGTTCTTCCAGTATTATATTCTTCGCCATTATAGCTAATTTTCAAGTCATAGATGTAAGAACCTACATCTACCGGAACATCTTTTCTACCATTATAGTATTCTACTATTGTTGATTCTTGTGGATTAACATATGTTACATGTTGCTCTTGAGCATTATATGTTTCTGTTGTTTTTGTTACTCTTAGTCCTTCTATTTTTCCACATACTGGGCACTTATCTACATCACTTGGATAATCTGGGTGACCTAGCCCAGCAGTACAATGCTGATATATATTTGTAATTACTACCTGCTCACTATGAACATTCCCTGCATTGTCTTCTACCTCCAAAGTGTATGTTCCGTTAGTATCCACGGTTTCAGAAGTGTTTTCTGTTCCTTCTAATTTTTGACCGTTGAATTTTACACTTTTTATTCCTGATAATGAATCTGTAGAATGTATGCTAATTTTTAATGAATCAATTACATGTTCATTAAGCTCAGCATTTACTTGAACGTTTGGCTCTGTTGTATCAATTTTATATGTTCCAAAATATCTTTTTTCACTTTCATTTCCCGCGTTATCATATCCTACGATATGTATATATTTTTCGCCTTCACCTGTTACAGTAATAGTTCCTAACTGTTTTGATTCCTCTGTTTCATACGATTGAGGGGTTTCAGAGTTATCAGTCACTTTATACTTATAACTTTTAAACTGACTTCCTCCTTCATCACTTCCTGTTACGCTAACATTTATATCTTTATTTGTCCATTCTGTGCTTTGAGGTGTAACACTAATGGTAGGAATAACTCTTTCTATTTTATCAACTACTACATCATATTCTTTACTATTTCCTGCATTATCTTCTACATAGAATTTATATGTATTACTTTCTGTAGCTTCATATTCTGCAGTAGTACTATTAACTTCTGTTTCATTAGGCAATTTTATCTTTTTTACCCCAGATATATCATCTTGTGCAGTGACCTTTATTTTAACATTTTGATTAGTCCATTCACTTGGCTCTAAAACATAACTCATTGTTGGAGGTATGTGATCAGTTTCAACAAAAAAATTAATTTTTTGACTTGCTGACATATTTCCGTTATTATCAACTGCCCAAACGTCTATAAAGTGATTTCCTCTAGTTATTCCAGCTGGAATTTGAATTGTCCCTGTGTAATTTTTAACTACTCCGTTTGGGGTATAACTTGTTGAATTTAAAAATGTTTCATCATTTCCATCAAAAGCATATTTTACTTGTACAGTATCTCCCGAATCAACATCATTAACAGTACCTTGTACACTTATTGTATCATTTGGAGAATATTTTGCTTTTGTTGGTGAGTTAACTGTAATAGTTGGTGGAGAGTTTAATGTTCCTACACCTATTACTACTGAATATTTCTGTGTTTCATTTGGCCCAAGAGTTCTATTTTTCCATGAAAAGGCCATTGCTGAGTCTGTATTTTCCAATTTATCTATATTTGAGCTATTCCAAATATTAGATTCTTGCTGTCCATATGCTCCAAACCAGTATGTGTCTACGTTTGTAACTCCATATGCGTCTCTTCCTAAAAAATTAAACGTATATCGAGTGCCATCTGACATTGAAAAACCTTTGTTACCTGTTATATTTGTTACAGTTGCTCTATCGTTTGTATTAATCATTATATCTGACCATGTACCAACACCAACTGTTTTATTTATGCTAGAATTATTTGTTACGCTATACTCTACTTTTACATAATTTCCATTACTAACATATGATAGATATGTTTTACATTTTACAGAATCTAATTCTCCTTCACTATTTACAACATTTACCGTATTATCCCCTACTTTCAAGACTGTTGTATATCCATTATCACTATATGTTGTTATAATTCCTCCTTCTCCATGAATATTGAAATTTCTACTTGTTACGAAGAAAGCCTCCATTGTTAGAGAATAAGATATTGTTTGTAGCAAAACAACAATAATGCAGAAAAGTACCAATATTACAAAACTTATATAATTTTTTGTTTTCACTTGTTTCACACCTCCCTTCTACAGAATTCTTCTTATAAATATATTAACATTTATATAAGTAAAGTCAATAGCTGTATTATCGCACTTTTTCGAACAAGCTCTATACTTTTACGGCTTTTGTTTCTATCCGTTTCACCTCTTTTTTTTACATTTGTTTGACATTTTGTTATCAAGTTAAAAAATTTTTTTAATAAAATGGCACAAACTTTGATTTCCGTAAGTTAACAGCAAAAAGCAAGAATGCCCATTGTTTTTAGCATTCTTGCTTTTATATTTTTCTTGTTCTCTTAATTATATAAATATTTTTGAGGGTTTATAGCTTGCCCATTTATTCTTATCTCTAAGTGTAAATGTGCACCTGTTGAGTTACCTGTTGAACCAACAGCGCCTATAACCTTCCCTGCTTTTACTAATTGTCCTGGTTGTACATACATTTTACTTGTATGCGCATACCAAGTTTGCAAGCCATTTCCATGGTCTACCTTTATTAGATTTCCATATGATCCACTATATGATGCAGATATTACTGTTCCATCTGAAGTAACTTTAATTGGTGTTCCCATTGGGCAAGCAATGTCTAATCCAGTATGTGCCTGGCTCCTTAAAGAACTGATTTCACCATATCTTGAACTTATTTGTCCTCCTGTAACAGGCATATATGCTAAACGTATGCCATTTACTATAGGCATTGCATTTATTCTTTCTTGTTCTTCTTTCGCTTTTTGTTCAGCTACAAGTTGTTCTGTAACTTTACCAGTTACATTTACCTTTGCTACTTCTATTTCGTCTGTTTTTATTTCTTCTACATTATTTGTATATTTTTCTACTATGCTTAAGTCTATTTCTTGATTCTCTTCGTTTTTAACTTCTTTAACTAGCTCTTGAGCCTCTTCTAACGTGTCTACTGTTTCTACTGGCACATTACTTACTGCTATTTCATAATACTTATATGTTACATCTGCATCTTGCTTAAGCTCATTTGCTATTTGTTCTTCGTTAGATTTTTCGTTTCTGTTTATAAAACTTAATTTGTATTCTGGCTTAGTGTTATATGATATTGAATCTATATTTTCCTTTTTTTCATTTGTATTTATAATTGTATTTTCAAGTTCTTTTTCGAAAGCTTTTTTGCTTTCTATATATCCAACCTCTTCCCCAGAAATAGAGACTTTGTATGAAGGTTTAAATTTTATTATGAATATAATTGATATTAGTGCTACACCTGTTATTGTAATGCCTAACAACTCTATTCCTTTTTTCGTATAAAATTTAAGTTTTTGGTTTAAAATATATGGTCACTCTCCTTTTATTTTCTTAATAAAAATAGTCAAAATTTTAAGCACAGTGTCTATTATAACATATATTCTTCCCAAATGCAAATTATGTATACTCTTGTGTGGATTTTAGTGTTAATCAATATTTCTTTTATTTGCCAATTTTACTATATCTTTATACGCTTCTGTAACCTTAGGGTTGTCTTTATTCTCTTCTAATACCTGCTTTACAAGCTTTATTGTATTGTTTAATTTCTCACTATCCATAATACTGGCATTCCTTTCCATCAATAAAAAATTTATTTTTTATTTATTCTTCAAACTTTATTCTCTTTAAATTTATCTCTCTCTTCCTTCATCGCTGTTTATTTCTTTAATTTCTTTAATAAATTCCGAATCTTCTTTACTCACTATCGTATGTTCGGTATCTTTTTTATGAGCCCTAGCAACCATATTGTTTCTATAATTTTCTTCGTTAATCTTAACAATTGGCAAAGGCTTTCCATTTTTTCCCATTGCTTTAGCTAAATTTCTATGTGTATCCGTTATTTCGCCAAATACTACTATATAGTCTGGCATTATTTTACCACCCAAATTATCAGAACCAACCTTGTTTGGGTCTTGTTCATTTCTATATGTTGTAACTTCGTTGTAATCATGTGTCGCATCTTTTTCCTCTACACCACTTATTTGAGCTGCAGTTTTTCTTATCAGTTCCTCTGGATAATTAAATTTAACCGTAGAAAATCGAAAAAATGGATCTACACTTCTGTTTCTTGAATCTACATGTGCATCTTGATGACTCATACCAATTATTAATCTTGGGTCAATATTGGAAAATCCAAAATTAATCACATTTTCATTTACAGCACAACTATTTAGCATATTGGGTTCGATTACACAGTTAGAAATAGTTGAACAACCATTTTCAAAGTACTTCCAAAGCTCACTCTTATCTATATCAGGTGATATACGAAAACCAGAGTTTGTTTGACCAACAGATAAAAATGAATGCATCATAATTTTAAAATCAGCACCTGTAAGATTAATTATCTCAATTCCACCATCTTCTTGTTCAATTGCGATTCCCTCTTCTCCATTTTCTATTTTCTCTCTCGCTTTTTCTGGAGTAAGTAATTGTGATACTAATTCTCTTGAATATTGAAGAGGAATCTTTTGCTTTATTGTTTCAAATTCTATTGGACTTATAACATTTTCTTTTTCAGCTAAAACATTATATATTTTACTTAATACTTCTACATCATCTATTTTGCTAATAATGTTAGCAAGCTCAATAGCATCCAAATCATCCTTATCAAATAAATCACTTTCATAGGTGCGTTTATCTTTTAGTAAGTTATCAATGCTATAATAATGAAGCAATTCCTTCATTGTTAGAGTGGATGCAGTATAAATACCTTCATCATTTCCTGTTTTTTCTCCATAGTCTATACCAAAAAATCTCTTTGATATAATTTCTTTTACAGATTCGGGATCTGTTACTTTTTTAAGTGCCTCATCATACATTTTGTTCCTTTTTGCAACATACATGTCTAAGTCTTCTAGATTTTCTAGTTTAATTGTTTTTGTTTCTATTATTTTTCTATCTGCAATTGCAAGTCTTAAGCTTTTAATCCTGTCAGTTGTCAAACTCTCTCCATCTAACAAAGGCAAAAGGTTTGAAAATCTTAAATATTCAGATAGTTTTTCTTCATTTCCTGCAGAGTTTTGAATAAATAATCCATCAGTTAATTTTTCAAATTTTTTGTATTCTTGGATTTTTTCAGGGTGATCAGCAAAATCTGCAAGAAGTATTGAAAATTTAGTATTGTATGTAAGTTGATTGTGTACTGTCGCTTCGCCAAATTCCTCAAATATTACAGGATCAAATATTCTTAAATTTGGAATAATATCAGATGTTATTCCAGGTCTTGACTCTAACACTCTTTTTGCATTTTCTCCATATGTGTCAATTATCAATTCCTTAAACTTTTCCTCACTTGGATTTTTTACAAAATCATCAATTCTGTTAGGATCAATAGTATCTAAAACTTTTTTGTCTGTTAATACCTTTCTTATCATAGGATTTGAATTTATATCAAGCCCCTCTTGAACATGATTGTTAAAGGATTTATCTCTATTGGAATTATATATATTCATTGATGGATCTATTTCTATTATTTCATCTTGTCTCTCTTGAGGAAGCAATCTAAGTAAAACTGGATTTCCATCTATAAATTTAATTAATGTATCAGTATCGCATTTTGAGATGAATCTATTATCTATAGTTAATATCTTCACCTTTGTATCTTGAGGCAATTTAGATAAATCCACATAGTCATATAAATCATGTATCATCTTCCACTTTTCACGTGTCTCACTATCATCTGAATCACGCCATCCTCTATCTAAAATGTCTTTGTTCAACTTAATTGCTTTTAATAGAGCATTTTCATCAAAGCAATGTAACTCTTGTGAAAAAAAGAATGGTTCTGTTTTTAATGTAAATCCATCATAATTAATTCCATTTTGGTCTGGAACTCCATCAATTAGATGCACTTCATCTTCTGTTTTTTGAGTTAAATATTTAACTTGTTTTTTTGCAGGTAAATATTTTATATATTTATAAGATTCATCTGAAAAAATTATTCTTTTTTGTGTATCATTATCTAAAAATCTAAACATTTCTGGCTTTTTAGCCAGAAAATGTTTTTGTAAAGAAAAGTCTAAATTTTTAAAAGCATTAGGGTGTTCATCTATATACTGTAAAGCACGTTCACCTGGTAAAAGTTTAATTAATTCTATTTTAATTCCTAAATAATAATCTTGCAATTCATCATTAAGCTCTTTAAATATATCCGTATTTTCATGAATATATTCTAATGCAAATCCATCTGGTAAATGCGAAATATTAAGATATGATTTTGCCATTAATGCTTGAATGACATCAGGATCAACTTTCAAATATTCTGGTGCTTTATCATATCTCTCGCCGCTAATCTTTTTTATTAAAGAATTTTTTTTAATTCTTTGAAATAAAGTTAATTTTGATTTTTCAACTAATTGATTGTCAGGCATAATCTTCTCCTTTCATCCATTGATTAAAGTTATAGAAGTTTATTTTATTATTGAAAGAACCATTTTGTCTTCATTAAATAAATCTTTTAAAATTTGTTCTGTGTATTCTAAGTTTATACTTTCGATTGCTTCTAAATAATCAAAGTTATTTATTCCCTTTATTGCATCAGCTAAAAAGTTTCTTCCCATTGTTTCAACATCTTCGTATTCTCTTACATACTCACCATAAGTATTCTTTTTTATTCTTTCAAAATCACTTTTTTCAATGCCCTCTGCTTTTAAGGTTTCTATTTCATTTGTAATTTCCTTATATACTTTATCTGGATCTGGTGTTACTCCAGACATCATAATAAATGCGTAATCTTTGTGTTCCTCATCTTCCAAATCTGGTGGAGCAAAAAGCGTACCTGCATCATAAAGTTTATTATATAGCTTTGAGCTTTTTCCACATAAGATATCTAAAATGATTTGGTTTGCTATTTGTCTTTTTACCATTTCTTCATTATTTGCAGCGGGTTTTAATTTTAAACCAATACAATAAAATGGTACACTAACTTGCATTTGTTTTTCTTCTCGTTTTTTTACTATCTCCTCTGGTTCTTCTGGATAAATTCTTTTGATTTCACCATTACCTTTTGTATCAATTAAACGTTTTTTTATCTCTTCTAAAAATTCTTCTGGCACAAAATCTCCACAAGCAACAAATATCATATTTGATGGATTATAGAAGGTGTTATAACATTTATATAAAACATCTTTATCAATGTGGCTTATTGTTTCAATTGAGCCTGCTGTATCTATTTTTATTGGATGGTTGTGATACATTGCTGTAAGTGTATTCATGTATAATCTCCACTGTGGGGAATCATCATACATCATAATTTCTTGACCAATTATTCCCTTTTCTTTTTCTACATTTTCATCTGTAAAGTATGGATGTTGAACATAATCCATTAGCTCATCCAATGCTTCGTAAAAGTTGTCTATTCCTTTAAATAAATATGCTGTGTGGTCATTTGTGGTATATGCATTTGCATTAACTCCAAGTGAAGTTAATGTATCTAAGCTGTTTGTTCCATTTTCTTGTTCAAACATTTTGTGCTCTAAAAAGTGTGCAACACCTTGTGGAACTTCTATTGGTTCGTTTTCTCCTGGTACTACAAATTTCGAGTCATTTGAACCATACTTTGTTCCCCAAATAACATATTTTTGCTTTACATCCTTTTTTGGAATTATCATTACTGTTAGTCCATTTTCTAGTTTTTCTATATATACTTTTTCTTTTACTTTTAAGCTTTCTATTACTTTCATTCGTTCTCTCCTTTCAAGAAGTAGATTGTATTAATCTTAACACGCTTTGCAATGTCTAGCACATCTTGCTTAGTTACATGATTAATTCCCTCAATGTACTCTTCTGGCGTTACACCTGGAACATTCTGTATTTCTTGTCCAAAGCAATATGTTATTTGTGAATCTTGCTCATCATCTATTACTTTTAGATCTTCTATTATCATCTTTTTAGCTTCTTCTAAATCTTTATCTGTGAAATTTTCATTTTTAATATCATCAATTTGCTCTCTTATTATTTTTAATGCCTTATCATAATTTCCAATTTCTATTCCGCAACTTATTATAATATCATGTTTATGTCTTAAATAACTAGAACTTGCAACATATGCTAGATGTGCTTTTTCTCTTACGTTTTGGAATAACTTTGAATTAGCGCTTCCTCCTAAAATTGCATTATATACTACTGATTTATATATATCATCTTGATTTTGTGCACCAACATCTAGCCCTATTGTTAGGTTTCCTTGTGATACTTCCATTGTCTCTTGAACTTCATTTTCTTCGCCATTAGTTTCATTTATCTTTAATTCCACTGGTGTGTATGATGGCTCTCTTTCAGGAAGATTTTTTATGTTGCTATTTTCTTTAATTGCAGTCATCACTTCATCTTCCTTTATATCTCCTGATACAAAAATATCTATTCTAACATTTCTGATTAGTTCTTTATAGTAAGCATATAAATCCTTGTTTTCAATTTTTGAAATGTCTTCTTCTGAGCCCAATTTATATAGTCCATAAGGTGTGCCTTTGTACATTTCTTCAATACATCTATTTAAAGCATACATTCTTTTATTGTCTTTTCTTGCAGCTATTAATTTTTGCAAAGTAACTTTTTCTTGTTCAAAATATTCTTGCTTAAATCTTCCTTCTTCTGTTAAAGGATTAAATACAATATCCAATAACAAACTTATTGATTCATCTAAAACATTTTCTTTATGCTCTGGAAGGAACTCGTCATTTATTGTCTCTAGATAAAATTTAAAAAGATGGTTGTCACCTATTTTGTCTAACCCAGAATTAAACAATCCACCATACATTTCTTCTAATTTTATTCCAAGTTCAGCTTGTGTTTTTATGTTGCTTGTACCTCTTCTTAGTATTAACGAAATCAATGCATTTTTTGTAACGTCTTGCTTTGTTAATGTAGTTGTTAAAAATACTGATACTATATTGCTTTTGAACTTGTCTGTTTTTATTGTATGCAAATTTATTCCTTTTTTAATTTCAGTTTTATTAATATTCATGCAATTTTCCTCCTATACTATAATTATTATTTATGTTTCTTGATTATTATATACTATTGTTTTTATTTTTTCAATAAAAATGAAATATAAAAAACCGCAAGTGGATTACACTCACGGCTTTATATGTACTAATTAAAATTTTCTTTTTCTAGCAGCTTCTGATTTTTTCTTTCTTCTAACGCTAGGTTTTTCATAATGCTCTCTTTTGCGCACTTCCTGCATTACTCCAGATCTTGCACATTGTCTTTTAAATTTTCTTAGAGCTTCTTCTATATTACCATCTTTAACTTTTACCTCTGACATCTATTATCCCCCCTTCCAGCCATACACAAAAATGTATGTGGGTTTTGTTTTGTATCTTGTAACGAATATATTATACATAAATCGCTATTATTTGTCAAGTGCAAAAGGAATAGCTTTTTGGTTTTTTAGAGATTCTTTAACGTCTAAAATTCTTTGATTTGTTGAACCTTTGAATCTTAGCCCAACTTTTTTGTTCTCTTCTTCAAATTCACCATCTACTAAAACATCTATATATTTCAACAATTCTGGTGTTGTTTCCCAATTTTTATACATGTTTTCTAAAATATCTTTTTCAAATGTGTATCCTGTATAACACCATATTGATTTTTCTGGAAATTTTTCCTTAACTTTTTTTACAAGTGGCACCAATTCTTTTTGGTTAGCTTGCTCTAATGGCTCTCCTCCCAAAAGTGTTAAACCTGACACATAGGAATGATTCAATTCATTCATTATTTTTTGTTCTGCTTTTTCGTCATATTTTGTTCCATAATTAAAATCCCATGCCTCTTCATTAAAACATCCTTTGCAATGGTGTGTGCATCCACTTACAAATAAAGAAACTCTTACTCCTGTTCCATTTGCTATGTCTACCTTTTTTATATCTGCGTAGTTCATTTAGTAAATTGCCTCCTTTAAAATTACTA
>CANRNC010000021.1 GCA_947631915.1 uncultured Clostridia bacterium
AAAAAAGAGTCTTATTATGAAACACATAAAAAAATTATTTATTACACTTTAGAAGAAAGGGAAGAATACGAAATCATATCTGTCTTTTTATCAAAAGTTTACAAAGTTAACGATAATGTCTTTAAATATTATAAATTCTATGGAGAACAAAGCGAAAGTGATCATAAAAACTACATTGACAATGTAAAAGAGTTAGCTTTATATGATACTGGAATAACTGCGACTTATCCTGAAAAGTTAATTACGTTATCTACTTGTGAATATTCTCAAGAAAATGGAAGGCTTGTTGTAGTTGCAAAACAAGTAAGTTGAAATGCTAGTGTAAGAATCTAGCATTTTTTAAAAGATTTAATGAAAAAAGAATTAAAAATGAAAATTTTATTCTTTATAAATTATAAAAAATATAGTATAGTTATTATACAGTTGATTAATCAAATTATTTTTTGAGCAAAAGTGGGAGTAAAATTTTTCGTAAATAACCTCCTGAATCGCTCCAACGACGAATATGTTCGAACTTTTAGAACAGATAGATACAAAATCAATCAGAATTAAACTGGTTGATTTTTTTGTTTGTAAAAAAATCATCTTAATACGCCGAAAATTATTGCTTTATATTTTTTGGAGATAATTACGAAACAGCTTTTGAACATTTAAATCAAATTTATGGTCAGTATACAGATATAAAAGGTATGGATATAATACTTGAAACTTATTTATTTGAAGATAAAAAACAAGCGTTAAGTGAAAAATGTCAGGCTCTAATGGCAGAATACAATAAAGAAACTGATGTTGAGAGAAAATTAGATTTACTTGCACAAATGTCATTAGAAATTTCCCCAGAATTAAGGGAAAAATATCCTTTGTCAAAGGCTATGCTTCAAGAGATAGAACAAAATAAAGATAGTAAAAAAAAGACAATACATAAATACCATTAAGTATAGAAATTTTTTGTTACTTGTAGTATAATTTTGTTGAATTATAGACAAAGGATGATAAAGAAATGAAAGAATTTATCTCGATTCTTATAAGTTTTATATTTATGAGTATAGCTGATAGTGTAGATTCAGCTTTTAATAACTATGTAAGCATAGATGCAGTTGTAGTATGTGGTAGTTTAATATTTATAAATTTTATGTTTAAATCTATAGGAGAAATAGGAATATATACACATAGAACAGTTAGAAAAAGATCAGCTTCATATTTGTTAATATCAGGTATTACAGGATTAATTTTAGGAATTATTTCGTTTTTATTAAGTGATTTAATTGTTAATTTATTTAATTTAACTTTTAGTCAAAAAGAACTGTTATCAGCTATATTAAAACTATATATAATTTATTTACCTATATCAATATTACATACTGGATTACTTGAAATAGTAAGATTAAGAAATGACTTAAAATTATACAGAAAAGGGTTAATTATAACTTATATTTCATTAATAAGTTTAGATACATTAGCATTTATATTTACTAAAAACTTAATTGCTCTTTTTATTGCAACTATGTTATCCGATATAATTTGTTTTACGTATTTATCATATAAAATAAAACTAAAGTATCAAAAAATAACTAAAGAAGATTTAAATAATGTTAAGTCTTATGGAATTCCATATAGTATGGAAAGAGTTTTTTCTAGAACTATTATATTAATATATGGAGTACTTGCAAGTCAATTAGGTACAGAAAAATATTCAATTCATACAATTTGTTATTCAGTATGTTTAACATTAGAGATAATTACTAATGCATATCAAGCGACTTTAATGATCAAAGTGCCAGAAGGTAAAACTTATAAACAACAATATAGAAATTGTATGAGAATGAAAAATAAATGTTTTCCATTAATAATATTATTAAATTTTATATTTGCATTTATATATTTACTAATATCACATGGAAGTGTCCCAATATCAGAATGTTTTCCATACTTTTTATTCTATATAATTGCGGTATTTGGACTATACCAATACGAAACTTATAAAACATTATGTATTACTCAAGGAAAATCATTTATATTATTTATAGGTTCTACTATTGGAGTTATAATAAGGATCTTAATTTGTTTATTATTTAAAAATACTTCTTTTGCGTTGTTTGTATTCGGAATAGTAAACTTTATTGACTTTTATTCTAGAAGTATAGTTTATAAAATAGTTTTATATAAATTAAATAAAGAAAATAAATTAAAGATAGAAAAAAATGGAGATGAAACCTTAAATGTATGATTATGTATTACAATATGGTTTTGATAAAGAAACTCAAGATTATGTTCAAAACATTAAAAATATTCTAAAATTAAATAATGTTACAGATAAAGAAAGAAATTGGCTTCCACATATAACTATTGATTTATATGATTGCAAAAATAAAGATGAGTTTATAGAAAAAGTAGATAAAATAGTACAAAATATAAATAGCTTTGCTGTTGAATTTAGAAACTTAAATAATTTTGATAATGAAACTTTATATATTGAACCATACAATAAAAATAATTTAATGCTTTTAAAATCTTTATTTGACGAAAAATTAAAATCATATAGATTAGAAAAAAGATTAAAAAGAGAATATATACCACATGTAACACTATGTACAAATGATGATTTATCTTCTGCATATAAAATTGCTAGAGAAAAATTTTCGCCTTTTAACGGAATGATTAAGTATATATGGTGTTATAACCAAAATATGGAATTATTAAAAGAATACATTTTAAATAATATATAAAAGGAGTATATTTTTACGAGTTTTAAAGAAAAATATACGAAGAATTCTTGATTTTTACAAATTATAAAAAATTAAAATTCCTTTTAAATTTTACGTTTTACAAATTATGTAAAATATGTTATAATTTGCAAGAACATTTAATAAAATGTGTCAATTAAATAAAGAAGGAGGAAAACGGAAAGTATATTAATATGCGCCGTGGGCAAAGATGTATTGAAACCTAATCTATTTGGTGGATGAGGTGGAGAAGTAAAAGTTCTTTTACAAGAATCTATTAGTATTGCTGATTATTAGGAGGTATGTTTATGAAAACCATCAATATTTATTTTAACTCATCAGAAAAAGATTTTGTGAATGACTGCAAAAAAAAGAAAATTTCAGTAAAGACCATAAAGAGAGGGTCAGGATGTAGACGTTGTACAGGACCATTCACATATCGGTGGATAGAAACTAGCATTGCTAATTACGATATGTATATTTCATATCTTGAGCAGGGAGAATCTGTTGATGTATTCTTTTATAGCGAAGATGACAGAACAAGATTCCTTGAGGAATTAGCGGAGAAAATGCAGTTTGAGGTGGTAAACAAGGTTAATCCAGAATTATATTACAAAATGACGAACTTATATGGAGCGATTATTAAAGCCTAAATCCTTTTTTTGAAATGTTGTAACTTTTTAGAAACAGAAAGAGTCGAGTAAAATCGGCTTTTTCTGTTTTTAAAATGAATTTATTTATTATTATTTATATAAAAAACTTGAAGAAGATTATTGAGATTTATAAAAATTAATGATACAATTTAGTAAATTGATTGATATTTGTGTAAAGTGTTATGAGAAAAAATTAATATTCACAACATAAGACATTAAGAGGCAGGTGTAAAATGAAAAATAAATATATAATATTAATAGGAATAATACTAGTTATTGCTATAGTTAGCATAGTAGTTTTTATTAATAATAATAAAAAAGAAGATAATAATGTAAAAACCATTGAACTAATTAATGCAATAAACAATAATAGTAATTTACCTATAAAATATATGAGTAAATATGAAAGTAGCGATGAAAAATTACAGGAATATGAAAAAATAAATAATTATATGTCTAATGATTTTAAAGATGAAGATATTTCATTTAGCTACTATGGATATCCAAATGATGAATCTGAATATTATCTAGGAAGTATATTACTATTTACTAATAAATATAATATATTAGGAGTTACTATAGGTGATAATATGAAAACAGCAATAGATAAATTAAAAAACTATGGATTTAAATTAGAAGAAAGTAATAATAATTTTATATCTATACTAAATTATGAAGATTTTACTGTCAAGATTGAGGCTAATACAAATAGTTACGAAGAAAGTGAAGATGAGGTTATAATTGGAACTATACAATTAGAGGTAAAGAGTAAATATTTAGGAAATAGAACATATTAATAAACATTATTATAAAAGGCAACTAATTAGAAACAATTAGTTGCCTAGTTTTTTATATTCTAGGAAAATTATTATTAAAAATGAAGGACTTTTAGTAGAAGTTAATTAATCAAAAATTAGATTTCATAGCTGTTTCATGGCATGGAGAATTTTCCTATTATATTAAAGATTTGATTTATATCATATTGAGTATATAGTATGAAAAAGAAAAAGACTAACGTAGTTAGTCTAATATAATTTTAAAGTGTCCTCAATAACATAAGAAATAGGAAGTAGATCTTCATTATCAGCTTTAATTTTAAAAAAGTTAAAACCAGTTTTTGAGTCCTTAAGAACAGATACTACTACATGCCCACATTCTTCTATATTATTTTCCATATATTACACCTCCTAAACACACAACGCATTAAAAAATATCATAGAAAAAATAAAAAGTATGTCGAAAATTGTAAATGAAATAAAAATAATATTAATAATATGAAATAAAACCGTAGAGACATTGTCTTTACGGCTTTATTTCAAGCTAATCTTTTTTGTAATAAATGTACATATCGTAATGCCCTGTAATATAATTGGCATTTAGATATGATGTCATGATCAATTGGTTAAATTCATTGCTCCAATTTCTAGTAGAATAGTTAACTATCTTTTGATATGTACCAATACTTTTTAGATATTGTATATACTGCTCATAAGAATCAAACTTCATTAAGAATATAGACTTCTTATATAGCAGTTGTATTAAATCAAGAGTAGAAAAAATATCTTCAATATCGTAATCAAAATTACTCTAGAGGATGCCTTTCTCCTACAAAACCAATTTGAGCATCTACTACAACCCAGCTACCATCATCGATTTGAATTTTATTCCATTGATGAGACCATTGATTTGCATTAATATGTTGGCTTTTTAAACCAGCAGCATCACATAATAGTGTAACAGCTTTACAACGACCAGAACATGCTGATATTTTTAATACAAGAGCAGCATAAGCTTCATTTCCATAATTTGTCTTATATGCTTCTGAAGATTGATTTGTTTGAACATCGACAGTAGTTGTTATGTAATTACAAATAGCTTTAGCTTTTTCTAATTTAGTCATACTAGGTTTTATAATTCTACTAACTACACGTTTTGCTTCAGCTTTTGCTAAAGAAAGTCTACCTTCTTTTGTGCTTGCTGGGTCGGTAGAAGTATTATTGGAAGAATTGGAATTGGAATTTGTATTTGTATTTGAATTAGTTTTGGTACTTGAATTTTTATTACTACTATTTGTAGAAGTTTTGCTAGAGCTTGTGGAATTTTTATTAGAATTACTTGAAACATTATCTTGTACTTGGTTTTCAGGTTTTGCATTAACTATTACTTTAAATTCTTGTTTTGACTCATTATTATTTTTATCGATTGCTTTAGCAATTAAGGTATATTCTCCGACTGTATTAGTATCGAATTCACCTTCTATTATAACATCTAGGTCACCATCAACTTCATCCATAGCTGATATATCAGATTTAATATCAAGTGTATCACCTTGAGTTATAGCTATATCTTTTACACCTGACAATACAGGTAATTTAGTATCTTGCACTTTCCATACTACTTGTTTATTAACAATAATTTCTTGATTGAAAAATGGAATTGAATCTAATAATGGCATTATTTTTGTAGAAGTTTCAATGTTAACTGTAATATCACTTAAAGTATTAAATACATAATCAATATCTTCTGTAAGTAAAGTTTCTCCTATATATATTTTTACATTTGTTCCATCAATAAGTTCATTATCTGCAATTAAGTTTTCAAGAATATCTGAATACGTTAAATGAGTACCATATTCAAATATTTTTTCATCACATATAATTGCTTGTGTATTTTTTGATACAACTTCTTTTTGAATATTTAATGTATATATGTAAAATAAAGACATAGTAGCAATAATTACTAATAAAAAAATACTAATAATAATTATAATAACTTTTCGTATAGAATGTTTTTTGCATAATTTTTCGCTTTCTAATGATTTTTCAGTTAATCTTTCATCATTCATATATTTTCCTCCTTTGTGTTTCAGTATTATGTTACCTACAATATTATTATACAACAGAACTACTAGTTTTTCTATATTATTTCATAAAATATAAAAAAATCTGTTATTATCATATAAAAATTTTATTATTGACAATTATTATTAAGAAATTTATAATTATATTATTAATAGATAAAGGAGTATAAAAAATGGCAAAGAAAGTATTATTAATAATAGCAATTTTAATAGTAGTAATAATAGTAGCAATTTTAGCAGTTTTTGGATGGTATAATATTAGTATAAGTCCAGTTAATGAAGATGACAATACATCTTATAGCATAGAAATACCAATGGGTTCTGGCTCTGCAGCTATAGCACAAAAATTAGAAAGTGAAGGATTAATAAAAAGTGCAGTAGCTTTTAAAATATATGTTAAATTAAATAATGTTTCAAATTTTCAAGCAGGAACATATAACCTAGCAAAAAACTTATCTGTACAAGAGATTACAGACATTTTACAAACAGGTAAAGTTAATAGCAAGGATGTAATATCAATTACTTTTGTAGAAGGAAAAAATATGAGATGGGTAGCAAGTAAAATTGCAGAGGAAACTAACAATACAGAAGAAGACGTATACAATCTATTAGAAGATGAAGAATATATTGACTCATTAATTGAAAAGTATTGGTTTATAACTGATGAAATAAAAAATAAGGACATATATTATCCTTTGGAAGGATATTTATTCCCAGACACATATCAATTTGAAAATAAAGATGTTAAAGTAGAAAAAATATTTGAAACTTTACTAAATCAAATGGAAAGTAAATTAAGCACATATAAAGCATATATACAGGATTCAAAATATTCAGTACACAAGATTTTATCTACTGCATCAATAATTGAAAATGAAGCTGTATTTGATGAAGATAGAAAAGATGTTTCAGGAGTAATTTATAATAGATTAAAACAAAATATGGCAATTCAAAGCGATGTTACAACATATTATGCATTTAAAGTAGACATGGGAAGTAGAGATTTGTATCTATCAGAAATTAATACATACAATGCATATAACACAAGAGGACCAAATATGGAAGGAAAATTACCTGTGGGACCAATTTCAATGGTAAGTCTTGCATCAATAGAAGCTGCAATTAATCCTAATGAAAACTCTTATATATATTTTGTAGCAGATAAAAATGGAAAAGTTTATTTTACAAGGACATATGATGAGCATTTACAGAAAGTAGAAGAATTAAAGAATGCAGGATTATGGTATGAGTTCTAAATTGCAGAATAATAGAATAGAGTGGCAGACCTTGTGTCTGCCTATTGATTTTTATCAATAAATATTATAAAATAATACACATAAAATGATTGAAGGGAATGAATAGCAATGAATGAATATAGAACGCATAATTGTGGTGAATTAAGGATAGAAAATGCCAATCAAGAAGTAAAACTAGCGGGTTGGATTCAAAAAATAAGAAATTTAGGTGGAATGATATTCATTGACTTAAGAGATGAAGATGGAATTACTCAAATAGTAATCAATGATGAAAAAATGCAAGAGATTGCTAAAGAATATACAACCGAGAGCTGTATAAAAGTAGAAGGAAAAGTTGTAGAAAGAGCAAGTAAAAATCCTAAAATGCCAACAGGTGATGTAGAAGTAGTTGCTGGCAAAATAGAGATTTTAGGTAAATGTAAAAATATATTACCATTTGAAGTTAATACAGATCAAGAGGTAAGAGAAGATCTAAGATTAGAATATAGATTTTTAGATTTAAGAAATGAAAAATTACATAAAAGTATCTTATTACGTTCAAAAGTCTTAAAAGCATTAAGGGACAAAATGGATGAAATGGGATTTAACGAAATCCAAACTCCAATTTTAGCTAATTCATCACCAGAGGGAGCAAGAGATTATTTAGTACCAAGTAGATTAAATCCAGGAGAATTTTATGCATTACCACAAGCACCTCAACAATTTAAACAATTATTAATGGTATCTGGATTTAATAAATACTTTCAGATAGCACCATGTTTTAGAGACGAAGATCCACGTGCAGATAGGGCACCAGGTGAATTTTATCAACTAGACTTCGAAATGGCATTTGCAACACAAGAAGATGTTTTTAGCGTAATAGAAGAGTTAATACCACATATTTTTAAAAAGTTTACAAATTGGAAAGTTGATGAGGGACCATTTTTAAGAATACCATATAGAGAAGCTATGGAAAAATACGGTATAGATAAACCAGACTTAAGGAATCCATTAATTATTCAAGATGTTACAAAATTGTTTGAAGGGACAGAATTCAATGCTTTCAAAGATAAAACAGTAAAAATAATAGTAGTACCAAATGGAGCAGAAGAAGGTAGAAAATTCTTTGATAAGATGACTGAATTTGCAGTAGAAGAATGTGGAGCTAAAGGACTTGCTTGGACTAAAATTGATAATGAAGGTATTGTTCAAGGAGGAATAGCAAAATTTATAACAGATGAGATAAAAGACAAATTACAAAGAGAATATGGCGCAAAAAATAATTCAAGTATATTCTTTGTTGCCGATGAATTTAAAAATGCTCAAAAGATAGCAGGGTTAGTAAGAATAGAACTAGGTAAAAGATTAGATTTAATAGAAAAAAATGTCTATAAATTTTGTTTCATAGTAGATTTTCCAATGTACGAATTATCAGATGAAGGAACTATAGATTTTAACCATAATCCATTCTCAATGCCACAAGGAGGAATGGAAGCTTTAGAAAATCAAGATCCATTAGATGTATTAGCATATCAATATGATTTAGTTTGTAATGGATATGAAATGGCATCAGGAGCTGTAAGAAATCATAGTCCAGAAATAATGGTTAAGGCTTTTGAAATTGCAGGATATAATGAAGAAGATGTAAAAAACAGATTCGGAGCTTTATATAATGCATTTCAATATGGAACTCCACCTCACGCAGGAGCAGCACCGGGTGTTGATAGAATGATAATGCTTTTAGCAGACTCACAAAATATAAGAGAAGTAATAGCATTTCCTAAAAATAAAAGAGCTAGAGATTTATTAATGAGAGCACCATCGAAAGTTGATAAACAACAATTAAAAGATGTACATATAAAATTAGATTTAGATTAATAATAAAATTAAATAAAAAATGTATGATGAAGTACATGTACTCAAGGCAAAAAGATAATATTATCTTTTTGTCTTTTTAGATTGTATAATAAGGATAATTTAAAAAATATAATAATATACGAAAAAATGTTTGACAAATACGAAACTTTGTGCTATCATTATGGCAATGAAATATAAAATATATGTTTGTTAGTAAAAAGTACTAGAAATGGGGGGTAATTATGAAGAGAAGAAAAGGTCCAGAAGATTTAAATACTAGAGAAAGAGCTATACTAAAATATATTGAAAAGGAAACACAAGAGAATGGATATGCACCTTCTGTAAGAGAAATAGGAAAAAAAGTTGGATTAAGGTCAACTGCTACTGTCCATGGTTATATTGCTAGATTAACAGAACTTGGATATATAAAGAAAGAAGATAAGAAAGGAAGAACTTTAAGATTAATTAAGAATGCAAAAGGAGAACCAGCAGGAAAGAATAGAGTGGAATCAAAGGATTTTTATGGAGGAAAAGAATTAGTAGATGTACCTGTTATTGGAAAGATTACTGCTGGTGCACCTATACTTGCAGTTGAAAATATAACAGATACATTTCCTATTCCTATAGACTTTGTGGGGAATAGTGAAAGTTTTATGCTTAAAGTAAGAGGAGAAAGCATGATTGAATCTGGAATATTAGATGGAGATTTAATACTAGTAAGAAAGCAAAATACAGCCGAAAATGGGGAAATTGTAGTTGCATTAATAGAAGATGAAGCTACAGTAAAGACTTTCTATAAAGAAAAAGATCATATAAGATTACAACCAGAGAATCAAACAATGGATCCAATAATTGTACCAGACTGCAAAATACTAGGTAAAGTAAGTGGAGTATTTAGAAAAATGTAGACCTATAATAGTTATAAAATTGACATATACATAGAAAAATGATATATTTAACCCAATGCATAATATAAATGTAAAGGGGCAGAGAAAAGACCTCTGCCTCTTTTATAGTACATTAAAAAGAGAGGAAGAGAAATGGACAAAATATTAGACAAAGTAAATACACCGAAAGATTTAAAAAAATTAAAAATAAATGAAAAGCAACAACTAGCTAGTGAAATAAGAGAAATGATAATAGACATCGTTTCAAAAAATGGTGGGCATTTAGCATCTAATCTAGGAGTAGTAGAACTTACAATTGCTTTACATAGTGTTTTTGATATGCCTAGAGATAAAATTATATGGGATGTTGGACATCAAACTTATGTACATAAAATTTTGACTGGAAGAAAAGATAAAATGAATACATTAAGAAAAATGAATGGCATAGCAGGATTTCCAAAAACATCTGAATCTGAATATGATAATTTTGATACAGGACATAGTAGTACTTCTATATCAGTAGCATTAGGAATGGCGAAAGCAAGAGATTTAAAGCAAGAAGATTATAATGTTATTGCAGTAATTGGAGATGGAGCTTTAACAGGAGGAATGGCATTAGAGGCTTTAAATGATGCTGGATCATCGAATAATAATTTAATTGTCATATTAAATGATAATGAAATGAGTATTTCAAAAAATGTAGGTGGTGTTCCAACATTATTAAGTAAAATAAGGAGTAAGAAATTATATAAAGCATCAAATGATTATATTAGGGATAGTCTAGAGAAAATTCCTTTTATAGGTAGGAAGTTGAGTAAAGGAATTAAAAGAATAAAGAGAAGTATAAAACAATTATTAATTCCTAATATGTTCTTTGAAGATATTGGATTTAGCTATTTAGGACCAGTATATGGACATAATATAGCAGAATTAGAAGATATAATGAGAATGAGTAAACAAATTGAAGGACCAGTTCTTATACATATTGTAACCAAAAAAGGTAAAGGCTATAAAATCGCAGAAGAAAATCCTGATGATTTTCATAGTACAGGTGGATTTGATAAAAAAACAGGAAAAAGTAAAAAGAGAAAACAAGATGACTATTCGAAAATATTTGGAGAAAAATTGACAGAACTTGCTGAAAAAAATTCTAATATAGTTGCTGTAACAGCAGCAATGAAAGACGGAACAGGATTAAGCCATTTTGCAAGAGAGTTTCCAAATAGATTTTTCGATGTGGGAATAGCTGAACAACATGCTTTAGGATTTGCAGGAGGTCTTGCAAAAACAGGAATGATACCGGTTGTTCCAATTTATTCCTCTTTCTATCAAAGAGCTTATGATCAAGTAATACATGATATCTGTATACAAGATTTAGGAGTAGTAATGTGTGTTGATAGAGCAGGAATTGTAGGAAACGATGGTGAAACACATCAAGGAATATTAGATTTATCATTTTTTAGTTTGGTACCGAATTTAAATATAATGGCACCAAAAGATTTTAAAGAACTAGAAGATATGCTAGAATTTGCTGTGAATCTACATAAACCTGTGGTAATAAGATATCCTAGGGGTGGAGAAGGTAATATAAAATTTGAAATACATAATAAGATAGAAATTGGAAAATCAGAGAAACTAAAAGAAGGTAAAGACATTACAATAATAGCAATAGGAAAAATGGTTAGTAAAGCTTTTGAAGTTTATAATATATTAAAAAAAGAAAATATTGAATCAGAAGTAATAAATGCAAGATTTTTAAAACCTCTAGATGAAAAAAATATATTAGAATCCATTAAGAAAACTAAAAAAGTAGTAACTATAGAAGATAACATTTTAAAAAGTGGACTAGCAAGTAGCATAAAAGAATTGATAGTGGATAATAAAATATATGATGTAAAATTAAAATGTTTTGGATATCCAAACACTTTTGTAAAGCATGGAACAATAGAAGAAATAGAAGAAATGTATGGATTAGATGTAGAGAATATAGCAAATGAAGTAAAGGAGCTAATAACGGATGGGGAGAAAGAAAAAGTCTAAAAGCTGGATTTTAAAGGTTATTTATGCAATATGTGTCATTATAGTATTTATAGCAGGTTTATATTATGAAAATGGATATAAAGATATAAATAAATTTATTAATGATTTAAGTAATAATATCTTTAAAGTATCTACAACAATAGTGGATGATATAAATAATACTTTAACTGATAGTAATACAGTAAATACCGAACCAGTAGCAATAAAAAAAGTAAATGGAAAAATGCAGATGCATTTAATTGATGTTGGACAACGGTGATAGTATATTATTTATACAGGGCGATAAGATTATGCTAATTGATTGTGGAACAAAAAGTAAAGGAAGCACGGTAGTTGATTATTTAAAAAGTATAGGAATAACTAAAATAGATGTTTTAATAGGAACACACCCACATGATGATCATATGGGTGGAATGGCAGAAGTAATAAATAATTTCCAAATAGGTACTTTATATACTCCAGATACATCAAATAACAATATTACAACAAGTTGGTATTTAGAATTTTTAGATGCTGTTGATGAAAAGAATATTAATTGGATTTATCCAAAAGTTGGTGATAGATTTAATTTAGGAGAGGCAACAGTACAGATTTTAGCACCAAATTCAAATGAATATGAAAGCCTAAATAATTATTCTATAGTTACAAAAATTACATATGGAGCTGTAAATATTTTATCAATGGGTGATGCAGAAAAATTATCAGAAGATGAGATATTAGAAAATGGATTAAATGTTCAAGCACAGATTATAAAAGCAGGACATCATGGTAGTAATACATCAAGTTCGGAAAAATTTATAGACAGTGTAAATCCTCAATATGCACTAATATCCGCCAAAAAAGGAAATACATATAATCATCCAATAAAATCTGTAATGGAATTATTTGAAAAAAAGAATATAAAAGTATATAGAACAGACGAAACAGGAACAATAATAATGACTACAGACGGAACAAACATAACATTTGACAAAGATCCAGGAGATTATTTATCAGGAGCAGAACTAAATTAGACAAAACAATTACGAGGGAAAAGAATTTTTAAAAGACAGTTTATAGATATACAATACAAGTGCAATATATTTATAAATTTATATTGAAAAAAAAGAGCTTATATAGTAAAATATAAATTATTAAACATAAGAGAGGATGGATAATTATGGAGAGTGTAGGAGATTTTTTATGTGGTATTTTTATGACGATGTACTGGATTTTTAGGATAGTAATTACAGCAATATCATATTTACAGATAGAAGGATTCCCATTAACTTCTATAAATATAACAGCAGAAATTTTATTATTGTTTTTGACATTAGTATGTATAATATGTGTATTCAAAAGAATTGCATTAGGAGGAATAATATACTTTATTGCATATTGTGCATATTTTGGACCAGATTTATATACACAAATTCAAGCAGGAGTAACAGCAAATAACATGAGTTATATATTAGTAGACTTTATAGCAATAATATTATCAGTATTAGTATTACTTAATATTATTATTTCTAAAGCTAGAAAACAAACAAATAAGAAAGATAGCGATTGGTTCTATGGAAATAAAAAGTACGATAGAGAATTGGACGAGCGTGCTGATAAAAACAACTATAGAATTTATTAGTAATTAAATTAATTTAGAAAAACTTATGTTGACAAATTTAAAAGACTATGTTAATATAAAAATATGTTGAACATAAAAATGTTCTATTGAGAGGAAGATAGATTATGAAGTCAATATTTTTAAACAATAAAATGCATCATCATCGTAGGAGCTTGTAACTACTAAAATTATGTATTAGTAGGTACAGGCTAAAATTGCTGTACCTACGATAGTTTAAAAATATACTTAAAAATATATAAGACTATTTGTAGGAAGATAAAATTTCTATAAATAGTCTTTTTTGTTTTTAAATATACTTCATAATCTATTTTTTAATTCAAAGGGACAAATAAAATTCGAATTTTAAATAAAAGAAAGGTAAGTATTAAGGTGAGATATTATGAATAAGAAAGTATTTATTATATTATTAATTGTAATTATTGTGGTTTGTATTTTAGTTGGAGGAATTATAAAACTAAAAGACGGAAAAACAAAGGATAGAGACAACACGCTTATTATAGGATTAGATGATAGTTTCCCTCCATATGGCTATAGAAATGAAAATAATGACATTGTAGGATTAGACATAGATTTAGCTAAAGCAGTTGGAGAAAAAATGGGAGTAGAAGTTAAATTTCAACCAATTTCATGGGCATCAAAAGAGCAAGAATTGAATAGTGGAAACATAGATTGTATTTGGAATGGATTTGCATATAATCCTGATAGAGAGAAAATAATGACATTATCTAAAAAGTACTTAAAAGGTGAAATGTACTTTATGTTAAAAGGAGATAGTAATATAGAATCTCAAGATGATTTAATAGGTAAGAAAATAGGAGTACAATCTGGTTCAGTTCAAGAAGCAGATTTGGAAAATTCTAACTTTGGAAAACAAGTTGAAATTATTCCTTATGCAGATTTTTTAACAGCATGTTTAGATTTAGAAATCGGAGGAATTGATGCTGTATATACTTCTAGTATATATGGAAATTATATAATAAAATCTAAAGATAAAGATTATGACACAATACCTTCATATAATATTTCTACTGCAAGTGGAAGTGTAATAGCATTCAAATTAGGTAACACCGAATTAAAAGAAAAAATCGAAAATGCATTATTACAACTTGAGGAAGAAGGAAAATTGGAAGAAATATCTATGAAATGGTTAGGAGATTCTATGATTAAATTACAGGAGGACTAGAGTATGGAAATATTAAATTTATGTAAAATATTATTTTCTGGACTTGGAACAACATTAAGTATTTTTTGTATAACGTTATTAATCACTATTCCTCTTGGAATAATAGTAGCAATTTTGAAAAACTCCAGAAATATATTAATTTCTAAAATAATTGCACTTTATATTTTAGTTATTCGAGGAACTCCTATGATTCTTCAAATAATCTTTGTATATTTTGCACCATATTACATATTTAAAATATCTATAGATAGATTTTTAGCAATTATAATCGCATTTGTAATAAACTATACAGCATATTTTAGCGAAATATTTAGAAGTGGAATAAATAGTATTCCAAAAGGACAAGCAGAAGCGGCCTATACATTGGGGTTAAATACATTTCAGATATATATGTATATAATAATTCCACAAGTAGTAAAAAAGGTGTTACCAGCATCTTCTAATGAAGTTATTTCTTTAATAAAAACAACATCGCTTGCACAAATAATTGGAATTGCAGAAATGTTTACTTTAGCACAAAAGCAGGCAAATTATCAGTTCTCAATTATACCATTAGTTCTTGCAGGTGGATACTATTTAGTATTAGTAGGAATAATATCTTTTGCATTTAATAAAGCTGAAAAGAAATTAGAATATTACAACTAGGGAGGAAATAGTTATGAAGGAGATTTTGAAAGTAGAAAAATTGTGCAAAAACTTTAATAAAGAAAAAATATTAAAAGACATATCATTTTCATTAAATGAGGGGGAGACACTATGCATAATAGGTCCGAGTGGGTCTGGAAAGTCTACGCTTTTAAGATGTATTAATAATTTAGAAAGTATAGATAGTGGTACTGTTATAATTGATGATGACTACTTAATAAATAATGGAAAATATTCAGATAAAAAAACAATACAAAATATTAATATGAATACTACAATGATATTTCAAGAATTTAATTTATTTCCGCACATGAGTGTAAAGGAAAATGTTACATTTGCACAAGAAAAAGTCCTAAAAAGAAGTAAAAAAGAAGCAGAAGAAATAGCAATACAAATGTTAAGGAAAATTGGACTCGAAGAGAAAAAGGATTTTTATCCTTGTAATTTATCTGGTGGACAAAAACAAAGAGTTGCTATTGCAAGATGCCTTGCGATGAATTCAAAATTATTATGTATGGATGAGCCCACTAGTGCTCTGGATCCTGAACTTGTGGGAGAGGTACTAAAAGTTATAAAAGAATTATCTAATGAAAATAAAACAATGGTCATTATTACTCACGAAATTGCTTTTGCAAAAGAAATAGCAGATAGGATTATATTTATGGACAATGGAAGGATAATAGAAAGTGGTAAAGATGTGATAGAAAATCCGAAAAATGCAAGAACTAAAGAATTTTTGAAAAGATTTAACTATAGTAAGGGAGATGAAGTAATGAAGTTAGAAGACATTGAACCGAAAGAAGTATTTAAGTACTTTAAAGAAATAAGTGATATTCCAAGAAATTCATCAAATGAAGAAAAAATAAGAAATTATATTATAGATTTTGCCAACAAAAGAAGTCTAAAATATTATACAGACCAATACTATAATATAATAGTTACTAAAGAGGCGGACGAAGAATATAAAGAATATGATACATTAGCATTTCAGGCACATTTAGATATGGTATGTGAAAAAACTAATAATTCAGATCATGATTTTAATAATGATCCAATAAAGTTAATTATAGATGGAGATTATATTAAAGCAAACAATACAACACTTGGAGCAGATAATGGTGCTGGTGTTAGTATAATGCTAGCACTTTTAGATAGTAACATAAAAGCACCAAAGATTGAGTGTATATTTACTGTCCAAGAAGAAACGACTATGATTGGTGTAAAAGAAATAGACGTAAATAAAATAACAGCAAAAAGGATAATATCTTTAGACTGTGGCAAAGAAGGAAAAATGGTAATAAGTAGTGCACATTGCATGGAATGGTATGGAAAAGTAGATATTGTCTATGAAGAGGATGTAGATTTAGATGATTACTATATATATCGTTTAGAGTATTCGAATTTTAAAGGTGGACACTCCGGAGGAAATATTGCAGACAAAACGAGAGGTAATCCGATAAAACTTGGCATAGAAGTATTAAGCAAAATTAGTAATGTAAAAATAATAGATATTTCAAGTAGTGGAAAGGTAAATGTAATACCTCGAGAATTTAAAATAGTATTTGCAGTTGATAAAAATAATTTTAATATAGAAGATATTGAAGAGATATTAACCCAGCAAAGGGAAAAATTCAGCGAAGAAAGCATTGTATTTGAAAAGTTAAAAAACATAAAAAATACTATAAAGATAATGAATGAAAACACTTCAAAACGAGTAATAAACTTCATTTATAATTTTAAAAATGGAGCACTTTCTTTTGATGAAAATAATAATCAGATACTTTCAGCAAATCTTGGGGCTGTAAATATTATAGATGAATATATTAGAATAGACTATTCACTTAGAAGCAATAATAACAACCTTAAAGAAGACTACTTAAAAAGTTTGAGAAAGCAAATAAAAGACAATAAAATAGACATTATTTGGTCTCAAGAATTATATGGATTTGAACCTAATTATGAATCAAGTCTTGTAAATAATGTTAGTAAACTATATGAAAGAATTACAGGTAACAAAATGGAAAAAATAATAACTCAAGGTGTACTTGAAGGTGGATTTTTTAAAAACAGGATGGAAACAGTAGATTACATTGCAATAGGACCAAATACATATGATGTGCACTCTCCACAAGAAAAATTATCAATTCCTTCAATGAAGAAAACATGGGAATTTGTAAAAGAAATAGTAAAATTAAATTTTAATGAGAATAAACAATAGAAAAGAATATTACAATCATACTGTTAGAGGTGATTTATAAAAGCAAGCAATTAGTTGAAAATTGCTTGCTTTTATGTTAAAATATTGAAAGTATTGAGTTAATTGAGAATTGTAAGGAAGTGAAAAGATGGAGATTAACAAATCAAATATCAACTGGTATCCAGGGCATATGGCAAAAGCTAAAAGACTAATTGAAGATGACTTAAAACTAATAGATATTGTAATAGAAGTAATTGATGCAAGGATTCCTATATCTAGTAGAAACCCTGATTTAAATAATATGGTAAAAAACAAGAAAAAAATTATAGTATTAAATAAAAGCGATTTAGCAGATGAAATACAAACAAAAAAATGGAAAGAATACTTAACTAATCAAGATACTATTGCTATTAGTGTAAACTCATTGTATAATAATAAAAATAATGAAATTATAAATACGATAGAGAAAATGATAAAAGGAGAAAAAGAAAAAGGACTAGAGAAAGGAAGAATTGGTAGGACAACAAGAGTTATAATTCTAGGAATACCAAATGTGCGGAAAATCTTCCTTAATAAATAGACTTGCAAATAAGAACAGTCAGATAGTGGGAAATAAACCGGGAGTAACAGTAAAAAAACAATGGATAAGAATAACAAATAATATAGAACTTTTGGATACACCTGGTGTGCTATGGCCAAAATTTGAAACACAAGAAATTGCATTAAATTTAGCGTATACAGGAACTATAAAGGATGAAGTGTTAGATAATTTAGAAATTGGTTATAATTTATTAAAATTTTTATTAGCTAACTATAAAAGCAAATTAATAGAAACATATAAATTAGATGAACAAGAAATAGAGGAATTATTGAATAATCCTAACCAAATGGAAAATGAAAACATAATGGATGTTATGAGATTAATAGGTAAAAAAAGAGGAGCTATAATTTCTGGAGGAAATATAGATGAAAACAAAACAGCAAATATTATAATAAAAGATTTTAGAGAGGCAAAAATAGGAAGAATTACATTAGAGCAAGTTAAGAATAAGAAGGATGTGTAAAATTGGACGAAAAAGAGCAAAGAATAAATAATATGAATCCCCTAACATGGGCTTATATAGGTGATGCAGTATATGAATTATATATAAGAGAAAACTTAATAGAAAATACTAATTTAAAACCACATAAGTTACATATAGAAGCAGTAAAAAAAGTAAAAGCAGGAGCACAATCAGAAATTTTACAAAAAATAGAAGAAAAACTTACAGAAGATGAGAGAGATATTATCCGAAGAACAAGAAACACAAAAAATCATCATTTACCCAAAAATTCAAATGTAAAAGAATATATGTATGCAACAGCTTTTGAGGGATTAATAGGATACCTATATCTTATGGGTAAAGAAGAACGTTTAAAAGAAATATTAGGTTATTGTATAAAGAAGGAGAGTAACATATGAAAATAAAAGAAGAAAAGGCTAGATTGAGAATTTCAACGGCTATTAACATAGTACTTGTAATTGTTGCAATTATTGTTGTTTATAAGTTATGGCACATTTATAAAATTAATGACTTTGGAAAATTTGCAAAGGCAGAGTATACAACTGGTGTATCAAGTTTTATGAGGGATGATGTCGAAAGATATTCAAATAAATATAGCTATAAGATTGAATCAAAAGAATTTAATGATGCATTAATATATAAAAATATTGAAGTAGAACCTAATACAGTATATAGAGTAACAGCTATGGTTAAATTTGAAAATGTAGAGAATGAAAAAAGTAAATCAGAAGGTGGAGTTAATATTTGCATAATGGATACAACTGAAAAATCTGATAGTCTTATGGGTAGCGGAGAATGGCAAAGATTATGCTTTCAATTTGACTCAAAAAATAGAGATAATGTAGATATTGCTTTTAGATTAGGTGCTTATGATGATAATTCAAAAGGAACAGTTTGGTTTTCTGACTTTACTCTAGAAAAAGGAATAAAAAACACAAGCAATAATTGGAATTTTATATGTCTGATTATGAAGAACTTGGAAGTTAATATTGAAAAGAATGGTGTTAACAGTAAAACTAGAATGCAGTTACAGCCTTCAGAAATAGCATTGATAGAAGACAATATGAGAAGATTTCAAACGTCTATGAAGGAAATGTCTGGAAATTTAATGACTGTCACATATAAAATAGTTACAGTTAATGATCCAATTGAATCAATTAGTTATAATGATGATTATGGATATTATGTTGCTACAGAAAATATAAAAGACGTATTACAACAATATGTTGATAATGCCAGCGAAGAATATGACCATATATTTGTAGCATATAAACTAGGTGAAGATTTACATCAGGAGCGTATAAAAACTGGAGATTGGATAGGACTTCGGAGGAATGATTTATAAAAACGATATAGGCTTTTCAAATATCAGGATACCAAACGAAAATGCAGATATTTTATATACCTATTCAAGTTATAATACCTTCCCAGAAGAAGTATTTGTTCATGAGTTTTTACATAACCTAGAAAGAATAGAAAATGAATATAACAATGAAATACCAGAATTACATTCAAATGAAAAATATGGATATACTAAAAGCGATACAGAGGGACTAAAGAAATGGTATACTGATTATATGAGGTGTAGAATAAACAATAGTAAAATAGGACTAAATAAAGATGTATATACGGTAAAACCAATACATAATAGTTGCTTCAGGATATCAACAGATTTAACACATGAACAATTTAATGAACCAGATAATTTAGTAGAAGATGTAAAAGCATTAATAGAAAAAATAAAACAATATTTTATAAAAGGGGACAATAATGAAAGTATCAGAGTTTAATTATAATTTACCAGAGGAATTAATTGCACAAACGCCAATAAAAAATAGAGATGAATCTAGATTACTTGTATTAAATAGAAAAAAACAAACTATTGAGCATAAGATTTTTAAAGATATAATTGATTATTTAAAACCAGGAGATTGTTTAGTAAGGAATAATACTAAAGTAATACCAGCACGTTTATACGGAAAAAAAGAAACAGGGGCTAATATAGAATTTTTACTTCTAAAAAGAATTGAAGGAGACTTTTGGGAAGTAATGGTACGACCAGGAAGAAAATTACCTACTGGAACTAAAGTTACTTTTGGAAATGGATTGCTAGAAGCAGAAATATTAGAAGTATTAGAAGGTGGAAATAGAAAAGTTAAATTTTCATACAATGGAATTTTCAATGAAATATTAGATCAAATAGGCTTAATGCCTTTACCACCTTACATAAAAGAAAAATTAGAGGATAAAAACAGATATCAAACAATATATGCTAAATATGAAGGGTCAGCAGCAGCACCTACTGCAGGTCTACACTTTACAGAAGAACTTTTCCAAAAGATAAAAGAAAAAGGTATTGATGTAGCAAACGTTACATTACATGTTGGGATTGGTACTTTTAGACCTGTAAAAGTAGAAAAAGTAGAAGAACATGATATGCATTCAGAACATTTTTATATTAAGCAAGAAGATGTAGAAAAAATTAATAAAGCCAAGCAGAATGGAAAAAGAGTAATAGCTGTTGGAACGACTTCTTGTAGAGTATTAGAGTCAATAGCAGATGAAAAAGGTATGGTTAAAGAATCAGAAGGGGATACTAGTATCTTTATTTATCCGGGTTATAAATTTAAATGTATAGATGCTTTAATCACAAATTTCCATTTACCAGAATCTACATTAATTATGTTGGTTTCTGCATTTGCAGGAAGAGATTATATAATGAAAGCCTATAATGAAGCGGTAAAGGAAAAATATAGATTTTTTAGCTTTGGAGATGCTATGTTTATAGAATAAATTAATGTTATAAACATTCCAAAATAAAATACAAGAAAGGGAAAATATAATGGACAAGCAACCAGTAACTTATGAACTATTACATATAGATAAAAATTCAGGAGCAAGAAGAGGAGTAATACATACTCCACATGGAGATATACAAACCCCAGTATTTATGCCTGTTGGTACTCAAGCAACAGTAAAATCTATGACTCCTGAAGAATTAAAAGAAATAGAAGCACAAATAATATTATCAAATACATATCATTTATATTTTAGACCAGGGCATAAATTGGTAGAAGAAGCAGGTGGACTACACGAGTTTATGAGATGGGATAGACCAATTTTAACTGATAGCGGTGGATTTCAAGTGTTTAGTCTAGGGGATTTAAGAACAATATCAGAAGAAGGGGTCGATTTTAGATCTTATTTAGATGGAAGTAAACATTTCTTTTCTCCAGAGAAAATTATGGAAATCGAGAATTCACTGGGAGCAGATATAATAATGGCTTTTGATGAATGTGTAAAATATCCAGAAACACATGAATATACAAAACAATCAATGGAAAGAACAACAAGATGGGCGAAACGTTGTAAAGATGCACATAAAAAATCAGATAAACAAGCACTATTTGGAATAATTCAAGGTGGATTTTATAAAGATTTAAGAGAAATATCAGCAAAGCAACTAATAGAATTAGATTTACCAGGATATGCTATAGGAGGAATAAGTGTAGGTGAACCTAAAAATATATTTTTAGATATTTTAAGATTTACAGCTCCATTAATGCCTGAAAATAAGCCTAGATATTTAATGGGAGTTGGTACGCCAGACTATTTAATAGAATCTGCATTAGCTGGAATTGATATGTGTGATTGTGTATTACCTACAAGGATTGCTAGAAATGGAACAGCATTAACATGGCGAGGAAAAGTAGTGGTTAGGAATGCAAACTATGAAAGAGATTTTACACCTTTAGATCCAGAATGTGATTGTTATACTTGTAAAAACTATACTAGAGCATATATAAGGCATCTAATAAAAGAAAAGGAAATTTTGGGAGTTAGATTATTATCAATTCATAATTTAAGGTTCTTGACTAAATTAATGGAAAGAGTTAGAATAGAAATCGAAAATGACAATTTACTAAATTTTAGAAACGAATTTTATAAAAAATATGGTTATGATGAATAAAGGGAGGAAATCAAATGAGGCTAGATGCAGAAGATTTAATGGAAGATAGTAAATTAAAAGTAAATAGGCCAAAAGGACACAATAATACTATTATTATAGGAATAATAGTAGCAATAGTAGTTACTTTAGCTATTATTTGTGTAATAATGGTGGTAATAAAAGATATACAACCTGTAGACCAAACTTTAAAAGTATATATTGATGGTCAACAAACACAAATGGATACATCAACATTCTTAATAGAAAACAATAAAATGTATGTTAGTGTAAAAGGAATAGCAAGTTTTGTTGGATATGAAGCTCATAGTGGCGAATATAAGATAGAAGCTGAAGATACAAATAAAGTTTTTGTGGAAAATAAGCAAGAAACAGCTTCAATGTTTTTAAATTCTACAATAATTAGTAAGATTGAGCCAAATGCAAGTGACGAATATAAGAACTATACAATGTCTGAACCAGCTAGAAATGTAAAAGGAGATATATATGTTATTTCTGATGGAATTGAAATAGCATGTAATATAAAAATAAAATATGATTCTGCTAGTAATAGTGTAGAAATCCAAACTTTGTCTTATATATTTGATTCATATAATACAGCAGTACAGAAATTAGGATTTGTCGGAGTAAATGATAACTTTGAGAATAAAAAAGCATTATTATATGACAGAATAGTTGTTGAGAATTCAGATGGAAAATATGGAGTAATTGATAATAGTGGTGCGGAAGTTATTGGAACTAGATATGCTTACATTCAATTCGATGAATATAATAAAGAATTTACAATAACAAATGCATATAATAAAGTTGGCATTGATTATATTAATGGTGAAACCAAGATTAATGTTAATTATGACGAAATAAAAAGTATAAATAAAGCAAATGCACTATATTTAGTAAAAAGTAATGAAAAATATGGAGTAATAGATGGTAATGAAAGAATTATCATCCATATTGAATATGATGACATAGGAATTGATATATCACCATATACAATACAAAATAATAATAAAACAGATACTACAGACAATAACAATAATAACTATTATAATAACAATAATAACTATTATAACAACAATAATAACGACGATGATGAACAAGAAAAAGATATTGTTAAACAATATGTATTTTTTAATTCATTAATACCTGTAAAACAAAATAATATGTGGGGATTCTTTAATTTATCTGGAAGTAAAGTATCTGACCTTAAATATACAGATATAGGTTGTAAAGCCAAACCAATAGAAAAAGACAAAAATAATAACAATAAAACAGAAGAGGAAGAGACAATAACAAAAACTACAGCTAATATATTAGTGATAGATGAATATGAACTAATTGTAGTTGAACTAAATAATAAGTTTGGGTTAATAAATACTTCTGCACAAGAATTATTTAAACCAGAATCAGATGATATGTATTCAATTACTGATGCTGGTATAAAATCATACTATATGCTATACAACGGAAAAACATATAATCTAGAAAACGATATATTTAAACCATTGGGATTAACTAAAAAAACTAAAACACAATTAGAAACAGAAGATAATTTAGGAACAGAAAATGATTCGGAAACAGAAAACGAAACACAACAAGAAAATGAATTACAAGAAGAAAATAAAACAGAAACACAAAATGCATTGAACACATAGATAGTGTTCAATGCAATTTAGGTATAAAATGCCAGTTGAAAGGAAAGATAGAAAAATGAAAATAGGAATAGTAGGACTTCCAAATGTAGGAAAAAGTACAATGTTTAATGCTATTACAAATGCAGGTGCAGAATGTGCGAATTATCCATTTTGTACTATTGAACCTAATATAGGAGTAGTAGCAGTTCCGGATGAAAGATTAGATGTGCTAACTAAAATGTATAATCCTCAAAAGACAACACATGCAATAATTGAATTTGTTGATATCGCTGGATTAGTAAAAGGTGCTAGTCAAGGTGAGGGATTAGGAAATAAGTTTTTATCACATATTAGAGAAGTAGATAGTATAGTTGAAGTAGTACGTTGTTTCGATGATTCTAATATAGTACATGTTGATGGAAATGTTAATCCATTGAGAGATATTGAAACCATAAATTTAGAATTAATATTAGCGGATATAGAAACAATAAATAAAAGATTAGAGAAAGCAAAAAAAATGCTAAAAGCAGATAAAAAATACCAATTTGAAATAGACACTTTAGAAAAAGTAAAAAAAGTATTAGAAGAAGGAAAATCAGCAAGAACTTTAGAGTTTTCTGACGAAGAGTTACCAATAATAGAAGATACATATTTATTAACAAATAAGCCAATACTATACATTGCAAATGTATCAGAAGATATGTTAAATGATGTGGATAATTCAGAATATGTAAAACAAGTAAAAGAATATGCTGATTCAGAAAAAGCAGGAGTTATTCCTTTATGTGTAAAAATAGAGGAAGAACTTTCATCATTAGAAGGTGAAGATAAAAAAGAAATGCTAGAAGCATTAGGACTTGAGGAATCTGGACTAGACAAAGTAATTAAAGCAAGTTACGATTTATTGGGATTAATGTCATTCTTAACAGCAGGTGAACCAGAAGTTAGAGCATGGACAATAAAGAAGGGAACGAAGGCTCCGGTTGCAGCAGGTAAAATACATTCAGACATACAAAGAGGTTTTATACGTGCAGAAATAGTATCTTTTGATGATTTAATCAAATGCGGTTCAATAAATTCTGCAAAAGAAAAAGGACTAATGCGTTCAGAAGGAAAAGACTATGTTATGCAAGATGGAGACATCGTATTATTTAGGTTTAATGTGTAAAAGCATATAAATAAAATTAAAAAGGAAGGAAGAATGTAAATGGAAGAGAAACAAAAGTCAGAAGGAAAGTTATTAGAGGAAAAATTATTTAATGTAAGAAAATGTGGGTGGAATGAATCATCAGAAGAAAAAGTGCAATTAATAATGAAATTTGCAAATGAGTACATGTATTTTTTAAATAAATCAAAAATAGAAAGAGAAGTAGCTACGTTTACAAAAGAAGTTTTAGAAAAAAATGGATTTAGAAATATAGAGGAATTAGAAAATATATCAGTAGGCGATAAAGTTTATTATATAAATAGAGAAAAAAGTGTTTATGCAGCAATTATTGGAAAATCAGGATTACAAAATGGATTAAACATAGTTGGAGCACATATGGATTCTCCAAGATTAGATTTAAAACCAAATCCTATTTATGAAGATGCTGGATTTGTATACTTTAATACTCAATATTATGGAGGAATAAAAAAATATCAATGGACGACTATTCCACTTTCAATACATGGAGTAATTGTAAAAACTAATGGAGAAAAGATTACTTTAAATATTGGAGAAGATGAAAATGATCCAATATTTACGATAACGGATTTATTACCTCATTTAGCAGCTGAACAAATGAAAAAAACTTTAAGCAATGGAATTGAAGGAGAAGATTTAGATTTATTAGTAGGAAGCCTTCCATACAACGATGAAAATGTTTCTGAAAAAGTAAAATTAAATATATTAAAATTATTAAATGATAAATATGGAATAACAGAGAAAGACTTTTTGAGTGCAGAGATAGAACTTGTACCAGCCTTTAAAGCAAGAAGTTTAGGATTTGATAGTAGTATGGTTGCCGCTTATGGTCAAGATGATAAAGTATGTTGCTATACAGCTTTAAGAGCATTGATAGATATGAACGAAATACCAGAAAAAACAGCAATACTAATATTATCAGATAAAGAAGAAATAGGAAGTATGGGTAATACAGGAATGGAATCTCAAGTATTTGACAACTTTATAGCTGAATTATTGAACAAAGCAGGTATAAATACACCAAACCTATTAAACAAAGTATTCTGTACATCAAATATGCTATCAGCAGATGTAGGTACAGCATATGATCCACTATATGCTTCTGTTTCAGATAGAAAAAATGTATCTTATGCAGGATATGGTGTTTCTCTAAATAAATATACAGGGTCAAGAGGAAAAAGTGGTTCATCAGATGCAGGAGCTGAATTCGTTGCAAAAATAAGAAATCTATTTGAAAGTAATGGAATATTATATCAAATAGATGAATTAGGAAAAGTAGATGCCGGAGGAGGCGGAACAATAGCATATATTTTGGCAGACAAAGGTGTAGATGTAATAGACTGTGGAGTAGCAGTATTATCAATGCATGCACCATATGAAGTCACAAGTAAATATGATATATACTCTGCCTATGAAGCATATAAAGCATTTTTTGAAGAAATGAAATAAATAAATAAAAATATCCGTCCATAGTACAGGCGGATGTTTTTATTTATAATATAGAATAAATGCAATTGACTAAAGTCGATTATTATTATATAATATAATGCAAAAATAAAATAAAAAGGTGTGATAACAATGGAAGCTAAAGATTTATTAGGTTTAGAAGAGCCACTAGTTAAACTAATAGAATGTGTTAGTGCAGGAATAGGTAAAGTATATGAACCTATACATGTTAAAAGAATGGCAAAAGCTAAAAAAGAAGAAATAAAACTTATAGGAGAAGCAATTGCTAATAATCTAGAAATACCAAGCAGATATGAAAATGGACAAATTATAATGGATTCAACTGAAACTGAAGAACTAATTAAAAGAACTAGTAGTAGAGTGGTATATAAAGAATTAAGAAAACAACAAAATATAGAATCAGTTGTTGGACAAACTTATAATTTATTAGAAAATGAACCATCTGTAACTAACGAAGCTGTAAATCAAGATTGGCTTTACAAATTTTTCGACGTAGCAGGAGAGATCAGTGATGAATATATGCAAAATCTTTGGGCTAGGATATTAGCGGGAGAAATAAAAAAGCCCAATACATATACATTAAGGACATTAAATACTTTAAAAAATATTACAAGAGCTGAAGCAATATTATTTACTGAATTATTACCATTTTCTTTATTTTCTTCTGATGGACCAATTATTTATGCTAACAATGAGCTATTAAAAAAATATGGTATACCATTTGAAAAATTATTAATATTAGAAGACTGTGGTTTAATTAATTTGCATGGACGGATTTGTAAGCGAAATTATAGAAGATGAAAAGATATTTAATTATAAAACGGTTTTAGTAGTCAAAGGAAGAATGGAATTTCAGATATATACATTTACCGAATGTGCAAAGCAACTTATCGAATTAGTTAAAAGCAATATAGATTTCAACGACGAATACTTTTTGGAAATTTGTAACGAATTAAGACGTGAAAATAGAAATATACAAATTAATGCTTATAAGATTGAGAGTATAGATCAACAGGATATTATATTTAATGAAGAAAATGATTTGCTGTTGAATAGGGTATAACAAAAAAATAGTGTATTAAATAAAGAATAATTTAGCATTGAAAAATAAAGATGTTAAGCTATTCTTTATTTTTTATTTTAAGTAATATTATGTAGAGTCTTTGAAAAACTGCGTTTTACATAATTAAGATATAATATTCTTTGTCCACACACAATATAAATAAATGCATATAATGATACTGTATAGAAATTATTTTATACAGTAAGGGGCTATTAAAAATGAAAAATAATAAAAATATTATAATAGGAACATTATTAGTAGTAATATTAATAATGGCGGTAGGTTATTCAGCATTTGCTACTCAATTAACGTTAAATGGTACAGCTGAAATTATTGGAAATTGGGATATAAGGATAACTAGTATAACAGCTCAAGATGTTAGTCAAAATTGTGATCCAGGAGAGCCACAATTTACAAATACTACTGTAACATTTAATGCAAAATTAGTAAAACCGGGTGATTATATTACTTATTTAGTAATGATAGAAAATTATGGAACATTTGATGCGACTTTACAAAATTTCAAATTTACACCAGAGGAAAAAGGCTCATCAGCAATTATTTATACAACTTCAGAACCAAATAATTTATTACCTGCTGGAGAACAAACATGTTTTTTGTTAAAAGTGATGTATGATGAAAACTCAAAAGAAGTACCAGAAGTTAAAACAAGAACAATAACAGGAATTATAGAATATGTACAAAAATAAAATCAATATAAGAATTATTAATTATTATGTAGCAGAACTATAGACAAATTATAGATGGGTGAGAACTATGAGATATGTAAAGAATACAAATCTATTATTAATTATAATTATCTATATATTTATAACAATCAAACTAATAATTGAAAATTCAGTTTTTTATATAAATGTAGTAAATCCAATATTCTGGTCAGCTATTCTAGTATATATAATATGTGATATCAAAAAGGGTTATATTAGAATCTCTAAAAACAACTTATATTATATATACATGATTATAATATCAATATTACAAATAATAGTAACTTTCTATATAGGTTTTTTTAAAGGATTTGTAAAGAGTCCATATAATCGAGATATAATATCTATCTTAAAAAATATATTTATACAGGCAATTCCCATAGTGGGTATTGAATTTACCAGAGCACTTATTACAAATAGAAATAAAGATAATAAGGTATTGATAGCTTTTGTAACATTAATATTGATATTATTAGAAATTAAATATAATGTATTTGTAAATTTATATTCAAATAAAAAACTTTTCTTTGAATATAATTGCTCAATTATACTACCTTTAATAGCATGCAATATATTATATACGTATTTAACATTAAAAGTATCATTTTTATTACCATTAATACACAGAATTTTTAGTGTAGTATATGTATCATTATCACCAATTTTTCCTGATGTAGACTGGTTTATATTAGGAACAATAAATATATTATCAGATATTTTAATTTATATATTATTTAAATACAAATACACTATCATGCAAAAAAAAAAAAGCAAGAATAGAAATAGACAGAATACTCATAACAAAGTAAGTTATGTAGTAACACTTACTTTTTGTATAACTTTGGTATGTTTTATGCTAGGAGTATTTAAATATGAACCAATAACTATACTATCCAATAGCATGTTTCCATCATTTTGTAGGGGAGATGTTGTTATTTATAGGAAAATAAGTAATGATGAATTGAGAAATATCCATGTAGGTTCAATTATTATCTATAATATAAAAGAACAAAACATTGCACATAGAGTAGTAGATATAGTAAAAGAAAATGGAACTATATTATATAAGACAAAAGGAGATTACAACAATGTATCTGATACCAATCTAGTACGAATAGAACAGATTAAAGGAATATGTGAATTTCATATTAAATATATTGGGTATCCATCAGTTTGGTTACATGATTATTTTAATAGTGAAAATGCAAAAGTTGAAATAAAGTAAGGAGGTAATAGGTGAAGAGAATAATGTATAGAGGTACAATAAGATATTATAGAAAGATAAATTATATTAATATTCTGTTAATTATAATATTTGTAATTGGAATTTTTTTTATAATATTTGGAATGAATTTTATAAAGAAAGAAATATCTATATATAGTTATACAATAGAAAAAAATGATGATTACAGAGTTACGCTAAAACCAAATATCTTTTATGAAAGTAACATACTTACATCTGGACGGATCTTATGCTTCTCAATCAATTGATTCTTATGTAATTAATTTTGAATATAAATTGAAAGGAAGTAAGAAAGCAGACATTGAGTATGATTATAGCATTACTGGAGATTTAGTTGGAACAGTCATTACTAATGATAATCAAGATAAAGATATTTGGAATAGGAAATTTATATTGCTTGATAATAAAAGCGACAAACAAATCAATACAGATGAGATTTTAATAAATAAGAGAATAAAAATTGACTATGGGTATTATAATGAATTAGCACGTTCTTATGAGAGAACATACGGAATAACAATTGATTCTGTTCTAAAGGTATATTTTAATATTACTTTTAGTAGTAATTTAGGTATTGGTAATAGCGAAAAAGTAAATGATTATATAGAATTAGATATACCAATAACAAATACTGTAACAGAAATTAGAGAAAACTATGAAAAAAATACAACTAAAGATATTTTAATAAAAAATCAAAATAGTAATGTCGCTCGAATTACTTGTTATGTGGTTGGTGGAGCATTTATAATAACAGCTATAACTATAATCATTATAAAAATAATGAAAAATAAAAAAACGCCTAAAGACGTATATAGAAGTAATATTAATCATATTATGAAATATTATAGAGACTTAATAGTTACTGTAAATAATGAGCCTAATATAGCAAATTTAAATATTATGAATATTGATTTATTAGAAGATTTAATTGATGTAGCAGAGCAGAATAAAAGTAATATAATTCATTATGAAGTTGATAAAAATAAAAGAAGTAAATTATATGTAATTGTTAATGATTATGTATATGTCTATATAGTAACAGATGATAAGTTAAAATAGAGGATAGGAGAGAAATTTAGATAGCATAAGAAAGCTATAAAATTAATCTCCTATTTATTACATTTGAAAATAAGAGACCATTGCAAAAATAGATTAGATAATGTATAATAATAAATATAAATATGCGGGTATAATTTAGTGGTAGAATGTCATGCTTCCGACCTGATAGCGCGAGTTCGATTCTCGCTACCCGCTCCATTAAGTAAAATCGTCGCACTAGACGAAAATGATTAATTGACTGTAAAAGGTCAATTTTTTTGTTGCCTTTTATTTTAACCAAAAAGGATGGTGTGTGATGATTACTATAATCAAAAAAGAAATTAAAATAAGTGAAGAACTATTATCTAAAATTGAATGGGCTTGTACCTTTA
>CANRNC010000022.1 GCA_947631915.1 uncultured Clostridia bacterium
ATAAAAGAATTTCATAAAATTTTAAAAGAAGGAACTATGGATAGTAGAAAAGAATGGTTTATGGTAGGAGAGTATAAAAAAGTAGTCAATGAAGCTGGAAATATAAAAACATCAACACCTAGTCAAACACCAAGAGATATGATTAAATTAATGAAATGGTATGATTCGCTAGAACAAATAACAATAAAAGAAATAATAGAATTTCATTTTAGATTTGAGAAAATACATCCATTTCAAGATGGAAATGGTAGAGTTGGAAGAATAATTATGTTTAAGGAATGTCTAAAAAATAATATAATTCCTTTTATTATTTTAGATAAAGATAAATTATTTTATTATAGAGGTTTAAAAGAATATAAGAATGAAAAAGGTTATTTAATTGATACATGTTTAAATGCACAAGATCAGTATATTAAATTAATAAAATATTATTTAAATAATTAAAGTAGTCATCATACAATAAGTAACAGTATTGCAAATTATTAAATAATTTGATAAAATGAAAAAAAGTAGCAAAAAAGGAGAAAAAATGGGGAAAAGTAATGAAGTAATAAATGCAAAAAATACTACAATTTACGAATTTCTTAAGAATTCAAATCAAATAATAATACCACGCTACCAAAGACCATATTCATGGGAAAAAAAGAATGTAGAAACATTAATGAATGATGTTAGAGATAATTATTATATTGGTAATATTATTGAATATTACATAGATAATGATAAAGAAATTGTTGATGGGCAACAACGTTTAATAACCATTTTTTTAATTTTAATAGCAATATATCATTCTACACAAGATGAATCCATAAGGAGTGAAATTAAAAAGCTAATTTTAACAAATAATAAATGTAAAATGATTTTTAAGTCAAGAATAGCAAATGATGGCAGTGACATTCTAGAGTATTTAATTGATGGGAATGATATACCAAGAGAATTCGTACAAAAGTATAACGAAATAAAGATATATAAGATAATAAGAAGGGATTTAGAAAATGTTAATATAAATGAATTATATAATAATATAAAAGGATCAAATATAGTTGAAATATCTTTTCTACAAAATCAATATTCTGCTCATGAAATGTTTGTAAATGTTAATACAAAGGGAAAACCATTAGAGATGATTGAAATATTAAAAAGTCAATTATTTAAATATTTACTAAATAGTTCAAATTCTGATATTTATAAAGAAGAATGGGAAAAAATGTTAAATAATATACCAGCTAACGAATATGCTACTTTTTGTAGTGATATTTATTTATTGGATTATTTTTTACAAAATAGTGAAAATGAAAAATATAATACAAGTGGTGTAGTAAATGAAAATAGTATTAAATTAATAAATTCTATAGACAACTTTGAAAGAGCAAAGAATATTTTTAATTTTATGACGGGAAGTAATATAAAGGATTTATATGAAGTGTACAAGAGTATAAAAAACCATAAATTAAGTGAACTAAAAGAAAATTATTATTCAAACTCAGTAACAGACATCTCTTTTGGCGAAATCGATCAAATATGGAATTTATATGGCGAATTTGGATTTAAACAAAGTGATATTTTATTTGTAACGTTATTTTATAATAAGGAAAATCTAGTGACTAATAATATTGGATTTATTAATTTGACATTGAAATATTTATTTATGTATGAGTTATATAGATCTGTTTCTCAAAACAGTCCGGCTAGTTATTCTAATATATTTAAGCAAGCTGCCGCCAGAGTAATAAATTGCAAAACTGTAAATGATACCAAAAAAACAATAAAAAATTTTATTATGACTTTAAAAATAAAAGAGACTGACTATGATGCATTTAAAGAAAAATTAACTAAAAACGATACTTTTAATTCATCAAGATACAGAACTGGAAAATATATTATTTTAATGGCTGAAGATTTTTATGATAAAAATTTAAATGTTGAACATTTTATATCTCAAAGAACAAAAAATGAGGAAGAAAAAGAATTTATAGGATATCTTGGTAATTTGATACCTGTTGTCAAAGATAGGTATAAAAACAAATCAATAGGTGATAAATTGCTTTTATATGAAGAAGATAAAAATTCCTGTAAGGGAATAAAAAAATTTTTAAAGTATGGATTTAATGAACTAAATTATAAAGAAAAGATTGAAAACAGAAGTGATGATATAGCCGAAAAATTTATAACAAAAATGAAAGATTGTTATAATGGGATAATGAAAGGATGAACAAATGAAAAATAAAGTTATAAATTCACCTATTAGGTGGGCAGGATCAAAAAAGAAAATATTAAATGAAATGCTTAACTTTTTTGATAAAACAAGTAAAATTTATGTAGAGCCTTTTTTAGGTTCCGGAGTTGTATTAATAAATCTAATAAATAACATAAATGAATTTAGTTTTGAAGAAATTTATGTGAACGATATTAATTCAAACATAATAAATTTTTACGAATTAATAAAAGATGATTATGAATATGTTGAAAAACAAATAAAAAAAATAATAAAAAAATATAATGATTTTTCAAGCGAAGAATTGAAGGAAGAATTCTTTTATGAAATTAGACTAAAATATAATAAGATAGATAAAAGTAACAAAATAAAGTCTATATATTTTTATTTCTTGATGAAAGCAGGATATAATGGTGTATATAGAGAAAATAAGAAGGGAGAATTCAATGTTCCTTTTGGAAGAAAAGAAAAAATAAATTTTGATTCCGAAGGATTAAAATTTATTGCCCAAAAATTAAAAAAGGTTAATTTCTTTAATTATGATTATATTGAATTTTTTAATATACTTCAAAAAAGAAATATATTAAGTGATGCCTTTATATATTTTGATCCTCCATATATACCTGAAGAAAAGGTGATTAGTGAGAAGCAAGAATTATATACAAATAAGAATTTTGACCATAATGAATTTGTAAACTTTATTAAAAAAATAAATACAAATAAGATTTTAATATCAATGAGTGAATCGAAAAAAGCAGATAATATATATAAAGATTTCAAAAAATATAAAGTAGATGAAATTATAAGGACTATCAATCCAAAAAAAATAATAAAATCAACAGAAATTCTGTATTCTAACTATAAAATAAAAAAAGTAGAAATTAAATAAATATATAGAAAAAGCCCAATAGGGCTTTTTCTATATATCAAAACATCCATTAATCAACTTTACTCCATCACAAAAACCATTCCTATAATACTTTTCATTCCAATAAGAAATATAATCCATAAAATTCTCATCAAGTTGTTCAAATTGTTTCTTAACATACTTTTTATTCTGCTCAGGGACATTCTTTAAAATTCTCTCAGAAATCTTATCAAAATAAATCCAATGTTTTTTATCTTCTGCACAAGTTAAAGCACCAATTTCTTCCTCTCTAAAATCTAACCAATCTTTCAAAATATCATCATTAACTTCTCTTAAATTACTCATAAAATAACCTCCTAAAAATTAAAATTTTGTTAAATAAAAATTTGCCACAAGAGTTACAAATTCATGAACATCCGTGTACTACCACTTGGGAAAAAGTTGGGAAAAAACTTCTCAAAAAATGCCCTAAAAATGCACAAATGTTCTATAAGTAAAAACTCTTGTAAGTATTAAAATACCAACAAAAACTCTAATTTTCACAAAGTTACAAAAATACCTCAAGCCTCGCTCATAACCCGAAGGTTTTAAATTAATATCTTAAGCAAATTAGGAAAGTATTAGTAGAAAAATTATACTATAAATTAGAATTATGAAAAGCAAGTTAATATAGTATAAATATGTGTATTAAAAAGGGAAATAGTCAAGAGAACTATTTACGTTACAATGCATTAATAACTTTGGAACTTTCTTTTTTAATAAAATAAAAGATTGTAAACAAGAGGTGAAGATAGAGAAAATATTAGAAATAGCGATAAACGAATTTATATAGAATAAATGTAAGAAATAATTAAATAAATTTACGAAGTGAAAATAGAAAGTATTAAAATTCATGATATTGGAATAAAAATATAATTAATTAATATAAAGTAATAAGTTTTTTATCATTGAGTATTCCTTTAAATAAAAATTGATGTTATAATATAGAAAAATTAGAAAAAAATAATTACAAAAACTAGTAGAGAGATTTTTAACACATATTAATTAATAAATATAAGTAAATACTTATTAATTTATTTTTAATAAAGCTATAATAAAATAAAAATAGAATTGAAGCAATAATTCGGAGGTTTTAAATGTTTTATAATCTAATAAAGAAAAATGTTAATAATTGGATCAACTCAAAGGATTGCAAGATTAAAAATCTAATCAATTACATTATATCCAAAGGAGAATTAAGAGATGCTCAAATTGAGGCAATCCAAACTTATTTATTTCTAAAGATTAAATGTAATAATGAACCATTAAATAAAATTTTTTCAAAAGGATATCTAGACACTTTTTTAAATATAGATGAATTAGAAATTAAAAGTGACTTTAGAGAATTTCTAATAAGAAATTCTTCTGCAAGAACTTTATATGCTATTGCATTAGAAGAAAATGAAGGAGATAAATTATTTGTTGATTTAAAAAAGGAAATAGAACGAAATTATAACAAAATAAATTTTGAAAATGTATTTAATAATATATTCTATGGAACTTCATATACTGACTATATATTTAGTTTACCAATGGGATCTGGAAAAACATATTTGATGGCGATGTTTATGTATCTTGACTTATATTTTTCTATAAATGAACCTAATAACAAGGCTTTTGCACATAATTTTATTGTATTAGCACCATCTGGACTAAAAACGTCTATAGTTCCTAGCTTAAAAACAATTCAAAATTTTGATGTTAGTTGGATTATACCTGAACCATCTGCAACAAAATTAAAGAAATTAATAAAATTTGAAATTCTTGATGCGAATAAGACTAGTAAAAAAAGTAATAAAACTAGAAATCCTAATGTTAATAAATTAGCAAATTATCAACCTTTTGATAGTTTGATGGGATTAGTAATGATAACTAATGCAGAAAAAGTAATTTTAAATAGATTAAAGTTAGAAGATAATTACCAAACCACAATTTTAAATAAAGAAGAAATTGAGTTAGACAAGCAAGCTAATGAATTAAGGGCATTAATTGGAAGTGTACCTAATCTTGCAATATATATTGATGAGGTTCATCACGCAGCAGATGATGACATCAAATTGAGGCAAGTAGTTAATGACTGGAATGCAAGAGGATCAATAAATTCTGTTATTGGATTTTCTGGAACACCATATCTTGAAAGAAAAGAAGCTATTGAAGTTGTAAAGAATGAATTTCAATTTAAGACAGGTACATTAACGAATGTAGTATATTACTATCCATTAGTAAAAGGAATAGATAATTTCTTAAAAAAACCAATTGTAAAAAGTAGTAATGATGATTCTATAAATATTGTGGAAAGAGGGATAAGAGATTTTTTGGATAATTATAAAGATAAGGAATACGCTAATAGATTAACAGCTAAAATAGCTGTTTATTGTGGAAATATAGATAAATTAGAAGAAGTAATTTATCCAAAGGTTGTAGAAATAGTGAATGATTATGGACTTGATCCAGATAAAGTAATATTAAAATATCACCAGGGCAATAAAAAGCATCCTATTTCATCGCAAAATAAAATGGAATTTTTATCTTTAGATACAAGATTATCAAAAATAAAAATTATATTATTAGTTCAAATAGGAAAAGAAGGTTGGGACTGTAAAAGTTTAACTGGAATAATTTTATCACAAAAGGGTGATTGTCCTTTAAATATGGTTTTACAAACCTCTTGCAGATGTTTAAGACAAGTTATCAAGGGAGAACAGGAAGAAGCTATAATCTGGTTAAATGACTTTAATAAGAAGAATTTAGAAAAAGAATTAAATAATCAACAACATATTTCAATAAAAGAGTTTGAAACAGGGTATAACGATAAAAATATAATTAATTATGTTGACAGAACTCAACATTTAAATCTAAATAAAATTAGTTATATTGAATTAAAAATAAACTATGAAACTAAAGTGGAAAGAATAGCCACGAATGAGAATATAAACAAAAGTTTAAATAAAATATTAAAAAATTTAAAAGAAGACCAGCTAAGAGGAAACTTATATAGAAAAGAAGCTATAGTTATTGTTAAATCTGATATCGAAGGGAAAAACGTAATTACCGAAAATCAAGAGGAAACTGGTTATGAATTTGCTAATTATAGTAAATGGTTACTGACTATTTCAAAGGAGAGTATGAATTATATATCTATAAAAAGACTAAAAGAATATAATGATATACTAAATAAAATATATAGACTAATAATATTGAAAAAGAATGATAGCTATTATTTCAATGAACAATTTAAGCATGAATTTATAAGAAGTGAAATAAGAAAGGCTTTTTATAATACTTATACAATAGAAGTAAATGAAGAAGATATACAGCAAGATGCTAGTATTTTAAATGTTAAAAAACTTAAAGAACCTCTTAAAGAGTATAATAAAGAATTATTATTTCCAAGCGAAATAAAAGAAGTTGATGAAATTATTTATAAAGATTATAAAAAAACACAAAAATCGATAGAGGACTATACTAAAGAAGAACTTGTGGAAATGCTTAAAAATGGTAAGAATCCATTTGTAGATGATACAAATAGTATTGCGGTAAAAAATAGTGAAAAAACATTGCATTATTTGCCATATTATTTTGCACAGAGTGGGTTTGAAAAAGAATTTATTGAATGTGTACTTGAAATGTCAGAATTCCAAAATAATAATTTAGAAATTTATTATAATGGAGATAAGAACTTAACTGAATTTAGAATAAAAACATATAAAAAAGAAAGAAAACAGTTGAAATATTTAGGGTTATATACACCAGACTTTATAATTTTGAAAAGAGATAAAAATAATAATATAAACAAAATATTAATTGTAGAGACAAAAGGAAAAGGATTTAGTAAACAAGAGGAATTTTTAAATAAAAGAAAATATATGGAAGATATGTTTTTGAATATAAATAATATGCATTTTGGGTATAAAAAATTTGATTATCTATATATTGAGGATTCAAAGAAAACAAATGAGATAAAAAAAGAAATAAAGGGTAAAATTTTTGAGTTTTTTAAGGAGGAAAAATAATGCCGATAAAATATATACCTTTTTATAAAGAACCAGTTGATGGACAAGCATTATTAGATAATTTTGTTAGAACTAGAAGAATATTAAGATATAAAGATAATAACAAAATATATGATGATATTCAAAGAGGAATGCCTTATTATGAGGTTGAAGAAAAAGAAAGAGTTGGAAAAAATGAAAAAAACTTAGTAATAAGGGGAGAATGTATTTCAGCTTGTGCCTATTTAAAAGAAAAGGGAATAAAAGTTGATTTAGTATATATTGATCCTCCATTTGCAAGTGGAGCAGATTATGCCAAAAAGATATATATAAGAAGAAATCCCAAATTAGCTGAAAAAATAAAAAAAGTTGAAGAAGAGATGCAAGATGACGACTTAAAAGTATTTGAAGAAAAAATGTATGGAGATGTGTGGAATAAAGAAGCATATCTTAATTGGATGTATGAAAACCTTTGTGCAATTAAATCTGTAATGAGTGATAGAGCTAGTATATTTATTCAATTAGATTATAGAATGGTGCATTATGTAAAAATACTAACTGATGAAATATTTGGTGAAGATAATTATCAATCTGAAATAATTTGGAAAAAAACGACTAAAACTACTAATTTTAATAGCTTGGGTTCAGAACACGATACAATATTATATTATTCTCTAAATTATGATAATTTAATTTTTAATCAACAATATACAAATTTAAAGGAATCTGAATTATTAACTAAATATATTTATCTAGAAAAACCAGATGGAACAATAATAAAATTAGATAAAGATCAGAAGAATGGTAAAAAAACAATTCCTGAAGGAAAGAGATTTAGAGGTGTGCCGTTACTTAATATGAATCAAAATAGACCAAATTTACAATATAATTTCTTGGGATATAATAGAGTTTGGGCATGTTCAAAAGATAAGATGATGGAAATGTATGAAAAAGGAGAAATCTTTCAAATAAAGAAAGGACTACCACAAAAAAAGGGATATTTAGATACTAATAAAGGTGCAAAAGTAAATGATTTATGGACAGATATAAACCCTGTAAATTCTCAAGCAAAAGAAAAAACAGATTATGCGACGCAGAAACCAGAAAATTTACTTGAAAGAATTATTAATATAGCAACAAATAATAACGAAGAAATGACAGTTGCAGATTTTTTTGGAGGAAGTGGTGTAACTGCTAAAGTGGCTAATGATTTACATAGAAATTTTATACATGTAGACATTGGATTAAATAGTATTCAAACAACAAGAGATAGATTAGTAGAAAGTAATGCAGAATTTAAAGTATTGGAAATAAATGATGGAGTTAATTTATATAGAAATCCAATACAAACAATGGATAAAATAAAGGAAATGATACCAGGATTAAAAAATGAAGATTCATTAGATAAATTTTGGGAGGGGTCAATTACAGATACAAAAAATGGAATGATGCCAGTATATGTACCAAATTTGATGGATTCAACGACGAGAATATTAGATTTAGGTATGATGAATAGAATACTTCATGAAGTAATGCCAGATTTAGATAATGATATTACTAAAGTAATAGTATATTATATAGATATTAGTGATCAAAAAGAAATAGAAGATTATATAAAAGAAAACAATGATACAAATATTGAAATAGAATTAAGAGATTTGAAACCAATACTAGATAATACAACAATAGGAGATGAAGTAGAGTATTCAATAGAGAAAATAGAAAAGAAATATGAAGTTACAATAGATTCATATATTAGTGATAGGTTGAATCAAAAAATTGACAAATATAATGATATAATGAGAGCAAATAAGAAGAATCACAAGGTAATACAGATAAGCGAAGAAGGACTAGAACTAATAGAATATTTATCATTGGATTGTACAAATAAAGATGGAGTATGGAATAGCAACTCGGAAATTAAGATAGATAAATTAGGGTGTATTTCAGTAAATGGAGAGAAAACAAAACAATTTTGGAATGGAAAAATAAGTTGTGATAAAAAACCATTAAGATTAAAAATAAGAAATATAGCTGGAGATGAATTAGTTATAATATTGTAAAAAATGGAGGTACTAAATAAATTAACCAATATTAGAATAGGAAGTTAAAATGTATAATAAAGTCGGATTAGATAAAGATTTAATAAAAATCCATATTGAAAATAAGAGTTCACAAGGATTTACTGATAAAAAATATAATACTTTTCTTGATGGAAGAGTACTGCAAATATGTTTTTATAGTACAGGTTGTAGGTGTAGTAAAAATGGAAGCTGTATAATGTGTAATTATGGATCAATAAGAAAAAATAATTTAAGTGAAGAAGATATAAAAGAAATAATGAATGAAGTATTCTCTGAAATTTTAGAAATGCCAAATGTATTACTACTAAATTGTTTAGGTAGTGTTTTAGATAATGAAGAAATGCCAATGGAGAACCTTATAGCTTTATTAGAAGAAGTTTCTAAATTAGATATAAAAACAATAATATTCGAAACACATTATTCAACAATAACTAAATCAGCATTAGAGCTAATAAAAAATAAATTAAACAACAAAGATATTGTTATAGAAATTGGTTTAGAGAGTGCTAGTAAACAAGTTAGAGAAAATTGTTTAAATAAATATATTGATAATGAAGATGTTATAGAAAAGATTAAATTAACAAAATCTTTTGGATTTGAAATGGAGTCCAATATTATGTTTGGCATTCCTTTTTTAAGTAAAGAAGAACAAATGGAAGATACTATAAAATCTATAAGATGGTGTTTTGAAAATGGATTCGATAAAGTAGACTTATTTCCGGTTAATATAAAACCAAATACATTGCTATATAAATTATATGAAAATGGAAAATATACACCTGTTTTACATAGAGATTTTATTCAAGTATTAGGAAAAATACCTCAAGAGTATATTGGAAGAATACACTTATGTTGGTATGGAAATAGAGATTTAGATTATGGTGAAAAGAAAACCATATTACCAAAATGTGAAGAGGATAAATATGATGAATGTATGAATTTTTATCATAAATTTAATATGAATAAAGATGTTAATACTAGAATAAAATTATTAGGAAATATATTAAGTGAAATGGGGATAAATAGTATAGAAAGTAAAACATTAGTAGAATTACCAGCAGATTTGGCACAACCAAATATTATAAAAAGTAGAACAAAGTTAAGTACAGATTATGGAAGATAGTAAAAAATTTAGAGGTGTGAATTGGGAATTTTAGAAATTTTATTGATTAGTGTGGGACTTGCAATGGATGCCTTTGCAGTAGCAATATGTAAAGGACTATCAATGAAGAAAATGAATTGGAAAAAAGCAATAATAATAGGTCTGTATTTTGGAATATTTCAAGCTATTATGCCTGTAATAGGTTATTACCTAGGATCAACTTTTGAAGAATTTGTTAAAAATATAGATCATTGGATAGCATTTGGATTATTAGCTTTTATAGGTGGAAATATGATAAAGGAAGCACTAAACAAGGAGAGTGAAGAAGTAAATGATGATACAGGAGTAAAAACCATGAGTTTACTTGCTATAGCTACTAGCATAGATGCATTGGCAGTGGGTATTACTTTTGCATTATTAGATATTAATTTAATTTTATCAGTATTACTTATTGGAATAATTACTTTCCTATTATCAATAATAGGAGTTAAAATAGGAAATAAATTTGGAGTAAAATATAAAAGCAAAGCAGAAGCTATGGGAGGTTTAATTTTAATTCTGTTAGGAATAAAAATAGTTATAGAGCATTTAGGATTATTTTAAGAAGTGCATAAATACTAGATTTCTTGAATATTTAAGTGAAATATGTTATAATTGGAATGTTACAGACAAGAACTGTTTTCATAGAAGAAAGGAGATAAAAAACACTATGGAAATATTTGACAGTCAAAGTGAAATTTACAGATCTGCAATAGCTTATCGGATGAGTTTCAAAGAAAATGAATTAGAAGTATCTATGGGAAAAAAGAAAGTTAGATGTGACGCTATCCCTACAAAAGATACTGATAAGTGGTTCCTTGAGGAGGCCATTGCTAATTTCATTATGTTTAATCCGGAAGCGTTAAAGGCAATTGAGACAGCAATGTTAAATAGCCTCAACAAACTTTCAGCCAAGAAAAACATGGATAAGAAAAGTGAGCAATTAAGAGGACTTTTCAAGTGGTTAGAAAATACAAGATTTAATATTATGAAGACAAAATTATCTGAATTTTCTAAAAGTTCTCTTGTTGATGAAGGATTTGAATCTATAAGTACGGTTCAATCTTATTTAGAAACGGTTTCAAATAGGACGGGATATGAAGCTACTTCTTGTTTTACCGATGCGAATGACTACCATATAAGTATAGAGGAAAATGGCATAATAAAAGTTAAAAGGATAGTTAGAAAAGGCGCATTTTCTTCTAGAATACTTTCAACAAAACCTGAATGGGGAGAACATCTCTTGACCGAGCTAGATTTCAGAAATGCAGTTGCACTATGTATTAGGCTGGATCCTGAAAAGTTCTATCAAATAGCTGATAAACTAAAGAGATTTATTCATTTTAATAAGGATGGAAGAGTCACAGAGATATCCGTTCACTATTTCTATTTGAGTTTTATGGCATCTGAAGAGGCTAAACTTAAAATGGCAGGAAAATGGAAAATAATCTAAAATCGATCTCCCAATACCCCTACTGCATTTTTATGCAAGTAGGGGTATTGTCTATTTATAAATGTGAAATCTTTGTAAATTTAGCAATCAACAATTGACAGTGCTAAAAATATACTATATAATACAATGCATAATGTTTACTAAAAATAGGAAGGGAGTTAAGATGATAAAATTATTTAAAAATTTAGGGAAGAAAGAAATAATATTGGCAGTTGTCAGTTTAATTTTAATAATTGCACAGGTGTGGTTAGAACTAAAAATGCCTGATTATATGTCTGAAATTACTGTTTTAGTGCAAACAGAAGGAAGTGAAATGTCAGAAATTATAGAAAATGGTGCATATATGATTGCATGCGCATTAGGAAGTTTAATTTCAGCAGTAATTGTAGGATTCCTAGCATCAAATATTTCAGCAACCTTTTCTATGAGAGTTAGAAAAAAATTGTTTGATAAAGTAGAGAATTTATCAATGAATGAGGTCAAGGAATTTTCAACAAGCAGTTTAATAACAAGAACAACAAATGATATTACTCAAATACAAATGTTAATTGCAATGGGATTACAATTAATGATAAAAGCACCAATTACAGCAGTATGGGCAATAACTAAAATATTAAATAAAAGTTGGCAGTGGAGTGCAATAACCGGAGTTGGTATAGCTATTTTACTAGGAGTAATAGCAATTCTTATGATTATTGTAATTCCTAGATTTAAAATTGTACAAAAACTAATAGATAAAATAAATGGTGTTACAAGAGAAAATTTAACAGGAATTCGAGTTGTAAGAGCATTTAATGCTGAAGAGTATCAACAAGATAAATTTGAAAAGGTAAATTCTGAATTAACAAATATGCAATTATTTAATCAAAAAGCTTTTGCAATTCTTTCTCCAACAATGTATTTAGTTATGCATTTTTTAACACTTTCAATATATTTTGTAGGAGCATTTCTAATTAAAGATGCAGGGATGATAGATAAAGTAGGGATATTTGGAAACATGGTTGTTTTTAGTTCCTATGCAATGCAAGTAATAATGTCTTTTTTAATGCTTGCTATGATATTTATGATGTTACCACGTGCACAAGTTTCAGCAGATCGTATCAATGAAGTATTAGATAAAGAAATAAGTATAAAGGATGGAAATATAGATAAAGATATTACCAACGAAAGAGGAACAGTAGAATTTAAAAATGTATGTTTCAAATATCCAGATGCAGATGAATATCTATTAAAGGACATATCATTTAAAGTAAAAAAAGGAGAGACAGTAGCTTTTATAGGATCAACTGGTAGTGGAAAGTCTACATTAATCAATTTAGTTCCAAGATTTTACGACGCAACAGATGGAGAAGTATTGGTAGATGGTGTTAACGTAAAAGACTATACACAGGAATTTTTACACAATAAATTAGGATATGTATCACAAAAGGCAATTATATTTAATGAGACTGTAAAAAATAATGTTGCTTATGGAGAAAATGGGAAGGATAAAATTACAGACGAACAAGTAAAGAAGGCAATAGAAGTAGCACAAGGCAAAGATTTCATCGAAAAAATGGAAAATAGTTATGATACACAAATGGCACAAGGAGGGACAAATGTATCAGGAGGACAGAAACAGAGAATATCAATAGCAAGAGCTATTGCGAGAAATCCAGAAATATATATTTTTGATGATAGTTTTTCTGCACTAGATTATAAAACAGATAGTATTTTAAGAAAAGAATTGAAAAAGTATACAAAAAATGCAACAACTTTAATTGTTGCTCAAAGAATAGGTACTATTATGAATGCTGATAAAATTGTTGTTTTAGATGAAGGAAGAATTGTTGGTCAGGGAACTCATAATGAATTATTGAAAAATTGTGAAGTTTATGAACAAATAGCTTTATCGCAACTATCAAAGGAGGAATTAGAAAATGGCTAATACAGTAACGAGAATGCCCAGAAGAGGTCCAATGGGATCAAGAATGGGCAGAGGTCCTGCAGAAAAACCTAAAAATTTTAAAAGAGCAACAAAAAGGTTATTTGCAGAACTAAAAGATTTTAAAATTTTAATAATCATAGCACTTATTCTCGCAACACTAGGTGCAGTTTTATCAATAACAGCACCTAATAAACTTTCAGAGATGACTGATATTATTTCACAAGGGTTATTTATGGAGATGGATATAGAAGGGATAAAACGAATTGCTTTATTTTTAGCAGGTTTGTATATTTCAAGTGCATTATTTAGTTTTATCCAATCAATTCTTATGACAGATGTTTCAAATAAATTTGCTAAACAATTAAGAACTAGAATTTCAAAAAAGATAAATAGCTTACCACTTAGATATTTTGATAAACATTCAACAGGAGATATATTATCTAGAGTAACAAATGACGTTGATACTATAGCACAAACTATGAACCAATCATTAGGTACTTTAGTAACAAGTGTTACATTATTCACAGGAGCTGTAATTATGATGTTTTACACAAATTGGATAATGGCTCTTACAGCGATTATAGCTAGTTTATTAGGTTTTATATTTATGTTTTTAATTTTAGGAAGATCACAAAAATATTTCGTGGCAAGACAAGAAGAATTAGGAAATTTAAATGGTCATATTGAAGAAATATATTCAGGACTAAATGTAGTAAAGGTTTATAATGGCAAGAAAGAATCTGATAGAAAATTTGACGAATTTAATAAAAGAGTATATGAAGCAAATAGGAAGAGTCAATTTTTGTCAGGATTAATGCAACCAATTATGGGATTTATAGGAAATTTTGGATATGTTGCAGTATGTATAGTTGGTGCATTACTTACAATGAATAATATTATATCTTTTGGAGTAATAGTAGCATTTATAATATATGTAAGATTGTTTACAAATCCATTAAGTCAAATTGCACAAGCAATGACATCACTTCAATCTACAGCAGCAGCTAGCGAGAGAGTTTTTGAGTTCCTAGATGAAAAGGAAATGGCAAATCAAGATGGAATTGTCAAGAAATTAGATAAGAGTAAGGTAAAAGGAGATATTGAATTCAAAAACATTGTGTTTCAATATGATAATAATGATAAGCCTACAATTAAGAATTTCAATGCAGTTGCAACGGCAGGACAAAAGATAGCAATTGTAGGACCAACTGGAGCAGGAAAAACAACTTTAGTGAATTTATTAATGAAATTTTATGATCTTGATTCAGGAGAAATAAAAATTGATGGAGTTTCAACTAGCGAATTAACCAGAGAAAACATACATGAATTATTTACAATGGTATTACAAGATACATGGTTATTTGAAGGAACTGTCAAAGAAAATATTGTTTATAATACGAAGAATATAAGTGACGAAAAAGTAAAAGAAGTTTGTAAAACTGTAGGTCTAGATCATTTTATAAGAACATTGCCTAAAGGATATGATACAAAAATATCTGAAAATGATAGTGTATCAGCAGGACAAAGACAATTACTTACGATTGCAAGAGGTATGATACAAAATGCACCTTTTTTAATTCTAGATGAGGCAACTTCAAATGTAGATACTAGAACAGAAGAATTGGTACAAAAAGCAATGGATAAATTAACAGAAGGAAAGACCTCTTTTATAATTGCTCATAGACTTTCTACAATAAAGAATGCAGATTTGATTTTAGTCATAGGTAATGGAAATATTGTAGAACAAGGAACTCATGAAGAATTAATGGCTCAAAAAGGTGTTTATGCAGATTTATACAATTCTCAATTTGAATTATAAATATAATACGGGAGCTGAGCTCCTTTTTTATTGAAAATAAAGTTTTTTTGTGATAATATATAGTATAATATAATAAATATAAGAGGTAGATAATGGGAAATATATTGAAATTAATATTTAGTAGAATAGGAATAATTGCAATATGCATATTAGTACAAATAATATGGATATTATTAATAGTAGCTAACTTTAGTAGTTATATACCATTAAATGTAATATTAACTATTTTGAGTATTCTAATAGTTTTAGCAATAATAAAAAATGGGAGACACATAGATAATAAATTACCATGGATTATATTAATAATGTTAGTTCCACTATTTGGAGGATTACTATATGTTTTTGTCGGAGCAAATTTTTATTCTACGCCAATGTTAAAAAAAATAAATGGTAATAAAAAAAATGTGAGGAAATATTTAGTACAAGATTTAAAAACAATACAAGATATTGAAACACAGGATTTGGATGTTTTAGGACAAGTTGAATATATATCTAACTATGTTGGATATCCAATTTATAATAATACTGAAATAAAATATTTTCCATCAGGAGAGCAAACTTATAGTGCAATGTTAGAGGAATTAAGAAAAGCAAAAAAATTTATATTTATAGAATATTTCATAATTGGAGAAGGCCAAATGTGGCAAGGAATATTAGATATTTTGGAGCAGAAGGTAAAAGAAGGTGTAGACGTAAGGGTTATGTATGATGATGTTGGAAGTATAAGATCTTTACCCAATAAGTATGATAAATTCCTAGAGTCAAAAGGAATTAAATGCGTTGTCTTTAATAAATTAAAGCCTGTAATAGCTGTTATTATGAATAATAGAGATCATAGAAAAATAATGGTGATAGATGGAAATGTCTCTTTTAGTGGAGGTATAAATATTGCAGACGAATATATTAATAAAAAGGAAAGATATGGACATTGGAAAGACAATGGCATAATGATTAAAGGTGAAGCAACATGGAATTTTACAGTAATGTTTTTAAAAATATGGAATGCATATAGAGAAGAAGATAAAAACTTTAATCAATTTAGACCGACAATTAAAGATACAAAGGGAGAGGGATATATATTACCTTATGGGGAAAACCCATTAGATGATGAGATTGTCGGAGAAAACATATATTTAAATATAATTAATCAAGCAAAGAAATATGTATATATATTTACACCATATTTAATTATTGATAATGAAATGATTTCAGCAATAACACTAGCTAGGAAAAGGGGAGTAGATGTAAGAATTGTAACTCCTGGTATCCCTGATAAAAAAATAGTATTTACATTAACACGTTCATATTATGATATGCTGATAAAAGACGGAGTTAAAATATATGAATATACACCTGGATTTTTACATTCAAAGGTCTTTGTCTGTGATGATAAAATAGCAACTGTAGGAACGGTTAATTTGGATTATAGAAGTTTGTATTTGCATTTTGAATGTGGTATATATATTTATAATGCTAAAGTTATAGAAGAAATTAAACATGATGTTTTAACTACTATGAAAAAAAGCCGTTTAATATCAAGAAAAGAGTGTAAAGTAGGATTTATAAAATCAATGTTTCAAGCAGTATTAAAAATTTTTGCACCATTAATGTAAGAAACATAAAATAGTAACTATTAATATTTTGTCAAATTTGAAAAAAAATCAAAAATGTGGTATAATAAATGTATAATTGCGTAAATAACGCAAAAACATTTAGAAAGAAGGAGAAAAAAATGAAAAAGTTTCGGAGTATGGTGTTAGTATTTTCAGCTATTAGTTTAGTGGGGTGTGGCAATCAAAAGGAAGTTATAATTGAATCGCCCACATACTATTATGAACCTACAAATGATGAAACACTCATAAGTAAGGAAAAATACTATGAACCTACAGAGGAGGAACGGCAAATTGCGTATCTGATGGCATATGCACAGGCTCGTGATGAAGAGGCATTTGTACAGACGCTGGTGACAAACGTTGCTATAAATGAAGCAAAAAGTTTGGACATGAACTTGATAGAAACGTTTGCTATACCAGGGGAGTTCTCTGGAATGTATGAAGGAGTGCCTTCGTATTGTATAGTCAATGAAGATTACAGTACCACATGGATTACTGTAACCGAAGATATGCTAACAGAGGAGCTCAAGGAGGCTGTGGATTTAGCTTTTACTTATGACTATACAGAAGGAGCGATATCGTATGTTGATGCTAAATATTATGAACTATTGCATAGTAACAGCGATGCGTATGAGCCGAAAGACTATTTCCAAGAAGGAAATCTAATTTTCATTAGGCAATTCTAAAGTAGTTTTCTTAAAGCCAGAACTAGGTATTACCTAGCTGGCTTTCTTTCTTTATATAGATTGAGAATTAAAAGAGTTACAAAGAAAATAGTATAAGTTATATAATAATTAAAACAAAACATAAAAAGTTGCCATATTTGAAATATTATGTAAAATGTGATAAAATATATTTATAGAGTGTAGATGACACTTGGTAAACAAAAAGCTAAAAAAGAGAGGAGAAACATAATTATGGCACGGACAAAAAATGTAACACAAAATACAAATCGGGGAGACGATTTGAAACAGCTTATCTTTAATGCATTAAGAAATATTGCAATAGCAGAGTCATTGATTGCAATGTTAGTTATTATCTATGGAGACTGGAAAATTCAAAAACTTGAAGAAATCTATCCAAGTAATATTGTAATAGATTTTCGTCCAAGGATGTCTGTGAAGGAGCAGGCAAAGTTATATATTCAGTCATTAGAAATTCCACCTATGGAAGAAACAAATGAGGAGAAAATTGAAGAAGTAATACTAGAGGAAGAACAACAGATTAATAGTATGACGGTAGACGAGAATACTGAAAACTACTATAATCCTACAGAAGAAGAACGACATTGGGCATATCTCATTGCGAAGTCTGAAGCGGGCATCGAAGATGATCTGGGTAAAACACTTGTGATAAATGTGGCGATAAACCATATGAAATCAAAAGGATACGCAGATTTGATTGAAGAGTTTAATGCATCGGGTAGATACTCTTCAGTAGTTAATGGAGTGCCATGCATAGGTGGTGTTCCTGTAACTGATGATATGCTTACAGATGACCTGAAAATTGCAGTAGATAAGGCATTTGAGAAAGATTACACGGAAGAAGTATTAAAAGAAGTAGCAGAATCCAAAGGCTTAGATTCAAGCTATTATGATGGAGGAGCAACCTACTTTTATAATCCAAAAGCTATTTCAGATCACCAAAGAGAGTTACGGGCTAACATATCAGTAACTTTTCAGCATGGAAGACATGTCTTCTACCGAGTTTGGGATCAATAAGAGAAAAAGGCAAGGTAAAGTAATACTTTCCTTGCTTTTTTCATATTTATTTTTTTATATTTACATTAAAGTTAATGCGTAAATAATAAAAATTCAAAGCTAGATTATGTAAAAACAATGAGGAAAATCCTTCAAGGTTAGGTGTGGATTAACTTTTAAACTTGCAATCTTATGTAAAATATGCTAAAATATAAGTGTATGGTGCAAATGGCACTTGGCAAAATAGTTCTTGTTAATTTAAAAGAAAAAGGAGAGAAGAAATGAAGAAAAGCCAAATTCATTCAATTCCTGGCTGTCGGAGATACAGCTGGAGAAGGGAGGTTGCTATTGAGTCTGCAATTAAGTTTGTAGATGACAATGCAAATACTGCCAAAAATGCAGTAGCTGTTATAGCTATTAGTACAGCATGTACTATCGGAGTGGTAGAGAGAGACTCTAGCGCAGTAGAACATGTTAGTGCACAGTCTGTATCGTCATATTCAACGGATATAAATTATATCGTTGAATCTGACGGAGAAAATTCTGCAACGTTCATAAATATGCAGAAATCCGACCAAGAGGAATCAAAGCAGGAGGAATCCAGCGAAGAGGAATCTAAACAGGAAGAATCCAGCGAAGAGGAATCAAAGCAGGAGGAATCCAGCGAAGAGGAATCTAAACAGGAAGAATCCAGCGAAGAGGAATCAAAGCAGGAAGAATCCAGCGAAGAGGAATCAAAGCAGGAGGAATCCAGCGAAGAGGAATCAAAGCAGGAAGAATCCAGCGAAGAGGAATCAAAGCAGGAAGAATCCAGCGAAGAGGAATCAAAGCAGGAAGAGTCCAGCGAAGAGGAATCAAA
>CANRNC010000023.1 GCA_947631915.1 uncultured Clostridia bacterium
TGAACATCTTGGTATAAATTATCACTTCCATAAATCACACAAATTTCGTCTTTGTAATTATCATAATCTCTTAAATTATGTTTGTTCACTTTTGATAATTGAGTAGCATTTTGTATTCCATTATTTGAAAAGGATGTTTCTCCAGACGGATTATCTTTTGCAATTTCTTTAGCTTTTGCTGTTTTATTTTTATCACTACCTAAATGAATAAAATATGCTAATTCATCGCTCATCTTTTTTCCTCCTTTAGAACTTTCTTCGTAGGCACAGGAATTTGGTTTTGCCAAAGTTCCTAACCCCCTATGAGTTTTGACCAACGACACAAAACTCGGGGGGATGATGTAATACATACTGAAAATAAAAAAACACCATCCCTTTTCAGAATGGTATTTATATAATCTGTTCTATTAGTTCGAACAGATACGTCGTTGGTGCCGCTGGTGGGACTCCCCGTTGGGCCGTGTCGGAAAAATAGTCCACTGGACTATTTTTGTCTAAATTTCTCGTCGGCTTTAACCGACTAGAAATTTGCCATCCTCCTTTTCGAGCCCCACCTATTAAATAATAAAAAAACATAGCAAAGCTATGTTTCTAATATGGTGCCGCTGGTGGGACTCGAACCCACACGCCATTGCTGGCAACAGATTTTGAGTCTGCCTCGTCTACCAATTCCAACACAGCGGCATATATAATTTAACGCTAATATATTAACATTTTTTTTTTATTTTGTAAATAGGTTTTATAGATATTAGATTTTTTTAAATACTAAAAGTGCATGAATAGTTATACAAAACTCTGTTCATTTGTCAAAATTTGCAAATTAATAAGAAATATGATATCATAAAAGTGAGCTATGCTTATACCCAATGGGAAAATTTTATTCTCGGAGGGTACTGCCTCCGAGAGAATTTAAGGAGGAATCTTATGATCAACAAATTACTTAATGCAATTACAGAAGGACTCAATCTACGGTGTCTTGTAGATGAACAACCAGAGGAAAAGCTGGAAGGGGATTTAACCCTAAAGGTTACTATGTTCAGTACAAAAGATGTATCTGATGAGGTAAAAGAACTGTTTAAACAGGAATTTTACAATCATTTATTGGAAAAATTCAGGGAGAGTGAGGAAGGAGAATTTATTACCTATAGTTTCAATGATGGAATGAAGAAATATATAGGAACAGTTCAACAGCAAGCCAACGATAACATGGCAGAAGTATTACTCAAACTCCCTTCTCTTGAAAAAGGAGAGAGCTATCAGTTTCCAGATGATACATATGTAACTTTTGCACTAATTGAAAAAAGTGACCAGAAAATGTATGCGGAGGTTGCTAAAGCATCTGCGTGGATACAAGAAAAGTACAAAAAACAGTAAGTAATATGTGTAAGAAAGCCGATTTGAAAAAATCGGCTTTTCTTATATTTTATAGTTGCTTAAAAAGATTAGGTATGTTAAAATATAAAAGTACATAAATTAAAAATTATATTTAAGGAGAAAATTATGGATGATTTTACTAGAACTGCATTAACAGAATCAATAATGACAAATTATTCTGAAAATGCAAGAATTTTGGATTTTATAAAAGAGCATCCTTCAGAAGAAGGGGAGTTAGCTAGACAGGCTTATAAGAGGACAAACATTATAACTTTATTAATTATTTTTATTGTAATGATACCATTAGCTTCATATGCAATAATATCGTTTTTAAATTCTGTTGATAATCCAGTATATCCAAATGGGGCAACGAAACAGGTTAATGGGCATATTAGCTTATATGAAGAAACATTTTGGTATACTGAAGATAATAAAAAATATGAATACTCATTTGAAGACTATCATATTGATGATTCTTATGAACCAGGAGAAAATATAGATATTTATCTTGATGATGATAATAATATTATATCTGTTGCTCACCAAAAAGGTGAAAATAAAGCATTAGTTAGGTTTATTTTAGCATTAGGTATTCCAATTATATTACTTTTGCTACATGCTTTTATGAGTAGAAAAATGTATTCTAGATGGTGGTATTTATATGGAAAATGGTATCATAAAGAAATAGAACCATATATATATCAAAGTGATTTTGAAGAAATTATAGCCGACAAAAAATTCTATGATGTAACTGTGAATAATAAATAAGTTTACAAAAGTAGCATGAAACTATTGCTACTTTTTAATTTATATGCTAAATTTGCATATGGCAGAGAGTAGATATATCGAAAAAATAAGTACAAAATAAAAAAAGTATGATATAATTACATCGAAATAAGGGGGAATACTACATGGACATATTAGTAACTGCAATAAAGATGGTTGGAGGTCTAGTATTATTAATATATGGAATGAATATGTTAAGTACAAATCTTAAAAAAATTGCGGGAGAAAAATTAAAGTTAATACTAAAGAAAGCTACAGATAATATATTTAAAGGTATAATTACAGGGATTGTAATTACAGTTGCAGTACAAAGTTCAGCAGTTGTAACAGTAATGGTAGTAGGCTTTGTAAATGCAGAAATTTTAAAATTAAGAAATGCGATACCAATAATAATGGGAGCAAACATTGGAACAACAATAACAGCACAAATATTAAGACTAGCAAGTTTAGAGGGAAATAGTATATTTACTTTGTTAAGTCCTACCGTTTTGGCATCAATATTCATAATTATAGGATTCATATTATTAGAATTTAAAAAGAAGAAGAAAATGAAGGATATAGGACAACTATTAATAGGAATAGGATTGCTTTTCACAGGACTTATGACAATGGTAAATATGGCAAGCGGATTTAGTCAGCTTCCTATCTTATCACAAATTTTAAGTAAGTTTTCAAATCCTATACTTGGAATTTTAGTAGGAGCAGTTGTAACAGCTATAGTACAGAGTTCAGCTGCCACAATAGGAATTTTACAAGCAATATCACAAGCAGGAATTATTACATATGCAAGTACAATACCTATAATATTAGGGCAAAATATAGGAACTTGCTTTACATCAGTATTATCTAGCATAGGAACGTCAAAAAATGCAAAAAGAGTAGCTGCAGTTCATTTATTATTTAATCTTATAGGTTCAATAATATTTATGATAGTAATATATACATATCAAGCAATAGTAGGATTTAGTTTTTGGAATGATACAATAGACATGGGAGGAATTGCTAATTTCCATTTGATTTTCAATCTAGTAAGTACAATATTACTTCTTCCATGTATAGGATTACTTGAGAAATTAGCTACATTAGCAGTACCAGATAAGAAAAATAATGATGAAGAGGAAGAGGATACTAGTGAGTATTTAACAATATTAAATGTACTGGATGAAAGAATTACAAATATACCAAGTGTAGCTATTTCAAATAGTCAAATGGTTATATCAAAAATGGCAGAATTGTCAGATAAGAACTTAACAAGAACTATGAAACTGATACAGAAATTTGATGTAGAAAAATTTGAGCATATACAAGAGAGAGAAGATACTATTGATAAGATGGATGTGACTGTTGCAAATTTCCTTGTAAAAATAGGAAATCTAGAGCTAACAGAGCAAGAAAATAAAACAGTTACAACATTACTAAAAACGGGTTCAGAATTTGAAAAAATAGGTGACTATGCATATAAAGTTGCTAAATTAATTGAAAATATGAATGATAAAGAACTTAAATTTTCAGAGGATGCTACAAAAGAATTGAATGTAATATACAACATTGTAAAGGATATTTTAAATAGAACAATAGAAACTTCACAAAATAAAAGTATGAGTAACGTAATTGATATACAAGCATTAAAAGAAATTCTAGAAATGTATAGAGAAAAATTTAAAAAGCAACATATTGAAAGATTAAAACTAACAAAATGTTCAGTAGATACAGGAATCGCATTTATTGAAATAATTAACGCATATGAGAAAATAACAGATCATTGTTTAAATATTATTATAGAAACAGTAAATCATTCATCAGAAGAAAAATATATAACAAAACATGAGTATTTAAATATCTTATATGCTAAAGAAGGAGAAAAATTAAAAGAGAGATTTAATACTTTTACACATAAATATGAAACATTATTGGAAGATAATAAGTTATGCATACAGTAATTTGTACATAAACTTGAAAAATTATCCATTATATGATACAATATTTATGTTAACAAATTGTTATTTGTGTTTTAACATGTCAGAAAGGAAGGAAGAAAACATGAAGACACGGACAGTAAAAAATTTCATATTGGTATTGCTAATGGTAGCAATAATACTAGTAGTAACTGAAAAATTAACTGTATATGCCAGTGAAGATGCTGACGGCAGTTATAATTCAGAAGACTATAAGTGGACGGACTTTAGAGATGAGTGGAGTGAAGAAGAAGTTTTGGCTCATCAAGAACAAGCTGCTCTAAAGGATGACTATAACGTCTATTATTATACCATTCGTGAAATGGTATTAAATGATGAGTATGATCCTAAAATTTTATCAAAAAAATATGAAACAATGGATAAATATTGGAGATTTTATGCTCGTCTAACTAATGATAGGCCATTCATTAAAGCAGAGTCAAAGCAGATTGTTGAGAAAGTCGGTATAGTAGACAAGATTTGGGAACTTGATAGTGGAGATGTCGTATTTACACTTAACGATAATCCTAAAAAAAGGTTCCTAATTATGCCAGGCTATGACTATTTTCACTTTAGGTATTTGACAGAGCCAGGAGACAAAGTTCATCTTCTAACAACGACAGACAGGGTTGTATATGAGTTTGATAATTATGATCTTACCCGTGGACAAAAAGTTAATTATTTAGGATACATCAACTATGAGCATCCTGAAGATATGATTTTAGAAGGGTATTTTCCATCAAAATTATATCAAGAGCGGTTAGACAAAACGGATATTCAACCTGAAAGTTGGCTACAGCTAATGCTTGAATATGTTAATGTTGAGTATGAGCAAAATAATGGATATGCTTCAAACATGCGTACACATATTTTCCCTGAAGATATTCCTTCTACTGATGAAGAATTTGAGGAATATTGCAAGGCAAATGAATATCTGGATGAGTCATTAGAGGAACTGCTTTATGAGAGAAATTTCGGAGATGATAGAAATTGTAGGCAACAGGCTGATGGATTTGACTATGACAGCGTAGACGGATTTCTTATAAGTACGTTTGGAGAAATTCGAGAGATAAAAGTTAACAATAATGGAGAAACTTTATTTACTCTTCGTGATGAGCCAACAAGATGGTACTATATGTCACGATATTACGATCCTCTGCACCTGGCCAATATAACAAAGCCGGGAGATAAAGTGTATATTATAAGTACTCTTGAAAAAATTGTTTATGGTTTCAATAATCAGACTATATTTAATGTTGGTACTAGCATTAACACACCTAACTTTAAAAATAAAGTTGCTTATATTAAAGATGAAGACAATGATATTAATTCTGAATCTAAAGAAAGCTACTTTATAGGTTGGGGATTTTCCGTAAAAGAATTTTGGAAAAGAGTAAATGAGCTATCATATGAAGAACAGCAGAAATATGAAAAACTAAATATTCCGAAGACAATTTCATCATATTAAGAGGCATGAAGAAAAATCTCTGAAAACCTATATTATAGGATTTCAGAGATTTTTCATATTCTAGAAAAGTCAATCTAAAAAATATAAGATTTTATAGTATTATATAATAAATAAAAAAATGACAATATATGTTGTATAAATTCATATTTTTCACATAATTATTTCTTATAGATGACAATTAAAGACTTGATAATTATGTAAAATAGTGATATAATATTGCAATGTCAAGGCAAGAACTAGTTTATTTTCAAATAATCTTTTTTTCATTAAGTCGATGTGTACTCTTTAATCGCTTAATTTAATATAATTTATAGAGTAACTGTAAACCAATCAACTGTGAGAAAGAGGGAATAATTATGAACGTTGAAACAAGAATGTTAGGGATTTCTTATCGTGCAAAAGGAACACGTTACATTGACCAGATGCTTAATGGACAGATTACAGCAACACAGCTAAATGAAAGGCAGAGAGAAGAATTTATAGAAGCATGGGAAACGAGAAGTTTTGTTAAGAAAAGATATTATGAAGGACCTAATATTTCAAAAGAGAAAGTTGTACCTAATAATACGAGAGATGAAGACATGAAAGAAGGACAAGTGCGGAGAGAAGATTATACACGTATTTATGTGCAACAGATCGAAGAACGCTTAAAGGCAATTAGTTATATAGTAAGTGGACTAGGAATTTCTTTGAAAATGAGAGGGAGCTATTACATTGAACAAATGATTAATGGCAAACTTACTAACGAAAGTCTTACAAATGCACAGCGTGAAAAGGTTATAGAAGCTTGGCAAACTGGTGTATGCGATAAGAAGTTGCAATTTAAGCAAAAGATGGGAAATGTAAAAATTGTTCATAATTCTACAAAAGAATTTAAACCAGGAGAAATGACAGACAAAGAGTATAATAGACTTTATGTGGCAGAAATTGAAAAATTTATTATGGAAAAAAGAATTAACTAAAAGGACGCATTATGCGTCCTTTTAGTTTTATAAGATTAATAGTATATAACTTTTAAAAATGAGAATATTAATAATAAAAATATTTATAGGAGAGATGTTGATGGAAGATAAGGAAAAACAGGAAGATAAAACAAAGTATGGAGAGTTCATACCTTCGTATTTTACATGGCTAACTTTAGAAAAACAAAAAGAGATTGCAGACAAATTGTCAGATATAACAAAAAAGTGAGATTTTAACTCACTTTTTTATTATTTACTAGAACCTTTGTCTAACGTGTAGAACCTTTGTCGAATCTATTGATTTGTATATTTTGCATGTTATAATTTTGTTAAAAACAAGAGGAGAGAGATAACAAATGATAGATTATAAATTCACAAAAAGTGCAAATAAAGCACTTGAGATTGCAAGTGAAATAGCAATAAAATTGGGGCATAACTATGTAGGTACAGAGCATTTATTATATGGATTAGCAGAGGAAAAGACAGGTGTAGCAGGTAGAGTTCTAGAAAAGGAAGATGTGACTCCGGATAAGGTTTTAGACGATATTGAGTCACTTATAGGAAAAAATGAAGATGGTGCTGATAGAACTTTAGGTTTTACACCAAGAAGTAAGAAAGTATTTGAAAGTGCCTTAAAAGAGTCAAAGAAAATTGATTCAGAATACATCGGAACAGAACATATATTAATAGCGATAATAAAGGAAACAGATAGTATAGCAGCAAGAATTATTAGTGATTTAGGTATTGATATACAGAATATGTATAATGAAATAGTACAGGTTTTAGATGAGCAAGATTTTTCTGGTGATAAAAATATAAAGAATATAGATAATAAGAAAAAGGGAAGTTATGCAAATACATCTGTACTTAATCAATATAGTATAGATCTAACGATTGAGGCAAGAAAAGGAAAATTAGATAATATTGTAGGTAGAAATAGAGAGATAGAAAGAGTTATTCAGATTTTGACAAGACGAACGAAGAATAATCCTTGCTTAATAGGAGAGCCCGGAGTAGGAAAAACAGCAATTGCAGAAGGCTTGGCTGAAAAAATAATTTCAGAAGATGTTCCAGAAATGTTAAAAAATAAAAGGATAGTATCTTTAGATATTTCAAGTATGGTAGCTGGTGCAAAATATAGGGGAGACTTTGAAGAAAGAATAAAAAAGTCTTTAAATGAGGTTAGGAAAGCAAAGGATGTAATTTTATTTATAGATGAAATTCATACTATTGTTGGAGCAGGAGCAGCAGAAGGAGCAATAGATGCTGCAAATATTTTAAAACCGCTGTTGTCAAGAGGAGAGATACAAGTTATTGGTGCTACTACGATAAATGAATATAGAAAATATATAGAAAAGGATGCAGCATTAGAAAGAAGATTTAGCTCTGTTATGGTAGAGGAACCAAGTAAGAATGACACAGTATTGATTTTAAAAGGTATTAGAGATAAATATGAGTCACATCATAATGTAAGAATCACAGATGAAGCATTAGAGGAAGCTGTTTTATTATCTTCAAGATATATAAATGACAGATTTTTACCTGATAAGGCAATTGATATAATTGATGAAGCTGCTTCAATGGCTAGAATGAAAAAATATACTTTACCAGAAAGAATAAAAAATTTAGAAGATGAAATAGCAGTTACTAAAAAAGCGAAAGAAGAAGCAATTAATGTCCAGAATTTTGAAGAAGCGGCTACTTTGAGAGACAAAGAACAAAAACAGAGAATGAAGATTAATGAAGAAAGGGAAAAATGGAATAAAAAGAATATAGATGATGTTACTGATATTACTAAAGAAGATATTGCAAGTATTATATCTACTTGGACTAGTATTCCTGTTCAGAAAATAACACAAGATGAAAATGAAAAATTAAGAAATCTAGAGCAAGCCTTACATAAGAGAGTAGTGGGACAAAATGAGGCTATAGAAGCAGTTGCAAGAGCAATAAGAAGAGGAAGAGTAGGTTTAAAAGATCCTAATAGACCAATAGGCTCATTTTTATTTTTAGGTCCAACAGGTGTAGGCAAGACAGAAACAGCAAAGGCACTTGCAACAGAATTATTTGGGAATGAAAATTGTATGATAAGACTTGATATGTCAGAGTTTATGGAAGCACATTCTGTAGCCAAACTTATTGGAGCACCACCAGGTTATGTTGGGTTTGATGAAGGAGGACAATTAACAGAAAAGGTCAGAAGAAAACCTTATTCAGTTATTTTATTTGATGAAATAGAAAAAGCTCATCCAGATGTAATGAATATTTTACTTCAGATACTAGAAGATGGAAGATTGACAGATTCTTCAGGAAGAACAGTTGACTTTAAAAACACAGTAATTATATTGACTTCTAATATTGGAGCATCTACTATAAATAAAAAGAAAACGTTAGGATTTGCAGAAAAGGAGAGAGAAGAGCAACAAAGAGAATATGAAGATATAAAAAAGGAAGTCATGGCAGAAGTAAAAAGAGATTTAAAGCCAGAGTTCATTAATCGTATAGATGAGATAATAGTATTCCATAAATTAAATGATGATGAAATAAAAGAGATAATAGAATTACTACTAGTGCAAGTTGAAAAAAGATTGAGTGATAATGGATATAATGTTAATATTAATAGAAATATAGTTGATGAAATAAAAAAACAGGGGTATGATAAAAATTATGGTGCAAGACCATTAAGAAGAAGTATCCAGACTTTAGTAGAAGATAAAATTGCAGAAGAAATTTTAGCAGGAACTCTAGATACTGGAAGGAAAGAGGTATATGAATTTTTAAGAAAATAAGAAAGATGCGCCCACTCTATATAGTGGGCGCAGAAGGTTTAATTATTCAACATGATATCTCTAACAATTTTACAACTCTTTTTCATAGACGTGGCGTGAGAACCTTTAACTTGAAAGTAAATTCCATCAGGCATTTGACTTTCCATAGGAACAATACCATCCCCATTAATTTTAGCTCTAATATCGATAAGCCATAATAGAAAATCAATGGGATTAAGTCTTGGGCCGCACTTTGAAACTACATATTCTACTCTCAATCGGTCAAATGATGGAATTTCGAAATTATTTAAAAATTCAGAGTTAGGACAGATATCCTTATCGACATTATGATTAGAAAAGAATTTTAAATAAAAGAATTTCTCAACTACATTTAACCGCTTTGAAAAGTTTTGAACATCAGCGAATGGTGTTCCTTTAAGAGGAGCAGACACAGAAATAATGCATGTCCTTAACATGGACCATCTATCTAAATATTTTGCGAGATTTAAAAAACAAAGTCCGCATTTAGAGTGCCCATGTAAAATTATCTTCTTATACAACGAAAGATAATCTTTTATAAAGTTTGCAAGCTCCTTCCCTGCAATATCCAGACCTTCGCAGGTTTTGGCGTAATAAACGACAAAAATTGAACATTCATTACCATAATCATTAATAGATTTTTCTGGATTAAATAAAGGGTCACAAAAAGTCACATTATTCTTATCATCTATAGAAATTGTATGACCATTTCCCACCACAACAGCAATATTGCAGCCATTTGAGTTTTTTTGAATGTGTTGAATAATTAAATTGGAACTCTTATAAACGATATTCCGAAGTTGCATTTTTTTACCTCCTATAACACATATGACTTGTCAATAAATTCAATTATATTATACTACAAAAATGTCAAAAAATCAAATATACGAGGCATTTAGAATACATAGTTACCATATTTTTAGATTATAAAATAAAAACAGAGTGAAATTTAGATAAAAACTATTTACAAGGCTTAAAAAAATGTAATATAATAAAAAAACAATCAACAATCTTTTAATATGGAAAGGAAATCTGTAAATGGCAAAAATAAAATCTGTTTTTGTTTGTAATGAGTGTGGGTATGAATCTGCAAAATGGCTAGGAAAATGCCCTTCTTGCGGAGTGTGGAATAGCTTTTTTGAAGAAAAGGTTACTAAAGATTCGAGTTCATCAACTGGTGCAGATAAGAAAAAAAGTGCTACTCCAACACAACTAAATAAGGTTGTAGGAAATGAAGCGACGAGAATATCTACAGGTTTTAGAGAACTTGATATGGTGCTAGGTGGAGGAATTGTTATTGGTTCACTAGTGTTATTAGGTGGAGAACCAGGAATAGGAAAATCCACATTGATTTTACAAATCTGCGATAAACTAAAAACTGATGGAGTTATTCTTTACATATCGGGAGAAGAATCAGCTGAACAAATAAAATTAAGAGCTGATAGATTAAAAGTTAATAGAGAAAATCTATTATTTTTAGGCGAAACAGACATAGATATAATAGAGGAAGCAATAAATAATACAAAGCCCAAATTAGTTATAATCGATTCTGTACAAACAATTTATTCAGATGAGATAAGTTCAGCACCAGGAAGTGTAAGCCAAGTAAGAGAAATTACTGCTAGAATTATGAAAACATGTAAGTCTCAAGCCATTACTACAATTATAATAGGACATGTAACAAAGGATGGCAATATTGCAGGACCAAGAGTTTTAGAGCATATGGTAGATGTTGTATTATATTTAGAAGGAGAAAGATATTTTTCATATAGATTGTTAAGAGGAGTAAAAAATAGATTTGGCTCAACTAATGAAATAGGAATGTTTGAAATGGAAGGGATAGGGCTTAAAGAAATTGAAAATCCATCTGCAGTAATGATTTCTGAAAGAGAAGATAATCCAGCAGGTTCAGTTGTAGTTGCAAGTTTGGAAGGAACTAGACCATTATTAGTAGAATTACAGGCATTAACTTCACAAACTATTTTTGGATTTCCTAGAAGAACTGCTAATGGCATTGACTATAATAGATTAACATTATTAATTGCTGTGTTAGAGAAAAAAGTTGGGTTAAATCTAGGTAACCAAGATGTTTATCTAAATGTAGTTAATGGAATTAAAATTAATGAACCCGCAACTGATTTAGGTATAATACTTGCATCTGCATCTAGTTATAAAAATATTCCAATTTCAAATAAACTTGTAGCAATCGGAGAAGTTGGATTGACAGGAGAAGTAAGAAATGTTAACTTAATAGAAAAAAGACTGAAGGAAGTAGAAAAATTAGGCTTCAAAACTTGCATTATTCCAGAAAGTAATAAGAGATACTTAAAAGATAAATTTGATTTAGAGATAATAGGAGTTAAAAATATTAATGAAGCAATGAGAGGTGCAGGTTTAAAATGAGAGAGAGCAAAAATGATGATATAATAGAAGTATTAAAATTAATATCACCAGGAACTCCAATAAGAGCAGGATTAGATAACATTCTTAAATCTAAAACTGGTGGATTAATAGTTATAGGTGACTCTAAAGAAGTACTAGATATTGTTGATGGAGGATTTAATATAAATGAAGAGTATACACCATCTAGATTATATGAATTGGCAAAGATGGATGGTGCCATTATAATAAGTAGTGATTTAAAGAAAATATTATTTGCTAATGCTCAACTTATACCAAATTCTTCAATAGAAACAGAGGAAACTGGTACAAGACATAGGACAGCCGAAAGAACGGCTAAACAAACTAAACAGTTAGTAATAAGTATTTCACAGAGAAGAAATGTAATTACAATATATAAAGGAAATTATAGATATGTAATAGAAGATACATCAAGAGTATTGGATAAAGCGAACCAAGCGTTACAAACTGCTGAAAAATATAAAAAAGTGTATGACAGAGAGATTGATACATTAAATGAGTATGAGTTTAATGATATTGTAACACTTGAAAATGTCATAACTGTAATTCAAAGAGCAGAAATGGTAATGAAAATGGTAGAAGAAGTGCAAAGACATGTTTTCGAATTAGGAGAAGAAGGAAGACTTGTTGAAATGCAACTTCAAGAATTGGTTGGCGATTTGGAAAAAGAGGAAATATTCATTATAAAGGATTATATTACAAGAAGAAGAAATCCAGAAAAAGTTTTAAAAGAAATTATTGATTTAGATTTATCAAACTTATTAAAACCTATGGCTATAGCAAAAATACTTGGATATGAGAATTTTGAAGAATTTGATGAGGTTGGAGTTTATACTAGAGGTTATAGATTGTTAAACAAAGTACCTAAAATGCCTGCCAATATAGTTGAGAATTTAGTAAAATCTTTTAAATCATTTCAACACATTTTAATTGCAGATATTCCAGCTTTAGATGAAGTAGATGGAATAGGTGAAGTAAGAGCTAGAGCAATAAAGCAATCACTACAAAGAATGCAGGAACAATTTGTTTTTGATAAACTGTTGTCTTAATTATTTTTTAATGATATAATATACGAGATTACAAATTAATATGGTTCAATCTGATAGAAAAATAACTATAAGGATATAAACAATTTAAGGATTAATACCAAAAGAAAGGAATGATAGAAAGTGAAAAAAGCATTATTAATCATAGCAATAGTTATAGTAATAGTTTTAATTGGAGGAGTATGTACAAGTATAGTTTTAAATGCTACACAAAAAATTGAGAATCCAATAGCAACCATAAAAATACAGGGATATGATGAAGCGATTGTAGTAGAGTTATATCCTGAATACGCAGAAAATACAGTAGCCAACTTTATTACACTTGCAAATAATGGATTTTATAATGGATTAAAAATTCATAGAGTAGAAGAAACCTTAATACAAGGAGGAGATTCTAGCGGGGATGGAACAGGAAGTCCAAGCCTTAGTGATTTAGATAAAAGTATAGAAAAGGGTTCAGATGCAGATGATTATTATGCAATACCAGGAGAATTCAGAGCTAATGGGTATAAAAATAATACTTTGAAATTTGAGAGAGGCGTTATAGGAATGGCAAGAGGAGATTATACATCATATTCTTCTAGTTTAAAAGAAGAAAGTTATAATTCTGCAGGTTCACAATTCTTTATTATGACACAAGCATTACCAAGTTTAAATGGAAATTATACAGGATTTGGTAAAGTAGTAAGTGGATTGGATACTACAGTAGACAGTATTTCTAAAGTTGAAACAGCAGTTGACGAAAGCACAGATGAGGAAACCGGAGAAGTTACAAAAACAGAAACAAATAGACCTGCAACAGATGTAATAATTGAAAGTGTAACAGTGGATACTCACGGGGTTGAGTATGGAAAACCAGTTACAAATGAAATTTTTGATTTATATTCATGGTATGTAAGTCAAGGTTTAATAAGTCAATAAAATATAATAAATGGAGCTTTTGTTTAAACAAAAGCTCCATTTATTTTTATACAACTTAATTATAATTTTTGAAATTCTTTTTTTAAAATTCACAATTCTTTGGGGTTCTAGGGAATGGGATTACATCACGAATATTTTGCATTCCTGTTAAATACATCATCATTCTTTCAAAGCCTAATCCAAAACCTGAATGTACAACTGAACCATATTTTCTTAAATCCATATACCAAGTATAAACATTTTCATCCATACCTAATTCTTTAATTTTAGCATTAAGTTTATCGAAATTTTCCTCTCTTTGACTTCCACCAATTATTTCGCCAATTCCAGGAGCTAAAAGGTCAGCTGCTGCAACGGTTTTTCCATCTGGGTTTTGTTTCATATAAAACGCTTTTATCTCTGCAGGATAGTCTGTTACAAATACAGGTTTTCCAAATAATTTTTCACATATATATCTTTCATGCTCTGTTTGCAAATCTGTCCCCCAAGATACTTTGTATTCAAACTGGTCATTTACTTTTTCAAGTTCTTTTACAGCATCTGTATAAGATATTCTGCCAAAATCAGAATTAATAACATTATTTAATCTATCTAATAGGGTAGTATCTATGAATTTGTTAAAGAATTCCATTTCTTCTGGACATTGTTCTAAAACATAAGAAATTATATATTTTATCATGTCTTCAGCTAAATCCATATCGTCTTTTAAATCGGCAAAACATATTTCAGGTTCAATCATCCAAAACTCGGCAGCATGTTTTACAGTATTAGAATTTTCTGCTCTAAAAGTAGGACCAAAAGTATAGATATTTCTAAAAGCAGTTGCGAAAGATTCTCCATTTAACTGACCACTAACTGTTAGATGAGCAGGTTTTCCAAAAAAGTCTTTGGAATAGTCGACTTTTCCTTCTTCTGTTAATGGCACTTTTGTAAGGTCAAAAGAGTTTACATTAAACATTTCTCCAGCACCTTCAGCATCGCTAGATGTTATTATTGGAGTATGAACATATACAAAGCCTCTCTCTTGGAAGAATTTATGAATTGCATAAGATAATACACTTCTTACTCTAAATACTGCATTAAAAGTATTTGTACGAGGACGCAAGTGAGCTACAGTTCTTAAATATTCAAAACTTGTTTTCTTCTTTTGAAGAGGATATTCAAGTGATGATAGGTTTTGTATTTCGATTTCAGTTGCTTTAACTTCAAAGGCTTGTTTAGCTTCTTCTGTTTTTACAAAGTTTCCAGTGACTTTTATTGAAGAACTAATAGTTAATTTACATATATCTGCAAAGTTAGGTAGATTTTCTTCAAAAACAATTTGAACATTTTTAAAGAAACTACCATCATTTAGTTCAATAAAACCAAAGGATTTAGAAGCTCTTACAGTTCTAACCCAACCTTCTAAAGTAATAATTTTTCCTGCATATTCATCAGTATTACGATATAAATCTTTAATAGTTAATTTTTTCATAGATTTCAATCCCTTCTTAATTCTGTATTATTTATACAATTACATATTATATACCAAAAATGGCAAAAAATTCAAGAGATTATGGTAAATATATAGAAAAAGAGAAGATAATATGATATATTATATGAGATAAAAATAAGCATTGTTAAATTTGTTGCAGAAAGGAAATAGAGTTAATATGAATAAAAGAATTTATTTTATTGTATCTTCTGTGATACAAATTATTATTGGGATTTATATTATAGTTATGGCAGATTCAATTTTGCAAAGCGAAATAGAAGCGCTTAAGCAACTTTATGAAATGATGCCTATGGAAATAGTAAGTGATATGATAATATCACTAGAAAGTAAAGGAATAAATTCATTAATAGTTAGTTCGGGTATAGTCATATTAATAAATATAGCAGTTATTTTTACAGCCTATAAAAACACTATTTTAAGAAATAAGGGCTTATTAATAGTAGCTAGTATAGTATGTTTTCTATTTGCCGGAAGTGAGATAGTAGAATTTTTAACAATTATTAATATTATAGTCTTATTATGTTCAAAAAGAGAAAAACCAGAAGATTTTCCAATAAAGAAAGAAATACCAAAACTAGAGAAAATAGCCTTTACGAGGAAAGAAGTTTTCATAGGTGTGATGTTAGTACTTATATATTTTTCACAGTTTATATGGGAAGCTTATTTACCAGAATCTAAAGTTTTAAGTTGGATAATTATATTGTCTTTCTATGTAATTGTTCTTGCTTTATCAATTGCATTTTGGAATAAGAGTATAAAGAGAGATTTAAAAGCATTTAAAGATAATTTTATGACATATATAAAATTTATTCTACCTAGATTAGGAGTAATGTACTTAATCTATTTTATAGTTAGTATATTAACAATTGTCATTACTCAAAATTTGAGTACTGCAAATCAACAAAATTTAGAGAGTTTACCTAGTTGGTATGTTATACCGCTTGCAATAATTTATGCTCCAATAGTAGAAGAAACAATTTTTAGAGGAGTAATACATAAAATAATAAAGAACAAAGTGGCTTTTGTAGTTATCTCTGCAGTATGTTTTGGTTTATTGCATACAATTACTACAGAAATAACTTTAATGAATGTAATAGTTAAGGCATTACCATATAGCGTGTTAGGAGCATTTTTAGCATATGTATATGCAAAAACAGATAATATTTCTACAAATATGTTTTGCCATTTCGCAATTAATGCATTAGCATCTTTGCTAACATTAACATAGTAATTTTATATAAGGAGAAAGCATGGAAATAAAGAAAAATGAAGAATATATAGTAGATATAGTAGATAACGGTTTTGAGGGAGAAGGAATTGCTAAAATTAATAATTTTACTATATTTGTAAAAGGTGCGATTAAAGGAGAAAAAGTTAAAATATTAATTTTAAAAGTAAATTCTTCATATGCATTTGCAAAAATATTAGAAATAATAACTCCATCAAAAGATAGATGCAATGAGGATTGCAAATCTTATAAAAGATGTGGAGGATGCGATTTAAGACATATAAAATATGATACTACTTTAGAAATAAAAAGAAATATGGTACAAAGTCTTGTGAATAAAACGTTAAGTACTCAATTAAGAGTTAATGATACGATAGGAATGGAGAAACCGTTTAATTATAGAAATAAGGCTCAATACCCAGTAGGATTGAATAAGGAAGGGGTGCCGATATTTGGAGTTTTCGCAAATAGAACACATGAAATTATTCCTACGAAGAATTGTAAAATACAAACTAAAATTTCAGAAGATATTGCTCAATACATTTTAGATTTTATTAATCAAAATAATATAAAAGTATATGATGAAAAAAGCAACAAAGGAGTATTTAGACACATTATAGTAAAAGTAGGTATGAAAACAGATGAAGTAATGTGCATATTTGTAGTAAATGAAGAGAAAATTGAAAATGAAAAAGAATTAGTATCAGGATTAGTAGAAAAATTTCAAAATATAAAAACAATTGTAAAGAATATAAACAACAAAAATACAAATGTAATACTTGGAGATAAAAACTTTATTTTATATGGAAATGGATATATTGAAGATAGATTAGGAAATTTCATTTTCAAAATATCTCCAATGTCATTTTATCAAATTAACCCAATACAAACTGAAAAATTATATAATTTAGCAATACAAAAGGCAGAATTAACAGGAAAAGAAAATGTTTTTGATTTATATTGTGGAATCGGAACAATAGGTATATTTGCATCTAAATACGCAAAACAAGTATATGGAATAGAGATTGTACCTCAAGCAATAGAAGATGCAAAGGAAAATGCTAAAATAAACAATATAGAAAATGCAGAATTTATGGTAGGGGATGTGGAATTTGCTTTAGATGAGTTAATTGAAAGAAGAAAGATAATTCCAGATGTGGTATTTTTAGATCCTCCAAGAAAAGGATTAGACAATACAACTATAAAAAATCTGCTAAAGGTTAAACCAAAAAAGATAGTATATATAAGTTGTAATCCTGCAACTTTAGTAAGAGATTTAAAAATATTAGAAGCGACGTACAAAATAAAAGACATCACACCAGTTGATATGTTTCCTTGGACTAAACATGTGGAATGTTGCTCGGTGCTATCTCTAGAAGATTCGATACAATAGTTGAGTTTATAGCGATTGAAGATTTTATTAGTTTTTAGAGAAAATGCAAAAATAATATTAATACAGCTTATTTACAAACAGAACTAGGATTTTATCCTAATAAAATGTATAAGAAATTTGGATTCGAAGATTTGTGTGTAGTTTATTACTATAATAAAAGGAGAACTATTTAATGAATATAATCAAAATATATAATAAATTTTATTTGCTAGAAAATTTACAAATATTTTATGTTATGATATAATCCACCCAAATTGTCAAAGGAGTGATTATTTATGAATAGACCTATAACAACATTGTTCATGTTAGAATCATTAGATGGAAAAATTAGTAGCGGAAGTAGTGATAATTTAGATATTGACAAAGATTTTTGTAGAATAGATGGAGTTAAGGAAGGATTACATCAATATTATGAATTAGAGCAAGATACAGATG
>CANRNC010000024.1 GCA_947631915.1 uncultured Clostridia bacterium
CGTGTATGTCCTCTGTTAGCAATTTCAAAAACTAACGGAGCATTCGCATAACTACCAGTAATAGTAATTTTAGCCATGGCTACATAACCAGTTGAACCTGATGTACCATTACCACTATGTACTGTGCTTCCACCTTGTAAAACTACATTACCTGTTACAGTTCCACCAGATAATGGTAAATATTTTGCAAATTCTCCTGCAATAACTTTATTTTGAACTGGATTTGTTGAATTGGTATTTAGAGCATCGTCTACAACGGTCTTGTTTGCGCCACTTGCTATTGTATCAAGTTTAGCTTTATCGGTTGAACTCATAAATCCGCTCGATGAACTAGTTGCATTATCATGTATATGTGAACTATCTGATTTAGTTTTCAACTTAGTATCAATTTCATTTTCTGTGTAATATCTGTCATCGTGAGTATGTGTAGATGGTGTGAATGTTTCAGGTTTTCCAGTTACTTCTGACCAAATATGCGTATGCTCAAAATCTGTTATATCGGATTTAGTATGTGTATGAGTTAAATTTGCTTTAGTCTTTAATTTATTATCAATTTCGGTTTTGTCATAATAATTACTTAAATCAACTTTTGTATCTCCAATTGTTTCCCATTTCCCATCAATATACAAATATTCGTCAAATATATTTCTTTCTTGAGCTTCAGTTTTTGCTTTTAAATAAATTGTTGTCGTACTAGGATTCGCTGGAAAATCAGTTATTTTTTCGACATCTAATTTATGTAAATTACTTAGTAAATTATCTATATCATTTTTCTTGTAATAATTTGTTAAATTGTTTACAGTGTTAGTTATAAAACCTTCATCATTTGTAAATTCGCTTAATTTGAGTGGTTTATTGGTTAAATCTGTATAAGAACCACTGAAATCTGATTTATTATCCCATTTTGTTCTTTCTTCAGTTGTTATATGAACATTAGTATCATCAACATGTTTTGTAAAATCTGCATTATCGACTTTAGCTTTTAATTTATTATCAACTTCTGTTTCCGTGTAGTATCTATCATCATGAGTGTGAGTTGAATCAGATTTAGTTTCCAATTTATCGTCAATTTCATTTTCAGTATAATATCTTTCATCATGAGTATGATCAAAATTGGTTATATCTGATTTAGTATGAGTATGTGATTTATCAGCTTTTCCTGACAATGTACTTTTAATTTTCTCCCATAAATGAGCTAAACCTATTTCATTTAGAAATTTCATCAACTCACCTCCATTCACATGCATATTGAATCTATTTCATCTGTAGTTATCGCATCAATTTTCCCTATTTGCTCATCTACATAATTTTTAGTAGCATATTTTGATAAATCATAACCTTTTGAGTACACTATCCAATCAGTTCCATCATATATATATAATTTATCTTCTGACGTTACAGCATAAATCTCTCCATTGTTTGCATTTTGTGGTAAATCTTCTTTACTTTCAACGCTACCTTTATAAGTAAGTGGTGCACCAAATTTATCTAATAAAGCTTTCAATGCTTCAGCCAGTTCAACAGAATATTCATTTAAGTCAGCCAAATTTGGATCTTCGAAATATGGTATATTGTAGCTTGTTTTTTTAAGGGTATTCCTATTTTCTGTATAATCAGTTAACTGACCTACTGTATAATTCTTTAGATTCTCGACTGTTTGGTTTTTCATTTCTAAATATGTAGCATATCTTATATTCTTTACTTTTAAAGTAAAAGTTGAGTTTACTTCAATTTTTGCCGGATTAATTTCTTTTTTTAAAATCTTTGACATAGAGTTCTCCTTTATGCAGTTCTCTTCCAAATTTTGCATGGACCTTCGCTATTTGTTTTAGTCCACGTTCCGCCAAACAATGTTGCAGGATTAACGTCACTTGAATTAGCATAAACAGAGCCAACTGGATACATTGAATCTCCAAGCTTACCAGCATCTATATTTTTAATATGCTCTTCAATTTCTTTATATATTCCATCAAAATCAATAAAAGTTCTTTTATCTTCGAAATTAGAAATCCCGTTTGCAGATGTCTTAAATCTCGCTAGCTCATATTGATATATTCCAGAATTATTTTTTACAATGTTATTTTGAATCAAATCAGGATAGTTATTTGTTCCTTTGATAATTTTATAAGATCCTTGCTTAAATTCTATTTCTGTATTAACCTTATCTAAATCAATTTCAATAACTAATTTACAATAAGCTTCTTCAACTCCCGCAGGGATTGTTGTATATGTTTCTTCTTCTACAAATCTTCCTCCAATGCATGCAACACCAGAATCGATTTTTATTTTGCCATCTTCATAACTTACTGCCATTCCGTTTTTATAATTGTTGCTTACACCATTTCTTCCATTTAAAAAAGTATTAATAAATAACGCAAAAATTTCACTTTTAAACAACTGAGCTGGAAAAACATGTCCTTTTAACATATTAACTCTTCCTTTCTTTCAATAATTTATCTATAAAGTTGATACGTATATTTCCACAAGTATATTCTATAAATTTTTTTGGAGTTATTTTAATTGCTGAGATATATGTATCGTGAACAACAGATTCTTTCGTTTTTATTGCAACAGGTGTGCCTACTTTGATGTTTCTATTGTACATATTAAATGTAATGTTATGATTATATGAATTTTCTTTTATTACGTCTAACGCTTTTTGAGGTGCATCCTCATAGTTTTCTGTATAAACCATTTCAGATCTACCATCTGCTCTATCAATATTAGTCATATCTGTAGTTGTAGTACGATTATTTAGTAAATATAGTGTATATGTTTCTGTACTTGTCAATACCTCTACTTTACTGACTACATCTGTTTCAAATACTTCAGTATAATTTGAAATTGCATGAGCTTGTACATCTATCAATTCCTTATCATAAGATTTATTTTCAATGTCAATAACTAGTTTTTTATCTCTAATATTAAAACTGTACACAATATCATAATTTTGTGTACAGTTCGTCATCCATGTATGTAAGTTATATATACCATCTTCAACATTGCTAACAGAAGTTTGTTTTTTTGTATGTGTCTTTACATTTACCTCTAAATAATCCTTATTCATATATTTATCAACATTAGAAATAAAATTGTCTGTTATCGTTTTTGCAATAAAATCTTCTATTCCCACAGTTTTAATCATATCTTGATTTTCTAATTTTACTTTTTGATCAAAGATATTTGTAATATATTTAATGATAAATTCATAAAGAAGCTTGCCATTATCATTTTGAACTTCTTTTACTGTTCCCCAATATATGATTTCATTATTTTTCTTGATAGCTACTATATCTTTTGCCTTTGCTGTTGTTTTTTTAATGACATCTACTAATGTATTCGCATTTGTTTCTTCGTCTATATTGATTTCATAATTAGCAATCTCAACTATATCTTTGACCGAAAAGTCCTTATAATCAAAAATCCACATAAATACTTTATTTGTTTCTATCTTAATCTTCTCCTTTTCAAAAACTTGAACTGTTTGTGTATCCTTCCACAAAACACCAAATATATCTTTAAATGCAATCTTAGCTTCGTATAGTCCTCCTTTACCATGTGCTTGTAAATCTATTTCATAGCATTTAGTTTTTTCATTATACTTTGCTTCGTAATCTTTTCCATCGAATGTAATTATAGTTTCATTCATAGCCAGACCTCCTAGACTGCTTCATAATAAGCCAATACCGTAATTTTAGCATCTAGTACGTCATTATCTGCATCTAATTTAAGTTCGCAATGCTTATTTCGTGGTATTCTAATTACATTATCACTCTCAAAATCAATTACGTCTAAATTAAATAAGCTAGTTATAGTACCATCTGTATTTTGTTTATTTATGTACAAACTATTCTCTTTAGTTCCATACAATAGCTTTTCGTAAGCTTGTATTTCTACATTGAATTTTACAGTCTGATACAGTTGACCTTCAACATGTAATTCAATCTTAGGATTAAGCAAATATCCTGACATTTCTACAAGAATTAAAGCTTCTACATGACCTGTGTTGGTATATTCCATTTTTCTTGTATCATAATCTGTAAATCTAGCATCCCACCTAAAATCCCAACGAATTTCATCTGGTAAACGCTCTATTGAATATATTGTCGTATTTTCTTCGTACCACAAACTTGTACAATAAATTTGAATCGGTGATGTAATAATGTTAAAATCATCTTCTCCACTTAAATCAATTTTTACAAAATCTATATCTCTATAATATTTTGTTCTCTTGCTTGTTTTAGGGATATATATTAATCTTAACGATTCAGAACCTAAAATAAAATTAACAAATTTTTGATATTCATCATAAGTCATTTCATAAAATTCTAATTCTCCATCAATTACACCTTGTTTCACATTTTCTTCGTTCTTAATATAAGTATTTCCAACACGAACGTATTCAACTTCTTTTTCGTATCCTAGTCCTGTCACATTATATAAAAATAGATTGCCACTTACTTTTTGACAATCAACCGTTTCACCTTTTTCATTTTCAAAATAGAAATTTCTTATATCTTCATATCTATATTTTTTATGTTCAATCAATAGTTCCTACCCCACTCTCTTTCAAGGTAATGACTTATTTTTCTCATTTCTTGTTCTGTCATTTCTTGTGGATATATATTTACAGTTACGTTTCTTGAATTATTGTTTACAAAATTTCTAGTGTAATCTTGATTTTCTTTTTTAGTTAAAACTCTTTCTCCCTCGTGCAATCTTGCTACATAGTTGTTAGAAGGTACATATGCCAATCCATCTGCATGGCCATTTGCTGATAACATTGAAGATGCTTGATTCATAATTTGATACATTCTATCTCGAACTTTTCCAACTAAGCCAAGTCTCGAGTTCATTCCTTCTGTTACTTGTTCAACCGCAGATTGTCCTATTTCTTTAAAATTGTTTTTGCTAAACCCATCTATACTTTCCCTTCCTAATTCTTTAAAAGCTTCCGTTAATGTTTCATCACTAACAACTCTATCCGTTGCTTCTTGAATTTTATATATTGTTTCGTCATCTAAATTACTTAATATGCTTACATATTTTTCAGAAGATTGTGTAGCTAATTGTTTCCATGCTTCAACTTGCGCAGGTGTCATTTGCTCAGCTCCACCTATTGCATCTTGAATCTTATATATTGTTTGATCATCTAATTTACTTAGTACTTCTACATACGTATCAAAGGATTGTGTAGCTAACTGTTTCCATGCTTCAACTTGCGCAGGCGTCATTTGTTCAGTCGTACTTACCATCGCCGCTAAATTATTTGCAAGATTAGTTAATTGAGTTTCTTGAGCTTTTTTTTGTATTTCACATTCCTTTTTTGTAGCTTCATCCTGAATTTGATTGCTCTTTTCTAAGTTTTGTTTAGTTATTTCTAAGTCATATAATTGATTTTCTATTTGTTTTTGAATAGTGCTTGCTATATCATCAGTTGCATTCTCATATGAGGTTGTTCTTCGAACTATTAGTTCTTCTATTTCTTCTGTAGTTCCATTTTCTAATATAACTAAGTCATTTTCATATTCTCTTATCCATTGTAAATAATTATTATATATTTGTTTTGATTCATTTAATGCAGTTTGAGTATTTGTTAGTGCTGTTTTAGCATTATCTAGTTTATTTCCTGCTTTGATTATGTCTAAAGGTACATTACTCTTTAATGCACTTTCCGCTTCTTCTTGTGCTTTTTTTAAGTTTTCCTGTGCTATAGCTAATTCCTTGGTCCTGTCTACAATTGCTTGATAAGATTCCGCTTTCTTTTGAATAGCCTCATTATATTTTCCTTGTTCTGCCTCCACAACAGCATTTATTTTTTTTAATCTAATAACTTCTTCTATATTCCCTTTTAACTCTTTATATTGACCTATAATGCCATTATTCATACTATATTCAGTTCCCAATGCTTTGTTTAATTCATTTAGTATAAATTGTGCTCTCATTTCATAGCTTTCTTTGACTTTTCCGTTTTCGTCAACAATTGTATCTAGCTCTTCTGCTAATTTATTAATGTTATCAGATTCATCAAATATTGCGTTTTTTGAATCATCGTATGATTTTGCTAATTCTTTTTGAGATTCTAATTGTTTATCTGTTTCTTCTAAAATCTTTTGTGATGATTTAACATTTTCATCAGTTGCATTCATTAATGCTATACATGCTGCAGTTAATCCAGCTACTGCTATAGTTGTAAGCCCTATGGGGGAAGTAATCCCTTTTAGTACTGTTGTCAATGCAGTTGCACTCCCACTCATATATTTTGATGCATTATTTGCTTTTCCAATTGCTTCAGTAAATTTTCCTACCGCACTTATACTTGAGCCTACCGCTGAAGTAATACCTCCTATAGTTTTTGCAACAGGACCCGCTGCTGCAACTAATGCACCTATTCGAATTATATTTTGTTTAGTAGTATCATCCAACTGACTAAATTTTTTAATTATATCACTTATATTAGTCAACAAAGGTTTAGCATCTTTAAGAAGTTCTCTTAAAGATGGTGCTAGTTCGTTTCCAAATTCTATAGCTAATTTTGTTGCTTCATTTTTAAGCATTTTCATTTGTGATTCCGTTGTTTTATATCTAGTTGAAGCTTCTTTACTTAATGCTGTATTATCTTTCCAGCTTTCATTTGCTAATTTTATGGCTTTTGTCATTACATCAGAAGAATTTGCTAGACTTAATATAGTATTTGATAATCTTACCTCTGTTATACCCATATCGTCCAAAATAGCAACTGCTGACTTGCCATTTCTTTTTGTATCATTTAAACCTGCAATAAATTTAGATAATGCATCAACAGCATCTTCTTTAAACGCTTTTTGAAAATCTTGTGATGACATACCAGCAACTTTAGCAAATTTATTTAAATCATCAGATCCTGTTTCTACTGCTACTTGTATACTTTTTAACAACTTACTCATTGCAGAGCCACCCGCTTCTGCTTCTATTCCAACGCTAGACATAGACGTGGCAAGCGCCATAATCTGAGGTTCACTTAATCCTGCAAGTTCCGCTGTCGCTGCTAAACGTGTAGACATTGCAACAATATCTGACTCAGTTGTTGCAAAATTATTTCCCAAAGCAACAATTACAGAGCCTAAATTACTATACTTATCAGCAGTCATACCCGTTACATTAGCAAATTTTGCTAAACTACTCGCTGCTTCCGTAGAACTTAAATTTGTTGATTCTCCCAAATCAATCATAACTCTTGTAAAAGATAGTACATCTTCTGTTTTTATACCCAGTTGTCCTGCTGATTCAGCAACAGATGCTATTTCTGTCGCAGCAGTTGGTAATTCTGTAGACATATCTAAAATACCTTGCTTTATTTCATTTAATTGTTCCTCTGTTCCATCAACAGTCTTTACAACTCCTGCAAAAGCACTTTCATAATCAATTGAAGCTTTTAATGCTGCCCCTGCAATTGCTACTATCCCAGCACTTATAACAGATAAACCATTTCCAACTTTATTTATTTTATTGCCAAGACTTTCTATTTTTGTACCAGCATCTTGCATTGATTTTCCAGTTGTTATCCATCCGTCTTTTTGTTTCTTTAATTCTTCATTTGCATTATCAATCGCATTTTTTATTTGTTGCTGTTTAATCTCTGCATCAACTATTTTATCTTTCCATTTTCTTGCTTCTTCAGAATTTTCTCCAAGCAATTCGACAGCTTTTTTGTATGCATTATTTGATTCTTCAATTACATTTGTTTGTTCGTCATACTGCTTTTGCAAAGTCTTTATTCTAGTTTGTAATAAGTCTGTATTGTTTTTATTTCCCTTTAACTGCTCTTGATTTAATTTTAATTCTTTTGTTAGAGAGCGTACAGATTGTTCTCCTTCTTTTATTGCACTTTTAAATCCTGTTATATCTGTTTCGAATACAATTTGCTGTTTATTCTTTTTTGCCATCTTTACGCCTCCTTTGGATAATTAATATAATTTTCATAAGCTTGTATATCATCTGCTATATTCTCCAAGAAGGAAATATCACTTTCCCAAAATGTTTTATGATCTATTTTGTTGATAACAACATAAAAAACATACATATCAGCTACTGTCTCGATATATATGTTTGGTTGCTTATATTTACTTTTCTCTCTTTTTTTTGTGACTTTTTTGAATCCTTCTTGGAATTTTAGTTTTTTCTTTTCATTAATAAATCTACTCCTGCAGCATTAATTTCTAATATGTCTATATCTTTTACTAATTCAAGAAAATCCTCAAATGAAATATCTTCATTTGTAGCTCCCAAATAACCTGTATATACTATTCTGTAGTAATCTGATAAACGTGGTTCTTTTCCTTCATACTGAAAATCTCTGATTAATTTCAATATGTCAAACTTTTCATCCATTTCTTCTGTTTTTTTAATTACCTTAGGTGTAATCTTAAGATTTATTTCTTCATTATTTATTTTCATTTTACTGTCCTTTCTAAAAAGGCATTAAATTAAGAATCTTTTTAATTCCTAATTTAATGCCTTTTCCTATTTTTTTATTTCTTACGATAACTTTAATACAAATATATTAAAATTATCGTAAGAATTTAATTTACAATTATTTATTCTCCTGCTTTTACTAATTCTGGAGTAAAATTAGTAAGCCATTTTTGTTTAACTGTTTCATCTTCTAATTCATCTTCATAAGCTTCATAATAAAATTTCTTATTACTGTCAGGTAATGCAGAAAATTCAAAATCTTTCATTTCTATTTCTGTAGTATCATTGTTAACTTTAACTGATAAACCTTTTACATTCTCTAAGTTCGTAAATGCTATGTATTTAACTTTTCCATCCATGTCCAACACTCTTGCAGAAAATACAAAAGGTTTTGAAAATGTATCAGTACCATAAGCATATACTCCATTTTTTAATCCTTCGTTTGAAAGACCGGAAATGTCTCTTGTTGCAGCAACTTTAGCATGTCCAGTCAATGCAACTGTCATATCTGTAATTCTCTTTGCTTTTTTTACAACTATTCCTTCACATTTTTTTACTATTTCTTCAACATTTGCAGTTGCATCTAGTGTTCCTATACATCCAAAAGCTATTGCACTTTTTTTATCAAATTGAATTGAACCTTCTTCGATTTTATAATCGTCAAACTCCTCTACTGTCATTGTAATTCCTCCTCTATTTTTTTATTTAAATGATTTAGTAGCCCATCTGCTACTTCGTTTGTTTTGCTTTCTAACGCTTTTCCAAAAAACTCTTGAGCACCCTTCTTCTTTTGATATATTCCTCGACCTTCATCGGGGAATATTAAATAACCGAAGTCTTTTGACTTCGGTTTTAAATGTGTTTGAACTTTTACTCCCAAATTAAAAGTAACTTTGTCTAAACTTTCAACATCTTTAGCATGAGCCTTTGGTCCATTTTTTACTTTAGATTTGTTTTTATTAGACCTTGGCATATTTGCATATACTTGTTTTCTTAGTATATCTCCGCCACTATTCCAAAGATAGCTATTTACTTCGTATTCTGCTTTTTGTGGTAATGCTTTCATCTTTTCTTCTAGTTTTTTTATATCCTTAAATTCTAAAGATAATTCATTGTATTTACTCATTTTAGCCCCTTTCAGGTCTTTCAAATGTATATGTATTCATATCAACCCAATCATTTGTATCTGCAATTTGTACATCATTGCTATCCATCTCTACAAAATTAAGTCCCAACGATTTTATTTTCTTTATTATTTCAAAATCAGATATTTTTTGTTCTCCAGAGTAAACATATATTATTTGTATCTGTCTTACATATCTATCACAATTACCATATAATCTTCCTTTTCTAAAAATTATGTAATTATAATTTTCTAGTTCATTTTCATATATTCTTTTATTTCCGAATTGGAAGATTAAACTCTTCTAATGCTTTAATTATTTTTTCATCCGTCATCTTAAACCTTCTTTCTTAGCCGTTGCTACTTGTAAATATAGATATATATTTTTTCCATCACTAGAATCACGTTTTTTTACTTCATATATAGTATTATCATTATTAATTTTGATTTTGATGTTTTCTGGAAGTTCTGAGATAGGTATTCTAATTTTTTTATCTATTGTATATCCCAAAGAATCTGCTATTTGATTATCTGTGTCTCTGATATTAACATTTGCAAAAGTTCTAATTCCTAACTCTTTAAAATTCTCACCTATTTTTTCTTTCTTGGCATTTTTTAATATTTCTATTAATCCATACTTTATAAAACCGTCATTGTATGTATAATGACGGTTTTGGCTATATGGAATGGGATTGCTAAACTTCTGTTTTGCCATATGATACCTCCAATTTTAAAAGATCTTGCAAATTATTTGCTATAAAATATTCTTCTGAATTATTTCTTTCATATCGACAATATGTTTTTAATAATTTTCTTGCTAAAATATCTGTTGTAAAATCAATTTTGGATTTTACATCATTTTGCAAGACTGCAACACCGTTTTTTATATAATTGGTCACATTAGTATTTGTTATTTCATCATCCCACGTTATATTTAAAGAGTTCTTAACTTCTTTTACAAAATCTTTATCTTTTTCGATTTCATTTTCTTCATATTGCAAGGCTTACACCTCCATCTATCATTACTGATTTTGCTCTAATTCTACTTTTGTTAAAGTTAAAGTTCTTTCATTTTCTCCATCAACAGTTATTTTTATAGTGTTGTCGTTATTAGCTACTTTACAAATGAATATACCATCATCTGTTAATTTTACTGGTTTACCGTTTTTTGTACCTGTTCCAGCAAGTTGTCCTGTTACAGTTTTTCCTTGTGTTGCTTCTTCTACTTTAATTGCAATAAAATTACCCTTTTGTTCTTCTTTAACTGACTTGTTAAATTCAATAAAATCTGTAACATATTTTAGCTTTCCTGTTATTTCATTATTTTTATTTATTGCAATGTTTTCTTGTAACTCATTAACAGTCTTTCCTAGTACTTCTGTTTCACCATCTAATGGACTTATCTGTACGCCTGAAGTATCCCCTCCAGGATTAACTGGGAGAGTTAATTTCAGAAATATCTAATAAGTAGAATGAACAGTTATCTACTGCTTTACCATTTGCATACATCTTTGATAGATATACTCTTTCATCATCTAAGAATTTAAATTCATCAGAATATTCTATTTTTTGCCCCATACCAACACTTAAGTCATATTTTTCTGCTATACCAATTACAGCTTCTCCGACTGCAACTGATGGTTCTTGCACGATATCAACAGGGATTGGGAATTGATTTGCAATATATTGACCTAATGCATTTTTTACTGTTGTGATTACAAATACTTTTGTCCAGTAATCCATTGGATTAACAATTAAATCAACTTTTGTAACAACTCTTTTTCCATTGTTAGTTAATTTAGCTATTATTTCACCTAATGTAGCTGGTTCAAAGTCTTTTACTTTTATAGCCTTTTTCCTTGGCACAGGTTGTCCAGGTACTACAGCAGCCTCTAAATCTCTATCCATACCATAAGGTTGATTTACACCTGTACCTGTTACTATAGCTTTTACTAAACCTTTTGACATACTTTCTGTTAATATTGTTCTTATGTATCTTTCTAACCATGCTGGTCCAAGTGTTAAATATGCTTTACAAATTGGTAAGAAAGCACTTAGTTTATACAATATCGCTGATTCTTTCTTAAATCCTGCTTCTAATTCTTTTTTGATTTCTTCGCATAAAGTTCCCCACCAAGCTGCTTCAACATCACCTGTTCTTTTGATTACTTCTGTTATACCTGTTACATTAGTAACTTTTATCTTCTTTAAAAGTGGATGAGCTTCTGCCAAATCTTCAAATACCCTGTTAATAGTAGTTGTTGGCATAACAACATCTAAATCTGTTAAAGCCTGTTTAACATTCTTTTGTTTCATAGCCTCTGCAACTTTTTCAAAGTACTTTATTTCTTCACTTGTTAATTGTTTAGCACCTCTATTTGTTAAAATTACAGTATCATTGTTTATTGTAGCTTGTTCTTTTGCTACTTTTTCAGCTACTTCTTCAGCTACTAACTCCATCCATTCTTGCATAACTTCTGCTTGTTCTTCTGTTTTACCTTCCTCGATTGCTTTTAATGCTTTTTCCTTTACATCTTCTCTGCTTAAATCTCTAATACTCATTTAATTTTCCTCACTTTCTTTTTTTAAAATTCCATTAAAAAAAGACTCAAAAAAATTATTTTTTGGGTCTTGTTTTAAATTATTATTATTTTTAAGTTTGTCTTTTTTAATACTTTGCACAATTCTATTTGCTAACTTTTCAATATCATCGTTTGATAAATCAACTTTGATAGTTTTTTCTGATTGAAGTTCCATTTTCAATTTCTTATTTTCTTCAACCAAGTCTAAAATGCTTTTGCTTGCAGATTGTTCAATTTCTTCTGAGATTGGTAATAGCTCATCTGCAAAACCCATATCATAACATTCTTGTGCTGTTAGATATGTTTCTCCATCTAATAATTCTATTAGTTTTTCTCTGCTTATGTTTATTTTAGATAGATATGATTCTATTGATGTTTCCATAATTTTGTCTAAGTCATCTGCCGTCTTTCTTAATTCCTTTGAATTGCCGGCAGCGTAGGTCCAACAATTATGTATCATCATCATAGAATTTTTTGGCATATATACTGTATCGCCTGCCATTGCAATTACACTTGCAATAGAGCAAGCAAAACCATCTACATACACATTTACTTTTGCGGGGTATTGTTTTAGCAAATTAAACATTGCTATACCTTCAATGACATCACCACCTAATGAATTAATATGTAAGTTTATTTCTGTAATATCATTTAATTCTGAAAGTTTATCTTTTAAACATTTTGCAGAATTAGATTCATCATCCCACCAGTAATCAGCAATATCTCCGTATAAATAGATATTTATGCTATTTCCTGCTTGTTGTTTAATTCTGTTCATATTCTTCATCACCCCCTTCAACGTTCATATAATTCTTAGTTACATAAGATTTATTTGCCCATTCTTCATCAAGTTGTTCTTCGTCTAATTTGCTTAATAAGAAATTGTGCTTAAATCCAATTCTAAATACTTTATCTAATGAATCAGCATTCTTTAACCAATTAACATATTCAGTTGTTATTAGATCCATTTTTATATATGTTCCATTAAGGAATTGTTTTTTAGAATATATTTTTTTATTAGCTTCTGAATTAAACATAATGCTAAATGGCTTTAGTGCATGCGTCATATAACTTTGTTCTTGCTCAGTTAGTTCATTTTTGTTTGCATATAGTAAATCGACTGGAATGTTAAATATAGAAGCAATATTTTCCAATATTTCTTGCCCCGCTTCTTTCATCTGTGTAACAGAATCGCCGTTATTTTTGTTAGAAGATTTTTCATCTAAATTAGTCAAAGATATTCCTTTTGGCAATGTTAGTACATTTCTTTCGCCTTCTATGAACGGTTTTATTAAACTGTCAATTAATGATTGTAAATCATTGTCTTCTCCACCTTTTAAATTGTTTGTTGAATCAAAATTAACAATTATTTTTCGCATTCTGTCTCTAACATAAGAATTTTGCATGGCTGCTAATATTCGTGAATAATTATTATCTATTGAATTGATTAATGTTTCTAATCTTTCATCATTTAAGCTAAAATACATTACATCATTCATATAAAATCTATCTTTTAACTGATATTCATCAATAACTATATTGTCAAAATAATAATTTTTAAAAGCTAATTTATTTTTTTCAAAACTATCTGCTACATACAGTTGATCATTTATTAATAATATTAAACTCTCTCGTTCCCTAATTAGTTGCTTTATTAATTTAAAATAAAAATCATATTTATTTGAATTTAGGTTTGGAGCAACATTTAATTTGTAATATACATTCTTTTTTACTTCTTTATGGTTTTCATACGTTTTAATCTCTGTACTAATAAAAGAACTTGCTATCAAAGATATTACTTTTCGTAGTCCTAGCTCTTTGTAGCAAGTATCATATAATAAATCTATACATTGACTTAAACATATTTCATTCTTTTTATTAAACCATCTTCGCATATAGTCTGATGCCGTTTCTATAAAGCTCAAAACATTTCCCTCCTTTAGTACGTTTTTAAGAATGTTTTTAAGTAATTCTCATCTATTTGTTGTGTTTCTTTTAATTCACTTTGTATACTTGTTGCATGTGTTAATGCCATAAATCCATCATTTTTCCTACTTTGTTGTTCTATTTTTATAAAAGCCTTGTTTCCATTTTTTCTTGGCTCTACTGCTGTATTATTTACATACCATCGCATTAATGTACTATCTCCAAAAATCAAATTATGATTAGAAAACCAATCTTCCAATACTCCATATACCATTGTATCTGTGAACTCACCACTTCTGACGATTACAATTTCACCTGTTTTATTGCTGTTAGTTCTAACTGTTAACCCTACTTTTTCAAAGGCCTCTACAAAGTAATTTGCTTTTACTTTATCTATTGCTATTGCGATTATATTGTACTTTGCCATTTGCTCTATAAACCATTCTGCAACAAGCTCTGGTGGAATGGTTGGAGTAGTTACCCACGTTATTTCACCTTTTGCATCAGCTTCTTCTATAACTTCTCTTTTTACAAGTGGTAAATGAGGACTATTTCTATTTATAAAAGTATGGCTTTTCCAAATTTTCTTGCTATTCTTTTTAAATAACAATCCAACTCCACAAAAGTCTCTAACACTTGCATAGTCTAGTCCACCAATACAAGACTCTCCATCTAGCTCAGGTATTTCTTGATTTGTTGCAACTATATCTTCCCATTTTGCTACAACTCTTGTTTCATCTTGATGTGGAATATTCATTCTTTTAGTCATAAATTCATGATATAGTGATGGTCTTCTTAATGCCTTTTGATATTCGTCTAACATTGTTATTTTTAAATCTTTAAAAACATTAAGTGATGGATTTGCTTTTATCCAATTTTCAGGATCCTCTACTTCTTTTTCATCATCTAATTTACATATAAAAAATAATGTTCTTGAATTTTCAATTACTCCAGTAAATACATCTCTTGCTTCTTTTTTATAATCGTCTATAACAGCATCTCTTACATCTCCATCAGTTGTTATGTATGTAATTCGAAAATTTTTCTTTTTTCCCCCACCAGACGTATGAACTTTTATGTTTTTATAATCTTCATATGCATGTATTTCATCAAAAAATACGTGTCCTGGTCTTCTTCCATCCTTAGTTTTAGAATTGCTAGTATTGTAATTTATAGTTGACTTTGTAGTTTTATTTCTTATTTCTTCTAATGTAATGTTGTATGCTTTATTAAGTTTTGGATTTTCTTCAATCATATCATGAACATCCATAAAAGATGTTTTAGCTTGGCTTTCAGATGTTGCTATAATGTCTATATCATAATTTTTTATTCCGTGTTGTTTCGTTGTTTGATAAAATACCTCTGTGCTCATGTATCCATTTTTACCGAATCCTCTTCCAGCCATAATAAAAAACTCATTAAATACTAATGAGCCATCTTCATAATATAAACCATATTCACATGCATCAAGGAATTTTTCCCAATCAAGTAGTTGATACTCAAACCACTTTTCTTTAGTAACAATAGCTTTTTCTATTTCTTCCTCGTTTATTATGATTTTCTCCGTATCAAGTTTATGCTTAAGCCATCTGACAAGCATTTTTTGTTCTTCGCACACTCTTATTTCTTCATTTTCTACTATTTCAAACCATCTATCAATATATTTGTTATACTTCATACTCTCCATCACCATCGCCTTTCGCCTCTGGTGGTTTAATTCCTAATTTATCAAGTATTTTTAATTTTTGTGCGTTTACTTTTGTAGATTCTTGTATGCTATCATTTCTTTTGACTCCCTTTTGTCCTCCGCCATTATTCCAGGTAACATTTACACCTCTTTTATCAATGTCTTTAATTAATTTGTCCTCGATTTTAGTATACTTGATATATTTTTCAATTAATTCTTTTGTAACTTTGTTGTAATTATTGTTTGTAATAAGTTGATCTGTTAGTTCCTTTTCTAATTCTTCATAATTTTTTAAATTATCTTCTTTTTTTCTAGGCATTTTTAATTTTACCCTCCCTTCGAACGATATTTTTCAAAATTTATGTTTTTATGTATAAGCTCCTCGTTCAATACACTTATGAAAATAGCCAAAAGTTTTGAATGGGGGTATATTTTTTTATTTAATATACTTTTCTACAAAACTTATTACTGTATCAACAGTAGTTTTATCGAATCTCATATTACCTCTACTGCATCTTAGATCTATGATGTTATAATTAAGTTTTGCTTTTAATTCATCTATTGTATATGTTTTTCCACAGCAATTTCTTAACACTGCATACTCTATACCTCTGTAGTAGTTAAGCATTAACTCTTTAAATCTGTTAACTATTTCTCTCTCTGCATATGTTTTATTTTCTTTATCTGTTAATGCTATAAGTTCTGAAACTTTGTAAACTTTATTGTATATCTCTAGCTCCATCTCACTTATATTTTCTGCTTCTGTGTTTTTTGTATCAGTATCTATTTCTTCCTTTATTTCATTTACTTTTATATCATTATCTATTAATTCTTCTTCAATCTTCTTTGCCTTTGCCATTTTAATCTCTCCTTTTCTACCATCTTTCCTCATTTATGAACTTTTCTTTTCTCTTAACATTAAATTGTTTATTATCTAATATATTGTGATGATGTATACATACTGTTTCTAAATTACTTTTTACGTATGCCAATTCTGGATTAGTTTCTAGTTCTTTTATGTGATGTATATCTAATTTTCTTCCCTGTTGTTTTATAGTCAGCTTTCCTTCTTTTTTACATTCTTGACATTCATATCTGTCTCTTTCTAATATTTCTTTTGATAATTTTTTCCAATATGTATCATCATAAAACTTTTTCTTATTACCTTCTTGAATTAATTGTTTTATCTGTTCTGTTGAATACATTACTGTTCCTTCTTATCAAAGAAAACAGATCTATAATAACCATCTATTCCTTTGAATTTTATTTTATCATTTTCATTGTTTTCGCAAGGACATCTTAATATATTTTCTACTATTAACTCTTTATCTCTAAATATTTCTTCATAATTAAATACCTTGGCTAAATTATAATCGTGTCCTGTGAAAATCACTTCATCATTTTCTTCTAGTCGTCCTTTCATGCTATTTGATTTCCTTCCAAGTCTTCTCATTTTTTACTTTTATAAAAATTATTTAATGTATACATATATTAATATAATTTAACTCCATACACTCCATCTATTGAAAACTCATCATAAAGAGCATCCAATTGTTTCAAGTCTGGAAGTTTTAATCCAAGGTCACGTGTTATTTTTAATGATGTTAAGTCGGAATTAAGCAATATGGATAAACCTAGGAGTACATAACTTGATGCACTTCTGGAATAACCTATACCATATGTATCTAATACATACCTACCTCCTGCCCAATGCCCTCTTAAGTTTGTATTTGGAGCAAGACTAATTTCGTTTGGTTCTATTATATATCTGTTATCAAATCGTCCACTTAATCCACTTATACTTATTATTAAATAATCATAATTAGTTACTTTGTCAGATAATTGTATAGTAACTTCAGTAGCGGTCTCAGTACCTGCATTCATCGAAGTAGAAGATTTAGGTGACAATTTATATATTCCTGCTTGGTTATTAACACTTTCTTTAATTTTATTTTCAATTTGTGTCTTTGTCATTGATTCAGATAAACTCAAATCTTCATTTATTGTATATGTTTTCTTATCTGCCATTCTTATATCTCTCCTTTTTTTATTTTAATCTTTCTTATATCCGCTGCACCTTACTCCATCTAAAGTCTTGCATATATTGCATTCTCCTTGTTGGGTACAATATGGACATACTTCTTCTTTATATTTATTACATAATTCTTGAAATGA
>CANRNC010000025.1 GCA_947631915.1 uncultured Clostridia bacterium
CAAAAAATTGCTCGGGCGGTTTTTACTTTATATTTTTTATTTCAAAATTTTTCTACCAATTACATTAAATATTTTATTATATCTTGGTAAAAATTGCAATATGGTGTGCGGAAAATTTTTGAGTAAAATTTTCGTATAATGTTCACTCAAAAAGGAACCCTTTTGTATTTAGGGTTCCTTTTTGTATAAGGAGTTTGATATTATGCTAATTTGCATAATTAAACTTATTGACAAATATTACATGTTGTATTAATCATGTGGTACACCGTTTGAGTTGTGTGAGCAGTAATAATGTGCATATGTTTTACTGTGTGCTGCACAAGGTATATAATGAGTATCCTCTACTGACGATGATGTTGTTATGCTTCTTGAACAATATGTAGGAATACTTGCTTGATATAATAATTTCCTATCACAATAGTTTGTTACTTTAGGTTGATATGTATATTGAGTATTGCAAAGAACAGCGGCTTTAGTAGTTAAGGTCTTTCCACAAGTCTTTTTACATTCATGTGACCACAATTGTTTTTGGTTTGATTTATTAGAATTTAGCCAATCCGTATGACAGCCATTGCACATATACTTAATCGTTTTGTTTAGTCCACACGCGCTACATGTGTACTGCAAATAACACGTAGCAGTTGGTACACCATGGTAACATGACTGACCATTTCCTGATCCTTGACACTTTTGAGTTCCCGAGTAATTATAGAACGTCCAGTTTTCGGCGTATGCATTTGTATAAGTTGTCTTTTCTGTGCACGTTGTTGCAGAGGTACTATAATGAGTTGAAGGGTGTGTAGTACAGTATTTATATGCACTTTGGGTAACTACTGAACATCTTCCACTAGAATTATAGTGAGTGCTAGGGTGTTTAGCGCAATAGTAGTATGCACTTTGTGTTGAAAGTACGTATTTGCATGTACCACTCGAACTGTAGGTTGTATTATGCACTGAACAGTAATAATAAGGGTTTGACCAACTCGTTACATATGGGCAACTTCCACCAGAGCTAGTTTGATGCGAAGTTTGTCGGTGAGCACTCTGGCTACATACATAGTGCTTCGTATTCGTGTGCTGCGTACATACACTACAGTAATAATCATTATATTTGCTATAGCTATCACAATAACTGTGGGTACCAGTACATTGTGTTCTTTGAGTTAATGTCTTTGTCTCCATATTTCCTACATTATCTGTTATTTCAACTTTAAAATTATATTGAGTATAATCACTTAATTGTGTAAATGTATAACTTGCTCTTGTTGATGTATTTATCAATACACCTTCTTTGTAATATTTATATGTTGATTCATCTGCTAATCCACTACCGTTTCCATCACTTGCATCAACGTTTATTGTTACACTGCTTGTATCATGGTTTTGTGATAATGTAGCCGTTGGTTTATCTTTGTCAATGTTTGTAATATTTCCAGTTGCTATTCCTCCTATTTGACCTGTTTCATCAACTAATCTTGCATGTATTGCACCATTTCTTTCTACATTTATTGCTTGTGCAGGGTTATATTCATACCAATTTCCATCTAGTCCTTTGCTGTATTCTAACGTATACCCAGGTTGGGCATATTCTAAAAGTACAACTTCTACATCTGTCGCTGTCCATCCTTTAGGAGTATAATCCATTTTAATGTTAGAACCCATTGTTAACCCCGGAACTGTTTCGGTTTTTTGTGTTATTTCTCGTGTTATCTTATTTCCCGCATTGTCATATATTTCTACTTTTAAGTTGAAGTCTGTATTTTGTTGTAAATTTTCAAATGTATATGTTGATTCTGTTGTTTTTGTCATCAATATGTTGTTTTTATAATATGCATAAGTATCTTCATCTCTTAGTTCACTTCCGCCTTCATCTGTTGCTAGCACTTCAACTTGTATGCTATGAGTGTTTGTAAGTCCAGCCATAAATACAGCTTCTGGATCCACTTTATCAATATTACCAACATTTCCTGTTGCAGTACCTGCAGTTTGTCCTGTTTCATCTACTAGTCTTGCATATATTGCTCCATTCTGTTGCATTATTACTCCTTCATCTGTATAATCTTCCCAATCTTCTTGACCAGTAGCTCTTAAATATTGCAATGTAAATTCTTCTCTGTCAACATTTTCTGTTGTCATTTTTACTGTTACATCTGTATTTGTCCATCCATCTCCTGGGTCATATTCAAACTTAATGTTTCCTCCACTTGATAAGCTTGGTACTGTTTTTGTTGAAACTGTTGTTTCTTTTTCTGATTCATTTCCTGCGTTGTCTTTTATAACTACCTTCAAAGTATATTCTGAAGACTGGCTCAAATCATCAAATGTATAACTATTATCTGTTGTGGTTACTTCTCTTTGTCCATTTATATAATATGTATATGTATCACTATCTCGTAATCCACTTCCACCTTCATCATTTGCATTTACTGTTACTGTTATATTATGTGTTGTTATTTTACTGGCTTCGATATTTCCTGTTGGCGCTATTGTATCTATTTTTTCTACTGTCTTGCTAACAAATCTTTCCTTTCCATTGATTACTGTTTTTGCATATATAACTGTGTTGTTTATATTAATTGTTAAAGGTGTTTGTCTTGTATATGGTCTCATATCATCTTGATTGTTTATTCCATAGAATATTTGCATTCCTTCTATTTCTGGATAATCTATTTGTGCATCTTTTACAAAGTACCATTCTATTGGTTGGTAAGTTATAACTGGCGTCATTACATCATATGCAGATTCTGTTACTTCTACTTGTCCTTTTGCTAAATTGCCTGCATCATCTTTTACATACAAGTACCACATTCCTGTTTCTATTACATTTCGAGATAAGTGCATTTCTTCTGTTATACCGCCTACTTCTGGTTTGTTTTCAACTGGCACCCATCCGTCAGGTGAATTATATTCCAAACTATCATTTTGACTAAATTGGTATGCAATTATACCACTATCTGGGTCTTCCACATCTGCTGTTAAATGAATTGTTCCATCTGATTGTAAATTAGTTGTGTTTACTCCTTTTATGTTTGGTTTTGTTGGATCGATATTTGTTACAGTTCTTTCGGCAACTACATCTTCTCCTAAGTTATTTAACCCTATACTTCTTGCATATATTTTTGTATTGTTGCTTTGTACTTTAATTGGTTCTTCATATGTTGACCAATCTGAACCGTTATAACTGTATTGTTTTGTTAAACTTACACCTTCCAATTCTGGATATGAAATTGTAACTTCTACTTCTCCATTTGTCCAGTGCTCTGGATTAAATTGAATTGAAGGTTTTGCTAATCCTACTGTATATACTGTAATAACTTCTGAGTCTGAGCTATTTCCTACGCTGTCAGTTGCTCTTGTTTTTATGTTATATTCTGTACTATGTTTCAAATCTGTAAATGTGTAGCTTTCATTTTGTGCTGTTTTCCATTCTTGCCATTCTTCACTAGATGCTTCTTTTATTGCATATTGATGTAGTAATGGGTTTAATCCACTTTCATAATCTGCTTGCTTTGTTTCTACTGTTATTTCATTTACTTTTGTATCTGTTACTGTTGGTTTTGTTGTTGTTGGTGCTGTATTATCAAAGAAGAATGCATCAGTTCTTGCTACCTTTTTATTTCCATTTACGTCTTTTGCCATAGCCCACAAGTACCAATCTGTTCCGGTTATGCCATCTTGAGTAATTGGTTCTCCATTTGTGAAACTTTGCGTAAATTCTTCCTCTGTTGGTTCTGGAGTATTTGCTCCTTGAACCCATTTGTATTTAAAGCTTGAAGTATCTAATTCTTTGTTATCTGTAACATTTATTGTAACTTTTTGCTCTTTGGCGTAAGTTGAATTTCCATGTGGATCAAATTTTATTTCTGGATCTACATTATCAACATTTTTATTTTCATTGTTTGGTCCAACATAGATATCTTTTCCTTCTAATTTATATACCATGTAGTATTCTTTATTTTCTTTTGTTGTTATTTCTCCATTTAATTCTATTCCTTCTATGTCTTCTCCTTCATTGATGTTATTTAATATTGAAATGTCTTCTACCCATTTGTATGGTGTTCCATTTACTCCATCAACTGTTATATTTTCTGTTGTTCCTAGATTGAATGTATGTGAAGAAATTATAGTTGTTTTCCAATCTTTCTTGCAGCTATATATTGTTGCTGTTAATCGTGGATATTTTTCAGCGTTGTCAGGGTATATATATCTTGTTACTGATATGTTCTTCTTATATACTGGATATAGTTTTTGCGATGGGTCTATTTCAGCATCAGGGTCTCTTGGATCTACCCATTTGCTTTGGTCTTCTGGATGATCTGGATCTGTTGTGTATATGTCATCTCCCTCTTCAAATCCATTGCTTTCTTTTTGGCTATTATCTTCTTCTGGATCTAATTGATTGTTCTCGTTACCATCAAAGCTATCTGCTTTGCCATCTCCATTTGTATCCCATGCATCTGGTTTTCCATCTTTATTTGTATCCCATGCTCTATAGCCTGTTTCGTCTTCATTTGTCCAGTCTTCATTTCCTCCAACTTTCCATTGGTCTGCACATCCATTGTTATCTGTGTCTCTGGAGTCATCTGTACCATCATGGTTTCTATCCCATATATCTGGTTTACCATCTTTGTTGGTGTCTTTTCCGTTATGTTCATCTCTAGCATTTAATTCAGGGTGTTTTGTATAATCTTCTTCATCTTCTAGTTTTCCATCCCAGTTTCTATCATATGTGTCTGCATTTCCATCTCCGTCTTTATCCCATGAGTCATATTTACCATCATTATTTCTATCCCAGCTATCTGGTCTACCATCTTTGTTGGTATCTCTTCCTCCATTTGGATCTTTGGCATCTAATTCTGGATGTTTACTGAAGTTTTCATTATTATCTAATTTGCCATCTCCATCTCTATCATAGCTATCGGCATTTCCATCTTTATCTGTATCCCATGAATCGTCTTTGTCATCTCCATCTATATCCCATGTGTCTGGTTTACCATCTTTGTTGGTGTCTTTTCCGCCGTTTTTATCGCGTCCTTTTAATTCATCTGGATGTTTACTATTATCTTCTGCGTCATCTAGTTCTCCATTGCCATTTGTATCATAACTATCGGCATTTCCATCTCCATCGGTATCCCAGCTGTCTGGTTTGCCATCGCCATCAATATCCCATGCTTTGTATCCAGATTTGTCTTCATCTTTCTTTTCTCCAGTTTCAGGGTCTTTCCACTTGTCTGCATTTCCATCTGGTGGTACATCTGTATCCCATGCGTCATCTTCTCCGTCGCCATCTGTATCCCATGCATCTGGTCTACCATCTTTGTTGGTATCTCTTCCTCCATTTTCGTCTCTGCCTTTTAACTCTTCTGGATGTTTGCTGTTATCCTCGCTATCTTCTAGCTCTCCATTCCAGTTTCTGTCGTATGTGTCGGCATTTCCATCTCCGTCTTTATCCCATGAGTCATCTCTTCCGTCGTCATCTCTATCCCATGTATCTGGTTTACCATCTCCATTTGTGTCTTTTCCGTTGTTTTCGTCACGACCTTTTAGTTCTTCTGGATGTTTGCTATTGTCTTCTTCATCATCTAGCTTACCATCTCCGTCTCTATCATAGCTGTCTGCATTTCCATCTGGTGGTACGTCTGTATCCCAGGCGTCATCTTTTCCGTCTCCGTCTCTATCCCATGTATCTGGTCTACCATCTCCATTTGTGTCTTTTCCACCATTTTCGTCTCTTCCTTTTAACTCATCTGGATGTTTTGAGTTATCTTCTTCGTCATCTAGTTCACCATCTCCATCTTTATCGTAACTATCTGCATTTCCATCTGGTGGTACATCTGTATCCCAGGCATCATCTTTGCCATCTCCATCTGTATCCCATGTATCTGGTTTTCCATCTCCGTTTGTATCTTTTCCGCCATTTTCATCTCTACCTTTTAGCTCATCTGGATGTTTTGAGTTATTTTCATCATCATCTAACTTACCATCTCCATCTTTATCATAGCTGTCTGCATTTCCATCTGGTGGTACATCTGTATCCCATGCGTCATCTTTGCCATCTCCATCTGTATCCCATGTATCTGGTCTACCATCTTTGTTTGTGTCTTTTCCACCGTTTTCGTCTCTGCCTTTTAACTCATCTGGATGTTTACTGTTATCCTCGCTATCTTCTAGCTCTCCATTCCAGTTTCTATCATACGTATCGGCATTTCCATCTCCGTCTTTATCCCATGAGTCATTTTTACCATCGTCATTTCTATCCCACGCGTCTGGTCTACCATCTCCATTGGTGTCTTCTCCTCCATTTTGGTCTCTTCCTTTTAGTTCATCTGGATGTTTTGAGTTGTCTTCATCGTCATCTAACTCGCCATCTCCGTCTCTATCATAGCTGTCTGCATTTCCATCTGGTGGTACATCTGTATCCCATGCGTCATCTTTTCCGTCGCCATCTGTATCCCATGTATCTGGTTTACCATCTTTGTTGGTGTCTTTTCCGCCGTTTGGGTCGCGTCCATCTAATTCTGGATGTTTTGAGTTGTCTTCATCATCATCTAACTTACCATCTCCATCTTTATCATAGCTGTCTGCATTTCCATCTGGTGGTACATCTGTATCCCAGGCGTCATCCTTTCCGTCTCCATCAGTATCCCATACATCTGGTCTACCGTCTTTGTTTGTATCTCTTCCGCCATTTTCATCTTCTGCTTTTAATTCAGGATGATTTGAGAAGTTTTCATCATCATCAAATGTTCCGTTCCAGTCTCTATCATAGCTATCTGCGTTTCCATCTCTATCAGTATCCCATGAATCGTCTCTTCCGTCGTCGTCTCTATCCCATGCGTCTGGTCTACCATCTTCATTGGTATCTCTACCATTGTTTTTGTCTCTACCTTCTAGCTCTGGATGTACTCTGTTATCCTCTTCTGGGTCTAATATATTGTTGCCATTTGTATCCCAGCTATCTGCATTGCCATCGTGGTCTGTATCCCATGAATCTGGTTTTCCATCATCATCGATATCCCACGCTTTTGGCTGTGTTGGGTCTGTAGGATTCCATTCTTCTGGCTTTCCATCTCCGTCTTTGTCTTCTGCTCCGCTTGGATCTTTTCCTTCATTGCCATTTGTTGAGTTGTTTTCTTCTGGATCTAATTTACCATTATCATTCTTATCCCAGCTATCAGCGTTGCCATCTCCATTGGTATCCCAAGCATCTGGTCTTCCATCTCCGTTGGTATCCCACGCTTTGTATCCTGATTCATCTTCCTCTTTCCAATCACTTTCATCTGGGTTTTCTTGGTTTTTCCATAAATCAGCATTTCCGTCTCCATCTGAATCTTTTGAATCGTCTTTATCATCACCATTCCTGTCCCATGTATCTGGTCTACCATCTTTGTCAGTATCTTTACCGTCATTTTCATCACGGCCTTTTAGTTCTTCTGGGTGTTTTGAGTTATCTTCACTATCTTCTAGTTCACCATTCCAGTTTCTATCATATGTGTCGGCGTTTCCATCTCCGTCTTTATCCCATGAGTCATCTTTGCCATCGTTATTTCTATCCCATCTATCTGGTCTACCATCTCCGTTGGTATCTTTACCATTGTTTTCATCACGGCCTTTTAATTCTTCAGGGTGCTTGCTATTATCTTCTTCATCATCTAATTTACCATCGCCATCTTTGTCATAACTATCGGCATTTCCGTCTCTTGGTTCATCTGTATCCCAAGAATCATCTTTGTCATCTCCGTCGGTATCCCAAGCATCTGGTTTACCATCTCCGTCGGTATCACGACCACCATTTTCATCTCTGCCATTTTCATTAGGGTCTTTTTCTTCTTCATCTAGCTTGTTATCATCATCTTTATCCCAGCTATCGGCATTTCCGTCTCCGTCTGTATCCCAAGCGTCTGGTCTACCATCTCCATTGGTATCCCATGCTTTGTATCCAGTTTCGTCTTCTTCTTTCCAATCGGTTTCATCTGGATTTTCTTGATTTTTCCATAAATCAGCATTTCCATCTCCGTCTGAATCTTTTGAATCGTCTTTATCATCACCATTTCTGTCCCATGTGTCTGGTCTACCATCTCCATTGGTGTCTTTACCGTCATTTTCATCTCTACCTTTTAGTTCTTCTGGGTGTTTTGAGTTATCTTCACTATCTTCTAGTTCACCATTCCAGTTTCTATCATATGTGTCTGCGTTTCCATCTCCGTCTTTATCCCATGAGTCATCTTTGCCATCGCCATTTCTATCCCACGAATCTGGTTTACCGTCGCCATCGTTATCTTTTCCGCCATTTTCATCACGGCCTTTATTTTCTTCTGGATGTTTGCTGTTATCTTCTTCTGGGTCTAATTTACCATTTTCATTTTTATCATAGCTATCTGCATTGCCATCTCCATCTGTATCCCAAGCGTCTGGTCTACCATCTTTGTTGGTATCCCATGCTTTATATCCAGTTTCGTCTTCTTCTGTCCATTCTTCACTTCCGTCTACTTTCCATCTGTCAGCATTGCCATCTCCGTCGATATCTTTTGAGTCATCTTCTCCGTCGTCATTTCTATCCCAAATATCTGGCTTTCCATCTTTGTTAGTATCTTTACCATTATTTTCATCACGGCCTTTTAGTTCTTCTGGGTGTTTTGAGTTGTCTTCACTATCTTCTAGTTCACCATTCCAGTTTCTATCATATGTGTCTGCGTTTCCATCTCCGTCTTTATCCCATGAGTCATCTTTGCCATCGCCATTTCTATCCCACGAATCTGGTTTACCGTCGCCATCGTTATCTTTTCCGCCATTTTCATCACGGCCTTTATTTTCTTCTGGATGTTTGCTGTTATCTTCTTCTGGGTCTAATTTACCATTTTCATTTTTATCATAGCTATCTGCATTGCCATCTCCATCTGTATCCCAAGCGTCTGGTCTACCATCTTTGTTGGTATCCCATGCTTTATATCCAGTTTCGTCTTCTTCTGTCCATTCTTCACTTCCGTCTACTTTCCATCTGTCAGCATTGCCATCTCCGTCGGTATCTTTTGAGTCATCTTCTCCGTCGCCATTTCTATCCCACATATCTGGCTTTCCATCTTTGTTGGTATCTTTACCGTCATTTTCATCTCTGCCTTTTAATATTTCAGGATGTTTAGAGTTGTCTTCACTATCTTCTAGTTCACCATTCCAGTTTCTATCGTATGTGTCGGCATTTTCATCGCCGTCTTTATCCCATGAATCATCTTTTCCATCGCCATCTCTATCCCATGAGTCTGGTCTACCGTCTCCGTTGGTGTCTCTACCATTATTTTCGTCGCGGCCTTTTAATTCTTCAGGGTGCTTGCTATTATCTTCTTCATCATCTAATTTACCATCGCCATCTTTGTCATAACTATCGGCATTTCCGTCTCTTGGTTCATCTGTATCCCATGCATCATCTTTTCCGTCACCGTCTCTATCCCATGCATCTGGTTTACCGTCTCCATCAGTGTCTATTCCACCATTTTCATCTCTATTCCAAGTGTCTGGTCTACCATCTTTATCTGTATCTATTCCGCCTGTTTCATCCTTTTTCTGTAGTTCTGGATGTTTACTATAGTCTTCTTCATCTTCTAGTTCACCATTCCAGTTTCTATCATATGTGTCTGCGTTTCCATCTCCGTCTTTATCCCATGAGTCATCCTTGCCATCGCCGTTTCTATCCCAGCTATCTGGTCTACCATCTCCATTTGTATCTCTTCCACCATTGTGATCTCTTTTATTGTGATCATTTTTGCTATTATCTTCTTCATCATCTAATTTATCATTATGGTTTTCATCCCAACTATCTGCATTTCCATCTGGTGGTACATCTGTATCCCATGCGTCATCTCTTCCATCTCCATCTGTATCCCAGCTGTCTGGTATTCCATCTCCATTGTTGTCTTTTCCACCATTTTTGTCACGGCCACTGCCTCCGTCCTTTCCATCTCCACGGTTTTCTTCCCAGCCGTCTTTTTTTAGGTCATCAGGTGTTCCTTCATCTGTTATGTTTATAGGAAAATGCTTTTCTGAACCATCCCATGCTACTACTGTATCTCTTGTAGCTTTTCCATCTGAACCATCTGGTCTTACATATGTTATTTCTTCTGTATATAGATATGTCATATAGTAATCTGTATTTTCAGTTAAATGTACTGTTCCCTCTAGGGCTACTGATGTTTCGTTAACTGTTTCTTCTGGATTAGGTTCTGGTGCATCATATGTGCTATCTTTTGACCAATACCTTGGCTTTGCAGTGTTTCCTTTAACCTTTACTTCTTCTGCTGTTCCTATGTTAATTTCTGCAGGTGTAATTCCTGTTCCTTCAACACTTCTATATGCATATCCTTTTACTGCATCAATTTCTTGATTTAGATATACATGTCTATTTGCTACCATTTCTTTTTTGAATACTGGATAAATTGGTGTTTCTGGGTCAACAGGATTGTCTGGATCTTCTGGATCCACCCATTTACTTGGATCACCTGGATTTTCAGGGTCTGTTGTCCAAACTTTGTGATCTTCATCACCACCACTTGGTGGTGTTTCACTACTTGGTGGTGTTTCTCCGCTTGGTGGTGTTGGTTCTTCTTTACTTGGTTTCTTTTCTTCTTCCCAGCCATCTTTCTTTAAGTCTTCTGGTACTTTTTTATCTTCCTCTGGTATATTTACTTCTCCGCCTTTTTCTTTTCCGTCATATCCAATATCTACATCCTGGCTAGCTTTTCCTTCTGAAGCATCTGGTTTTATATATGTTATTTCTCTTGTTGAATGGTATGACATGTAGTATGCTGTGTTTTCAGCAATTTCTACTTCGCCATTTAATTCTATTATTGGTTCTTCTGCATCTGGTGCAGGGTCTGTTGACCAATGCTTTGGTGTTGCAACAAATCCTTTTACTGTTACACTTTCTGTTGTTCCTAAATTTATTTTTGCTTTAACAATTGTGCTATCTTCAACACTTCTATATGCATATTTTGATAGTGGCTCTAACTCTTGATTTAAATATACATATCTTAATGCACTAACTAATTTTTTGTATACTGGATGAATTGGTACATTAGGGTCTATTCCTGATTCTGGATCTTTTGGATCTACCCATTTACTTGGATCATCTGGATGCTCTGGATCTGTTGTCCATACATTATGTCCTTCTTCTATTCCATTTCCTGGTTCTTCTTTTCCTGTTCCTTTTTCTCTTTCCCATCCTTCTTTCTCTAAATCTTCTGGAACTACATCATCTTCTGCAGGCACCTTAACTTCACCCTTATCTTCTGTTCCATCTGGTTTTACTTCTACCTCTTGCTCTCCTTCTCCTTGTGAACCATCTGGTTTTGTATAATGGTATTTTTGTGTGTAATGATATATTAAGTCATATCTTGTGTCTTCTGTTAAATGTGCTACTCCATTTATTTTTACTATTAGTTCATTTATTTCTTCTGTTGAACTTTCCCCTGTGCCTGCTGATTTCCAGTGTTTTGGTGTTGCTATGTGATCATTTATTTCAATTTCTTCTGATGTTCCTAATTCAAATGTTGCTGGTACTACTGTGTCTTCTTCAATGCTTCTATACGCATATTTTGATTCAGGTTCTAATTGCTGATTTAGATATACTACTCTTGTTGCTGTTACTAATTTTTTGAATACTGGTTGTATTGTTTCATCATCGTCTAAATCTGTATCTGGGTCTGTTGGATCTACCCATTTGCTTGGATCATCTGGATGTTCTGGATCTGTTGTCCATACATCTTTTCCTTCTTCTATTCCATTTCCTGGTTCTTCTTTTCCTGTTCCTTTTTCTTGCTCCCATCCATCGTCTTCAAGATCTTTTGGTACTCTTGTATCTTCTGTTGGTATTGTTACCTTTCCTGCTTTCTTTGTTCCATCATATGCCATATCTACATGTTGTGATAAATATCCTACTGTTCCATCTGCTTTTACATATGGTATTTGTCTTTCATACTCATATGATAAATAGTATCTTTCTAATCCTGTTACTGTTGCTTCTTCATTTATTTTTACTTCTATTTCTGCATCTGGTTCTTTACTTTTTGACCATCCACGTGGTTTTGCTATATATTCTTTCTTTCCTTCCGTTATCTTTACATCTTCTGATGTTTCTAGATTTGCTACTGCATATTCTTCTCCTTTTTCATTTGTCATTCTTTCTGCTTTGATGTCTTTTAATGTTTTGTGTATATATACATATCTTTTTATTGTAAATGTTTTTTTGTTTGTTTCAGGTGCTTCTGGTGTTGGTGTTTTGCTGTCTTCTATTTCTGCTATGTTTAGCGGATTTCCTTCTATATCTGTTACTAATACTTTTATTAAATCATCCAAGCTCTCTGATAGTGGCTTCTTTGCTGTGATTTCCAACACTAATAACACTTCTTTATTTGCTGTTGGTTCTATTGCATTTTCATTTTCAGAAGTTTTACTTGCTATTTGTGTTTCTATTTTATTTCCATTTTGCTTCCATCCATATTGTTTGTTTACTGGATTGTTCTCTACTAACATCAATCCTTCTGGTACTATATTTGTTATTTTTTGTGCATATCCTATTCCTGATCCTCTATTTTCTATGTTTAGCCTGATTTCTACTTCATCACCATATCTTATTTCTTGCGCATTTGTATCTCCATTTACGCTTATAATGTTTGGTTGTAATTCGAATTCTGGTTTATCTGGTCTATATATTGATACTAATATGTCTTCTGCTGATGGTTGTATTAATGTATAATTTGCAATATCATCTCCATAAAGTTCTATTGGTTCTATTGTTACTTCATGTATTCCTGAGCTTTTATCTTCAATTGTTCCTGTCCTTGGAACTGTTATGTTTACGTCGTCTCCATTTATTACATTTTTTAATTCCCCTGGTATTATATTTACTATATCTGTATTATTCCATTTTCTATTTTCACCTTTTATTCCTTCTATTCTTAATTCACGCTCATATATTTCTACAGGAATATCTTCCTCTCCTGGCTGAATTAAATTGTAGTTAGGTGATTCAGACTCGCTTAATAGAACGTCTTCTATTTCTACATAGTAGTTTCCAACGTTTTTGCTTGGTATTGTTCCTGTTTCTGGCAAATCTATTTTTACTTTCTTTTCATCAGGAGCTTCAACTCCTTCTAGGTTTGCACTTAGAATGTTTACTACATTAGTTCCATCATATTGTCTACTTTCTGCTTTAATTTCAGATAACGTTATATCTTTTTTTGATATCTCAACTTTTATTTCGTCATCTTTTATTTGTATAATATTATAGTTTTGTGCTTTCTCTCCTGTTAATTTTATCTCTGGTACATGAACTCCATGTGTTCCAACATTTTTGTTTGATAGTATTCCTTTTTCTGGTAATATATAATCTACCTTGCCTTCATCTTGTTCTAATAATCCAACTATGTTTCCTCTTCTTAACTCTACTTCATTTGTTGCATTATATGCTCTATCTACTGCTGTTACTCCTTCTACTGTTATATCTTTTTTCGATATGGTTACTTTTACATCGCCTTCTTTTGGTTGCTCTAATGTGTAGTTTTTTGCAGCTGTTCCTGTTAATTTTATTTCTGGTACTTCTACATTATATTCCCCTGCATCATAGTTAGGAGTTCTTCCTGTTTTTACTAATATAAATTTTATTCTATCTATATCTGTTTGCTCTACTCCTGATAATTCTCCTCCTGTTAATTCTATTGCATTAGAACCATCATAAACTTTGTCTTTTGCTTCTATTTTACTTATTGTTATTTTCTTTGGTACTATGTTTAATCCAACTTCATCTCCTGATGGTTGACTTAACACATAGTTTTGTGCTTCTTCTCCTACTAATTTTATTTCTGGTATTGTTACATTATATGTTCCTACATTTTTATCTGGAATAGTTGCTTTACCTGGTACAACATAGTCTACCTTTTCTTTGTCACAGTCTTCTATTCCTACTATCTCTCCTTTTGATAATTCTATTTCATTTGTTCCGTTATATTGGCGAGATTTACCTAAAAATCCTATTATTCTAACTTTTTCTGTAGTTGGATTTCCTTGTTCATCTTTCAACACTGTTTTTGGACTAATTGTTGCATTTAGTTCTTCTGTTGGTATAACTATTTTATAATTGTTTGCTCTATCTCCATTTAAAACAATTTCTGGAATTGTTACTTTATAACTTCCTACATTTTTGCTATCTACAATTCCGTTTTGTGGCAATGTGAATCCAACAGATTCTTTATCTGCTTGTTCTACTCCTACTAAATTTCCTTCTGTTACTTTTATTACTTTTGTTCCATCATATTCTCTGCTTTGTGGTTTTAACCCACTTACTGTTATCTCTTTTTGCTCTATTTCAAATTGTCCTTTTATTCCTGTTTGATATTCTGTTCCTTCATATTCTATTTTTAGTTCATATTGATATGTTCCAACATCAACAGGTTTTGCTTTTTCTCCATTATAATATTCTACTAATTGGGCATCCTTTCTATTCTCATAAGAAATGCCTTGTTCTTGTGAATTATATGTTACTACATCATTTGTAACATGTACACCTTCTATTAAATTACATATTGGACAATCTTTGCTACTTGTACTATATCTTGGGTGTCCTAGTTCTGTATCACATCTAGTATATACATTTGTTACTTCCAAATTTTGTTCATAACTATTTCCTGCATTGTCTTCAACTTTTATTACATATGTTCCATTTTTAGTAACTCTGTATACATTATTATCTTTGTTTGGTAAAGCATCGCCATTTACAGATACTTTTTTTACTCCTGATAATGTGTCATTTGTTTCTATTCTAATATTTATTGGTTCTGTTGTTTCTGTTTCTAAATCTCCTGAAACTTGGATTGTTGGGTTGCTATTGTCAATTTTAAATGGTCCTACTACTCTATCTGGGCTTTCATTTCCATCTATATCTTTTGTTTTTATGTGTAAATATTGTACTCCATCTTGGTCTAATGTTATATTTGCTTCTGGTTGTGTTACGTCTTCATTCCATGAACTTGGCTCTTCTTGTGTGTCCGTAGCAGCATATTTAAATGACTTGAATCCGCTTCCTCCTTTATCAACTACTTTTACTCCTACTGTTTCTCTTTGTTTCCATTCGCATCCGCTTGTTGAAAAACTTACTTCTGGTGCTAATACATCATTTATTATTTCAAATCTTCTAGATACTTCTTCTGATGTTACTCCTTGTGAGTTTGTTACTGTTAAATATATTGTGTATTCACCTAATCCTTCTGTTATATAGTTTAGCTTAGGTGTATCTCCTTCATATATTTTTTCTCCTTCTTTATATACTTCCCACTTTGTTGATGTGATTTCATTTCCTGCTGGATCATATGATGTATTTGTTATTTCAATATTTTCATATTTACTTACATGATCATTTTCTAATTCAAACATTGCTATAGGTGCGCTATTGCTGTTTGATGTGATATATTTGCTTACAGGATCACTCCATGTGTTTTGATGATCTTTTACTCTTAATTGTATTATGTATTCTTTTGATGAGTCTATTTCTTCTATTTGACCTTCATGCCATACATTTTCTGATGTGTCTAACCATTTCCATTCTCTTTCTTCAATTCCATTATCTTGATCTTTTCTTTTATCTAAATCAAATGATTTATCTATATAGTTTAATGTGTTTTCTCTTCTTTCAATTGTAAATTGTGCTACTGGTTTTCTGTGTACATATATTGAGGCAGGTGAAATAGACTTGTCCATATATGTCAAGTCATATTTTCCAACTTTATCAAATGTTGATATAAAATCACTTGTATATTTTCCTGAGTTTGCTAATTGTCCTAAATTATTATCAAAATATTCAAAGTCATGGTTTATTCTCCACTTTCCGCTTTCCCATTCTTCATCTGCTGTTCCTGTTAATATTCCTTCTGGCTCTGATGATACTTTGATTGGCTCATTTAATAATATATAGTCATTCTTATTTAATTCACTTATCTTCTCTTGTATATATTTTGCTGTTTTTTCTATTGCATTGTCATAATTTTTGTTACTTATATATATTCCTTGATTATTATTTAGTCCTATTATTTCTTTAAGTTCTTCTTTGTTGTCATTATTTCCCCATCCTATAAAATGAACTCCTTCATTTATTAGTCTTGTTA
>CANRNC010000026.1 GCA_947631915.1 uncultured Clostridia bacterium
AGGTGAGGTGGGGAAACTTCTCTATCGAAATTATAGTGAGAATAAGGAATTTTAATGTTCTTTTCTTTGTCTAGATAGAAATTATCAGCTCTTTTTTCAAGTTCTTCCCATGTCATAATTAGTATCCCCTTTCAATTCTCTTTTCTAATTCCTTTATGAAAATTTGTCGATATTTGACTTCTGTTTTTCTGATGTGTGGTATTGGCTTTGTTCTTGAACCATCTCTATTTGCATGTCCAAATTCTAGAAGATGTGTTAATCTATAATAATCTCTGTTATATACTATTTTAGAATATATATCTCTAGCTTTTTGTCCCTTCTTTATGAACCATGATTTTGAATATGATCCAGGGGCAACTGATGTCCCTCCAGTTAATATTACTGTTCTACTTGTTCTTGGAGAGATAGATTTTAATTCAGTTTTTGCTTTTTTAGTAACTTGATTCGAAACGTCAACAACATCTTCCTCAATATCTTCTTTGCATTCCTTCAAATACTCCATTATTGCATTTGAAAGATTGTCTGGTTTAACCTTATTACTGTTTGACATTATTACTTCTCCTTTGACAAATTAAAGTAATTTCACTTTGATTTGTGCGGTCAGGCCTAATAAGTTCATATTCTTCTCCCATATAGATTAATCGTTCCTCGCCTTCATAATTCAATGCATTCATCTTAAACCTTAGAGATGGTCTTAGTCCTTGTGCATTTCCTTTATAATACTCATCTCCCCATACTCTATCTACTGAAATCAATGGTACTTCTCTTTCGTCAATTTTAAATCTTTCTCTACCATTTTCATCTTTTAGAATGTTTCCATTTTCGTCTTTTAAATATTTTTGGGAGAGTAACTTACAAACTACATCATCCATAACTAGTCACTCTCCTCTTTTTTTAAATATTCTACTGAGCGTTGCATTGAACGTAGATTTTGAGTATACCTTTTCATATACTCATTTCTTTTGTTTATGTCAGTATCTCCATATTGCCCTTTAACATATAACATTAATGTTGTTTTTAACAAATTGTCCTGTGCATGACTTTTAACATCTATGTCGACTCTTGATAAATCTTCTAATGCTGACCCTATGAGCGTATTTAAAGTATTATCTACAGCGGTTGAAGTTCTAACAATGCCAACCGCTTCTTTTGCCAGATTTAAATAATTATTTTCTTTTATTAATTGCTCATAGTTCATTTTTAGTTTTCTCCTTGTAATAATTTTAATAAATCAGCTTTTGTAGCTTTTTTATTATAATTTACTCCTGTTTTGTCTAATTCTTTTTTTATTTGTGCAACTGTCATGCTATTCATTTCTAAGCTTGAAGGCATAAGTTTTTGATTCAATGTTAATTCTGTCATCGTCAATGTCTTTTCTGTTTTGTCATCAACTGTTATTTTGATTTTATTGTCTTTGTTGGCAACTCTACAAACCAAAATTCCATCTTCATCTAATGTTTTTTCTTTACTTTCTTCCTTTCCAGTTCCAGAAGCCTGTACTTTTACTGTTTTTCCTTTCGTAGCTTCATCAACTTTTATCGCTAAATAATTTCCCTCTTGTTCTTCTTCATTTGAACTGAATTGTTTATACTCAGTAACATATTTTAATGTTCCTGTTATCTCCCCTTTTTCTGAAATATTAATGTTTTCCTGTAAATCTTCTGCATTTTTTCCTTTTATGTCAGTTTGTCCTTCTAGGGCTGTTACTGTTATTTCTTCTGCCGGTTCTTCCCCGGCATCACTAGGGTGAAACGACTTCTATGTATCCATTAACAAATGCTTTTTCATCTTTTATTTCAACATCTTCTCTTTCAATGCCTCTGAATATAGTTAGATCATCTTCAAAAGCATTTATAGCTTCATCTGCACTTCCTACAACAGCTGTTGTAGATGCTAAAATATTTATTCTCTTCCTATCGAATAATTTAATTCCTTCTTTTAAATCTCCAATTATGAATGGTATTTTGTTTTTATCTGTTGGCATATCATCATTAGATATTACTTTAAGAGGGATTACAGATGCACCAGCTCTTAATTGTTGTTGTGCTTGGTTTGTAGGATCAGGATTTAATAATGGTCTACCATTTTTATCTTCAAGTTGGTCTAAATAATCTAGTCCATCATCATTTGTTATAATATATGATGTAGGTTTAAATGCTTGTCCTAAAGTTTTATTTAGGACACTTTTTATACCTTTTATGCCTTCATCAAGTTTTGTTTCTTCTTTAGTTTTTACAGCTGCGATAATCAAATTATTTCTTGTTACTCTTGATTCATCAGCTAACCAATCAAATATTGTATTAACAAGATTTTCATCAGAATCTTCTAACAATTCGTTAGTAATTGGTAGATATCCAGCATATTTTTCAATAGTGTATTCAAGTATTGAGAACCTTGGTCCTGTAATAGCTGGAATTTTACCTTTTTCACCAACTTTTGTAAATCCTTTCTTTTGAGATCTTTTCTTATATGTTCTTTTTCCAGACATTGTTGAAACCACTTCTACATCAACTAAATCTTGCAATGAGGCTTTTGCTTCTCTTAACTCTTCTATTCTTGTTTGTATATCTTCTGGAACTGTATATCCTCCTTCTGTCCCTGTTCCCTCATTTAAAGTTTTAGTTGCGACTTTTCTTATTGCTGTTGCAACTTCTTTTATGAAGTCTTTTTTTGTCTTAGCTTCTTTGCTTGTCTCTTCTACTTTGTTTTCTGCAATAGTTTTTGCAACATTTGTTGCTTCTTGTTCATTAAGAGCGTTTAATTCTTTTTCTTCCTCGTAAAGTTTTTTCTCGATTTGGTATTCTTCTTTAAGAGTGTTTATTTCATCAAGTATTTCCTGTGCTTTTTTATAGTCTTTGTTTTCTCCTTCTGTATAACCTCTTGCTAGTTTTTCTTTAGCCTCAATTTTGGCTAAAATTTCTCTCATCTTCTTATTCATAATTAATCATCATCCTTTCTTTCTTTTTCTAAAAAAATAAAAGAATCTAAACTTTCTAGCTCTAGTTTCAAGCTTTCATTGTTCGATTCTTTTTTTACTTGTTTTTTGCCACCATAATTTTTTGTTGTTCCAGCTCGTGGCTGAGCAGGAACTGCCACAAAAGAAACTTCATAAGCTTCTTTAACTCCATCTAGTGTAAAGTAACAGATTTTTTTGCCTTCCTTTGTATCATACTCTCTGCCGTGCCAATGTGAGCACCAATCTTTTGTATTGTCAACACCACATATTGAGCACCAAGCATGTTTTGGTCTGCAGCTTGTTGAGACTTCTTTTTTTATTCCTGCTTTAATTTCTTGAATTAAATCTGCGTTTTTCTCAGTTTTAACCATATAACATTTAGCAATTAATTTCGTAAGAGGCTCATTTGCTCTTGTCATCTTTGTTTCTTGCTGTAATTCTGTATCATATATCCTTGCGATTTGATTGTCTGCTTTTCTTACATGATCCTTTATCATTGTTTTTCCAATGTATAGACGCTTCATATCTTTTAAAGCATTCAAATTAAATGGTTCAAAGTTTCTGTCATCAGTTTCATTGTCTCCCATCACAAGCTTGAATGTGAAAACATCATCTTTTGTTAGAGGTGCTAAAGCAAATTTGTTAATTTTATTTAACTCGCTATCTGTAATCTCTTGAACTTCTAAGCTTGCTGATTTACAGACAATCCCTTCTTCAACAATTTTGTTAGCGTTTCTTCTAACATTTTCTTCATCGTCTGTTCCATCCATTTTTTATCATCCTCCTTTCCACTAGAATTTTGATACTGTATTCCCGCAAGTTCAACAGGAATAGTAGCACCGTTCCCAAGCAGTCTATCTCCACCTGGCAATGAAGGTTTATCTATGATTTCTCTAGCTTCGTTTGGTGTATACAAGAAGTTAGAGATTGCTTGGCATAAAGTTTCAATTTGCTCTTTTGAATTTGCTCTCAATATTGCTGCAACATTGAATTTAAAACAATATCCATCTTGTATTTCTTCTGCAGATAATAACTTATAATTTAATTCTTCTTCGTATTGTTTAATGATATAAAGTAGTGTATCTATATAGAAACTTAATTGTTGAGCTTCTGCACTCGCGTAACTTGATTTTTCATAATCTCCAATTTGATTTGGTTTAATTCCAAATGCCGATGCAATCTGTAAAGCACTATATTTTTTTACGTCTATAAACTGGTTATCAGCAAGTTTTATATTTAAAGGTTTAAATTCTGTTCCAATAGGAATTGGAATAATATTTCTTACCTCTTCGTCATCCAAATCGCTGCCAACAAATTTTTCTATATTATTTTTAAATATTTCCAAGTTTTTATCTGATAAATCGCTTGTATATTGGACAACAGCCTTAGCTGTAAAACCGCTTTTATACATACTGTTTAACATTTTTTGAGCTTTGATATTTCCTTCAATTGTCGTTTTTAATCGTTCTCTTACTGATATTCCTTTTATTCCATCGAACGAATGTGATGTTTTAAAATGTAGTATCTGTTCTGAGCCAAATTGATATAGTTTTCCGCCGTGTGAATATATATAATAAATATCTGCTATATCCCCTAGTATTTGGCTATCGTCATACCAAACTTCAACTTCATTTGAAGGAAGAGGCCATAATTTAGTATTTTGTCCTGCGCCTTGAATCAATGCATATGCATTTCCATAATGGTTTCTGTTTTGCTCCATCGTAGACCAAAATGTCGTAGATGTCATATAAGGGTTTGGGCGATCATGTAAAATTCTATACAATGGATGAGCTCTAGCTGTTAATACTCCATTGTCTTCTTCATGCTTCATAAGCTTTAAGGGCAACTTACCTATTGATTCACTTAAGACTTTCAAACATGCAAAATATGTTGCTTCAGATAAAGCTTTTTGTTTTGTTCCTTTTAGTCCTAAAAAATCAATTAACTGGTCAAACTCTATAGTCTGTGATTTATTCATAAGCACATTAAAAGCTGTTTTTAATCTTTGCTTTAGCTTCATCACTCTACCTCCATCCCATCTGTTTTAAATAATCTTCCATTTCTTTATTTGTATCTATCTTATCTACTTTTAATTTCATTCTTGCTATCCTTGCATCAATCATTGCATCTACTGGGTCTATCCTTTTAGTCTTTTTGCCTGGTTCTTTGTCCACTTTTTTCTCGTCAAAACTATTCTTAACAACCCTAGCGTTTGAAACACTATAACTTAATAGTTCTTGTTTTTTGTTATATTTTATTTTTCCAGAATCTATATCCAGCTGCATATCTACTGTTCCATCATTTAAAAATCTTGCAGATTGAGTAATTTCTAGCAAAGGTGCTCCAAATTGCTCTAGATCTTCTAAAAATCCGTCTGCATTGTGTGGGTCATATCCTATTCCTTGCAATTTTAAGTCGTAAGCTTCTATAATATCTTTTAAATATTTGATAATGAATTTGTAATTGTTTTTGAACTCTGTTTCTCCTCCTGTTACAGTTAATAGTCCCATTTGTTCCCATACGTCATATGGTGCAATATCACTTTTTATATGCTCTGTTAATCTTCCTCGAGGAATAAATGAATGTGAATATTCAAAAGATTCTCCATTTTCCATAGGAATTTCTAAATGTAAAGTGGTCAAGTCCCCACCATGTGATAGGTCTAATCCCGCATAGCATTCTTTTCCAGAAAAGTCTTTCAATTCTAAATCACATTTACCCTTTGCCCATTTAGTTGGAGATGTGAATCTATCTTCTGTGTTTTCAACCCACAAATTAAGAGACTTCGTCATGAAGTCTCTTAATTCTTCGCCACCCATATTTTTAGCTGTATTCATGTCAATTATTAAATTTTCAAGTCCTTCTTTTGTTGATGCTAAATATGGATTGGCCTTTATTAAATTTTGGGGATTCCAAATGTCATCACTAGGATCTAGTGTGTATATATCTATAAATAAATCTTCTGCTGTGATTATATCTAGTAATACATTTATGCAATATTTGTCAAATTCATAGCAGGCACTATTTAATTCTTCTCCCCTAGTAGTAATAATACTAATTAAAGTTTCTAGTAATGCTCTTGTACCATTATAAATGGCCTTATACACTTTATTGTTCTTATGTTGATGATACTCATCAATACTTGCAAATATTGCTCTAAATCCTTCCTCTAGTCCGCCCTCCTTAGAAAGGGCTTCAATTGTAGAATTTGTATCTTTAGCAATTATCGTTGACTTGTAATTTTTTATGTCAAAAAATTCGCCTAGTTCCTCATCTGCTTCAATGAATTTTTGCATTTCTTCCCAAGCTATTCTTGCTTGACGTTTTTTAGTTGCAACTGTAAAAAGTTTTCCGTAATTATAACCGCAAAAATTTGCAATGTATGTGCCTCGAATACCATTTTTAAACGATTTACCATTTTGTCTCGCCATAGATTCATATGAACGTCTAAATTTTCTTTTGCCATTTTCTTGCTTTATCCACCCAAATGGGCATCCTAAATCAAAGATTTGTGAGCCTAATAACTTAACTGGTTTTCTTTCAAAGCCTTCTGTAATTGTCAATGTTTCAGCATATTCAAGTATTTCTTCTGCTTTTTCTGGTACCCAGATATATGGGAATTTGCTCGTTCCTTGTCTATCCAAATCTCTCAAATGTCTTTTACAGGCAAGAATATGATATTGTCCCATTATACCTTCATTAACTGTTTTTCTGCAATATTCTGTAACTCTATCAATCATTCTATTTTCCTAAATTTATTAAATTTGTTCTCTTTAGGTGGCTCATTTATTTCTGGCATAATCAATCTGCATCTTGACGAAATAGATAATCCTAGGTCACTTGCACAATCTCTGCTTTGTTTTAGGGCTCGGTTTTGATACCTTAAATATAAATCTGTAGTTTCTATGTTTCGTTGTATTGCGTTTGGGTTTGTTTCATTTTTTAGTTCTCTTTTTAGACGTTTGATTTTTTTAGTGTATTCTATATATTCGTCCATAGAAATTAAATATTGAGCAAGCCTATCTTCATCTAACTCTGTCATGATTCCAATGTCTAATAAAATTTTGGCATATTTCATAAAATCTTTTTTCTGTTTTCCAGTTAAATATTTAGGTGGCTGAACGTCAATCGCATTTACTTTTATTTCCTCTTTTTTTCTTTGCTCAATCTCGCTTTTCGTTAGATGTTTCTTGCCTTTAGCTTCAATTAGCTCTATGGGCTGACGTTTTCTTCCAGCTGGCATCTTTCCTCACCTGCCTTTTTCAATTTGGGGATTTTTTTCTCTATATATAGGGGGGGCGCCGTTGTATGGAGAAGGCTCTAATACTTTTTTAACCACCCCTACCCTTTTATTTTATTGAATCCAAACATTTTTCTTATTTGATTTAGACTTTTATTTTTCAATAAATCAGTGTTATCTTCTCCTTTTAAATCTTCCATGCATCATATTGTGATGCATATGACATAGTGCTATTAGGTTGTGCCAGTCTAATCTTCTTTCCCAACCTTCTGGAGTTTGGATTGGTTTAATGTGGTGTACTTCTTCAGCTAACGTATATGTATCTTTATTACACAACTCACACAAGCTATGTTTGTCCATATACTTTTTGCTTAACGTTCTCCAAGCTTTGCTATTATAAAACTGTTCTTCCTTTTTATTTCTTTGCTTGTTATATCTGTTGTTAGCCTTCTTTTTATATTCTTCTTTAAATTCATCCACTTTCTTTTGGCACTCTTCGCAATATGTATTAGGAGCTTCAATTACTTTTTGACATTTAGCACAAAGTTTTAATCTCATTTTTCATCTTTTACTTTCTTGTTAGTTGTAGGTTTAAGTGGCTTAACAAATGCAACTCTTTGCTTATTCTCTCCTGCTAATACTTTGTATCTTTCAGGAGTAACCTCAAACTCCTCTCCCTCTTTGGGTATTCGTTTAAGTTCTTTGTCCTTTAGATTATATTTCTCATAGTTTTCAGTGGCTATAACTTTCATGGTTTAATTCCTCCTTTAAATATTTTTCTTATTTAGCCTCTAAAATTTCGCATAAAAAAACTGCCTGGTGGGATAACCTGGCAGTTCTTTTAGCAGTTTTTAGAAGGTTACAAATGAAAAAGTCAACAAAAAATCTAATAGTGTTACTTTTAGCAATTATAATTATAACAGATTATTTTTTGCCATTCTACAGAAAAAATGTAGAAATTTTATAGAAATTTTATACACCTTGCGTATTTTGATTGTACTTTATCTGCATAAATTTTATAGATCCTTCAATTGTTTTTTGTATGGCCGTACGTCCTTTTTCTTTATTTGTTGCTATATCTTCAATGCTCATCATTGAGAAAAAACGCATCTTAATTATATCTTGATTATATTTTTTAAGAGTTTTTACTAAATCTTCAATGATTTTTATTTTAAGCTGCAAACTTTTTACATACCTCTGTTTTTCTTCTATTTTTTCTTGCTTCTTAATAATTTGCTCTTCAATATTTGATTTTACATAGCCTTTAGGTTTTGGCATTCCATCTAAATTAGTAGTCCTTATATCTACAATTTCACATTCTATTTTTTGTATTTCCGCTTCTCTTATACTTATCCTAGCTTTGTATGTATTATAATTTTCTAATTCATTTTGAATATTCATCTTCCGCATTCTCCTTTCTTTATTCTTTTTCTGTTGTATTTGTTTTATAGCATTGCCTATAAAGAGCTTAATCTTTAAAAATGCTTTTCTTACTTTTTCAGCTATTCCCGGACCATTTCTTGGATCATAAAAAAGAACTTGAGCTACTGCCTTTGCAAAATCTAGCATTGCTTCATTTAAATTCTTCACTGTATTTTCTAACGTTTCGTTTTCAAAACTATCATTTACATTTTTTAAATATTTCACTTCTGCTGCATTTGCTTTTATCCAATCTTCACAACAATAAGATGGATCTCTTATTTTTTTACAAAATGGATATCTACCACATTTACTACATCTTTTATAAGTTTCACTTAACTTTTGCATTTCCCGCTTCCTCCTCTTTTATCTCATCATTTATTATCACAGGTGTATATTTTCTAATATTGTCTATGCTTCTTACCAATTTTGAATTTATATCTCTATTATTTCTTACAATTCTTCTAGTCTCTATTCCATTCACTTTTTCAATATCTGATATTTTGCCTGTTTCACTTAAATTTCTTAGGCATTCTACTCTTAATTTTGCAAGTAGAGTATTTAACTGTATGTAATCTTGTTCATTCATTATTTTCTATTTTCCTTTCAAAATATTTTTTTACTTCTTCAGCATTTTCTAGTACCATTGCATCTTCTATATCAACATCAAATATTGCTAATCCTGATAATTGCTTTGCCATTTCATCTATTATTTTTTCTTTTTGTTTTACTATGTCTATTAATTTTTTATAATATTTCACTTCTATAACTCTTGTTTCAACTTCTTTTCCTTCAGCTCCTTCAAACTTAAATGTTATTAAAAAATTAGGATAATATTTTAATAAATCCGCTTCTGTTTCTTCTCCATTTTTTAGTCTTTCATGGACCTCTGTTAATGTTTCAATTTCTTCGTACTTTTTCAGTAAGATTGAATGAATGGCGTCCAATACTTCTTCTTTAGACACGCTGTTTTCTTTCAAATCCAAATACATTGCTCTAAGTGTTTCAAGTGGTATTTCCTCAATGTTTTCTACATTTTGCCAACGTTCCAATTCCTTTTTTGTTATTATTTCAGCTTTACTTTCCATTACTTTCCCTCCAATAACTCTTCTAAGAAATGTATTAATAAAAACATTTCTCCTGGTGTATATTTTTGTATTTCACCTTCAATACTGTTATTAATCATAGATTCTAATTCTTTTATCTTATATTCTATTTTCTTTTTAGGTATCGAATTTCTTTTCAATTCATTTATTTGTTCTTGTTGTTTCTTTATTATGTATTGTGCTCTTTCTAAATCTTTGTCGTGTATAATCATATTTAGAAACTTATTAATCATGTTGTCAAAATCATTATTTATTATTTTTATTTCATCTTCTGCTATAAAAGGTCCCGTTACTTGAAATCCAAATTCAGTTCTTTCTATTTTCATAAGTTAATCCTCCAATAATTCTTCACAAAAACTAATCAAACTTGCACTTATTTGACTCGATTGTGTCATAAATACTTTTTCTTTTTTACTTTCTTTTATGAATTTATTTTTATAATTTTCTATTCTCTTTTTAGGTATTGAATTTTTATAATCTTTTACATTTTGTTCTATTGCTAATTCATATCTTCTTTTATAACTTTTTAAATTTCGTAATACTGTGTCTATGGCTTTATAAAATGTATCTGTAGCTTCTACAAGTCCTATTTGCTTGTTTTCTGATATGTTTTTTAAGATTTTTATTGATTCTTCCAAATCCATTTCTTTCATAAACCTCCTAACTGCTTGCCTTAAAATTATATATAGGTTTTATTATTTTTTCTATTTCTACAGTATCTCCTATATTATCTATTATCTCTTGCATAGGCTTATATACAAATGGTGCTTCATCTATTGTAGATTGATTAACTGATGTAGTATATATATCTTTCATGCTGTCTTCAAACTCTTGTAAATTAAATGTCTCTTTTGCTTTTCTTCTTGACATTATTCTTCCTGCTCCATGTGGTGCTGATTGATTCCAATCATTATTTCCTTTTCCAATGGCTATAATGCTTCCGTCTCTCATATTTATAGGGATTAATACATGTTCTCCTTTTTTAGCAGATATAGCACCTTTGCGAACTATATTGTCCTCAAATGAAATATAGTTGTGTATTGTTTCAAATCCTTCAAAATAATAATCTATACATATACAGCCCATAGCTATTCCTTTTCCCCTTATTGTCAATTTAAATCTTTCATCTTTTCTAACTTCATAATAATGTTTTAATATTTCACAAGCAATATAATATCTATTCAAACTAGCATATTCTTGGCATATCTTCATATCGTGTAAATACATTTCTCTATACTGGCCTTCCAAATAACATAAATCGTTTGGAAGTTTAGGCTTGCTATTTTTATATTGTTTCTCTAATTCTTTCAATGCTTTCTGTATTTCTGACTTTCTTCCTTGTTTTTTATATGTTTTGATTATTTTTTCTTTCTTTTGGTGTATTTCTTCTTTTCCAGAGCATAGTTCTATTGCAAGGTTTTGGTAATATTCTGCTACTTGTTTTCCCATATTCCTACTTCCCGTGTGTATAACTAAATATTTATTGCTTTCATCATCTTCATCTACCTCTATAAAATGATTTCCTCCACCTAGTGTTCCTATTGCTTTATTAAACTTCTTTGTATCTTTTAATTCTTTTATACAATATAATTCGTTAATTTCAGAAAATTCAGTCAATCTTTCTTCTCTTATATTTCTTCCTGCTGGTATATTTTCATTTATTACTTTATCTAGTTTCTCTAGATCTAATTCTTCCTTGCCTAATTTTACGCAAAGCATGCCACATCCAATATCTACACCTACTATATTAGGGATTACTTTATCTCCTAAATTTGCTGTAAATCCAATAACACAGCCTTTCCCCGCATGAACATCTGGCATAATTCTTACTTTACAGTCCTTAAAAGGCTCTTGCTGTAATAACAAATTTATTTGATTCACCGCTTCTTGCTCAATGTTATGAGTGAATATTTTTAAATCTTTCATACCATCCTCCTACTTAAAATTATTTTTTGTTTTTTCTCCTTTACTTTCTTTTCCATTCTCGAACTACTTCATCTCCACTTATTATCTTAAATTCTCTTCTATCTATAGTGTTTGGATTAATTTTTTTTAACTTTTCAACGAAGTATTCTAAATCTTCAAAATATTTTGCTACAAGTAGTATTTTATTATTTTTGTATAATGCAAATGACACTAACATTTATCTTTACCTACTTTCTTTTCAAAACATTTATTATATTCACTTTGTAAATCTTTCAAATATTTTTCCATTGCTGTGGTTATAACTGATAATCGTAACATTATTACGTTTCCTTCTTCTGTTGTGAATGGATACCAATCATCTTCATATGTGTTTTTCTTATTGTAAACATAGTTTAAAAGTTTTTCTTCTTCTTTACATGCTATATCTATTTTATTTTTTAAATTAAGAGCTTTTTTAAATTCATTTTCAGTCGTCATTTGCTTTTCTATCTACTTTTTCTTCAAAATACTGTTTTATGCACTCATCACATAGCTTTTTGTTTTCTCCTGCATAATACTTACAATTATCTTTTATAAAATAATCACAGATACTATTATCGATTATTACTTTAATCATTTCATCAATTATTTTATCTTGCTTTTTATTTTCTTTCTCTAATTGCTTGTTTTTCTCTTTTAGTTGTACTTTTTCTTTAACAACATCTAAATAACCTTTATTTTTATATTCTTCTATAAAGTTTAGAATTTGTCGCATAGCAACTTTGGTTATATTTACTCTGCCACTAGTTGTTACTAACCCATTCCATATTACCTCTTCCATTATTAAGCAAGCTGATTCTATATCATTTCCTCTTAATAAGTTACTTCTTGCTTTTTCTATTTCTTCTTTACTTAGCATTTTCTTGTGTCTCCTTACTTATAACTTTATATCCTAATGCTCTTATTCCATCACATATTGGTTTAAATGTTCTATCTTCCATATTCCAACTTTCATGTACTATTATGTCATATATTTTTCTTTGTTCTTCTCTATCGGGTGTAATTTTGTTTAATATTCTTTGTGTATGTCTATTTTTTTGACCTATTACCACGTAGTTTGGATAATCGCTATCCTCTTCTTCAAAAACATCTATGTACCATTTTTGCAATTTTTTTATATCTATTAAATTTATTTCTTTACTTAACATCTAATACACCTCTATTCCATTATTTGCATATTACAATTTTTACATTTTGCAAATAAATGTCCATTATATGTATTTTTAATTCCTTCTGCTTTATCTCCACATAAAGGACATTCAAATTCATACATTTTTCCTTTTTCTTTTATTGTTTCATTAGCAACTTTTAGAAACTTCAAAAAATCTTCTATTTCTTTATCATCTATTTCTTCTTCACTCATTTAACCACCCTAGCTCCTTTACTTTTTCAATTATTGCTTGTAATAACCTTATACTTATGCATATACAGCTATCAAAGCTTATTGTTTTATATTTAAATTCAAATATAATATTATTATCACAGTTGTCATAAAGTATTCTTTCTTCGTCCTCATCTATACAATATCCTAATTCTTCAAACATTTTATCTGCCTTGCTCATCTAGCCAACTCCTTTCTTTACAAAATTGATATATTTTAAATCCAGTATATTTTTTTATTTAATGTTGGAATATTATAACAAATCCAACAACATCCTTTGTTGAAACTTGTTTTGCAACCAATAAATTTAATCCTTTTTTTAAATATTAATATAGATAACTTGTCCGAATATTTTTCATAAATGTTAGCTCTTTTTTCTGTTTCTAGCGTTGATAATGGCAATAATAAACAAAAAGCTTTTATTTTATAATTTTCTACTAGTTCAAAACTCCTTTTTATGATTTCATTTTGTTGTGAAAATGGCGGATTACTAATTAATAATTCACAATTTTCAGGAGGTTCTGTGTTAAAAAAATCATTACCTAGATCATCAAAAATATGCGTTGCTTTGTATTTTAATTTTAACTCATCTGCTTTTAATTTGAATTGCGAATCATAATTATTGAATGGAAACCATATATTTTTATAATTTTCAATATGTATTAAATTATAAATATTCTCTACCACCCATCTTGGTGTTGCGACATGATCCTTATTGTTTATTTTATCTTTTTCGTATTTTTCTATATACGTTTTATATTCTTTACTCATGTTCCACCTTCAAAATTTCTAATACATAATATTCTTTCCGCTTCTCTGCTCCCCATTCTTCTTTACCTTGTCCAACTCTTAAATCACATTTGCATTTGATTGAAGGAGAATTATGTGAATATCCATTTCTAAATATTACTATTTTTTTATTCGTAGTCATATTTCTTAATGCCTTTCTTGTTGTTGTGTCTAGTTTATGACGTATGAAATAATTTCCCAATCTGCTATGATAATATGGCTTTATTTCTCTATATTCTTCCTTTTTTTCTCCGCTTCGTATCATATCAAACCATTTCTTTTTAATAGGTAATACTAACATTTAACCACCTCAAATTTCACAATGTTAATTTATAATATTTATTTCCTCTACTAAATTAGCTTTATTAAGTTCGCATATAGTTTTAGCTGATATAGTTGCTGCATTATCAGATATTAACATTTCTATTCTTCTTGTGTCTTTATAAATATAATAGGTTATATGTTTTGTGTCTTTTTGCAAATAGTTTCCTTTATCACGGAAACCAAACTTCTTTAATTCTTCTAATTTTACGCAATTTCTTATTCTTAATATTTCAAGCATCAGTTTCCACTACTCCTCTACTTTATATTTATCTTTATTAAATTGTTCTTTAGTTAAAATATATTTCACTTGAGGATTGTAACCTTTACCGTCTATCCATCTCTTTTTTTCTAAATCATATGTAAAACTACAATGTGCGTTATCAAAATAAATGGTATTTTTCCCTATAATAATTTCAAATATTCTTGTAACTCTTTTTCCATACTTTCTAACATAATATTCCAAAACTACTAGATCCTCTTCTTTTAATAATTTGATTACATTTTTTGAATGTTTCGCTATATCAATGTCTGCTATTATTCCTTTATCTGTTTCATAATTATAAAATATGGCTTTTTTACCGCTTCCATCATAATAAATTATATCCTGGTATGATTGTACTTTAGCAATTATCCCCTTTTTTGTTCTTACAAATTCCCCTATTTTAATATCCATATTCACCTTCACCTCCTACAATCCTAGTTCTTTAAGAGTGTATCTTTTGTCTAATTTCATGCCTCTATACATTGTTTTTGACTTGAAATATGGAAGAGAAATATATTCCAATTCAAGTTCTATTGTTATATAATCTCCTCTTACAGATCTTTTAAGAAATATACATTCTACTTTTTTTCTAAACGGTTTTATAACCGCTCTTAAATATTCTTTTTCCTTTTCGTCCAAGATTTCATGCTCTTCCCATATTGTTTCATAGTGAGGTTTTTCAATTTTAGTTATTTTTGTACCGTATTCTGTTTGCAGACCTGAATGAAGTGTTAAATCTTCATTAATATCATCATTATAAATAAGTCCTAGTTCACTTCTAAAAGTGGTTTTGCTTTGTTTTATATAGCTCTTAAATCCTTTGCTTTTTGAGTCTGTTGTAATCTTTATGCCTCTTGGCATATTTAATAACTCATTTTTTGTTGGTTTCGTCATTTCTATATTTCTCCTTTTCTTTTAAATAAATTTATAAATATTTTTTCTAAAGCATTTACTACATAGTTTCCTTTATCACGGAAACCAAACTTCTTTAATTCTTCTAATTTTACGCAATTTCTTATTCTTAATATTTCAA
>CANRNC010000027.1 GCA_947631915.1 uncultured Clostridia bacterium
TGAGATGTATTCCATCCAAAAGGTAGACAATTCTTTAATCCCTCTAATTGTTGCCAATCTAAGCTTTGTATTGTAATCAAATGTTCATTTCCTATCCTTTTTATAGTTTTAGTAACTTTATCTAATTCCTTTAAACTTTCTGCTTGTACGCAAATCATCATATTGTTAGTAAAAAGTTTTTGTTTCTTTTTTTGCAAAGCATCTCTTAAAGCTTGAGCATCTCTTATAGAATCTTCTAGTTTTTCATCTCTTACAGCCTCATAACTATAATTGTTTTTATTAGCCTTTTTTATCTTTTCAAGTCTTTCTGTTTTCATACCACTAATTTTTTTATTTACTTTCTGGATCACTTTTCCCGGATCTGTAGGTGTAATATTAAGTGTAGTTATGATATTAGCATTTTCAATAGTTGTAATTCTATTATAAAATCGTGGTGTTATTGATTTAGGTAATTTACTAACATAAAGCACTCTAATAAATTTTTTATTATCTACATTAACAAAGTTTTTCTCCTCGAATGAAACATCTTCTTTGGGAGCAAGAACATCATAGATACTTAAATCTTTTTGCTTAGCATATTTAATGAAGTTTGTTATATTTTCATCTTCTTTTAATCCTGTATGAAAAAGATTATATAAGCTCTCAAATCTTTCTTGTATTGGTACTCTCCTTATTTTTGATTTTAATTGTTTGAATTTTTCCTCTATTTGCAACTGATATTGAACAAAAATATCTTGTGCTTCTTTCATACTTTCTGCCTCTGTAGTTATTACTATTTGTCTTGTTTCACACAAAATTTTTTCTTTATTCCCTATGCAAGCTTGAATAAGAGAATTAAATTCTTTAGCAATTTTCTTTAATGTTCCAGTATATTTGTTTTCGCTATATACATATTGCTTTTTGTATTCTTTAGTTTTTATAGGAACACCTGAACAGATTACTTGAATATGATCTTTAAAATTAAATGAATGTAGAAATTCTACCCATTTTAAAAAGATACTTTCCTGTTCTTCATAATTTGCTTTTGAAAATGAAATATCGTCATACTCAAAGCAAACAGAAAAGTGTTTATCATCTAATTGAATTATAGAATTTTTTTCATCAAAATTACTAAAAAACACCCTCATTATTTGGGGTGTAGTTTCGGGTTTATCAATTTTTTTAAATTTGAATTTGCTTAGTATTTTAGATTTTTTCTCATTTTTGTTTCTCTTTTTAAGCAATTTTATACCTCCTTATTATCGTAATTAAGATTTATTTTCCTAATAATTTTAAAAGGACATCTTGTTGTTCTTTCGTAAGCTTTGATAATTTTTGCGTTAATTCATCTTCATTGTTTTTTTTCTTTTTTTCTTTATTTACAGTCTTTTTTGGTTTTTTTTCATACTTCTTTTTAGCCTTCTTTAATAGCTTTTCTTGTTTTTGTTTTTCAGCTTTTTCTTTAGATTGCTTTGGACTTTTTACACTCTTTTTTGCTTTAACAGTTCCTTTTTTCTTTTCTTTTTTTGGTTTGTTTTGCTCTTTTATCTTTTTTAATTTATCTTTATCATTGAAGTCTTTATCTGTTATATATTTAATTGGCTTAGAGAATAAAAAGATATGTCGAAACCAATATGGAATTATTTTTTCTGCCGGTAGTTGATGTATTTTTACAAAACCAATAAATCCTAAAACTCCTGCTATTGCCATAACAATATAACTTGTTAAATCTTCTCCAATTTTATCTTTTAAAAGAATGTATGTAGGAACTACAAAAATAATAATTAATATCGTGAATACCCATTGCCTTAAATTAAAAAAATATATTTTTTCTTTATAATCGTTTATTTCATCAAATACTATTATCTCAATATTATCCATGTTAATGACCTCCTGTTAATCTTTCTGCAAATTGACTTCCGTATTGTATTACAGCTAAATACATTCCATTTAGAAATAGTAAAGCAATAATCGTTGATATAGCATTTGTTGAAGCTACAGTACTTTCCAGTCCCGCTAATCCTATTGCATATACAGATGTTGCTAAATAAATGATGATAGATTCTAAACCTATACTCGCTGCAAATAAGAAATATTGAATTGCTTTTCCTCGTCCATCGTCATCAACTGCGAGAGCAATAGGAATAGGTGAAAAAGCGAAACATAAAATTAGCTTTACTATTCTTAAAAAGATTTGCGTAAATATTTGGACTATTGTTGTCATAAATGGAATGAACAATATTAAATATAATCCATATGTCATAATGCTATCTACAAAACCATCTGGTACAGCATCTACTAGCATTTTTGCAATATCAAGGTTTGTGTTGTTGTTTTGCAAAATATTTGTTACATTTACAAATATTTCATTTATTACATTCATTATAGTAGTTAAGAAATCATAACCATTTAAGATAAAATACTTCAAAAGAAAAAAGCCTACAAAGCTCATTACAACTTTTTCCCAACTTATTCTCTCTACTTCCATTGCTTTTTTTATTAAGTTAATCATAAAAAAAAGAACTAATAGGCTCAAAGCTATGGGAACTATACAATCGTTTATTACTTTACCAATCCACCAAATATTGATGTTTTGAACATTTGAAAAGTCTGTCAATCTTTGTATTGTTCCTACTAGATCGCTACTACTTATTTCAATTCCAAATGCTGTGAATTTAAAACTGTAAAGTGTTTTAATTAACCATTCCAATTAATTTCCTCCTTTTATAATCCAAATAGGTTTTTAGATTGTGCAATGGCTACTAACATAAATCCTGCCATTAAAGTCATTAATCCTCTTGACTTTCCTTCGGCGTCCTCTCGCTGCCATCCTAGAGCAAACATTACGCCTCCTACTAACGCCACGATTCCGCCTATTTTTGTAAGCCAATCGCAAGCAAAATTTATAAAAGAATCAACGGATCCTGTGTTCGAACCAGCTGCATAAACTTTATTTGAAGCTAAAACAAAAGTGGAAACTATAGTTCCACTTAAAATAGTTATTTTATTTTTTATCTTCCTTAAAAATTTCTTCATAACTCCTCCTAACTAAAAAATGAAGAATCCTCATAGTTAAAAACAGAGGATTTCTCCATTTTTATCTAATTATTAATTTTTAAATCTTCTAATTGCATTATACCGACTTTTTGACAATCTCTGTATTTCATGACTATCTACAGTTTCAATTTTTAAATTGTCTAAAGGTTTCGCAAATTGTAACCCACAATCGCAAAGTAAAGCGTAATTTGAATTTTCTTTAGTTTCTAATTCTTTTTTATGGTCATATAATTTTTCCTTATTTCCAATCCAAGATTCATATAAATTATGATAATTTGGATGTTCCTTTAGGTTATATAACTTTGAGTAAAAAGCTCCTATAGTTGATAGGAATAATACACATTGACCTTTCGGCATTTTAGAAAGTTCATCAATAGTTGCAAGTTCTCGCCCTACAACATCCCAATTCGCACTGGTAGAGCCCTGTCTTGAAAATGTCCTACCTGTTGATTTTTTATACCATGTTTTTTTACCGAAGTAATGTTACTATATATTCTAAAGTTTCTTTTGAGTTACTTCCTAAAAACAAAGTAGTATCGCAACAGTCAAGTACAGATTCCCAACTATCCTTATACTTTTTCTTTAGCTGACTTAATGATTGAAGTCCTATGGTTATACCAACATTTAATCCACGAAGATATGCTAATTCTTCGACAAATCTAGGTATTTCTCCGAAGTTGTGCCCATTCATCCATATAGATTTCTAACGAAGTAGGTAGACTACCTCCACATAATTTAGCATTTTCATCTATCATTGCAAATACCTGTGTATAGAATAAACTTGCTAAAAAATTAAATGTAGAATCTGATGGTTTTGTAACAATAAAATAGGCGATTTTACCATTTTTAATGTTTTTTCCAGTAGTCTTATTAATTTCTTTTAATAAAGGACTATCATCATCTAAAGGCATACCAATTCGATTGAGTTCCATGTCATCTGTTTCAGTCAAATTTGCAATTTCTTTTATATTAAATGCTGCTAATCTTGCAGTAGCGACCATAATTATAGTGCTTAACATTTTAGGACTGGATGCTGCTACTTTAAAATGTTTGTATTGCTTTACTCCTATTGCATCTGGTTCATCTTTCGCCCAGTTATCAAATAATATATCTAAGTCTGAATTTCCTTTGTTATCGGGACTACTTAATCTTATTAAATTTAATATAGTTGTAAAATTTTGATGTCTTTTCTCATAGTGCCTAATTGTATAATAAAATAATGATTGTAAAAATATCATTTCAGCTTTTTCCCAAAATGGATCTCCGCTGGTATTTTCAATATTTTCACTTTTTGTATTCATCATTAAAGTATTTATTAGACTCATAACATCATCTTCTTGTATTTGATAAGATTCTTCAGAAACTTCTAAAATATCATCAAAAGTAGCGGATTCCTTTATATACATAAAGGGATTATAACTATTTGATTTATCTTTTTCATCTAAATTTAATACTTTTATTGTATATCCTTTTTGTTTTAAAGAGTAACCACAATCTCTTAGCAATTCACCTTTTGGATCTGTAACAATAATACTACCATTTGCATTTAAAATATTTGGTTTAAAATAATATCTAGATTTTCCGAGTACCAGGTCTACCTAATAAAATTACATGTCTGTTCATTCCACTAATTCTCATGTTTTTAGATATTAATTCTGTTTGCGTAAGAATCATATTGTTCTCAAAATCCTTATCTCTTTTTTTAATAATATCTTTAGAACTTCTCCATTCGGCAGAACCATAAGTATCTTCTTGAATATTTTTCTTGTTTTGCATACGATATGTTTCATATAGCATGAGCAAAAATAAAGTTACACCACCTGATATTAATATGTTATTGGTATTAATATGTAATGGGGTGTTTAATTTATATAATTCATTAAAAGCAATTGTAAAAAAATCTAAGTTCCAATTTCCACCATTAGAACTAACCATAGTAGTAACTCGTAACATATAGTAAAATACAATAATAAATACTATTACTAAAATAATTGGTGATGTTTTCTTTTCCTTTTTTACCAGCATAATACATCACTTCTGTTTAATCTTTCTATATTAATCACCTGCCTTTTTATATTTGACTACTTCTCTTTTATAACTTCATCTTCCAAATCTTCTTGTAATTCTTTTGAAATGTTAGAAGAATCTATTTGTTGTTCTAAATCGTCTAATATTTTCAAAAATTCGACTTCCTCACTCACTACATTTCTTTTTTTTTCTCTTTCTCGAATTTCTTTTAAGTCATCTTTTAATACAGTCCATACACATTCATCATTATTATTCTTTTTCATTGTATAACTTTTATCTGCTAACTTTGAATAAATTTCTTTTTCTTGCTTACCACCTCTAGTTTTAAAAGAGATAACTTTGTCTTGTGAAAGTCTATTCCACTTTATCTTTTTATTATCATTGCCATACATATAAAGTTGACCATACTTATTAAATCCTAATTCGCTATATTGATTTAAATGCTTGGTTTCAAAATATAAATTAATAATCTTTTCTTTATTACGTCTTGGAGTATTTACCCCATAAGGTATTTGCACAGAATCTAATTCGTTTTTTATATTATTGAATGATGATATAGGAATTTTATGTATGCAATAATTTTTCTTGAAGTTATCAATATCAACTTCTCCTTGCTCACGCATTTTTAATTTATCTAGTAAGTCTTTCTCTAAATCGAAGTTCATTTCTTGGTCTTTTTCTTTGAACTTTTGAATTAGATCTTGTGTTTCGGAATCAATACTATCTTTATTTATTCCAGTTCTAAGTTCAATAAGCTCTGCAATTCGATTTCCCATATATCCCGCTCTTGATTTATTAAAATAGATGTTATAAGTTTTGTTTTCGTGTTCCTCAATTTTACTTTTTTGTAAAGCATTAAGTTTATTAATTCTTTCTTCTAACTTTAATAACTTAGATATTTTTGGATGCTTTGCTTTAAAATGACTTATTTTTCTTATTTCTCTAGCATACTTTGTTATTCTTTTTTGCTGGAACAATGATTTTTCTTTTCCAAATTCATTATCTCTATCTAGTATTTTTCTTTCACTAGCAACAACACGAACACCATCCTTTTGACATTTTTCCATAACTTGTATAGTTTCATTGTAGGAAAGATTTGTTATTTTTTCTAATTCTTTTGTAGGCCCATCATTTTGAACAGCCTTTATGCCTTCGATAAAGTATCGATAGCTAAATATAAAAAAAGGCTTTAACACATATTTTATACTTCCTTTTACAAAGCCTTTTATACCTTTTTCGGTAGCTCTAGAAGCTCCCTCATAAACTTGCGTAGCATCACCTTTATTAGTAGCTTGCATTAAGATTCACCTCTTTTCATATATAGATTTAGAGCTAATCTATTCATATTCTATTGTTTCTTCCTTTTCCTTTTCATTTTTTTCTATTTCTTGTATTGCTAACGATAAACCATTTTTTAAGTTTTTATTATTATTTATATCATCAATTTTTAAATCAAGAGCATCTAAAGTATCGTCTAATTCTCTTGTATAACTGTATTCATGATTGTTTAGTTCACTATAAAACATGTCTTTTATAAATTCTTCGCCAGTTTTGTCATTTTTTATAGCTTGTCTTTGTTCTTCTAATTGCCTTTTAGTCATTTCGTTGAAAGCATTAACGTCGCTTTTTCTTATAAACCCTCCTCCACCTAATGGAACTATCTTATCAACATTTTCTCTAGATAACCCTAATTTTTTCATACCTTCTTCAAATTGTTTATCGGTAAAAGCAAAAGCCATAGGAAAGTTGTTAAACTCTTCCCTATGTTTTTCGGTTAACTCATCATATTTATTAATCAAATTCATCCTCCTTTATAATAGATAAAACTTCTTTCCTAAATTCAGAAAAACCTTCTTCACTAACAACAATCCTAACATCAGAATAACTTGCCACTAAAGCCACTTCTTTTCATTAAATCTAGATTAAAGAGTGAGCATTATACTCACTCCTTAATTAATTGCTATCTTCTATTTTTTTCTTTCTTTTTATAATTATTATTCCTGTTGTAATTCCAATTAATGATAATGCAATAACTCCTATTAACAATGCGTAATTCATTTCATTACCTGTTTGAACTGCTGGTAATAGAGTATTATAATAAACAAAGCTATATATATTATCATTTCCTTCTAATAATTCTCCATCAGCAAATACACCTTCATCATTAATTTCTATTTTTACGACTTTATCTGATAGTTGATAACCTGTTGGTGCTTTAGTTTCTTTAATATAGTATGCACCATCAAAAGTGTATCTTAAATCATTAAATAAAGCTGTACCTTCATCTGTATTTGCACTAACTGTTGCTATTAGATTGTTGCATCCTTCATCTTGATATATAGAGAACTCAAATTTATTTGATTTTATGTGTTCTTTTGTTGCTTCATCAATTTTTTCTACTCTTACATTTCTTAATTTTGGCATATCTTTCATTTCGACAACTTGCGTTTCTTTATCTTCACTTACTGTGAATTCTATGCTTTCTGCTTGTTCATATCCATAAGGACATGTTTCTTCTGTTAATGTATATGTTTTTCCTTCTTCTAGTCCTGATACGATATGTTCTTCCTTAGTTGAAGTCCATTTATCAATAACATTACCTTCTTCATCTGTAATTGTTAGTTCAGCACCCTCAACTTCTTCTCCCGTTACTAAATCTGTCTTTTTTACTACAAGTTGTTTGTCTATCATTTCAACGTCTTGGATAATCTTATCTTCTGAGACTGTAAATTTCACATCAGTTGCTTTTACATATTTATCAGGACAAGTTTCCTCATGTAAAGTATATTCTTTTCCTTCTTCTAAGTTTTCAATATTGTGAGATTCTTTTGTTGAAGTCCATTCATCTACGACATTGCCTTCTTCGTCTGTAACCGTTATCTTCGCACCTTCAACTTCATCTCCACCTACATCCTTTTTAGTAAATTTGACTACTTTATCAATCATTTCTACTTTTTGATTTTCTGCTGTATTTTCTACTGTAAATTCAATACTTGTAGATTTTACATATCCCTCTGGTGTGATTTCTTCATTTAAAATATAAGTTTCTCCAACTTTCAAACCTTCGATTTTATGAGGCTCTTTTGTTGAAGTCCATTCGTCTATTATATTACCGTCTTTATCTGTAACAGTTAATTTTGCTCCTTCAAGCTCTTCACCTGTTGTAATGCTTGTTTTAGATATTTCAACTAGTGAAGTTTTATTTTCTATATTTAAAGAGAAGTTATATACCTTAGTAGTATCATCTTTCTTTTTAAATTCAATTTCATAAACTGTATCGTCTAAAATTAGACCTTCTAAAGTTTCTATTTCTTGAAGTTGATATTTACCCATTGGTAGCTCTTGGATTTGTAGTTGACCATCTTTGCTAAGGTTATAAGTGTCTACTTCTTGACCAGCTCTATAAATAATACTTCCATCAGCCCAATCTATAATATCTTCTTTTGCACTTAGTTTGAATTTTATACCACTTAAATCAGAAATGTCTACAAGACTTTTATCTGCATCTTCTCTTAGCTCAACAGTTTTATCTAAGGCGATAGCTCCCATAGGTTGTTCATTTCTAACATTTACTTCATTGATAAAGTCTTCGTCTTTATCTTGGTCGTAATCTCTAATTCCTGCAACGTGAAATTCGACAGGCTTTTCTAATCTCAAAAATCCCTCTGGAATTTTTATTTCTTCAATATAGTAATTTCCTACAGGAAGTTTTAAAGGAGTCATTACCGCCCCATTTTCATCTGTATTGCTTTTATATTCTCCTTCTGTTCCAATTACACCATTTGCGTTTGTAGTAAATTTGTTATAATAAGCAGTTCCTATCTTTTGAGTTATATTCTCATCTTTAGAATATAGTTTTTTACCTGTTGCTCTATCAAAAATATCCTCTGCTGCTTTTATTTCAAATGTGGCACTATTTAAAGAAACTATTTTATTAGTATCTAAATCTCTTTTTACTAATTTTATATAAGCCTCCATTTGTTCATTATTAACAACAATATCTTTTACTTTTTTTGCAACTTCTACTTCACTTTCATCTTGTGTTATTGAGAAATAGAAATCACTTGCACTTTCATAATCTTTAGGTGTTTTTGTTTCTTTTGTAATGTATTTTCCATAAGGTAGTTTTTCTTGAGTATAAGCATTTCCTTCAGCATCTGTTGTTATTACCTCAAAGCTTGGAGCGATAGTTTGTGCCTCTCTAACTCTATTTTCATCTACCTGAACAGAATTACCTTTTTCATCAATTCCACCCCAAACTTCAAGATAAGAATATCCCTTTGCATAGGCTTCCTCTACTTGGCGATTTAGCTTGATAGTAAATTCTGCACCTTCTAATCCAGGAGTTTTTCCTGAATTTTCTTTTATCCCTGACTTAAATATATGAACTTGCATCTTTTTTACTTGTTCAAGACTAGCTGCAGTTCCTGTTGCTATATTTGTAGTTTGATCTGGTTTTGTTAAATCCACAACGTACTCGTTAGTATCTAGTAAATATCCTTCTGAACTTACTTTTTCTTTAACAACATATTTTCCCAATGGTAATTTTGTTACATCTTCTGTCCTACCGTTAACATCCATTTTTCTAGTTGCTACTAAATCTCCTGCTGAATAATATTTCTTTGTATTACTTCTATTAAATATATCTTCTAGTGCATAAACTTCATACTCTGCATTTAAGAATGTAGCATCTCCCTGTCTTTGATTTCCTGTTTCCTTATCTTGCTTAGTTATAGTAAGTGTAGCACTTTGAATTTTAAATGATACTTTAAAGTCAATAGGTCTAGCATAATTTGAGAAGAACAAATCTTGTGTTCTTTCATTTCTGAAATTAAAGTATGAATAATCTGACATTGTGCTTGCATCATAAGGTTGTCCATTTGGCATTAACTCGTGTAAACCTAAAGCCGCAGAATCAAATGAAACTGTTGTTACATCACAATCAATTGGTACAGTAATCTTTAATTGATTACTTCCCTTTTCATGATAAAAAACAATTCTATTAATCTCTTTTGTAAACGTATCAAAATTTGCTAATACTCCATTTGTGTCAGTATAATATACCTCATCACCAATATCTATTTCTCCTGTAGTTTCGTTAAAAGAAACATGTCTATTATAGTAATTGTCAGAAGCTTCTTGTGTTCTTCTTAACCATTCACCATATATTGCATCTGACATATATCCACTATTCCAACTACTTCTTGCTGGAGCTCCATAAGTTGCATTAATATGATCTTTTATGTATTCCCAAACATATTGTTGTGTTGCACATGCGGCTCTACCTGCCTCATCATTTGTAGGTAGACCAGTTCCATACTTCATCGTGTATCCAAAATAAACCATTTCGGCTATTTTTTCATACTCTGTTTTCGTTCCCTTTTTCTCTAGTGTAAAGTCTTGATTAAATACATAGTCATTTCCGTTTGGTGAGTTAACTCCAAATTGAGTACAAAATACTATGTATTGCTGACCATCATATTCTGCATAGTGTAGTTCATGTCCATATTTGGCTAAACTATCTGCGATAATACCAAAACGTGCGTTACTATTCAAATCATTAATATATTTTGCAAACGCATTTAGTGGTACTGTAGTTAATAAAAACATAAAAAGTAAAATCATTACAAATAATTTTTTCGTTTTTAACTTCATTATTTATCATCCTTTCCAAAAAAATAGAGCCTTTAAGCTCAAATATAATGTTTAATCAAATATAACTCTCATTCCTATATAAATTCCTTCGTCATCTTTGAGTGGTAAACATTTTCCAGAATAACCACTTGATTTTAAATAATCTTGTGCAGCTTGTGATACATTTTGCATATTGAATCCATCTGAAAATAAGAAATCTTTATTAGGTGGTTTTGATTGTTTTTTTGTTTCTACTTTAGGAGAACTTACATTTTTCTCATTTTTAGGGACAGTACTCTTAGTTGTTTCTGCATTAGTAATATTTTCTTTAGACTGAGAATTTATTTCTTCTGTTTTTTCAATTACTTCCTCCTGTGTTTCTTCTGGCACAATTGAAGTTTCTGTATTGTTAGTGCTAGTAGTTTCTTCTATAGTATTCTCATTTACAATATTATCGTTAGTGCTTTCTTGATATGGTTCATTTTTATTTATCCAATAATAGATACATACACTTATTCCTATTAAAAAAGTCAATATTAATAGAGTTATTGATATTACAATTTTCTTTTTTCGTTTATATGCAAGATATTTTTTTATTAATTCTTCATCATTTTTTTTCATTAAATTACCCTTTTAGTATTTCTGCAATATCATTTTCTAATTTCTCAAATTCTTTTTTATAAGCATCCAATTTTTTTATTCTTATATCTATTTCTTTTACTTCTGCTTTGATTTGATTAATTTTCTCTAATTTTTGACTTTTTTGTAGTTCCAGTCTTTGCATTTTAGCTGAAATCCTTTTTATCATAAAAATCTCCTTAATTTAATACATCTAAACTTGCTATTATATAATACCTCTGATCAGTAGGCCTTGTTTTAGCATTTAAATATGAACATGTTGACAACTTTACAATTTTTTCCATTTTCGATTCGTTTGATATTTTAAATTTACTAGCATTTTGGTAATACTGTATTCTTTCTTCAAAGTCTAAAGATTTTACGTTGTTATTTTCTTCTTTAAAACCGATTGAATAAGCACTAAAAATTTTTCCTTTATAATTATGTATAGGGGTAAAAATAGTTAAATCCAAATGCGAATAAAAAAATTCTTCGTTCATATATTTATCTAAAGTAGAGAACATTAATTTATTTTTCATATTATGCCCATAAACTAAAGTTTCATAATCTTTAAATGGATTATTGTCAAGTGTAAGTATTGAACCATTACTATTATATTTTTTATCATATGTATGATTTAAGTAATATAGATTACTGTTATCTTGTAGAATAGGGTAATTTATATTCGTATTTTCAATTTTAATCCACGCAATTATACTTGGATTAACTTTTCTAAGTTGTCCCCAATCTACTGTATTCTTATCTTCCTCATCTTTAAAAACATTATCTACTAAATTTTCGTTTGATTCTTTGCTATCTTTGTATTCAGAATAATCATGTATTAAGATAACAGATGATATAATAAGAATTGGAAATAGAACAACTATTAGTATTTTAAAAAACCTTTTCTTAATTGTATAATCATCTCCTTCCATTAAAATCTCAAATTCAATCCACCTCCTTTTTTAAAATATTTTTTTCTTTAGCAATTAAAAAGATATGATGCAATATTTTAGCATTCATATCTTTTTGAGCAATCGAGTTTAACCCTAATTTTCTTTCTATTATTTTTTTATTAAGTTTTTTTATATACTTTAAAATTATAAAATCATATTTCATTTTATCTTCATTCCTATATTTTTTTAAAATACATTTGATAAGTTTTAGCCATTCCTCCTCTTTTGAAATCTTGTTTTCTAAATCTATTCTTCTAAAAACTTCTCTTTCAACATTACTACATTTATATTTTATAAATTTATTATAACTATGATTATAACTAAAGTTATTTAACTCTTCTTTCATATCCTTAATTTTCATATTAACTTTTTTAAAATTATACAAATGATATTCAATTGTTTTATATTTTTGTTTAGACAATATTCTCACCTCTTGATAAAAGTTTATTTTTTATAACATATACTAAAATATCTTCTGTATCCTCAAATCTATCGACATATTGGACACCTTCATCATTTTCATAAGTAAGAATTAAACCATAATCATTTTTCAATAATAGGCATTTATACCTTCCATATATAAAAGTTCTTAATATTTCAGTATGACATTTTATATCTTTTTTTAATAATAGCCTAAATAATTCATTTTTACTTAAACAATTAATTTCCATAACACTTAAATTTCTTTGTTTCATTATTTCAATTATTTTGTTAATAATACTTTTTAAACTTTTATCAATTCTACCGTTGCATTTCTTTATTATATTTAACATCATCATTTTTTCAGCATTACTTATTATAATTTTTTTTTCTTGTAAAACTTTTTGTATTTCATTTAAAATACATATTTCTATCATTTCTTCTTTTTCTTCGTTTGACATTTTATAATACTTATTCAATATACTTTTCATTTCTATCCCCCATTCTAAACTATATCCATATCAATATCGTTTTCTTTTTTCTCTATATATTTTAAATTGTCATTTTCTAATTCTTTGATTTTACTTTTTAATTTTAAATTTTCTTCAATCAATTCTACTTTACTTAATTTTTCAAATTCCACTCCTTCAAATATATTATTTTTCTTTACTTTCTCGGACATAATACTACAATAATCATCCTTACCCACAACAATATGATCTAAAAATTCAATTTGAAACACATCTAAAGTTGCCTGAATAACATTAGTAAATAAACAATCTTTTTTACTCGGTTTCGTTATATTAGAAGGATGATTATGAACAATAATAACTTTTGAGCATTCATTTAATATAGCCTGTCTAACAATATCTTTAGCTTTTATATTTACGATATTTCCTGTACCTAAAGCAATCAAATTAATTTTATTTATATAATTTTGATTATTTAATCCTATAAAAAAAAGATGCTCATTAGTCGCATCCTTTATTTCCTGTATTTCTTTTAACTTATATACGTCTTTTGGAGTTGTTATTTTACGTTTATCTGTTTTTACCTTACTTTTTTCTACTTCTAATATTAAACTCATCTTATTCTCCTTTTTTATTTATATTGGGTTTAAACTATATTTAATAATGTAAAAAATAATTTAGTTTCCTTACTTATATGATTTCTGTAATAAAAAAAGAATTAAGTTATGTAACTTAATTCTCAATATAGGAATTATATATTTTTTACCACTCTACTTATTTTTTCTATTGGTATAAATACTCTTCTTTTCATTTTATCAGTTTTTATTATTGCCAATTTTTCATTAATTCCCATTATGTATATAGTTAATTTATCACTTTTCTTCTTATTTGTTACTATTTGTCTTATAAGTTCCTGATTATATATAACAATCTTATTCATTAGAAACTCCTAATTTTCTAACATTTATAGTTATTTAACCCTTATTATTTTTTGTGTTATAAGAACTCGAGTCAACAACTGTCGGAACGCCTATTGCAATTACTGGTATATTTAAAGTATTTATACTTATTTCATTTCTTTTATTTCCTACTCCCGCACCTGGAATTATTCCCGTATCCGAAAGTTGTATTGTTTTACTAATTCTATTAAGATCCCTTGAAGCTAAAGCATCTATTGCAATTATTAATTTAGGTTTTATATTATCAACAATTCCTTTTAATATTTCAACTGTTTCTATTCCTGTAGTTCCTAAAACACCAGGAGATATAGCTGTAACCGATCTTGTGTTTTCATCTAAATATTGTGGCATATATTGTAAAATATGTCTTGTTACGTCTATGTCTGCAATTACCTTTGGTCCTAATGCATCTGGTGTGACATATTCATTTCCAAGCCCTACCACTAATATTTCTGCCTTTTCATCAATATGTTTTTTTATTAATTCTTTTATTTCTTGCGATAAACATGTTGCTGCCTCTTCTATTTCTTTTTCTTGTGCTACTTTTAAATTATTTATATCTATTGTTACATATGTTCCTTTTGGCTTTCCTATCGCCTTTTCTCCTGTTTCGTTTGTTACATTTACTTTTGTCTTTTTTATATGTTTATTAAATTCCTCTTCTTGTGATTGAATTCCATCAATTTCTTCCATTTTATTTGCTTTTCTATAAATATCTCTTCTTTCATCTGCTAAGTCAGTTCTAAAACTATTATACATAAAAAAACCTCACTTTCTACAATTATAATTTGTAAAAAATGAGATTTTTATTCACTAAAATATTCCTTCTATTTCTCCTTTTTCATTAACATCTACACCTTCTGCTGCAGGAACTTTTGGAAGTCCCGGCATTGTCAGCATATTTCCAGCAATTGCAACTATAAATTCTGCTCCTGTTTTTAATATAACTTCTTGAATATGTATATTATAATCGCCCTCAGCTTCTAAATTATTCATATCATCTGATATTGAATATTGAGTTTTTGCTATACATACTGGAAAATCTCCATACCCTAATTCCTTTATTCTTTCTATTTCTGCTTTTGCTTCAGAAGTATATTCAACATCTTTTGCTCCATATATCTCTGTTGCTATTTTCTTCATTTTAGTTTCTATACTATCTTCTAATTCATATATGTAATTAAATTTACTCGGAATCTTTTTATTTTCTTCTATTACTTCAACTAATGTTTTAGCAATATCAGTTGCTCCTTCTCCAC
>CANRNC010000028.1 GCA_947631915.1 uncultured Clostridia bacterium
CAAGATTTACCTTTAATAGAATGGAGTAAATGTGAATTATTAGAATTTGTATTGAAATATAACAAACATTATGAAGATTGGTGGGACTAAAATTTTTCACAAATTTTTTATCTAACTATTGCAAAGTATAAAAAGTTATGTTAATATAAGAATATCAAAAAAGCCAACATTGTATATACGCTTTTAGCAAGGCTTAGAGCCTGTTATATTTAAGAGTTGAAATAGATATTTTTTTGCCTACTAGATTTCGCAAACGTGTCTAGTTAGGGCACCAACGACCTATCTGTTCGAACTAATAGAACGGATAGAAAAAATACCATTCTGAAAAAGGATGGTATTTTTTAGTTTTATTTTTAGTATGCATTACATTATCCCCCGCGTCTACACAAGAGATAATAGAAGAGCAAAAGCTTAAGACAAAAACTCCGTCCCCGCGTCCATATTTGCACCTTCACAAATGTGTAAAATAGTAGTAATAGTTGGCTCTGATACTTTTCCTCTTAAAACATCACTAATATTAGATGGAGAAAATCCACCTTTATAGGATAATTTATATGCAGATATTTTTTGCGTATCTAATATTTCTATTATTCTTAACTTTATAGATTGTGGTAATAACAATCTCTTTTCCAACCTTTCAAAAAAAGTATATCAAAGTATTTGGAAAGAATATGTGGAACATTCCGAAAAAATGCAAAAAAATATTGATTTATAAAATTTAATATGATAAAATTTTATTGATATTAAACATTAATTTTTATTATAATGATTATAATAAAAGTGTGAAATTTTAATTTTTTACTATCAAACATTTTAGGATAGTATATTATAAAGTCATTAACGTTTTAAAATAAAATAAAAAAAGAAAGGAGAAAGAAAATGGTAAAAACAATGAGAAAACATCCAATATTAGTAGCAATTATTGGGTTAATAATAGGGGTAGCTTCAATAATATATATACCAGTTGACAATAATAATACTTTACTAATGGCACTATTACGTTTAGCGTTATCTGCTATTATGTTTGGAATCATAATTTTAATGGGAGCGAAAGACTCATTATCAAAAGTTAAAGAAGGTTTTTCATTTACATTACGCAAAAGTAGATATATTCTAATTCTAGCTTTTATTTTGGGAATGCTCATATTTATTCCTGGAGTTCTTAATTATGGATTTTCAACAGATTTATTAATAAAAGAATTATCTTATTTTGTATTCTGTATTACAGTAGGTTTATTTGAAGAAAGCCTATTTAGAGGTGTAGTATTTCAAGGAATTTTAAGAAAAACAGGAAACACACTTAAAGGCATTTGGGTAGCTATAATAACATCTTCTATTATATTTGGAGCAGTTCACGTTTATACATATGTAGTAGGCGGAAGCTACGATTTAATAGGCATTATCGAATCAATAGGGAAAACTCTCCAAACGGGTGCAATAGGTGTACTTTTGGCAGCCGTATATTTGAAAACAAAAAATTTATGGGCTGTTGCTTTAGTTCATACTTTAAATGACTTTTTCTTAATGCAGGCTGTAATGTTTTCAAGTAGTACTTTAGGAAATTACGTAACAGGTGGATCAGAAGGCATAGGAAGCATCATTATATATGTTGTGCAATTATTATTATATGCTCCAGCATTAGTTAAAGCTACAAAAATCATAAAAGAAGTAGAGGTACCAGAATACGGAGTATTTGAAGAAGAATAAAAAAATTAAAATTAAACGGTAGGATAGGAGCATTGTTATAAAAATTATTAACAATTAAAAATAAAATAAAAAGCGGAGAAAGAGTATGGAGAAAACAAAAAAATAATAAGCATACTATTGGTATTTTTACTATCAATAGGAGTATTTTGTAATTTTAAAGTATTCGCACCAACGACGTATCTGTTCGAACTAATAGAACGGATAGAAAAAATACCATTCGGAAAAAGGATGGTATTTTTTTAGTTTTATTTTCAGTATGTATTACATCATTACCCGAGTTTTGTAACATTGGTCAAAACTCATAGGGGGTTAGGACTTATGACAAAGACAAAGTCCTATCCATTAGAGCAATTTCAATAATGCATTTATATCATAAAGGAATTTGCTACGATAAAGAAGAAAATTATAAAATTGTAATGTTTGTAATGATTAAAATTATGGAAATAGAAACAACAAAACTAAATAAAGTTGTACTATATTTATTTAATAGCATAAATAAAGTAATAATGACCTATAATTCTTGAATTTTACATAAAAATATGATATAGTATGATATAAATAGTACTATAATTTAAGGGACCAGTACTTAAATTATAGTTTATCTATTACAAATCTTAATAAATAGGAGGATTTGAACGATGAAAAAGGTGCGGAAAGATGATTTAGTGAATTTGATTGCTCAATTTTATTGCGATTTTATTAGGCTTATGCCTGTACATAAAATCACAGGTGTGGAAAATTGCATAGATATTAATGTAAATTCCATTTACATCTCTGTTATTGATTATAATTACTTTGATTCCGAGAGTAATCAAGAAGAACGTATGCAAAAATTTGCTGAACAAATTGAAGCAATAACCTTTGGTAATCTTAAAGTAACCTACAAAGGTTGCAGAAATAAAAACAGCACTTTTCTTTCATGGATGTATATTGCAAATGCATATGAAGTAGAGTAAGAAAAAAGTATAGGTAATTGGTCTAACTATACTTTTTTTAACAATAGTATGATATTATAAAAGATTTTCTAAAAGTTATTAATAAAATTTTATAATTTTATTGTATAAAAAATTATGATATAATTTAATAAATTGAGTGATATTTATATCAATCGTCAAGAGAGTCAACGAGTTGTAAATATCTACGTCGTTGGCACCAATAATTTGAAAAACTGCTAGAAATAGCGTTTTTTTTATATTTTAAATTGAACATACACGCTCTGTACACGCTCTATAAAAAATAAAAACGTAAAAAAAGGCTTGTGTTTGAATTAAGAAAAAACGATTAAGAATATAAAAATTCTAGTCGTTTTTATTTTACAATTAATGCAATCTATGATAATATATGATAATATATTATAAAATATAATAAAGATTGGAGATTAAAAATGCAATTTGATGATGATAGAATAGAAGAAGCTATTGAAAAAGCAAATGAAAGGTGGAATAGCATACATAGTCATTATGAAAGAGAAAAAATTAAATATGATGATTGGTTAGAATTGTTTGATAGAGCAATAAAAAATTGTAAGACTCCAATTATAGATTTAGGTTGTGGTAGTGGTAATGATACATTATACCTAATTGAAAGAGATAAAAAGGTAATACCTTGTGATTATTCTAAAAATGCAATTGAAAACATAAAAAACAATTTTCCAGAAATAGAAAGAGCAGAATGTTTTGATATGAGTAAAGGCTTTCCTTTTGCAGACAATTTAACTGATATAATAATTAGTGATTTATCATTACATTATTTTACAGAACAACAAACTTTTGGAATATTAGATGAGATAAAAAGAGTTTTAAGACCTAATGGCTTATTATTTTTTAGAGTTAATTCTATAAATGATATTAATTACGGTGCTAAAGAAGGAAAAGAAATTGAACACCATCTATATGAAACAGAAGATGGAAGATATAAAAGATTTTTTGATGAAAAAGATATTGCAACATTCTTTGCAGATTGGGATAAATTATATATTCACGAAGAAACATTAGGAAGATATGGAGCAGAAAAAGTATTATGGAGAGGTGCCTTAATGGTCAAAAAATAAAAAAATGCATTTGACAAAATGTAGACAAGGGGACGGAGTTTTTGTCTAGAAATAAAATTAAGGAGTATATCTTGACAATACTACAGTATTATGATATTTATTATTAAAATTAGAAAAATCGAAAGGGGTGCTGATTTAAAATCGGCTGAGATCACATAATGTGGGACCCTCAAACCTGATACGGGTAATGCCGTCGTAGGAATTTAGATACATATAATTTGTAGATTATTTTCCACGGAATTTTGTGGAAATTTTTTTTTGGAGGTGATTATTATGCAGGCTAGTGTGGCAATTCAAGTACTTCCTGCAACAACAGATACCAACGAAACTGTAAGAATAGTAGATGAAGTAATTGATTATATTAAAAGTACAGGACTAAACTATTACGTAGGACCTTTTGAAACAACGATTGAAGGAGACGATTATGATCAGCTTATGGACATAGTTAAAGAGTGTCAACATGTTGCTTTAAGAGCAGGATGTTCAGGTGTTTCAGCATATATAAAAGTAAGTTATAAGCCGGAGGGTGGTGTTCTTACAATTGATCAAAAAGTATCAAAACATCATAAATAAAAGTTCTCCATTTTTAGCTTTAGCAATTCTTATTTTAATATGGGCATTTATATGTGAATTTGAAATAGTTCCATCATATATGTTGCCATCGCCACAGTCTGTTGCACAGGCATTTATAACAGATTTGCCTACGCTCATAGAACATGCAAAGGTAACGCTTTCAGAAGCTATGTTAGGTCTTGGAATTGGTATAGTTTTAGGATTTATAACAGCATCTCTAATGAATAGATTTTCATTTCTTTATAATGCAGTTTATCCACTTCTTGTAATATCACAGACAATTCCAACTATTGCGATTGCACCAATTCTTGTGTTATGGATGGGATTTGACATGGCTCCTAAAATTGCACTTGTTGTTTTAACAACTTTTTTCCCAATTACAGTAGGACTACTGGATGGTTATAAAAGTGCAGATAAAGACGGAATACTATTATTAAAAAGTATGGGAGCTAAAAATTTTGAAATATTTAAATACATATATTTTCCATCAGCACTTAACCATTTTTTTGCAGGTATCAAAATTTCAGCTTCATATTCGGTTGTAGGGGCAGTCATCGCTGAATGGCTAGGCGGATTTGAAGGGCTAGGCGTTTATATGACAAGAGTAAGAAAGGCATATCAATTTGATAAAATGTTTGCAGTAATTATATTAATTATTATTATAAGTTTGCTCCTTATGTTTATAGTTACTCTTATAAGAAAGGCTGTAATGCCATGGGAGAGAAAAGAGGTAAGAAATAAATGAAAAAAGTAATATTAGTAGTTTCTTTGGCTATTATCATTATACTTGGTATATTTGCTTATGTAAAAATAGCAGAAAAAGGCTTACAAGAAACGTCATCAAACGATAACCAATTAAAAAAGGTAACTTTTGCACTTGATTGGACTCCAAATACAAATCATACGGGACTATATGTTGCAAAGGAAAAAGGATATTTTAAAGAAGCGGGACTTGATGTTGACATAGTATTTATTGAGGAAAGTTCATCTGCAACACTTTGTGCAACTGGTGTGGCACAATTTGGAATTGAAGCACAAGATACTCTAGCTGCAGCTTTTACAGGGGATGAACCACTAGGAATAACTGCTGTTGCAACAATTCTTCAACATAATACATCCGGAATTATTTCTCGTAAAGGAGATGGTATAGATACACCAAAAGGACTTATAGGAAAAAGGTATTCAACATGGAATTCTCCAATAGAGCTTGCGATGATGAAATTACTTGTTGAAAAAGAAGGTGGTAATTTTGACAATGTAAAACTTATTCCTAATAATATTGTTGATGAGCCAGGGGCACTTGAAGCAAATCAAACAGACGCAATTTGGGTATTCTATGGTTGGGGCTGTATTAATGCAGAGGTCCAAGGATTTGATTTTGATTATTTTAATTTTAAAGATATAGAGAGCGTTTTTGATTATTATACTCCAGTAGTTATTGCCAATAATGAGTTCTTTAATAATGATCCAGAAACTGCTAAAGCATTTCTTTCAGCTTTAAGAAAAGGTTACGAATATGCTGTAGAAAATCCTGAAGAATCAGCAGAAATACTTATAAATTCAGATAATACAAACTCTTTAAAAGGTTCTGAAGAACTTGTAAGAAAAAGTCAGGAATGGATTTCTAAACAATATATTGATGATGCGGAAAAATGGGGTTACATTACACCTGAAAGATGGGATGCATTTTATGATTGGCTAAATGAAAACAATCTAACTGAAAAGGAGATTCCACATGGAACAGGTTATACAAATGAATACCTCGACTGATAAATTACTTTATGCTAAAGAAGTGAGTATGGGATTTGATGGAAAAACGATAATTGAGAAAATTAATATAAATCTTAAAGAAAATGAAATAGTATCACTTTTAGGGCAGAGTGGAATAGGTAAGACAACTTTATTTAATGTGCTATCAGGTTTGTATATACCGGATAACGGAAAAGTTTTCTTAAAAGGAGAAGATATAACTGGTAAACCGGGACACATTAGCTATATGCTTCAGAAGGACTTGCTATTACCATACATGACAGTACTTGATAATACAGTCCTTCCACTTGTAATAAAAGGTGAAAATAAAAAAAAGGCAAGAGAAAGGGCAGGCAGTTTATTTGAAAAATTTGGACTTGAAGGATGCGAAAAAAAATATCCATCACAACTCTCTGGTGGGATGAGACAAAGAGCAGCACTTTTAAGAACTTATTTATCATCACAGGGAATAGCTCTTTTAGATGAACCATTTTCTGCACTAGATGCATTGACTAAATCAGCAATGCAAAAATGGTATCTTAATATAATGCAAGAAATTAAACTTTCGACAATTTTTATAACGCATGATATTGATGAAGCAATATTGCTTTCAGATAGAATTTATATTATGGGAGGAAAACCAGGAAAAATAATTGCAGAAATTGTAATTTCAACCGCAAAACCACGTCCTCAAGACTTTAATCTATCAGAAGAGTTTTTAAAGTATAAGAAACAAATTGTAGAAAAAATAGAAGGAAAATAAAAATATGGTTAATAGAGAAATTAATAAAAAATAACATTTTTTATAATTGTGAAATCTCATAACCCGAAGGTCGATGGTTCGAGTCCATCCTCCGCAACCACAAATTTTATTAGAGTCGCAAGAGATTGTGGACTCTTATTTTTTGTCTTTGACGTAATTTTGACGTAAATGGGGACAGCCTGGGGACACAAGCTTTTATAAAGCTCATAAAATAGCATAAATCCTCATTTATAATCTTAAAAAAAGCAATTTTTGAATTTATTGAAATCAAGAGTTTTAGCTGATAAGTATATTAGTTTTTATCTACTAATAAATTTTGCAAGACTATACCAGCACTTCTATTGTGTGAAGCAAGTGGATGGACATAAAAATTAAATGTTGTACTAATCTGAGCATGTCCTAATCTTGCAGCTACAACTGCTACATCAACATTTTGTGAAATAAGTAGAGTAGCATTTGTATGTCTAATACCATGAAAATTCAAATAAGGTAGTCCTATCTTCTGAACAAATTTAACAAACCATTTGCTTACTGTATCAGGATGCATAGGTTTGCCATTATCTTGAACAAATAACCTATTAGATTCTTCCCAGAATTCGCCACAAAGCTCTTTTTGACTATCATACCATAATTTATATTCCTCAAGCATTTCAATGACAGAATCAGGTATAGAAATGTGTCTGTAAGAACTAGGTGTTTTAGGTGTCTTAGTATAAACTCCTGTACTTGCTAAATATTGACTAGACTTATTTACTACTATTTCTTTATTTTTGAAATCTACATTTTCCCAGTCAAGTCCCATTAATTCACCTAATCTGACCCCAGTAAATACTGTAAGAATAATAGCAACTTTATACTTCATTTCATTTTCCTCAAGTTCATTTAATCCTTTTAGAAGAACTTTGCATTGTTCATCATCATAGAATCTACGTTGAGCTTTTGGTGCTCTTGGTGGTTGAACTCTATCTGCAGGATTATAAGGTATAAGTTGCCAATATACAGCTTTGTGTAGCATTGCACTTATTAATCTATGATGTTCTAGAATAGTTTTCTTAGATAATGGTTTTAAAGTACGTTCACCATTATTTTTAGCAAGTCTTTTAATTTGTGTATCTTGTTCTAGCATATCATATAATTTCATAAGATCTGTAGGCTTAATTTTTTCTAAAGTAAAAGAACCTAAATATGGAAGAATTCTGCTTTCTAACATTCCAACATATCTGTTATAAGTAGATGGTGCTAAATTTTTTGTACCATAGTTCACTTGCCAAATATGATAGAATTCTTCAAAAGTTACTGTTTTTCCTTCAGGTACTAATCCACGATTAGCTTCTGTAACGAACTTTGCAAGTGCTATTTCAGCATCTTTTCGTGTTCCATGAATAGTTTTTGTTCTTCTAGCTCTAGACCCATCAAGATTTCTACCAGTAGATACTACTAACCTATAAGTATTTTCACCTCTTTTTTCAATACTCCCAGCCATTGCCTTTTTCACTCCTTTCAGGCATAACCATGGGTGAGAGTTTCATATTTAATTATGATAATTATATATCAAAATTTTAATGATTACTAGTGGATTTTGCTTATTTTTCAAGTGTTACAAAGACTACAATAAGATTTATAAAATAACTTATATAGAACAATAAGAAACTAGATAAAATGTAATATTTGCAAATTAATGTGAAAAAAATCACAATAAATGTTGACTTTTTATGATTTTTAAACTAAAATAGATATGATAGAATTTAAATTAAGGTGGTTAAAATGTATATTTATATAAAAATGGATAATATATGTGGAATCGATAAAGAAATAAAAATTGATTTTTTAGCTGAACCTAGAAAAAGAAATAAAAAAGAGACAGTTGTTGAAATTGAAAGTGGTAAAAACATAAATAAATTAACTGGAATTTTAGGATGTAATGCAAGTGGAAAAAGTAGTATCGTAAAAGCAATTATGGCAGTAGATATGTTTCTAAAATATAATTCTAATAATGAAAAGAGTCAGGGCGAAGAAAAAGAGAGAAAACCTTACAGAAGAATAGAAGATATTATGCCTAAGGCAAATGCTAATAGAAAAGATGAATATTCATTAATTGAATTATCTGCATATATAGATAAATGTTCAAAACCAGGAATATATACTTATAGATTGGAATATACATTAAATCCAGATATTGAAATAAAAACAAGAGAAAAACTAACCTATAGATCAAGCTTTGCTTCTGAAGAAAAAATTAAATTAAATATTGAAAAAAGAAGATTAGAAAGTGAAATTGGGTTAAAATATAATTATAAAGATAGTTTTATTCAAGATATTATAGATGAAAAAGCTATTAACAGTTTTGAAGAGAAATTAGAATATTATAAATGTTTTTATGAATATATAAATAATGACTTAATATATGCAGAGGAAACTATTGATGACAGAGGAATGCAATATTGGTTAATTTTAAATTGGATTGAAGAAGATAAGACAACACTTGAAGAAGTTGTAAAACTGATAGATAATTCAATAGAAGAATTTGAAATTGAAAAGGTTGAAGGATTTAGACAAAAGAGAATATACTATTATAACAAAAATAAGCAGAAACTAACTTTTTATGATATGTCAAATGGAACTAGAAAATTTTTAAGTTATATTTATTTATTGCTTATAACTTTAAATACTAATGGTCTAATATTAATAGATGAGATTGAGAATTCATTACATAATGATTTAGTTAAATTTATTTTAAAACTAGTTACAATAAAGAGTTCTAATTCACAGATTATTTTTACTACAAATGATCAATATACTATGGATGAAGAAATAATGAGAATAGATCAAATGTATTATTTAGAGAAAGATGATAAAGGCAAAACAGATTTAAAAAGATTTTCAGAGAGTATAAGAGACGAAAAAAATAAGGTTAGAAATGATGAAACTATAAGAAAGAAATTCAAAAATAAAACTATATGTAAAGGTTTTCAACCAAGTAATGAAAAAATTGATTCATTTGTAAATTCTATACAAAGTAGAGGAATATTAAAAAAATATATATTAGAATAATTAGAACTGAGTGAGAAAAAAATCACTCAGTTCTTTATATTTTTCGACAAAATAAGACACCAAAACCCATATAGACCAAATTAATGAGAAAAAAATCACAATAAAACTTGACTTTTTATGAATCTTGCTGTAAAATAAATGCATAAAAAAGAGCATAGTTTACGGCTAGCTCTAAAAACTAAACTGGTATATACTTGCAGCTTAATTTTAAATTGGTTAAAAAAATTATAACATTTTTAATTTGGCATTGCAAGCTTTTATACAAAAAAATTACAGGAGGTGAAGAAAAATGCCAAATAGAAATGTTCATACGGTGCATAGTGAAAAAGGATGGACAAACAGATATGAAAACTCAAATAGAACATTGGGATACTATGACACAAAAGCGCAAGCACAAGCAGCAGGAAGAGACAAAGCAATACAAAACAATTCAGAACATATTATTCATGGACTTAATGGAAGAATTCAAAATAAGAATTCATATAGTAAAGATCCATGCCCACCAAGGGATAGAAAGTAAAAGCAGGGCCTTTAAGGTCTTGCTTTTGGTGCTTTTAAGGAGGAAATAAAACATGAAAAAAATAATAATAAATGTGATATTTTTAATTTTAGCAATAGCATTGTTAGTATTTAATTATCCTATTGGTAATGAAATAGCATTTATTCTAATAGGTATATTTATTACATCATTTTATGATTTTTTAATAGAATATGCAGGAAGTATAGGAATGCTATTTAAAATATTAAAAAATTGGAATAAGCCTGTAAGAATATCATTTGCATATTTATATAGGATAAAAGTTAGAAATAAATATTTACTAATAATGGGAAATAGAATAAAAAAATATCAACCTGTTGGAGGCGTTTACAAATTCTATGATATACATAATCTACAAAGAATGGGTTTTAATGAAATGGATGAGATGAAAGCAGATGGGCAAAATAATAAAGATTTAAGAGGTAAAATTGAAGCAAAAAATTTACCAAGGCTAATAAAATGGTTTGAAAGTCAAGAATGCAGAGAATATGATGCTAATAGAGAATTTAATGAAGAACTAATATATTCTGGAATTTTAGATGCAAAGATTTTTCAAAATATAGAATACAAAAAAGAAAAAAGTATTCACAGTGGAATAATAAAAACACCCAATTATGGACTAGAATATAAAATATTTGATATTATTGAACTATTACCAAATAAAGAACAGAAGGAATATCTAGAAAATTTAATGCTTAATAATAATAATGAACAGATATGTTTTGTAAGTGAAGATGAAATAAGGAAACACAGGAGAGAAATAGCAAGTGAAGATTATACTAATGATATAACAGATCATAGTGAAAGTATTATATAGAATAGGAGGAAATAATGAAGGCAATTGATTTTTTTAAGAGGGAAATAGATAAGTTAGATATATCACCAACAAATTATAAATTGGCAGTGGATAGATATAAGGCTGTTGGATCTTGCATAGAAGACTATTTGAAAAAGGAGTTTGGATTAGATGTCCACATATATCCGCAAGGATCTTTTAAAATAGGAACTGTAACATATCCAGCAGATAGAGATGATGGTTATGACATTGATTTAGTATGTGAAGTACAAGAAGCAAAGTGCAAAATAATACCGAGAAAATTAAAAGAGTTGGTTGGACAAGCTTTAAAATCTGATAGTGTGTATGCAAACATGATTGATAAAGAAGGAAGAAGATGCTGGACAATTATTTATAAAGAGCAGAATGGAATTAAATTTCATATAGACATATTACCAAGTGTGCCAGAGAATATTGAAATTGTTGAAGATACATCAATAGCAACGACAACGAGGATAAAAGAAAACAATATGATTAAGGATTATGTATGGGATTCTACGGATCCGATAGCTTTTGCTCAGTGGTTTGACAATATAAATAAAAAATCTTATGATAGTATACAATTAAATTATAGAACGTTTTTATATGAGAGCAATAAGAATATATATGATAGTGTAGATGATGTACCTAAAGAACTTATAAAAACAAAATTACAAAAAATTATTCAAATTTTAAAAAGACATAGAGATATAAGATTTATTAATAGTAATAATAAAGATGCAAAACCAATGTCAATGATAATTACGACATTGGTAGCAACAATTTATGAACGTGTTAATATAGAGCATGAAGATATAATGGTTACTATTAAAAAAATTGTAGAAGAATTGGCAAAATATAAAATATTAATTGAACATGAAGAATTTGTGTCAAATGGTTTAATACAAAAAGTTAATGGAAAATGGAAAATTCGAAATCCTGTTGCAGATGAAAATTTGGCTGATAGATGGCATGAAGATAATAACAAAAAAGCAAAAGCTTTTTTTCAATGGATAACTTGGTTAGAAAAAGATGTGGTAAATATAGATGAAAGACAATTGAACGAAAATATGGATTTAATGGATTATTTTCTTAGAGAGGAAGCACTAGATGAAAAAATTCCAACAATAGAGATAGATAGGGAAACTAAACCATGGAGAAAATTATAGACATTGAGGAACAAATTATAGAATTAACAAATTTCTATAAAAAATTAAAGTATAAAAAGATTCAAAGAGCAATTTATATTATTTATGGTGAACTAGAATTTAAAACTGTTTCTCCAGAAGTAGTAAGAGGCAAATATAATGTTGAAATTCAAGTAACAAAAAGATTTCCAAGTGAAGTTCCTAGTGTAAAAGAAGTAGGTGGAATAATTCCAGAAGATTTTCATAAAAATGATAGTGAAACTTTATGCTTAGGAGTGGAAACAGAAATTAAATTATTCTTAAGGAATACACCAAATTTATTGAAATTTGTTAATTCTTTTGTAGTTCCATATTTTTATTCTTTTAAGATATGGCAAAAAACTGGTAACTTTCCATTTGGAGAAAGACCACATTTTGTAAATGGAATAATAGAATTTTATAAAGAATTTTTACTATTAAACAACTTAAGTAGTATTATAAATATATTAAAATATATCTATAATAAGGGAGATTTAAATGGGTATTGCAGATGCCCTTGTGGAAGTGGAAAAAATATAAATGAATGTTTTCATCAAGAAAAATTAAAAGAATTATCTAAAATAAACATAAAAGATGATCTTTATTATATTTATTGGTATTATAATAAAATAAATGGTAAAAGAAAGAAACCTATAATATTTCCATTAACATTAGAAAATTTTGAAAAATTATATGGTAATAAAAATAAATAGTCCTTTTTGGGACTATTTATTTTTAGCTCTATTTTTATAAACGTTCGCTTTATTCTTACATTGAGGAGTATGGTATTCAGCTTTCGGATTAACAGCAAGAAAAGCCTTATTACAGAACTTGCATATCTTTAATAAATTAATATCTTTAGCTACTGTTTTAGCAAAGTAATAATCGATATATTGCTTTAAACAAGTAATTTGAAATTCAACAGTCAAAGTATCTTTTCTAGATAAACTCATTTTAATATTGTTAATTTCAAATTGTTTTAATAATTCATCTATATTGTAATTATCTTCGTTAGAAATATTATTTAATAAACTATATAAGTATTTAGCATATTGAATAAACATATCTAATGGTTCACAATATAAATTAGATCCTGCTAATAATTTATTTACATCAGATAATATGTGTTTTTCCATTGCAGGAGTTTCAGTTAATTTAGTTACTTCATTAATTAATTCTTTAATTTGATTATCATAACAAGTAGGGAAGAACAATTTAAAATATTTCTTGCTATCTACTGTTGTTGTTAAATCAGAATTTCCAATGTAGTTATAATCTTTTAAAACGATTTTATCATCTAAGAAAAAGTATTTATTTAAAGGTAAATCATTTATTAATCCTAATGTAGAATATTTATTTACAAAGTCTAAAACACTTCTTTCGAAATCAGTTTCATTATAAAAAGCTAATTTACCTATAGACAAGGGGACGGAGTTTTTGTCTAGAGGAAAATTACGTTTAGACTATTAAATAATTATACTATATAAATAAAGTGTAGTGGTGAATTTTATATAGAAAATAATAATTATGTTTCGAATATGAATAAAAAGTTCTTATACTTATTTAATTATACAAGAGATAATAGAAGAGCAAAAGCTTAAGACAAAAACTCCGTCCCCGCATCTATAGGGAAAAAAGTATGAATAATTTAAGAAATTTATACAATGAAAGAAACAGATTATATTATAAAAGAAAGAGTATGAATGATAGTAATGAAAAAATGTTGTTACTGAAGAAATTATAAAAGTAACTGACAAGATTAAAAATACTAAAAAGGAAATTTGGTATTGTAATGATATTGTTGAGAGAACTAATGAGGTGGTTGAAAATATTAAGTATATTGAGGAGGAAAAGTGGAAGAAACAGAATGAGAAAAAATATGAAAAAAGCAAAATGAGATAAAGTATAAAAATATACTAAATAATATAAAAATATAACAAATAAAATAATAATATATTGCATAAAAATATATAATATGATATAAAAATAATAGAAAAAATATGAGAGGTGAAAAATGGAAAATAGAGAAAAATCACAATCAATTAAAGATGAAGTTAAAGGCTATATAACTTTGAGCGGTTGGCAAATGGGCGAAGTTGCAGAAAAACTTGATAATGGGAAAAGTAAAGTTGCATTACAGAATTTATCTAATAAACTTACAAAGGGAACTATAAAATATTCAGAAGTTAAAAAAATAGCAGAGATAATTGGATATGAAATTGAATGGAAGAAAAAATAGGAGGAGAATATGAAAAATATTTATGAGATAGTAGTAGATTTATTAAAAAGTAATGAGAGATATTTATCTGAAGATGGAAATTTGTTAAAAACTAAAGTTTATAGTGATGCTATGACTATGAATAAAGAATTGAT
>CANRNC010000029.1 GCA_947631915.1 uncultured Clostridia bacterium
AATTTATTACAAAATTATTTTAAAAAGAAAAACTTAGATAATATGGTTATTGTAGCTACAGATGCTGGAAGTTCAAAGAAAGCATATAAATATTCAAAATATTTTAATTGCCCAATTGCATTAATAGATAAAAGGCGAGATGGAAATGATGACAGGGCAATAGCTTCAACAGTTATAGGAGATGTTAAAGATAAAAATGCAATTATTTTTGATGATGAAATAGATACTGCAGGTTCAATAATAGAAACTGCATTAATACTAGATAAATTTGGTGCAAAAAATATTTTTGCGGGTTGCACACATGGAATTTTATCAGGTCCAGCTATTGAAAGAATAAAAAATTCAAAGATAAAAGAATTAGTTGTAACAAATACAGTACCAATACCAAAAGAAAAGCAAATAGATAAAATAAAAATAATGACAATTGCTCCACTTTTTGCATCAGCCATTATAAGAATAGAAGAAAACAAACCTTTAGGCGATTTGTTAAAAATTTATTAAAAATATAAAACCAAGCAATATAAAAAATGAGGTAATAGAAAATGAATAAAGTAAAGGTATATTTTTTAACCCCAACTGATGAAACAGGAGCTAGTTCAAGATATAGAGTATATCAATTTTTGAATTACTTAGAGGAGATTGAATATGAAGTTTATCCTTTTTTAACTGAAAAAATATATAAGGAATTTAAAAATGGAAACATATTTAAATTATTAATTAAAGTTCCTCTCTTAATTTTAAAAAGAATAAGTTTATTATTTAAGATTAAAAAAGGCAGCTTATTATTTGTGCATAGAGATATTATCCCTTTTGGACCAATGATATTTGAAAAAATATTTAAACTAAAAAAATGTAAAATTATTTTAGATTTAGATGATGCAGTATATTGTAATGAAATAGAAGAAATAGCTTCGAAAAAGAATAGAATTTTATATAAATTCAAATATGGCAAAAGATTTGATAGTGCAATAAAAAATGCTGATTTAATAATATGTGGTAATAGATTTATTGAAAGTCATTCTAAAATGTTTAATAAGAATACTATCATTATTCCAACAGTTATTGATACAGAAAAGATAAAAGTTAAAAAAACTTCTGGAATTAAAAATAAAATGATAATTGGATGGATTGGAAATCCCGGTAATACTAAGTACATATATGAGATATTAAAAAAGATCGATAAAAAGAGAAATGTAGATTTATGTTTTGTTTTAATAGGAGCAAAAAAATTTGATACTTCAATTTTCAAAAATATAGAAATTAACTTTTTCGATTGGGATAAAAAGACAGAGTATGAATTGTTACGAAAATGCGATGTAGGTGTTATGCCTTTAAAAGATTCTGAATGGTCAAAAGGAAAATGCGGATTAAAACTATTACAATATATGGCTGTGGGAATACCTGGTGTTGGGAGTGATGTTGGTGTAAATAGCGACATTATAGTTGAAGGAAAAAATGGTTGGATAGTAAAAAATGATGATTGGAATGAAGTGATAGATAAAATAATAAAAAATAGAAATAATTTGGTAAAAATGTCTACTTTTTGTAGAGAATTTATAGAAAAAAATTATTCAATTAATAGTTACAAAGGTTTATATAATAAAATTTTAAAAGAAGAATCAACTAAGTAGATTAAAAGGAGCAATGATATGAAAAGACTGAAAAAACTAATAGAAAAATTTTTTTATATACTGTGTTCAAAAGAATATAAGGATTTATATAAAATTATAGATAATTATGAATATGTTTCTTTTGATATATTTGATACTCTAATTAAAAGAAACATAAAAAATCCTGCTGATATATTTACTATCATAGAGAAAAAATACAATATTAGAAATTTTAAAAATATCAGAATAGATGCAGAAAATAAAGCAAGAGAAAGATCAGATTTTGAAGATATAACACTAGATGATATATATTCTGAAATAAATATAAAAAATAAAGATGAAATAAAGAAATCAGAGATAGAAATAGAAAAAGATTTTTGCGTTTTAAATAAACCTATGTATGAAGTTTATAAATATTGTCTTAAAAATAATAAAAAAATATACCTAACTTCTGATATGTATTTAAACATAGATATAATAGAAGACTTGCTCAATAAGTCAGGTTATAAAAATTATGACAAATTATATTTGTCATCTAATGAAAAGTTAAGAAAAGGAACAGGGAATTTATTTAAAAAATTATTAAATGATAATAATATACAAAAAAAACAAATACTTCATATAGGAGATTCTATTGGTGGAGATTTCTTAAAGCCAAAAAAAGTTGGAATTAAATCTATATTAATAAAAAGAAATATTAACAATAGTAAGTTCTATTCTAAAAATAATAAAACATTAGAATATAATATACTTTCATCTTTTATTAATAATAACACCTACGATATGATGGATACATTTGAACATTTTGGATATGAAGTTTTAGGCCCTATTCTTTATGGTTTCACTTCATGGATACATAAAAAAGCAAAAGAAGAAAAACTTGATAAACTTTATTTTCTTGCGAGAGATGCAAAGATAATAATGGATGTATATAAAGAAAGATTTAAAGAAGATATACCTATTTATTATATAAAAATATCAAGAAAATCAATAGTAAAAGCTAGTTTATATGAGTTAAAGGATTGGGATGATTTAATTTTTAAAGCAAAATCATTAATATTTACTGATGTTTCTTATGTTCAAGATTTATTAAATGCTCTTAAATTAAATAAAGATATACCACTAAAAAATAAACGAATTAGTGAATTAGACAACTCGGAAAAAGAAGAAATATTCAATTTAATAAAAGAAGATATTGAAACTAATAGTAAAATACAAAACAATTATTTAAAACAATATTTAAAACAAAATGATTTTAATGGTAATATAGGAATTATTGATATAGGTTGGAATGGAACAATACAATATTATTTAGAAAAGTATGCTGATAAAAATACTAAACTATTTGGCTATTATTATGGTATCAATAGAGCTAAAAAGTTTAAGGAATATGTTAATATAAGTAGAAATGGCTATTTGTTTGATTTTAATGAATTAAGTGATTTTCAAAGTTTGATACGACTTAGTGCGGGTATATTTGAAATTATGTTTTTAGAGCCAACTCCATCTACAATAGGGTATCAAAAGATTGGCAAAAACATTGAGCCTATTTATGGGGAAAAAGAAAATCATAAAGTAGATTCAATTAAGATAATGCAAGATTCTGCAAAAAAATTTATTTATAATGTTAAAAACAGTGATATAGAAAAATATATATACTTGTTTTCTAAAGAAACTTTTTTTGAAAACTATAAAAACTTTACAGAAAACCCATCTTTTGAATATATTAAGATGTTTGAAAATTTAGATTATTCTAATGTTGGAAGTTCTAATTTAATTGAACATAGATCATTATTATTTTATATCATACACCCAAAACAATTTTATATCGATTTAAGAAGTTCTAATTGTCATATAATGTTTTTGAAAAGTGTTTTTAAAATAAAATTACCTTATTATAAAATGCTGAAAAAAATATATGAAATGTGGTGTTAAATAATGAAAGTTTGATTAGTAATAAATACGATCTAATATTTAAAGAAAACAACCCTTTAAGAGAATTATTAAAGTTTTAATAAACAAAAGGAGAAAGAGATGATAGAAAAGAATCAAAAAGCCTTTAAGAATAAAGAATTGCCTAAGGCTTTACAAAAGAAATCAAAAAAGAAGAAACTTATAATTATATTTTTTATAATAATTTGGTGCATTATTATTTTTATTTTTTCAAATATGTCTGGTAATGAATCGAATATAAAAAGTAAAGAAACAATAAATAATGTAATTGATAAAACATTAGAAGTAACTAATAATTCAGGTATTACCGATAAACACCCTAGTGAAAATAAGATGAATAATGTTATCAATAAATTAAATAAACCTCTTAGGAAATGTATGCATGCAGGTGTTTTCTTTATATTAGCAATTTTAATATATTTAGGACTTAAATCATTTGAAGTAAGAGGAATTAAGCTTTCAATAATACCAATAGTAATTTGTTTTTTATATGCTTGTAGTGACGAATATCATCAAACTTTTGTAAAGGGCAGAACGAGTCAATTTACAGATGTATTAATCGACACAGTTGGAGCGATTATTGGAATTATAATTATTAATATAATAGTAAAAATAGTTTATAAAATAAAAGAAAGAAAGAGAAAAAAAGTGAGTGTTTTATACATTGAAACAGCAACATATTTAAAAAAAGATTTAGAGTGGACATGGTACACATATGATGAAGAAAGAGTTAAAGTATGGGAAAAATACATATCTAGTTATGGAGATTTGACATTGATAGCTCCTTACGAAAAAGAAGTATGTAACAAAAAGACAAAAGGTTTAATAAAACTTGGTAATATATATGGATTAGAAAAGAAACATATTACTTTGGAATATGTAGATGACTTATATGAAAATAAATTTAATATGTTAAACAGAAAATTGAAAGAAGAAATAAGTAATTTAATAGCAAGAAAAATAAAGTATAAGGGGTTTGAAGTGATTGTAATTGGAAAAGACAAGAACTTCTATCAAAGGCAAGCTATTAAATATGCCAAAAAGTTTAAGAAACAATATGAGATAAATTAAATAATTTTTATTTTCGTAAAAAAGTGTGTAGCTTTATTAGGTGATATGATACCTCTTAAGTAGACATAGTAAATAACTAAAATCTACTTAGGAGGTATTTTTAATGTCTAAATCGAAGTTTACACCTGAACAAAGAGCCAGTATAGCTCAAGAATATTTAGATGGAATTATTAGTTTCAAAGCATTCTTTTAACGAAAGAAAAGCATTGTTTTGTTCGAAATTAATATGATTTCCTTCTCCTATTATTTAACAAAAAATAAAAACAAATGTTTACAAAGTAAAATGAAAGTGTTATAATAAAAACAAAGGTTCGCAAAAAAGGAAGTGGAGATGTTGAATAAAATATATTTAGCTATTGATTTGAAAACATTTTATGCATCCGTAGAGTGTATTGAAAGAAAACTAGATCCGTTTAAAACTAATTTAGTTGTAGCAGATCCATCTCGTGGTAAAGGATCTATATGTTTAGCTGTTAGCCCAGCAATGAAGTTGTTGGGGATTAAAAATAGATGTAGAATTTATGAAATACCACCAGATATAAAATATATAATTGCTTTACCCAGAATGAGAAAATATATTGATTATTCAGCAAATATATATGCAATATATTTAAAGTATATCGCAAAAGAAGATATACATGTATATTCAATAGATGAGGCGTTTTTAGATGTTACTAATTATTTAAATTTATATAAAATGAAATCAATTACTTTAGCAAAAACTATTTTAAAAGATATTTTTGATACTTATGGAATAACAGCTACTTGTGGAATAGGAACTAACTTATATTTGGCTAAAATTGCATTGGACATAATTTCAAAACATTCAATAACCAATATAGGGTGGCTTGATGAAGAGAGATATAAGAAATTATTGTGGCATCATAAACCTTTAAGCGATTTTTGGCAAATAGGAAAAGGAATAGAAAAAAGACTTGAAAGAAAAAGAATATTTGATATGTATGATGTTGCACATACAAAACCTGAAATTTTATTTAAAGAATTTGGGGTGAATGCACAATTTCTAATAGATCATGCAAATGGAATAGAGCCATGTACTATAAAAGATATAAAAGAATACAAACCAAAAACAAATTCTATTTCTAATAGTCAAGTTTTATTTAAAGACTATGAATATGACAAAGCAGAATTAATAGTAAAAGAAATGGTCGAATTACTATCTCAAAAGTTAATTGAAGAAAATTTAGAAACTGATTGCATAAAACTATATATAGGGTATTCAAAAGACTTTAGAAGTCATACAGGAGGAAGTAGAAGACTTAACTATTTTACTCAGTCATATAAAAAACTAACTTATGAATTTTTGAAATTATATAAAGAAACAACAGATAAAAACATTCCAATACGAAGGATTGGAATAAGTTTTGAGAGATTACAACAAAAAAAGTATGAACAGATAAATTTATTTGAAAATATAGAAAATAACAAAAAACAAATAAAACTTGAAAAATCTATTATAGAGATAAAATCAAAAATGGGAAAAAATTCAATTATTAGAGGGATGAATTTAGAAAAAGATGCTACAACATTGGTTAGAAATAAATTAATAGGAGGACACAATGGCTATTAGTAGAAGTGATAGAGCAAAACAGTTTCAGCCTTTTGATGCATTAAAAGGGCTAAAAGAAGCATTAAGAGAAAAAGAGAAAGAACTTGAAAAAGAAGATAGAAAAAATTTGTCCGAAGAAATGCAAGAAAAAATCTCTGAAAAATTAAAAAACTTAAATACTGGAGATAAAGTAAAAATATATTATTACAATATGGGAGAATATAAAGAAATAACAAATAAAGTAAAATCAATTGATAAAGTAAATAATTTACTTAAATTATTAAACGGAATCGAAATAAGATTTATAGATATATATAATATAGATTAAAAATTATACCATATATTGAGATTTTAATTAAACACACGTATTAAGGTATTTATTGACATTCTATATAAAAAGTTATATAATATTTGTGATATTATGTAAATTAACTATAGATTAGAGGAGTAATATAAATGGAGGATGTTGAACAAAAAAATATAGCATTAATTGGACTAGGACCACATGCTAAAAGAAGTTATTTAAGAGTTTTACAAAAAAATAATAACTTACCTAAATTAATAATTGATTTAAAATCACAAGAAGAGAGCATCCGAGAATATTTGGCAAAAAACGGAATAGAAGCAGAGATATTTAGTATTCCAGATGAAAATAAGGATGACGAAGTATTACAAGAACAAATTTATAAAACACTTTTAGATAAAGTAAAAGAATTAAATATATCACATGCACTAATTTCAACAGAACCAAAAGCGCACTTTGCTTACATGAAATTTTTTATTGAAAATGGTATAAATACATTGTCAGATAAACCAATAACAGCAGTTAAAGATATGCACAAAGTAGAATCAATAAACAAGTTAAAACAACAATATAACGAATTAGTTAAATTATATGAGCAACATAAGGATGAAATATCTTGTAAAATTATGTGTCAAAGAAGATTTCATAAAGGGTATGAATATATATTAAATTTAGTTGAAGATACAATAAAAAAATATAATATACCAATTACTTATTTAGACATATATCATTGTGATGGTAAATGGATGATGCCCCACGACTATGACGTTGAGAATCATCCTTATAAATATGGTTATGGTAAGATGTTTCATAGTGGATACCACTTTGTAGATATGTTAGCAGAATTTATAAAATTAAATAGATTCACAACTCCAGATAAAAGAATTACTGATGTCGATATAAGAACTGCAAGAGTTGGTTTACCAGATGAATTAACAACTATGAGCAGAGAAGATATATTAAATTTATTTAAAGACCAAGAAATTCCTGAATTTTATGATAATGAAATAGATAAAAGTAACTATGAAAATTATGGAGAAAAAGATTTTCATGCTTTGATGGATTTTAAAAATAAAGATGGAAGAACTATAACAATAGCAAATATGGATATGCTTCAAACTGGATTTTCAAGACGTGCCTGGATACAAACTAAACCTGATATGTATAAGGGTAATGGAAGAATAAGACATGAGTCTTTAAATTTGCAAATAGGACCTTTAATGAATATTCAAATACATAGTTATCAATCAAAAGAAATACAAGAGAGAGAGGATTTCAAAAAAGAGCAAGAAGTTGGAGGACTAGAAAATTTCGATATATTAGTATTTAGAAACTCTGATTTGATTGGAGGAGAACCTTTTGAAGAAATACATCTTGGAGATTTATATCAAGATGTAAACGAGGAGAATTTTGAAGGATATAATGAATTGGCAAGAGAAGAGTTTATTATGGATTTTATTAATGGTGGAACAAACAAATCAGATTTACTAGAACATAAACTTGCTATGGAATTATTATATAGAACTTCTTTAGAATTAAATAAAAATATGAATAAAAATATAGAACAAGTTCCAAAACACGAGGAAGAAGATATATCATTAGATGACGATTAAAAGGAGGAGATAAAAATGGGGTATAATCAAATCAATTTAAATCATTTACGAATGTTTATAATTGCAGCAGAAAGTAATAGTTTGCAAGAAGTAGCAAAAAAAACAGGTTATGAGGTTTCTAATGTTTCTACTAATATTAAAAATTTTGAGCAAGAAGTAGGTACAAAATTATTTACAAGGAATCCTTTAACTTTAACTGAAATTGGTGAAGAAATTTACGAAAAAGCACAGAAAGCATATAGAGAATTAGAATTTGCGACATCAATTGCAGGAAAAAGAACAGATATAAGGTATGGAAGATTATCAATTGGATGTCCATCACACATAGCGAATTATTATTTAGCAGATATTATAAATAATGCTATAAAAGATTATAAGAATTTAGAAATTGATTTAGACTGTGAGTCGCCGTGTAAAGTTATGTTAGAGAAAATAAAAAACAATAAATTACAATTTGCTTTATTAGACTTCATTCCAGTTGAAAATGATAGAAATGATTTTGCAGTAAAAAAAATAAAGTCAAGCAAATATATATTTGTTGCTAATCAGCCAATAGAAATAAAGAACATATCGCAATTAAATGATTATAAATATATAATAAGTGATGACGACTATAAATCATCAGCAGTAGAATTTATAGAATATTTAAAACAATACAATGTAAATATAAAACCTAGAATTAGATGTAAAACTACTGAAATGAGAGTCCTTTTTGCTAAATTAGGATTAGGGATAGCCTATGTTATTAAAGATGCAGTGAGACATGAGTTAGAAAATAAAAATCTTTATGAAGTAAAATTACCCAACACTATAATTTTTCCTGATAGTAATATAAATATTGTTTACATTAAAGACAGACTTACAAAAGTAGATAGAGAATTTATTAATAAATATCTACTAAAAAAAGATTAGAACTTTCTATTTAATTTGTTCTTACTTCAGAAATTTTGAATACATATATTTTTTTTGATAATATTCAAAACTTCCAAAATAATATATAATATTTGATGTAAAATATTATATATTTGGAGTTAAAAGATTTATATGGATAAGATTAAAATATTAATATCTCATAATAATAATGACATAAAAAAAGAAATAAAAAATACATTAAAAAAAATTGAATATATAGATATAGTTGATGAAGTAAGTACTGGTAAAGAAGTATTAGATGCAATCTTAAAATATGAACCTAACATTGTGTTCACAAAATATGATATGAAAGATATAAGCATATTATCTGTAATACAGATAGTAAGTAGAGCACTTCAAAAAAAGGAACCTATAATTAAATTTATTTCAAATAATTTATCCAAAACTATTAATGCAAATTATGAGGTAGAGGATGATATCGATAAAATACTATGTTTTGAAACAACAGTTAATATTAAAGAATTAGGAATAAATGATATTGTAAAAACAATACAGGAATATTATATAGAAAAAATAAGAGAAAATGTTTAAAGCTCTTATTTTTTTGCATTTAATAAATAAGTAATCATAATTTCTAAAAATTTTTTAACGGATAAATCTCCATTAATCATATTAAAAAACGAAAAGAGTTCTTTATCCTTTATACAACCTTTAAATCGGTTAAAAGGACGTAATGAACTCCTTATTGATGATTTAACATTATCACTAGCAAAATGTTTAGAAACTATATTATAAATATAATTTAAGTCTTTTTCTAATAAATCAATATTTTTATAACATTCATTAACCGCAAACATTAAATATTTTGCACCTTTAGAATCAACATTGAAATTTAATTTAGAAAATAAATTACGCAAAAATAAATAGTCTAAGTTTTTTAAGGCAAGATTATTGTCTAATGCAAACTGTTTTAATGTTTTTTTTAAATATTCATATTTAACTGGTTGACACATTATTCGATATATTTTTGAGAACTTTGCAAGATCAGAATTATAATTATCTTGACTTACAGACATAATAACATTGCGTTTATCATCACAAATTCGATTTAAGATTTTGTTATAGTTTTTAACAACATTTTGATTCATTAATACAATATCAGGCTTAAAATTAATATAAGAAGATAGAATATTATTGTCCTTTGTTTCACAAACAATAGATACATTAAAATCTTCTAACAAATGTTGAGATAATTTATTCATATTCTCTAGATTATTATCAGCTAACAATATAGTGAACATCTTTATTTTTTACCCCCAATTAATTAAATTAAAACCAACATTATTTTATCACAAACATTATGTAAAGTCAATAATTCTCAATTTAAAACTAGTGCATTTTTGTGCACTTTTGTACATTTTTGTTCAAATTTATTCAATTTTGTACTCTTTTTTAAGTGTTTAGCCGAAATCGTAATATACTTCTTCTTGAAGTTAATCAAAGTCTAAAGAGTCATTACGAAAGAGATTATAAGTTTCAAAAGAAAAGAAGTAATACGAATTTAGACTTTGGTCCAGTTAATGTTTAGATAGAACTCTTTAGATTTGATTATCAAAATCAGTTTAAGGAGTCTTTTTGTGATAAAGAAGAGTATAAAAAACTATAATTGTCGTGATCCAACTTATCCATTCAACAAAAAAGTTGAATGGAGGTATTATAGTGAAAAAGAAAAATTATTTATTAGAGGATTTAACAACAGAAGAAATAAAATACATTAGAGGTATTATTTGGAAAACTGTTCGTAGATGTAAAAAAGAAGAACATATTAGGAATAAAATAGAAGGTAAATCAATCTTTGATGAAGATGTAAAACAGAGATTGTTAACTGTTGATGATAAATATGATTATAGAGATGATGTTTTATTAAATTGTTTTATCAAAAAAGAGGGAGATTTAAGCCCTTATAGTATTGCTGAAAAAAATACTATTGTGTCTATACTAGATAAATTTACTTTTGAATCAAAATTGAATAAATGTATCAAACAACTAACTTATGACGAGAAGTTGGTTGTTTTTTTATTGTTTATAAAAGAGTTTAAAGTAAATGAAGTTGCTAAATTATTAAATATAAGCAGATACGCAGTTAGTAGAAAAAAGGTAAGAATAAAAGAGAAAATTAGAAAAGGGATGAAAGAAGATGGAAAATAAAATGTTTAATAACTTTAATTTAACTAGTAAAGAAATTGAAAAAATTCTGGGGAAATTTGAGGAAGAAATAAAAAAATCAATTTATAAAACGATAGGGAGGAGGGACGATGATTATGAACAAACTATAAAGCTAGAAATAATAAAAACTTTGTCAAAAAATAGAAAAAATTAAAAAAACCGCACATTTTTGAAAAAAAAATACATGTATATATTAGAAGAACAGTTCTTTAATAAATATAGGAGGAAAACTATGAATGAAAAAAATGAAAAAGTAAATAATAATGAACTTCAAATTATAACTTCTTATGCAGTAATTGTTGTACATACATTAATGAATAGTGCAACTGAACTTACACCAAAAGCTGTAAAAAGTGAGGTAGAAATGTTTTATAGAAAATTTGGTAATAGTAAGGTTAAAAAGTTAGCAAATTCAATTATGAAAGGTAATAAATAAAATCTTAACTATTATATTTGTTATAATTTCTTTTACTTTATGATCAATAGCAAAAGAGTTGTTAGACATAATAAAAAAGACAGGAAATTGAAAATTAAAATAAAAAAATATATGAAGAAACTAAATAAAGCTTTTTGCTTTATAGTTTCTTCATGTAAAAAAAGTGTTAGCAAAAAGTCAACCAAACAGGAGTGTGTATGAAAAAGTTGGAAATTATAAAAGATTTATATTTTAATAAAAAATATAATCAAACGGAAATAGCGAAGCAACTAGATATAACAAAACAATATATTAATAAAGTTATATCACAAGATGAGAGATATAAAAAAGAAAAAGAGAAAAGGATGAAGCTAAATAAAATTAAACACATAGAAAGTACTAAAAAATATATAAAAAACAAAAGAAAAGAAAGCTCATTAGACTATTTAATTATGAAAAGAAAACATGAGCAAGCAAGTATTGAGATGTCAGATAGAAAGAAATTAAGTAATATGGCATATAGAAATTGGAATACGAGTGCTTATAAATATAATGAAAAGAAAAGAAGGTTTGAATTTAAAAAAGTATTAGGTAGAAGTTATGATGTACCTAAATATATTAAAGTAAAAATTTGATTATAAGTAAATAATTTGGAAAAAATTATAAAGAGGTGAATTTTTTTGGAAAATAAAGAGAAATTAATAGCTTTATATATAAGAGGGAGAGAAGAGCAAGAAATAGAAGATCAAAAGAATAGGTTGAAAAAATATTGTGAAAAATCAGAAATAAAAATGTTTAAATTTTATATAGACAAAGGAGTTAGTGGATTAGATAAAAATAGAATAGCTTTAAAAAGATTAGAAAAAGATATAGAAGATGAAAAAGTTAAGCTAATAATAACAGAACATATGGGAAAGATATATAGAGATATGGAAAATTTAATAAAATTTCATGAAAAATGTATGGAATCCAATATTAAAATTTATACATTAGATGGAGCAAACGTAAATAAAGAATCAGATATATTAAAGTTACTAAAAGAAGACAAAAATATACAAAAATTAAGAGAAAGAAAAGTAAAACTAATAAAAAACAAAGAGATTAATATAGATAAAGAAGATTACGAGTAAAAAGGGAGGGGATAAATTGAAAAAAAAGATGTCTGAAAAAGAGTTTTTACATGAATATATGAGTAAATTTAAGATTAATGATTTTTTTGATGACAAAGGTGAAAATATTCAAAACGTTTTAAGAAATATTATTTTAAAAAAATGTAATCCAATAAAAACAAAATAAATTTAAAAAGTTTAATATTATATAAAATTGTATTATAGAAAATTAATCAAAAATCTTTAGAGGGTGGTTTTTTAATGATTTATATGTTAAAATATGTGTATAGTTATTTAACCCTCAAAGGAGGAAAAAAATGATTGAGGGTAAAACAAGAAATACTTTTTATAAAGTAGGTATTTATATAAGATTATCTAAGGAAGATGGTGATAAAGAAGTTGAGAGTGAGAGTATAACAAATCAGAGAAATCTTATATTAACATATTTAAAAAATAATAAACTTACGATGATTGATGAATATGTTGATGATGGAGTTTCAGGAACTACTTTTGATAGACCGAGTTTTAATAGGTTAATAAATGACATAGAAGATGGAAAGATAAATATGGTCGTTACAAAGGATTTGTCAAGGTTAGGTAGAGATTACATTCAAAGTGGATACTATGTAGAACAATATTTTCCAATGAAAAAAGTTAGATATGTATCAATTCTAGATAATGTAGATACGGGCAGGATAAATTCATCAGAAAATGATATAGCACCATTTAGGGCAATTTTAAATGAGATGTACGCAAAAGATATATCTAAAAAAATTAGAAGTGTTTTTAAACAAAAAAAAGAGGATGGTCAATTTTTGAGTACATCAGCTCCTATAGGATATAAGAAAGATCCAGAAGATAAGCATCATTTAATTATAGATGAAGAAACATCGCCGATTGTAGAAAGAATGTTTAAAATGGCAATTAACGGTATTGGAACAAAAAGAATTGCTGATATTTTTACAGAGGAACATATACCTACACCTGCAATGGTAGCTAAATACCAAGTAAATGCTTTATCTTATCAATATGGCTATTGGACTGGAGATTCAGTTAGGAGAATTTTAAGAAATTCCGTATATATAGGAAGGATAGAACAAGGAAAAACGAGGACTATAAGTTATAAGAATAGGAAAAGAGTAAAAGTTCCTAAAGAACAATGGATTGTAACAGAGAATGCTCATGAGCCATTAATTGATATTGAAACTTTTAATGAAGTACAACGTATATTAAATACATCTTCAAAAAAAACAGTAAAAAGGAGTTATTTATTAACAGGATTACTTAAATGTGCTGATTGTGGAGGAAGTATTGGAATAGGACAACAAAGTAAAGGGAGAAATTTTGCTTATACACATTGTAATTTATATGCAGCATATTCAAAGAGAAAACTATGCACACCTCATTGTATTAATTATCAAGCTTTGGAGTTAATGGTGGTTGAAAAGGTAAGAGAATTATGTAAGATTTGTATGAATGATGAAAAATTAGAGAGATTGCTAAAAGAAAAAACTTTGGACAATTCATATAGAAATGCTATAAAAAACAAATTAGAAGATGCAATAAATAGAGAATTAAAAATAAAAAACAAGATTGAGAAAATTTATGAGGATAGACTAAATAATATAATAACAGTTGAAATGTTTAAGTCAATGACTGATAAACAGAATGAAATATTGGATAATATAAAAATAGAAATAAATACTCTTAAAGAAAAAATAAAAAATTTTGAAGAAGAAGAAAAAGAAATGTATTCATATGACTACAGAAAAATAATAAATGAATTTCTGAAATTAAAAAATCCAACGAAGGAAGTATTATCAAAAATTATAGATAGAGTGGAGATACATCAAGATAAAAAAATAGATATTTATTATAGAATAAAGACTTTAGAGAAAATAAAGAATTAGAGTTA
>CANRNC010000030.1 GCA_947631915.1 uncultured Clostridia bacterium
TTTACCTCTTAGGTGTTAGAGTTTTAACCTCAATGGAGCAAGTGAGCGGAATCGAACCGCCGTCCTCGCGTTGGCAAGGTAAGTAGTAGATTACAAAAATCTACTTTTATTTTGTCTTGTTTTTACGATTTTTTTTAAGTTCTACTTGGGAAAATGGGTTTATTTGAAAAAACATAAATTTTTCTTTAATTTGTTTTTATTTTATTTAAAAAAAGAATATTTTTTTCTAAAAAAGCATTTTTGGTACATATTTTGGTACATGCTTTTTTGTTTTTTTTGATACATACACAAAGAATATTTTTTTTTGCTCAATAAAAAAAACTTTCCTTTTTTACCTTTTTCCTTTTTGTAATTTTAGTTTTAGCTTCCCTTTATTAATTTTAATTAATAGATATATAATAGGAAAATTTAATATTTTTTTATATATTAAATTAACTTAAGTATTTAGAAGTATTTAAGAAGTAGATTTAAAGGATTGTATTGTGGAGATTAAATTTGAACGATTAAATAATTATGAAATAGATGATTTTGATAGAGTAAGAGTAATAACTACTGCTCCACATTTAAAAGAAATACGGTATATTAAGAACATTAATACTGAACCGCGTATAAAGAATATTGATAAGGAACATTATAAAGATTTAAAGACTGGGAAAATAAAGAAGAAGAAACATATAAAAAAAAGAAGTGAGAGTAAAGCTTCTTTAGGAAAGACTAAGAGAAATATAATAGACGTTATTAATACAAATGTAACAGATATAAGAAAATGTAAGTTTATAACATTGACATATAGAGAAGAAATGAAAGATACTAAGGTGTTTGATAATGATATTAACTTGTTTGTGAAGAACTTTAATTATCGTTATAAGTGTAATAAGAATATAAAAGTGTGTGTACCACAGTTAAGGGGTACTTATCATGCTCATATAATCTTTATCTTTGATGATATAGCTCCTTATATTCCTTACGAAGAAATAGAAATAATGTGGGGAAAAGGAAATGTTAATGTAAAAAAGTTGTATGGTAAGGTTGATAATTTAGGTGCTTATTTATCTTCACAAATATATGATGTACCCGTAGAGGTTATGGATAAGTATAATATTCCCTATGAGGTTAAAGACATTAAGACGGTTTATGAAATAGATGGAGAAAAATTAGACCAACCTAGATATTTTGTGAAAAATGGTATAGCTAATTTAATTCCGCCCGGTTTTAGAATTTTGAGAACATCTAGAAATCTAGAAAAGAAAAAGGTTGAAGTAATGAAATATCATGAAGCCCGAAAAAAAGAAGTAGGATACCGGGATCCTACTTACAAATCGTCATTAAAACTAACTCTCGTCAATAAGAATAGAGGTTTTAGTAATATTATTGTGAAAGAGTATTATAATCTAAAAAGAAATCCTAGTGATAGCGGGTTTAATTCTAATGACTTGAGAACTATAAATTATATAAAGAAGTTTGAAGAAAACGAAAAGAGAAGTTTAAAAATGTATGAAGATTTGAATGATGGTGAGTTTGACTTCTAATTTGTTTCTTCTGCTGTAATATATATAAATAGTATACTAAAATATTGTATAGTTTTATATATGGTAAAGTTTTTATAGTCTATTTAAGCGTTTATATAAGTTTATACATAGTGCAAACATTAAATTGGTGTAGTTCATGTAGGAACTGTTAAATTCGTTAATTTGACGTGTTTTATTGAAGAATTTTAAGTATATAACATACTCCCACGTTTTTTAAATGTGGGAGTAAGTATTAGTATTTTATATATTGAGGTGTAGGAAGTTACTAGGGAGTCAAATTTTGGAAGATAGGATAAGAACTTTGGAGTTAGAAAGAGATAGATTGTTATTAAACAGTAATGATAGTTCTAAATCAAAGATTAATAGATTATATAATCGAAGAATAACCTCTTTAAAGAGATATGGTGTAGAATACCCTTTACAATCTAGAGAAATAAGAAAAAAGATAAAAGAAACGAATTTAAAGAAATATGGCTCTAATTCTATACTTGGTAACAAAGAGTTTAGAAAGAAGTATGATATTGACAATAACTTTAAAAAGTTAGAGGTAAAACGAAAGACTAGACAGACCAGTATTTCGAAGTATAGGACTTCTCATCCTCAACAAAATCCTTGGGTTAAGGCTAAGATAAAAAGAACTAAGTTATTAAGGTATGGTTCTCTTAACGGTAGAAGAAAGCAAGGTTTTATTTAGATTATAAGGAGTGAAAATATGTGTTAATGTATCAAATACTCACTTTTGTGGAAATTTAAAATTTAATAGGGTAATGATTTAAAGATTATAGTAGTTTATAGATATTAAAGGTAGTTACGATGAGAATTAACGATAAATTGTTGGAAATGTTAGATAGTTTGGATAGCTATTCAATAAATAATAGTAATGAAGAAATTTCAATAGATTTTATACAGGTATTTGGAATAAAAAAGGATGTACAGGTTATTTTTTGTAATCTTCCTGATAAGTCGTTTAAAATGTTTTCGATTAATGATGTTGTTATTGGATATCTTTACTTTGAAGATAAAGACTGTATATGTGATTTTCATAATTTTTTTGATAACTATGATGATGACGCAGAAACAAATAGAATTAGTAAGTTATTAATTCAATTTGTTGATAAAGATCTTTTCAGAATAAAGGTTCATTGGAATTCTTTGTTTTATGAGTTAGATGATAATCATTCTATTATTTTATTTGCCGGGGAGGAAGTTTTAGGTTAATAGTCATTAATATATTTTTAAGTAAAGTTTAGTAATTTAGTTGATATTTCTTCATTTTTATAAGAAAATGGTATTATAGAAAGAGGTTCTTATAATATGGCTATTGATAAAGAGGGTACAGAAGAAAACTTTAATTTGTATTATGATGATTTCGGCCTGTATATGATGAAGATTATAAAAGAAACTATTGCTAGACAGCTTGCTAGTTATTACAATTATGGTTTATTAGTTCACGGTCACTCTTTAAAACAGTATCTCGGTAGTATTGGCATTATGTTTAATTATACTTTTGAATTTGAGGATATAAGAGAAGAAGTGGAACAAATCTTAAAGAGTAAGTATAACTTGATAATAGTAAATGACAAACCTTTAGTAATCAAAGATTATAAAAAATAATAAATGATTGTAATGTAATCATTTATTATTTTTGTATTAAATCGTCTAATGTAACACCTAAAGCTACTGATATTTTATAAAATGTATCTACCGAGAAATTATAAGCTACTCTTTCACTTTCAATTTGTCTGATAAAGTCGTGTGATAAATCTACCATTTCGGCCAGTTCAGCTGAAGTAATACCTTTAATTTTTCTAAATTTTTTAATATTTTTACGAATAGTATTATAGATATCAGTGTCATATTTGGTAGTGACTTTTTTCTTCATAAAATCACCTGTTTCCTATCTATAATTTTATAAGAATACCTATCAAAAGTATGTTAGGTAACTTCTAACAATTTTTATTGACTTTGTTTAACGAAATGTGCTACAATTAATTTGTCGGTAAGAAGTACTTAATTCCGACATGTAGTAAAGTTGATTGTACTTCGATAAAATCAGCTTATGAAGTATCGGAACACATGTTAGTACTTTTGTGTTCCTTTTTGTATGTTAGGAAGTGAAAATATTATGGCTTTAATAAAGTGTCCAGAATGTGGAAAAGAAGTATCAGAAAAAGCGGAAAAATGTGTTAATTGTGGTAATCCTCTTAAGAAAAGAAAAATAAAAGAGGGCAAGAAAATTAAAAAAATATGGGTAATTGTAGTTAGTGTAGTGTTAGCACTATTACTTTTCCCTCTTTTGTTTAGATTATTCTCTCCTTTTATTTTTGTTAGAATAAATGGTAGTAGTATGGAACCGGCGTTAAGTGACGGAGAAATAAAAATTGTAAATAGATTGGCTAAAATAAAACGATTTGATGTTATTTGTATTGAACGCGATGATGAGAGTTATGTAAAAAGAGTGTATGGTTTACCCGGGGAAACGATTATGGTTGATACCGACAGTAGCATATCTGTTAATGGTGAAAAAATAAAAAATAAGTATGCTCATGGCGATAGTAGTAAAATCGATATTATGCCTTTTAGTGTTACTTTGGCTGAAGATGAGTACTTTGTTTTGGGTGATGATATAGAAACTAGTTTTGATAGTAGGAAAGTGTTTTTTCCAAACACTAACACTATTGTTACACTTGGAGAGGTCACAAAAAAAGAAATCATAGGAGTTATAACGGGCACCGATTAATCTTTTTTATTTACTTTTATCACATAAGATTGTTATTGTTGGAGGTGAAAAAATACATGTCCTTGATAAAATGTCCAGAATGCGGAAAAAAGGTATCTAGCAATTCGAAAGTATGCAATGGTTGTGGATATCCTATTAAAAAACCATTAATACAAAAAAATACTTTAAAAAGAATTTTGATAGTCTTAATAATTTTAGCAATTTTTGGTTTTATAGCTAGTAGAGTTTATTATGATTTTTTTGATTATGAAAAAATAGCTTATTGTGATAACGGGTATGATTTAGAAAAGGACGAGTGTGTAAAAGAAGTTTTTACTGATACAATATATGTGTGTTCTAATCAGAATTATGAATTAGAAGAGGGTACGTCATACTGTAACCTTAAATCTGAGTATTTAATAGATCCAATAGTTGAATATTATTGCGATAGTACTTATCAAGAAGAAATGAGAGACGACAACGGTAACTTAAAGTGTAGACGGACAGCTGGTTTATTTGTTGGAGAGATAGAACGTCCTTTTGAACGTAATACATGTCCCGAAGGTTATTCTGTCGCCCTTACAAAATGTGTTCAAAATGACAAGTTTGAAACTTACAAAAAATATGGACTGCGTATGTCTGCTGAATTATCTTGTCCCGAGGGATACAGACGTGAAGGAATTAATATTTTTGGTGATACACTTCAAAGATGTGCAAAGTATGAGGTGATGAAACCTAAATATAAAAAAGTTAAAAAATAAAAATCTTTTTTACTGATATGTTTTTATGATAAATAATTTAATTTATATTACCCCGACAATGAAAAGGATAGCCTATAAGGTGTCTTTTTTTAATTATTAAATTTTTTTGTTTACCATTTCATTTATTTATTAGATAGTAATATTAAGGGAAGAAATTATAGCGATTTTGTTGTTGTGCAGTAAGTAAAAGTATTATGAAATTATTGCTATATAATTTGAAATATGTATTATAAAAGTAAAGTCTGAATAAATAGAAGAGGTTAATAAAAAGTTATTTCTTTAAGGAGAGAAGAATAGAGATGTGTATGATGAATAATTTTATAGTGGTAGGAAGAATAACTAGTTTTAAGGCAGAAAATAAAAAAGGTGTGTTGGAATTGATAGTTTCTAGAAATTATAAAAATGTTAATGGAGACTACGAAGAAGATATTATTAAAATAAATGTATTCGACGGGTTAAACAATAATATAAAAAATTTTTGTTGCATTGGAGACATAGTGGGAGTAAGAGGACGAATACAGAGTAACAATAGGCTGGTTGCTGAAAAAATTAGTTTTTTGAAAAGTAATAGTGAGAAATAACAAAAAAGATAGTCGTTTTATAAGTTCGATTATCTTTTTTGTTATTTTCTATGCTCAATAGTTTTTTCAATAATAGTATTTATAATAAATATAAGTTCATCGTCATTTTCTAAACTTTTTAAGTAGTTTATTGCTTTGGCTGATAGACCAGTTTCGTCGATATTTCCTTTTGGCTCTGTGTCACTATTTCTTACATTGGTTTCTCCAAGTAAATAATCATAAGAAACATTGTAGTAATTTTTTATTTTTTTTAATCGTTCTATTTTTGGCATCACATCCAGGCTTGGAGACTCATAGTTTCTAATTGTGCTTACATGTACTCCTAAATCTTTACTGACTGCAACTTGGGTGAGTTCCTTTCCTTCTTTAGCTCCCTTTTCAAGCCTTAATTGACGCATTCTTTCAGTAAATAGATTGATAGTTTCTTTATCTTCTTTCATTTATTTTACCACCTTTCTTTTTCTATTTTTAAAAAATTTAACAAAAAGTTATAAAAATAGTATTGACAATATTAAAGTGCAATGCTAACATTATATCTAGCAACAACGAACGCGTGCTTTGATAGAATTAGTTCTATCTTGAAGCTAACCGCTCCGCGTTCTTGTTGTATTAATTTTATCACTTTATTTGATAAAATTCAAGAAAGGAATAGGTGGTCTAAGAAATAAAATAAGAAAAATAATAGTATTAGAAAAGGAGAAAAATATGTTAAATCAAGAAAAAAGCTTGGAGTTGTTTGCAAATGATCCAAGCATTGAGACCGGTACATTGAATACCGATATTATTGTACAAAATAATAGTGAAAACTTCAACAAAGAATTTTTAAATCAAACGCAAAAAAATTTAACCAGACTTCAGGAAGCATATAACAGCCTCGATATAAATTTTAAAGAGGATAAAATATATGAGGGAAAAATTATAGAAGTTACTAAAGAAAGTATACAAAGTAAAAATACTGTAATTTTAAGCTTAAAAGTCGAAACTTTCGATGAGTTAAAGCGCACCCAAAAGGTTTCTATAAATTATTTCTTTAATGATAATGAATGGTGTATAAAAAATTCATTGCAAAAGATTAAAGATTTATATTCTGTCTTTGGTTATGAGCTTAATTCAAGTGATTTAGAGGATATAAATTCTTTATTCAAATCAATGTTTAAATTTAAAAATTACTGGATCCAATTAAGACCTGTAACTAGAAAAGACGAAAAGACGCAAAAAACATATAGAAACTATGAGATTATTGGCGTTTTAAATGAAAATGTTGAGGAGTGATTATTATATGGAAGAAAAAGAAATATTGAAAAAAATATCTGAGCTAATCGATGATGAGGATATTTGTAATACGTGCAAGCTTCAACATATTAAAGAGCTCTTAAATTATGAGCTTGAAGATGTGTTACAACAAGTATTTAAAAATTATATTAATGACATATGCTTAAAAGACGTTGAAGATATAGCTCCTGATGAATATCTATTTCTGATAGGATTTTTAGCGGACATATTGGCTTTAGAAGGACTTATGCACACAGTAAGAGAAGAACATTTAGGTTTTTTGGACTCTTTTAACAAGTATTATATTGCTAATAAAATATGCGATAAAATCTTGGAGGCCCTAATATAATTAAAGTTGATTAAGTCGATGACACTTTTTATAAGTGTTGTCGCTTACATCAAAACATGTTTAAGGGAGGAATTAAAAAACATGAACGAAGACAAAAAGATAGCAGAAATCAAAAAAATTTTAAACAGTGTATTTAAGATTGACCTTGAATATGCAAGTAAACATCGAATAAAGAAAATAGAGTGTGCTATTCTTAGGGTTCAATCGAGAATTGCTGTAATGAGAAATTCTTACGATATATACAACTATCTTATTGAAAGGGTAAATGGTACTCCTTCTTCAATAATATTTTCTGCCTATTTAAAAGAAAAACAACTTCCTCGTATTGAGGATGTTATTGATAAAATAGAGGCTGTTGTGTATAGCTAAAAAAATGTGATTATTAAATATAAAATAAGGAGAGTATAAATATGAAATTATTACATGAAATAGCTCGAGCACTTTATACAGAAGATTGTTGTAATGATTGCTTGCTAAAAAAAGTGGCTTTTTTGATAAAAAAAAATAAAAACTGTGATGAGCAAATTAAAAATGAGCTATTAAGAATTGTTGACAATAAATTTATGTCAGACGCCGGTAAAATAGAAGCTCTAATTTTGTATGTTGACGAACATGATTATTAGTATTTAACGGTGTAAAAAAAAGTATAGTTTTAGGTACAGCTATAAAAACATTATTAATGGCGTATCTAAAACTAGAATTAAACATTTTAAGAACGTTTCTATATCTTGTTGACTTTTTGAAACATTTTAAAGATGCTTTTATATAAGAAAGGAAAATGTAAAATATGGAAAACAAAATGTTTGGCTACGTACGTGGTAGTTCAAAAAATCAAAATGAAGCTAGACAAGTAGAAGCGTTGAAAAAATATGGCGTTCAAGAACGCGACATATACATTGATAAAGCAAGTGGTAAAGACTTCAATAGAGAGCAATATCAAATACTTGAAAAGATACTACGAGAAAATGACCTTTTAGTTGTGAGCTCGATAGACAGATTTGGAAGAACATACAGTGAAATTTCAGAACGTTGGAGATTTATTACAAAAAATATTAAAGCGGATATTTTTGTCTTGGATATGCCTCTACTTGATACTAGACAAAAAAAAGACTTGCTTGGAACTTTTATTAACGATTTAATACTACAAATATTGTCTTATGTTGCAGAGCAAGAACGCCATTTTATAAGAAAAAGACAGCGAGAGGGTATTGACCTTGTTATGAAAACAGGTAAGACTAAAACAGGAAACCCAATAGGAAGGCCAAAAATTAAAAAGCCTGAAAACTTTAACGAAGTAGTTGATTTATGGCGTAAAGGAGAAATAACTGCTGTCGAGTCAATGAAAAGATTAAACCTTAGTAAACCTACCTTTTATAAAATGGTAAAGAAAGATATTTAAAGAAAGGAATTATTATGAAAATAAAAGTAATGATAGATAGTGTAAGTTATAAGTCAAAACCTACTAAAGAAGAAATTGCAAAAATTCAGATAAGACTTAGGCAAGAGTCAGCAATAAAAGTACTGACTATCGAAGAACTTTTCCATTATATAGGAAAAGGGTATACTTTTGTACCAGCAATAACAGTTGGTGGAGCTAAAAACGAGAATTGGCGAGAGCAACAACTAATATGTATAGATGTAGATAACGATACAGAAAAAGTTATTCTTCCTGAAGAGGCAATACGAATGTTTGAAAATAAAAATATTTCAGTTTTAGGTTATTATCATACCTTTAGCAGTACAAAAGAAAAACCAAGGTATAGATTATTGTTTTTGTTACCTGAACCTTGTACAGAATGGAATAAAGTTGAGTTTATAATTAAAACCCTTATTGATTTTATTAATGGAGACCAGTCATGTAAAAACTCAGCACGACTGTTCTATGGAACAGATGCGCAAAAAAAAGAAGTAACCGTAGTAAATGCGAACGCCACGATTACTTTAGATGATGTCATTAAAATATATAAACCTTCACCTATCAATGATTATAACAAAAATGGCGGTTTAATGCAAATGATAAGTGATTTTGATTTTGAAAGCTATTTAAAACAAGAAAATGACGTAGACCATACATCGGGCAATATTACATACTTTAAAAGTTGCTCCATTTGCGGACACAAGGACTGCCTAAGATATTATCACGATACGAATTCTTTTTTCTGCTTTGGAAGTAACGGCAATAAGGGTGGTACGATTATAGATTACTTAATTGCAACTAAAAATATGGATAAGGCTGACGCAATAAAATATTTTAAAAATGAATTAATGAAACTTTCAGAAGAAAATCAGGAAGAAAAAGAAGACATTTTAATTGTGATTGAAGAAAAAATAAAATCACATATAAAAGAATTAGGTTATCCAGTACCTTTAGATATTGATTGGATTGAGTGTTATTGTGACCAAAGGGGTAATTTTCGGTGGATTGTTAATTGTCCCAGAGTAGTGAAATACATTAGCGATAATGTTCCATATGTTTATGCTAAAAATAAATCAAAAAGTGGTACAGTGAAATACTTTTATATAGATAATAAATATAAAGCGCTTGATGACGACGAAATTCGAGGTTTTATTAAAAATTTTATAGAGCCTCTAGACGCTCATAAGATGAAATATTTAAACGAAATATTAAGCTTGCTTACGACGGAACTTAAGCATCAACTTCCACTAGAGCAGATGAATTCAAATGAGGATATTATTAATTTTAAAAATGGTATTCTCAATTTAAAAACGGGAGAATTAGAACCACATTCTCCTAAGTATCTTACAACAATACAATTGCCTTGTGATTATGAGAAAAATTGCCCTGTTCCTGATAATAGTTATTTTGATAATTATATTAATGATTTAACAAATGGGAATGATGAAGTGAAGAAACTTTTATTGCAAGGAATAGGCGTTGCGATAAGTAATTTACATGGTTATCGTATGAAACAAGCATTTTTCTGCGTAGGACCCGGTAATAGTGGAAAAACACAGATAAAGCTGTTATTGACCAAATTACTAGGAGAGGAAAATTGTTCTAGTGTGGATTTAAAAGACATGGAAAAACCATTTCACTCAATAGAGTTACTAAATGCTCGTTTAGCAGGCTCCAATGATATGAGCGGACTCAAAATAAGTAATTTAGATAAATTTAAACAACTGACAGGTGGAGATTATATAACAGACTCTTATAAAAATGAGGGGCTTATTGATTTTAGGTTTAATGGCTTACTTTGGATGTTGGGAAATAGAATGCCAGTATTTGGTGGTGATAAGGGAGACCATGTCTACAATAGAATGATAATTATTGAATGTAATAATGTAATTCCAGAAGAAAAGAGAGATAAGTTTCTGTTAGAACACCTTTTAGAAGAAAAAGAGTACATAATTGCACAAGGAATTAAAGGTTTACAAGAAGTTATAGCGAATGGCTATAAATATGATATACCAGAACAATGTATGGAAGTAAATAAACTTTATAGAGTAGAGAACGATTCGTTCTTAAGTTTCTTAGAGGAATGTATAATTGATAGAGACAAGAAAGAACCAATAAAAGATAAATGTACTGTTAAAGTGATTTATAACGCATATAAAGAATGGTGTAAAATAAACAACGGAGGTTATTGTCAGAGTAAAAAGGAAATGAAAAAAATGTTAAATGATTTAGGTAAGGGAGATATAATACACACTAACGGAGGCTTTGATTATTTTAAGGATATAACCTTATCTATTGGAGCGAAAATGGATTATTGCGAGGAGTATAAAAATTATACAGCTGATGATCCTGCTCAAATTGAAATTTTACAAGAGGGGTTTAATTTTTTACAAGAAGAAAATAAGTCTGTCACTGATACAGAAAAACAGCCTGCCACAGAAGAAAAATCTACTATGGAGGAAAAGTCTACTTCGGAAGAATATTATTTGAATTGGTAAAGGAAAAAAGGAAAATTTATTCTTATATTAATAAAAAAAAATGAGAGGTTTTATATGATTAAATGGACGGAAAAAATAAGAAAGTCAGTAAATATTTTTAATTCTATCGCCAATGAATTATTAAAAGCGGAAATCGATATTGATGGAATAATTGATGTATTTAATAACGGCTCAGAGGAAGGAGTTCTGTTAAAGATATTCGATAAATATAATTCTAAATCAGATTTGTGTATATGGGCTTTTCTACCAAGAGAACGTGACTGTGATAATCAAATGAAAGTCATTATTGGTACACACAAAGATTGTGGCCCTAATAATTTTTGGAAAGATAATCTTCCTTACAAAATATTTACGGAAACAAGAGCTATAGAATTACATAAAAAAGTAAGAAACTACATTTTAGAAATGATTGAAAGTAAATTAGATAAAAAAATAGAAAAGAAAGTGTGAAAAAATGGAAAATAAAATTGAGAGTCTAGGAGACATGTTTATTGAATTTGGAAATCGTTTAAATGAATACCAGGTTAACGCTAATGTTGAAAAATTAAAAGATAACAAAGAGCAACTTTATACAGTTAAAGACATAGAAAAAATTTATCCTATGTTAAGTAAGTATCATTTAACAAAAGCTATCAAAGACGGAGAATTACCGGTGACTTATGTAGGTCACAAGAGGTTCTTTTATTTAAAAGACATAGACGCTTTTTTAGAAAAGAATACCTTAAGAGAGTTGAGACCTAATTCTGTAACGTCATGGAGAAAACATGCCTAAATCAGATAAATTGTCTAGAGAAACAATTAAAAGGTTTTCGATTTCTTATGATGAGGCGAGGATTTATGGAATAACGGATGAAGACTTAAAATATATTTCCGAGATAGGAACTAATAAATTTAGAATTTCTATACGTGTAAAAGGAACCAAGGAGCGTCAGACTAAAGTCGTAAGTAATTTGTTGGAGGCTATAAATAAAAAATACGATATGCTAAAATCTATTGAGAAACACCAGAACTATATGAATAGCCAAACAAAGGGGATTGAGTCTTATTTAAATCTTACCGTTAGGGATGGCCTTAAAATGTTTTTTGATTATAGAAAAACACTAGTTGATAAAAACAAAATTGCTATTACAACCTATGAGAAAGATATAGTGATTGCACGTGGAAGATTTATAACAAGTTGTAAATTTTTAAAAAAGAAAGTTCTAAATGTTTCTGTCGAAGATGCACAGGCTTTTGTTGACAGCTTATTTAGTGCTAAGCCGTTGAAAAATAACAAGACAGGAAAAATGTCTGAAAATAGCCTTTTTAATCCTTATGAACTAATGCATAAATTATTTGAATATTTTAGGAGTGTTTTGAAGTTGATTGAAAACAATCCTTTTGATAGCGTAGATCGTAAGCCTGTGTACACTCCCAAAGATAGAAATTATTTAGCAACAGTAGATATACACTATGTTCTAAATGAACTAGACAAGAAAAACATTAGATTTAAAACACTCATTAATCTTTATTTAGAAACAGGCTTACGTATGGAAGAAATACTGGCTTTAAAATTTGTTGATATTAATAGATTACGTGGAACCATTAAAATTATTCGTGCGGTTATAAAGTCTGCTGTAACAAATGAATTTATAGTAAAGGATTTAAAAACTAGAAGTAGTGAAAGAGAGATAAGTATCAGTTCTTATACATTAAAACTAATAGACAATTACCAGGAATTTAAAGAGGCTGGAGGAATGCTTATTAGTGAAGACGATTTTATTTTTACAGCTTGGGATGATAACACGCTTATAAGTCCAAATAGATATACTTATGAATGGAGAATGTTTATACGTTCACTTGGTTATGAAGATTTACCGTTAAGAATTTTAAGGCATAGTTCTGCAACTTTTATGTTGAGTGGAGAAACCAATTTAAAAGCCGTAAAAAAAAGATTTGGCTGGTCTAAAGACAGTACTGTATGGGGTATATACAACCAGTCAAATCTAGATGAAGATAGAAAACTCTTAGATAAATTCGAAAAGGAGTTTAGAAATACACTGGGGGCAACCTATGCCGAGCTATATTGCCTTTGCGTTGGCAGGCTAGGCAGTATAAGAAAACAAGTTAGTATTATGGAAAAAATATTAAATAGGTCGGTTGATAAAAATGATTTAGATAGTGATTTGAAAATTTGTAAAGAGTACCTATTTAAACTGTTTCCTGTATTTAGTAAAATTGCAAAAATTGATAGCGAATTGGATGATGAAGAAGTAAAAGCTGTATTTACAGGATTTAAGACTCTGTATAAAGCTATAAAGATAGGGCATCCTTGTTAAAATAGCCTAATAGTTTTCTTTTCATTGTTTTTAAATAAAAAATCTCTTTTTAAACAAAAGAGATTTTATTTTTAAAATGGAGCAAGTGAGGGTAGTCGAAACCCCATCTTTTCCTTGGCAAGGAAATATTCTAGCCATTAAACTACACCTGCATTATATTAATTTTATGCACTTGTTAGTCAAAGTTGAACTAATATGATTGTATCATAAATAAGTATTTTGGTACATATATTTGGTACATAAAATTATTTTTTGTTTTTTCTATATCTCGGAAAGCCTTATTTATGGGCTTGCTGTCCGATATAGTTTTACCCACTTTATTGCTTTGGCAACGCGATGTACTAACCGCTGTACTACACCTGCAATAAACTCAACAACAAACATATTTTATCATTAAATCTAAGGATATGCAATATTTATTGTTAAATTATATATACTTAATTATATGCCGTAGAATAAAAAGTTAAATTCTCGATTCAATAAAATAAGAGAATTTAGTTTTGTAACAGGTTATATTATAATAAACTCTGTTTCATTTGCCAGAAAGGAGTTTATTTTTATTATGAAACAAAAACATCTTTCATTAGATGAAAGAGAAATTATTGAAGATATGTTAAAAGAAAAATTTAATTTAACACAAATTG
>CANRNC010000031.1 GCA_947631915.1 uncultured Clostridia bacterium
ACATTATATTCAACATCAATGCTTTTAAATTTTATTTTTCCATTATTAATCTCTAATAATCCAGCTTTAGCTATGTTACTATTTAAAGGACACCCTAAAGAACCTGTATTTATATACCATTTATTATCTATTTCGTTAATAGAATATGTATGTGTATGTCCAAACAAAAATATATCATCATCATATTCCTCAAACATTTCTTTACTTTCTATAATGCTTGGGGTTTTAATATGTATTTTATATGTTCCGTTATTTCTTTGAGGATAATGAATTATTAAAATCTTTTTTCCTTCTATTTCTATATTTTCAAATAATTTTAATTGACTTAGAAATTTTATAGATTGTTCACTTAATTTATTATGATTCCATTTATGATTTTCAATTTCTTCGTTACTCATTTTCCTCTTATTATCATGTATTTTTTTAGGTAATCCATTTAATAAATATTGTTCATGATTACCTCGTACAGCTATTAAAATATCTTTTATTTTTAATAATTCTTGTACAGTTTCTTCTGGATTTATTCCTATTCCAATTATATCTCCACAACATATAATTTTATCTATTTTTATTCTATCAAATTCATTTAAAACTGCTTTTAAAGCTTGTATATTACTATGTATATCAGTTATTATTCCTATTTTCATAGTTGATCTCCTTAATAAGTTATTAACTGTCTATTTTATATAAGCTTATCTTTCTTCATCTTATCTATTATTTTAGCATAAACTCTATCTCTTACCCAAACTTCAGAGGTTACATTTAAAATATCACCAATTGTGACCCACTTTACATCACTATTTTCATCTTCCTTTATATGTATCTCTTCATTTTCATCTGCCTCTAACAAGTATGTAACATTAAGATGAACATGTGAACCAACATATCTTCCTCTTTTTTCATGACCATTTACATTAATTAATTCCAGTGAATAAATATTTTTAGAAATCGGAATAACATTTTTTATTCCAGTTTCCTCTTTTGCTTCTTTCATAGCAACATATAAAAGATCACTATCCCCATCACTATGTCCTCCTACCCATGTCCATGAATTATAAATTTTATGATATACCATTAGCATTTTTGTTCTTTCCTTATTAATGACAAATGCTGAACTTGTAAAATGTCCATATTCATTTTGTCTAGTTAATACATCATCAAAGTCATTAATGTAATTTAACATTATCCTTCTTTCTACTTCTTCTTGCTCATTATAAGGAGTATATTTTTCAAGACTGTCTTTTAGATTATCTACATTAATTTTTATTTTTATTCCTAAAACACCATATTTTTGTTCTTTTTCTGGTGAATATATTTCATACATGGCTTTAATCTTTTTTGTTATTTCTTTTTCATCATCATATAATTTTCTAAATAATTTTTCAAAAGTATCTTCTCTATATAATTCAATAACATCAACTAACAATTTTTTCTGTAATTCTGGCAATTTTGAAAATTCTATTTGATCTCCAATTTTTATCTTTTGTCTTTTTTCATCATATAATCTAAACTCTATTGTTTTTGTGCCATCTTTTATTCTTTCAAATGGACTTTCGTTCAATTTCATTTTATGTAACATGTTTATCTCCCCTTTATTAAATATTGTAATTTATCATATTCATAATTTAGTTCGCTAATTTTCATTACTACACCTTAGGCTTTTCTAATACTTGTTAATTTCCATTTCATTTTTTAAATATACTTTTATCTGTCTTATAATATGAGGTATGTTATAATTTCCTGCAAATTTTGAGTTATCTAATAAATCATCATTTATAGTTACCCATTCTAACTTGTTTTTTTCTTCTACTAGAGTTACTTCATGTTTTAAAATACCATAATAAACTTGTAAATTATTTTCATATTTAAAATAGTTCAAATCCATAAAGTGGTCTAATAATATATCCTTATCAGATATTCCTGTTTCTTCAAATAATTCTCTATATGCTGCTTCATCATTAGTTTCACCATTTTCTACCTTACCGCCAACAAAGTTATATAGTCCTTTATATGGTTCTTTTGCTCTTATACAAAACAATACCTTTTCTAAATTGTTATTAAATACTACAATTAAATTTAATTTTCTCATATTCTTCTCCTTATATTTGGTTTTATTTCAACTATTCTTCTTTTCAATAGGTAAATAATAAGACAAATTATAGTTGAATTGTTGCATAAAATGTGTTAAAATGCTCGAAAGAAAGGACATAGTAAGATGAAAAGATATACGCAAAATGAAATAAACAAACTGGCAAATATATTAAAAAAAGATGGTGTAATTAGTGTTCCTACTGATACAGTATATGGTATATGTGCACGCATAAATTCGAAAAAGGCACATACCAATCTAATAATTGCTAAAAATCGCCCTCTCAATAAATTATTTCCAATTATGTGTGCAGATGAAGAACAAATAAAAAGTATTGCAATAGTAGATGAAAAAACAAAAAAATTAATACATAACTTTATGCCAGGTCCTATTACATTAATTTTAATAAAAAGACCAGAATTGCCTGAATATATTAATAATGGTGGTTTAACAATTGCAGTAAGAATGGCACCTTCAAAAACAATTAAAGAGTTAATAAGAAAAACTGGTAGTCCTCTTTTTATGACAAGTGCTAATCAAAGTGGTAAACCTGTTTGTACAAATTTAGACGAAATAGAAAAAACTTGCCCTACTATAGATGGAATGTTGGAGGGAACTGTATCTTTTGGTAAAGGAAGTACAATTGTAGATTGTGTATCAGAACCCATAAAAATTTTAAGGGAAGGACCAATTTCGTTAGAGCAAATTATAGAAGCAATTAATTCACCTACATAAATATTAGCATATTTTATCTTTTTATTTGTAATCCATCTTTAAAAGCTTCTTTAAATTTTTTATTTATATTATCATAAAAACAGACAATTAGCAACTTTATTTAATGAAAACCGGATAATCCCCAATAATTTAATAAATACCATTAAAAATTTTGGAAAATATATTGAATATTAGCTTAAAAGTTGATATAATATGCTTCAGTTAAATAAAAACGATATTTTATACAAACTAAAAAATAATAATATAAAATAAATAATAAAAACTAAAAATGTTTAAAGTATATTAAAAGCTAATTTTATAGGAGGTATATATGGGAGATAAAATATTATTATTTATACCCGGATATAATTGTGAAAAACAAATTATAAGAGTATTAAATCAATTAAACGAAGAAATAATGGAATATATATCTGAAATTATTTTTGTAAACAACCGTAGTACAGATAATACTGAAAAAGCAGTTTTAGAATATAAGGAAAAAAATAAAAATATTCCATTACATATTTTAAGAAATGATGATAACTATAATTTAGGAGGTTCTCACAAAGTAGCTTTTTCTTATGCAAAAGATAATAATTTTGATTACGTTATTGTTTTACATGGAGATGATCAAGGAGATATAAAAGATTTACTTCCTCTATTAAAAAATAAAGAATATAAAAAATACGACTGTTTATTAGGTGCCAGATTTATGAAAGGTTCAAAATTAGGAGGTTATTCTAAATTTAGAACATTTGGTAATAGAGTATATAATCTACTTTTCTCAATTGTTGTTCATAAAAGAATTTACGATTTAGGCTCAGGGTTAAATATGTATTCAACAAAAATGTTAGAAAATAATTTTTATCATAAATTTCCAGACAGACTAACATTTAATTATTGCATGATTTTAGCTACTAATTACTATAAACATAATATTAAATTTTTCCCAATTAGTTGGAGAGAAGATGACCAAGTATCAAATGTAAAACTTACAAGTCAAGCTTGTAATGTTTTAAGTATGCTATTTAAATATTTTGTAAACCACAAATATATTAATAGTGAATTTAGAGAAAAAATAATAGATAATTATACCTCACAGGAGGTTTTAGATGAATAAGAGTAATACATTATACAATATAATAAATCTTGTATTCTTACTTTCCTCAATTTTATTAGTTAACTACGTAGGAATTTCCTATATGAATTTTTCTGCTACTCAACTATTAATTTTAATTGCATGCTTTTTATTTTTACATACTTTGAAGTTTATAAGAATTTATTTTATATTACTTGAAGAAAAAATTCCATTACATAAAACTATAAAAATATATATTAAAACTACTTTCGTAAGTATAGTTTTGCCATTTAAAATTGGGGAAATCTATAAAATGTATTCTTATGGAAAAGAAATTAATAGTTATTCTAAAGGAATAATTGCTGTAATATTAGAAAAATTTTTTGATGCCATTATTTTATCAGCAATATTAATTCCTTCTGGTTTAATAAATGGTGGAAAAATATCTACTTTATCTATTATTTTATTAATATTTGTAATTATAATTATTGTTATATATAGTTCATTTGAACGAACCTACTATTATTTAAATAAATTTTTTATTGCTAAAAGTCAAAGTAAAAAAACTTTAGTAGTACTAAACATATTAGATAAAATAAAGAAAATTTACGATAAAGCTAAAGACTTAAGCAAAGGTAGATACATTTTACTAACCAGTTTAACTGCCGTTATTTGGATTGTTGAAACAATGTTTGTATATATAATGTCTAATTTTATGAATATGAAAATTAATTTTATGGTAGTTGCAAATTACATAAGTGATGCTTTTTTTGGAATAAGCAATGTCTTATTTAATAATTATATTTATTTATGTACTGCAATATTCTTAGTAATTATAATATTTATTTATATTAAAAAAGCATTTATGGAAGGAAGTATGTTATGGAAAAAATAGTACTAGTATATGACAATACGATAAAAGTTAATGATAGAATAAAAACAATAATTGGTCAAAAAAGTTATGGAGAAATTTCATTAAAAAAACAAAAACTTTATTCAAGAATTGAAAATACTATAAAAAATGTAAAAACAAATATTGAATTTAAGAAAATAGATTCTAAGGAAAATTTTAAATTAATTAAGGCTTATCCCAAAGATACTATTTTCTTCCATTTATTTTCTAATCAAGCAATAATAAATATGGAAGAATTTGAAATTATATTAGAAAAATTAAAATTTGTAAATGAAACTACTTTGATATCTTGCCAAGGTCTTGTAGGAACTATTTTTAATAATAAAGATGAATATATAGACTTTTTAAAAGAATACATTAATACAAATTCAATTGATTTCATAAAAGGAACAAAAATAGAAACAGATATTTTTATTGATTTATCTGACTATAGCAATCTAATTTTGTATATAACTAGTGGCTTTGATGCTAGATATTTTAATAGTATCGAAAGCACAAAATACACTGTAACTAAAAAAAGTAAAGATAAAAAGAAAATGAAAATGGAATATACATATTATTGGTTGCTTCCTGAAAATATGAAAAGTTGGATGGTTATGCCATTTGATTTTAAAGAAGAAAATGATTATGCTCAATACACCATGGAAAGAATGCCTATGACAGATGTAGCTATAAGGTGGACACATGGAGCTGTTGATATTGAAGAATTTAAATGTTTGTTAGACAAAGTCTTTTATTTCTTTAGCTGTCGTGCCAAAAAAGATATTTCGAAGGAAGAATATCAAAAAACAGCTGACAAATTATATTTAAATAAGGTAGATTCTAGAATAGAACAGTTAAAATCTTTAAAAGAATTTGAAACAATAAACCACATGATAAAAGATGGAACAGATTTTAACTCAATTGATGAAATTATTGATTTATATAAAGAAATTTATTTAAGAGAAACTAAAAAATTATATAAACAAAGCAAATATATTTCAGTTATTGGACATGGAGATGTTTTTTTTGCAAATATGTTATATAGCAAAGAAGTAAATTTACTAAGATTAATCGACCCTAAAGGAGCTTTAGAAGAAAAAGATTTATGGACAGACCCATATTACGATATTGCAAAACTTTCACATTCTATTTGCGGAAACTATGATTTCTTTAATGTAGCAGAATATGATATAGAATTAAATAAAAATATGAAGTTTGATTTAAATATTCACTTTGATAACAAACCTTATAAAGAAATATTTAAACAATATTTAACTAATAATGGTTTTGATTATACACTAGTTAGAATTTATGAAGCAAGTTTATTTTTATCTATGTTACCACTTCATATAGATAATACACATAAAGTATTCGGTTTTTTATTAAATGCAATTAATATTTTGGAGGAAATTAAAAATGTATGAAGATATAACTTTAATATTTGATGTTGACGGAACATTATGTCCGATTAAAAGAAAAGAAGAAAAATATGAAGATTTAATTCCAAATAAAGAGATGGTAAATAAGCTTAAATACTACAAAGAAAATGGTGCAAAAATTGTATTATTTTCTTCTAGAAATATGAACTCCTATAAAGGAAACTTAGGTCTTATTAATGCAAATACCGCTGTTATTATGCAGACTTGGCTAAAAAAATGGAATATACCTTATGATGAAATACTTTTTGGCAAACCTTGGCCTGGACATAGAGGATTATATATTGATGATAGATCTGTTAGACCAGATGAATTTTTAAATTATTCATTTGAAGAATTAGAAGAAATTTGTAAAAAGTCAAGCAGAAAACATGAAGATGATTAACTTATAATTATGGGGGCAAATAAAAATGAAAAAAATTTCTAAATCTAATATAATTTGTATAACTATTTCTATTTTAATATATATATATTCATTTTTTACAACTAATTATTATTTTAAATTCTCATATAATGAATTTAATATGTTAACATGGTTTAGATATTTGTTTATTAGGTTATCATTTATCGCATTAGATTTTTCGCTTGTAATTTTTTTAAAAAATAAAATATTAAAATTAATAAAAAAAGATAAATCAACCCAAAGATTATTAATATTGTTTTTGATATCATTTTCAGTTAATATGATATTTTTATTATTGATGTGGCCTGGAAACTGGATAAATGATGAAATCGGAGTATTATATAATGCCCAAACGTTTACATATTACTCGTGGCAAAATTATTTATCAGTTATATTTTATAGTTTGTGTTTAATGGTATTTCCAAGTGCTATTTCAATCCCTATAATACAAGTTATATTTATATCATATGCTTTTGCTTATTTTATTAATTATGTGTATGAAAGAACAAATACCAAATGGGTATATTTATTATTTTTAATATTATTATTACCTCCAGTAATTTATAATAATTTATATCCTTTAAGATTAACAATGTACACCTATATAGAGTTAATTTTTTTAACATGGGTTTACAAAAAATATAAAAATAAAGAAAAATTAAATTGGAAAGACATTATATTAATTGCAGTAAATATATTCATTTTATCCTTTTGGAGAACAGAAGGAATTTACTATTTAGTATTACCTATTATAGTTTATTTTTTATTTAAAGATACTAAAAAAATAATTCCAAAATGTATTATTATAGAAGTAGTCGCAATATCACTTGTAGGTGTTTTTACATATATAGATAAATATTATGATTATAAAGCATATGTAAAATATAAATTAACAGCAATTATTAATCCATTATCTATTCTATTGCAAAAAGACCTAAATGGTAATGTTAACGAAAGTATAGAAAAAATAGACCAAGTTATTGATGTAAATTTACTAAAGGAAAATCCATTATATTGGAATATTTTGATAGCCTTAGATGATAGCAAGGGATTATATAGAGAAAATATTACAGAAAATTATGATGGTGTAATGCCAGCATACCTAAAAATAATATTAAATAATTTTCCAGAATTTATAAAAGAAAGAATAGAAGTCTTTAATATAACAAACGGAAATTACGAACTAGAAAATAATTATTATTCATTAAATGGACGAAGTGATTTTGAAAACGGAACAAAAGATCTTATACAGGCAGATATGTTTGGAAAACCTATTAGTAACAATTTAAGAAATGAATTTATAAAATTTCTTAGAGGGGAAAAAATAAAATTTGTTAAACTATTTTATAATGTAAAACCTGTTCTTTTTGCAATATGTATTCTATTAATTATATTATTAATAAAAAAGAAAATTGTAGAATCATTATTAATATTAAATTTAATTGCAAAATCTGCATTAGTTTTTTTAACGACACCGGCATCATTTTTTATGTATTACTATCCACTATATTTAGAAGGAAGCTTACTTGTTAGTTTATTTATTATAATATTAATTAGAAAAGGAATACAGAAATGGAAAAAATAAAAATAAATTATAAAGATATAATTAATTTTTCAATTATATTTATTGTTGGAAGTATATTATTAATATTAGGAATTGCATTTATTGGAAATCAAGCCCAAATATACAATGATATTATTATTGAAACTGTATGTCATGAAAGTACTAACGAAACAGGTGAATTATCTGTATTTTGGGCTATATTGTTTTTAGGCATACCTGTTTTACTATTAGTTAATTATCTAATAAATAAAAAAGAAAAAAGCAATGTAGAAAATAAAGGAATAAAAACAATATTAGCAACAGAAGTAGTTACATGCATTTCTAATATTGTAACATTTTTAATAACAGGTAGCTTTAATAATATCTTAGTACTTATATCAATTATTGCATTTATACTATATCTTGTAAATCCTAAAGAGCAATTAAAAGGATTAGTATTTACAATAATACTGTATTATTTTTTAAATACCTGTTGCGTTATATATAATAATAGAGGCGGAACTATATTATTAAATAGTAAAATACTATTAATGATAACATTAGTGTTAGATATAATAGTTTTAATGCTTGAAAGAAAAAAACAAATAATAAATAAATTAATTTTAATTTTGCAGGTTTTTATTCCATTTATATTTTTAATTTATAAATGCCAGAGATATGAATATAATGGTCAAATTTTATATATGGATATTCCAACATTAGCCAAACTTACAATTTATACCCTTATTATTGCTGGAGTTTTATATTCTTTATACAAATTAATAAAAAACTGGAAAAATGCTAATAATTTGGAACTTAGCAAAATAGTATTATTTTCAACATGTATAATAATATTTGCAATTAATTCAGTTGGAGTTGACACAAGTTTAAAGGTTCCAGATGATTTACACCATTCAGCAGAAGAAGTAATTTCGTACCAACAAATTATTGGAAAAGGTCAAAAAGCATATGTTGACTATTCACCTGTATCTGGACTATTTCCAACTTTAATTGGAGCAGTATTAGAAGGTTGTGGAGGAAATATAACAGCTTTTCAAATTGCACATACATTATTTATGTTAGGCTTTGCAATGCTTACAATGTTTTTAATGACATGTCACTTAGAAAATGAAAAATGCTTAATACTTGCAATGTTATTTTCCTTTCCAAGTTATGATAGAATTGTATTAGTATTAGCTTCATTATTAATATTACTATTACCTAAACTTATAAAAAATAGAAACTTATGGTTAAAAATATGGATTTGGGTAAGCTTTATAGGAGGTTTATATTATCCATCTTTTGGTGGAGCAATACTGCTTGGAACATTACCATTTGGAATTGTACAATTATATAAATTTATAAAAGATGGAGAATTAAAAACTAAATTAAAATCAGTTAAATTTTATATTGGATGGATAATATGTTTGTTACCTATAGTAATATGCATTCCACTACTACTAAATATGGCAAAACACATACTTATGTATTCATCACAGACAAAATTAGCAGATGGAATTTCTGTTTTTGGACAAACTGTTCCAGATACTTTTATGCCATATTTATCTAATTTTAATATGATAAGAATACTAATTTATTATTCAATTAGATATATGATTCCAGTAGTATGTGTGTGGTTATTTGCATTATTATTAGCAAAAACCATAAAAAAAGGAAAACTCAAAGAAGAATTAACATCAGACAGATTTTTAAGTTTATCTAGTATGTTAATAACTTTAATCATTTCATATGCATCAACAATTGTAAGAAATGATCCAGGACTTATTGTATCAAGAGCAACATATATAATAATTTTTGCTGGAATGTTATATTATTTTATTTTAAATAAATATATGGAAAAAAATATTCCTGCATATACTTTTATGGGTATAACAGCAGGTATAGCTATTGTACTTGGATTTTCACCATTTACTAAACTAAATAATAATTTTATATATTCATATAAAATAGGTGAAGAGTATGAAATTATAACTCAAGAATTGCAAGATAAATATCCTAGATTAGGACCTGGTTTTATAAAAACCGAAGATAAAAAAATGTTTGAAAAATGCTATCAAAAAGCACAAGGTTTATTAAAATATGATGCTAATTTAAAATTTATAAATTGGGGAAAATTAGCTGTATATTATACTTTAGATATTCCAACTGTTGGACAACCTAGTTTATATGCTGCCAAAGATATAAAAACAAATCAAGAAATAATCGATGCAATTAAAACTCAAAGAGCCGTAGTAGGTATGGATGAAAAAATTGGAGATTTTGATCCAGTATTAAATTATTATTTATATAATTGGCTATTAACTACTGACGATTATGTATATGATGATAATTATGAAGCATTTTTACCAATAGAATTATTTAGAAAAATATATGGAGAAAATGAAAAACCAGCAGATAAAAAATTGACAAAAGTTTATGCAACAGATTTAGGAAGAGTATCTAGTTCTTTAGGAAAATCTAAAGAATCTTTATTGCAAATAATGGATAAAGTTGAATGTGAAGCACAAGAAACATCTTCATCATTAAATAAAACTGAAAGTGTAGAATATGATTATAATATAAAACTAAATAGCAAAATTAAACCAAATACTGCTGATTTTATGTATTTAGAATTTGACATAAATAAAAATATTTATAAAACAGATGAGTCTAAAACAAAATTAAAACAATTTTTCACAAAAAACAATTACAATGATGGAATATATGTTATTATATCTTGGGGAAAAGGAAATAATAATCAATTATTAAGTATAATGGGAGATGGCAAACTATTAATTCCACTTGGAACAAATGCTAATTGGTTATTAAATACTCATGACGAATTAACAATTAAAGTAAAAAATTTGGATAAAAAAATAAATATAAAAAATATTGAATTTTATAATTTACAAAAACAAAGATAATGGAGGTAGAATAATGAATATTATTATTACAATGGCAGGATTAGGTTCTAGGTTTAAAAAAGCTGGATATACTGTTCCTAAATATATGATAGAAGTAAATGGTAAAAATTTATTTCAATGGTCAATGCTTAGTTTGGCAGATTTTAATAAACAAAAAAATGTTAAATATATTTTTGTTGTTAGAAAAGAAGACAACTCAAAGAATTTTATATTAGATGAAGCTCAAAAAATGGGTATAACAGATGTAAATATAATTGAATTAGATGAATTAACAGATGGACAAGCTACTAGTGCACTTTTAGCTAAAAAGTATTGGAATGAAGATGAAGAAATGATTGTTTATAATATCGATACTTATGTAGAACCAAATGAAATAAAATATTCTGATATATCAGGAGATGGATTTATTCCTTGTTTTAATGCTGAGGGAGACCATTGGAGCTTTGTAAAATTAAATGATAATGGCGATGCAATTGAAGTAAGGGAAAAAAGTAGAATTTCTGATAATTGTACTATTGGATTATATTATTTTAAAAGTTGCAAATTATATGAAAAAATATACAATGAATACTATAAAGATGGACAAAATTTAGAAAAAAATGAAAAATATATTGCTCCACTTTATAATTATATGATAAGTAAAGGCTTAAGCGTTAGAATTAGCAATATACCATATGACAAGGTTCATGTATTAGGTACACCAGAAGAAGTTGAAAGTTTTAGGAGATTGGTGTAGTATGATTAATATGATAAAAAAATTTTGGAACTTTCGGATGGGGTATATATCATAAATATGAAGAAATATGGAATTATCTTATCTCAGGTGCACTTGGTGTACTTGTAAATGTAGCTTCTTACTACTTATGTAGAATTATAGGTATAAACATTTTTGTAAGTAATCTTATATCTTGGATAATTTCTGTATTGTTTATGTATATAACTAATAAAATATTTGTATTTAAAAGTAAAACTGATAGTACTTCTAAATTATTAAAAGAATTTATATCTTTCGTTTTAGCTAGAATTTTTACTTTAGTAGTTGAAACAGCAATATTATATATTGGATCTGAAGTGTTAAAAGTAAATGATATAATTGTTAAGGTTATTGCACAAATTGTAATTATTATTTTAAATTATATATTAAGTAAGCTTTGGATATTTAAGAAACATGTAAATAAATAGTTTTATAAAAACTTATAAAGAAAGCAATACTCATTTGCTTTCTTTATAAGTTTTTAATTTTTTTACGAACTATAACTGTTGATATAATGGTATTAAAAAACACATTCTTAATAATATAAATGCAACAAATAATTTATTTTCTACATAATAAACTTTTGATGAATCATTTTTATTTATATATATTTTTCTTTTTGCACCTACTTTTGGTATAAAAAAATTAGCTGACCATTTAGTTGAATAATAACATTCTTTATCATCATAAAAATATTTTAATACTATTCCATAAGTTCCTGGAGAATTAGGCTCATATATATGTTCACGTTTACAAACCTCAGCATCTACAGCAATATAATTCTTTTTCTTAATAAACAAATTAATAATATCATACAATATCCATATTATGATTGAAATAAAAACTACATAATAAAATATTAAAAGAAATACACCCATTTTATATTATAATCTCCTTTATAAATCACTAATTACATAATTAGTATATCAAAAAAAAAAGCACTTGTAAACACTTCTTTTACATATATATTATTGTACTTTTATATCTCTACAAAATATAATTCAAGATCTTTTCTATTCTTTTAAAGTTAATTTAACTTCAATGTTAGAACTACTATAAGTATGCTATGTTTCATTTTTTTAATTAAATTACTTAATACACAATTATCATTTATTATTATAATCATCTAAAAAGTGATGTATTTCCTTACCTTTTCGATATGAAATAATAGTATCTAAATTAACATTTTGAACACTCATAAAAATATTCATATCTATATTTGAATA
>CANRNC010000032.1 GCA_947631915.1 uncultured Clostridia bacterium
ATGAACATGGTCTTCTGGAGCAAAGTTGCTAGTAGGTGGTTTGTTAAAATTATTTTTTTACATTTTACCCTAAAAATTTTTAATTTAGGAGTATACATTTTAAAAAAAGTATGTTAGAATAATTAATAATAAACGAAAGGGGGATTTTAAATGAAAAAACCAGTAATAATAGCGATAATAATAGCTGTAATATTAATTGCAATATTAGGAGTTGTTGTTTTTACTAACAATAACAAAGAAGAATCAAAGAAGATAGGGGAGCAACAAATTACTGCTGATGAGTTTAAAAGTTCTTTAGAAGACAAAGGATATGTCGTAATGGACTCAACAAGTCAAATGGAACAATATGAGAATATAAAACAAGTATACATAGCTACTGATAAAGATTATAGTTATAGAATTGAATTTTATGAATTAACAGATAATGAGTATGCAACAAGTTTTTATAATACTAATAGATATAATTTCAAATCATCAAAAGCAGATACAGATCAAGAGACTGAAACAGATGGTAGTATAGAAAATTATTCAAAATATACCTTATTATCTGAAAGTAAATATAAAGTAGTTGCTAGAATAAATAATACTCTTATATATCTTGATGTTGATGCAACTAATAAAGATACAATTGATGGAATATTAAAAGATTTAGGATATTAAAAAAGTTAAATAAAACACGTAATCAAATCTAAAATATTAGAGATGGTTACGTGTTTTTATTTCTCTAAAAAATAAGGTTTTTAGAGAAGTGGTTTTAACATATAGCATCATGCAAACAAAGTAGGGACGTATAAAAAAACACCACTACTTGTAATTAGAGTTAATAAATGATAAAATAATAAAAATTACAAAATTTGTATCAAAATATTCAATTTATGAATATTATTACTAGATTAGTAATGAAAGGATAATATAAAAATGGATAAGTCATTACAATTTGAACAATATAGAAAAGAATATAAAGAGTTTTACTTTAATAATTATTCAATTAAAGATGATGATGAAAATATATATTTGCAATATGAATTTGAAATACCAGGATTAACAAAGTTTAGCCCTAAAATAAGAATAGCAAAGAAAAGTATGAAATTTAAAAATATTAATACTAAATATGCTAAAAATATGGCGTTTCATATAGGACTAATAGAACTTATAAGTTATTGGAAAAGTACGTGTTCACCTAAAATAATTATTAAATGTGGATATTTAAACCAAGAACAAATAAATTGGTGGAAGAAACTATATTTTTATGGCTTAGGAGAGCTATTTTATACAAATAATATAAAAACGAATATAAAGGATTTTGTAAATATAGAATGCATAGATAGAGCAAATGAATTAGAATATGATAAGATAGAAGATAAATCAAGTGGATATATAGTTCCAATTGGCGGAGGAAAAGATTCAGTTGTTACTTTAGAAACTTTAAAAATAGATACTAAAAAAGATTACTGTTTAATAGTTAATCCCAAATTTGTAACTTTAAAGTGTGCAGAAATAGCAGGATTTGATGATAATAATATAATAGAAGTTTATAGAAGCATAGATGAAAATTTAATAGATTTAAATACAAAAGGTTATATTAATGGGCATACACCTTTTTCTACTATGCTTGCATTTTTATCGTATTTTGTGGCATATCTATTATCTAAAAAATATGTAGCCTTATCTAATGAAAATAGTGCAAATGAGTCAAATGTCGAAGGTCAAAAAATTAATCACCAATATTCAAAGAGCTTTGAGTTTGAATGTGATTTTGAAAAATATTCAGATAAATATTTAAAGGCACCAGTAAAATATTTTAGCTTTTTAAGACCTTTAAATGAATTACAAATTGCAAAAATATTCTCAAGACATGGAAAGTACCATAGTATATTTAAGAGTTGCAATGTTGGAAGTAAGGAAAAAGAATGGAAATGGTGTTGTAACTGTGCTAAATGTTTATTTGCTTATACTATATTGAGTCCATACTTATATAGAGAAAAATTAGTATCAATTTTTGGAGAAGACATGTTTGAAAAGCGAGATTTACTAAAAACATTTTTGGAATTAACAGGAAATGGAAAAACAAAACCATTTGATTGCGTTGGAACCTTTAAAGAGGTGAATTTTGCTATAAGTAAAACAATACAAAATATTGAAAAAACAAATAAAAAATTGCCTTACTTATTACAATATTACAAGGATAATTATATAATAGTAGATACTACAGAAGATATTACTATGCAATATGATGATAATAATAATTTAAATGAAGAACAAAATGCAATGTTAAGAAAAGAGGTTTTTTCAAGTGATTAACGATTTAATAAAATACTTTAAAGGAAAAAAAGTTCTCATATTAGGATTTGGAAGAGAAGGTCAATCTACATATAAATTGATAAGAAAATATTTGAAAGATCAAAGATTGTACATAGCAGACAGTAGAGAAGATCTAATGGAAAATAATAAATGCTTAAAAGAAGACAATAATATAACTATTATAAGTGGTAAAAATTATCTAGAAAATTTAAATGAATATGATATCATTATGAAATCACCAGGAATATCATTTGTAGGAATTGATACTACGAAGTTCTTTCATAAGATTAAGTCACAATTGGAATTGTTATTAGAATATTTTAATGTTTTTACAATAGGAATAACAGGAACAAAAGGTAAGAGTACAACTAGTTCTTTAATATATGAAACATTGAAAAAACAAGATGTCAAATGTATGCTATTAGGAAATATTGGAGTACCGGTGTTTGATTATATAGATACAATAAATGATGAGATGACTTTAGTTCTAGAAATGTCTTCACATCAATTAGAATATATGGAGAAGTCTCCTAATATTGCAATTTTATTAAACGTATATGAAGAACATCTAGATCATTATGAATCATTTGAAAAATATGCAGAAGCAAAATGTAACATATATAAGTATCAAAAAGAGGGAGATTATTTTCTATATAATTCAGATAATGAAATGCTTAATAAATTAGTGAAAAGTATAAAAGGAACTACTTATACAGTTAGTATTAAAGGTCATGGAGATGTATATCTAAAAGGAGATCAAGTATATTTTAATAATAAACCAATATATGATAAGAATGAGTCTAGAAATTTAGTTGGGGATTATAATTTAAATAATATTATGTTTGTACTTGCTGTATCTCAAATATTAAATTTAGATATAAATAAAACAATAAAAAGTATAAGAGAATTTAAAACATTAGAACATAGATTAGAATTAGTTGGTAAATATGATGATGTTTTATACTATGACAATAGTATAGGAACTGTTCCTATGGCTACAATAGAAGCTATAAAAGCATTGAAAAATGTGGATACCTTAATTATAGGTGGAATGGATAGAGGAATTGATTATAGTGATTTTATAAAATATCTAAATAATAGTGATATAAATAATATTATTTGTATGCCTAAAACTGGTCATGACATTGCAAAAAAATTAAAAGAAGAAAAAACATATGTTGTAGAAAATATGGAAGATGCTGTAAAAACCGCAAAAAGAGTAACTGGCAAAGGAAAAATTTGTTTATTATCTCCTGCTGCTGCAAGCTATGGATATTTTAAAAATTTTGAAGAAAAGGGAAATTTATATAAAGAATTGGTAAGAAAAAGTTAATAATTTTGACAAAAGGATAATATTTATGTATAATTATTTCGCTACAAAGGAGTAAGTGTATAAACATCCGCATAAGATTTATTGTGGAAGTTTTTGCTAACAAAATAAGAACAGGAGGGATTAAATGGCATTGGAGGCAAAAATATTACTAAATATACCTTGGATTAAGGTAAAAGACTGGTCTGCATTAACTGCCAGTGACAAAGGTTCTGGAGATGGACAAAGTTATGTTACAAATAAAGATATTGACAAGTTTGTCAATCACATTATCCGGAAAATGTCAAAAGAGTTAAAAATTCAATATGGCGAACTAAAAAGAGTAATATTTGCTCAAAACAGAGGATTCTATATTGAAAAAAAGCGACTTTTTATTGTGAAAAAAAGTTATGCAAAAGAAGAAAAAAAATTATTAAGATTGGAAGAAAGGCTTACTATACCGGATACTATTAGTCAGAGTTCTAAATGTTATCTGGCATTTGCAAGTTTTTCTACAGAGGAAAAAGAGAAATTTTTAGAGCTTGTAAAGAATACTAAACTTTAAAAATGATAAGGGTATATGCAGTTTTGATTAAATTGCATATATCCTTTTCTATTATATAAAAAGCACTTTTAATTATCACAAAAGTATGATATTATGTAGAAAAATAAAAAGAGGAAAATAATGAATAATAAAAAGATAAAAAGATTTAATAAAATATTTCCATGGTTTTCAGGATTATCTGGAGATTTACTATTTTGGGTAGCAATTGATACTTTATTTTTAACAGTAGTTAAAAATTTTAATGCATCTCAAGTAGTTTCACTAACAGGTATATCTATTATTATATGTATATGTTTACAAGTTCCATTATTAAAAATTATAAATAAGATAGGAAACACTAATTCTGTTAGATTAGGCTCTTTTGTACTTTTACTATCTAGTATATTATTAACATTTGGAAATGACTATCTACAAGTAGTGTTTGGAAAAGTATTATATGAAATAGCTTATACATTTATAAATATATCAAAAGCTATATTAAAAAATAATTTACAGCTACAAAACAAAAGTGAAGAATATATAAGAGTAGAGACAAATAGTAATACAATTTATGCATTAGCAACAATGATAATTTCTTTTGTAGTCAGTAGTATGTTTAATATAAACAATTATTTACCAATGTTGTGTTGTATATTAGTATGTTTAATTTGTTTTGTATTATCTTTTTATATAATAGATTATTCAGAATTTAATAAAGTGCAACCAAATAATAAAGAAATAAAGAACAAAACTAAATATAGTACATTAATAATTGTATTACTAATTTCATATGGAATATTTTTTCCTATTGTGAATGAAGGACAGACAAATGGAAAGTTATTCATTCAACAGGAGTTACTAAATGTTTTCAATGTAGAAAAGACAGCAATGATAATTGGAGCAATTTTATGTATTTCTCGTATTGTAAGAGTATTTTCGAATATAAGTTTCAATAAAGCGTATAAAAAGTTCAAAGATAAAATAGGAGTTCTATTGCCAATACTACTAGCACTTTCAATTTTATTAATAATAAGTGGTTCTTTTATTCAAAGTTCATTAGTCTTAAAATTTGCAATTATGGGATTGGGATACATAATTATACTATTTATAAGAGATCCATTTAAAGTATATATGCAAGATTTAGCTTTAAAAAATATAGCCCCAGAAGTACAAGCAACGTTATTGACCATTATGGAATTATCAAGAAAATTAACTAGAGCAATTATCAGCCTATCTTTTAGCCTAGTTTTAATGAATAATCCTATGATAACAGTTATATTAATAATGTTAATATTAGCTATTATAGAAATATTTATAAGTATAAAATTATATAAATTAATTATAAATTCTAAACAATTAAAAGAAGAGAAAAAGGAGATTACAGTATGAAAAATATCTTAATTATGGGAATAGGAAGAGCAGGAAAAACAACATTAAGTAATATGATAAAAGACAAGTATAATAGTTATAGCTTGATACATAGTGATTCTTTGAAATGGGGATTAATTAGAGCAGAAGACAAAGAAAAATATTATAGACAAAATGTAGATAAGCAAAAAGAATTTGAACATGGAGAGTATTTCCAAAAATCATTGTTAGAATTTTTCAATTCATTAATATCAAAAGACAAAAATAAGTATGGTTATATTTTAGAAAGCGGACAACTCCACCCCAAATATGTAAATAAAATGATAGATTTTAACAATACAATTGTTATATGTTTAGGATTAGGCAATCTTACTAGCGATGAAATGGTAGAACTATGTATTAAATATGATAAAGAAGAAGATTGGTCTTATGGTTTACCAAGAGAATATTTAGCAAAGCATGCTGAAGATTGGTATAATTGTAATGAAATGTTAAAGCAAGAATGCACTAAATATGGAATAAAATACATAGATACTTCTAAAAATCGTGAAGAAGTATTAAAAAATATATTAAAAGAACTTGATAATATTGTAAAGTAAAATTTAAGGAGAAAAAATGAATATAGAAGATATTAGAAAAAAGCTAGAGAGCATATCAGAACCAGAATATGCAGTATTTAATAAAAAGATTTGTAACGACACAACTAAAAGAATGTTGGGAATACGTATACCAAAACTTAAAGCTCTTGCAAAGGAGATTTCAAAAGATGATGATTGGAAAGAATTTATAGAACAAGTGGATATTAATTGCTTTGAAGAAACTATACTTAAAGGTTTAGTCATAGCATATTCAAAATTAGAACTCAAAGATAAACTTAAATTAATAAAACAATTCATACCAGAAATGGATAGTTGGGCAATAACAGATACATTTTGTCCTGCTTTAAAAATTCAATCAAAAGAATTAGAAGAAGTGTGGAAATTTATATTACCATATTCAAAATCATCAAAAGAATTCGAAGCAAGATTTAGTATAATAATGATGCTAGACTATTATCTTATAGATGAGTATGTAGATAAAGTTATAGAAGTAATAGATAGTATTGAAAATGATGCGTATTATGTACAAATGGCAAAAGCATGGGTAATAGCAGAAATTGGAGTAAAGTATTACCCTAAAGCAATGAATTATCTAAAAGGTAATAATCATTTAGATAAATTTACATACAATAAGGCCTTACAAAAAATGATAGAATCATATAGAATAACCGATGAAACAAAAGTAATTTTAAAAAGTATGAAAAGAAAGAACTAAGATTAATAAAAGTTTGAAAAATAATAATCATTTTGCTATGTATGTGCTTCGGAAAGGAATGTTAGAAACTATGAATAAGATTTTGTTATTAGAAGATGATTCTACAATTCGAATGGGACTTAAATATTATTTAGAAGAAGAACGGCTTTGAAATAATAGAACAAGGAGAAGGAGAATCAGCCTTAAAATACATAAAAGAAAATAATGATATTTCTATAATACTATTAGATGTTAATTTACCTGATATAGATGGATTTGATTTGTTTAAGAAAATAAAAGAGGTAAAAGACATACCAATTATTTTTTTAACAGCAAATGATTTAGAAGTATCTATAGTAAGAGGATTAGACATGGGAGCAGAAGACTACATAACTAAACCATTTAGGGCAAGAGAACTATTATCTAGAGTAAATTCTGTATTAAGAAGAACTAATCAAAAAAATAACAATAATATTATTAAAATGGAAAACATAATCATCGATTTAGAACAAGCAAAAGTATTAAAAAATGGAAAAGACGTAATGCTTACAGCATTAGAATATAAAATTTTAATAACTTTAGCATTAAATCCAAATGTTGTATTTACTAGAGAAAAGATTTTAGCAAACATTTGGGATGTAGATGAAGAATTTGTTAATGATAATACCTTAACAGTTTATATAAAAAGAATAAGAGAAAAAATAGAAGATGATATTAATAATCCAAAGATAATAAAAACAATAAGAGGTATGGGGTATAAGGTGGAGATTTAAATGTTAAAAAATATAAATAAATCTAAACTATTATTTGTACAAGTAATATTACTTATAGTATTCACAGTAATAATTAGTATATTTGCTATATTTCTACACAATGAATATAAAAAAGAGATTATAAGAAATTATGCAATAGTAATTGGAAATGTATCGCAACAATATCCGGAATTAGAAGCGGATGTAATGCAAGAATTAATTTCAAATATGAATAACTATAATGAAGGCATAGAGATTTTAAAAAAGTATGGAATAGAAGTTTCAAATTTAGATGAATTAAGAGGTATTGATTTATTAAAAAACAGATATATTATTATGAATATTACAGTTATTGTAGTAATGAGCATTACATATATTGGGATTTCTATATATTTTTATAAAAAGGAAGATAAAAGGCTAAAAGATATAAGTAATTATATTAATTCGATTTTAAATAATGATTATTCAATCGATATTAGAGAGTATAATGAAGATGAAATAAGTGCACTTAAAAACTATATTTATAAGATAACGATAAAGTTAAGAAATATGAGTGAAAATTCACAAAAAGAAAAAGAATATCTAGAAACAGCATTATCTGATATATCTCATCAATTAAAAACACCACTTACTAGCTTAATGGTAATAAATGAATTGCTTGAAAATGAAAATATAGATGATAGTAAGAGAAAGGAATGTCAAGAGAAAAGTAAAATTCAATTAGAAAAAATACAATGGCTTATTACAAGTTTATTAAAAATTTCACAAATAGATAGTGGAACAATAAAATTTAAGAAAGAACAATTAAATCTAAAAGAAATGTTAGATAAAGTGATAGAGCCATTAGCAATTCAAATTGAATTAAAAGATATTATATTAATAGAAAATATAGATGAAGATATAATGTTATTGTGTGATGAAAATTGGACAATTGAAGCAATAGTAAACATCATAAAAAATGCTTACGAGCATACAGAAAATAGTGGAACTATCAAAATATCTGCGGAGAAAAATCCTATATATACAGAGATAAAAATTGAAGATAATGGCTGTGGTATATCAGAGGAAGATATTAACCACATATTTGAAAGATTTTACAAAGGAAAGTCAAACAAAGATAGTATTGGAATAGGGCTAAACATGTCTAAAATGATTATAGACAAGCAGAATGGAAGTATTGAAGTAAAAAGTAAATTAGGAGAAGGAACAACATTTTGTATTAAATTTTATGATCAAAAATTATAAAATGTTGAAGAGATTGAATATGGAAAATGCTGTCTAAATAATAGAAAGGTTATATGGGTGATATATATGAGCAAAAAATTAAAAGTTATCATAGGAATGATTGTTATACTAATTTTATTAGTACCAATTCCTTTTGAATTAAATGATGGTGGAACAATAGAGTGGCAATCTTTAATTTATAAAATATCAATAGTCCATAAATTAAATACTGATTCTGTAACAGGCTATGAAGATGGAACTATAGTAGAAATATTAGGTTGTAAAATCTATGATAATGTTAGCTATAATAAAATAACTAATACAGAAAATGATAATATGAAAGCAACAATAGAAGCAATAGTAGTAAAGGTAAATGAAAATAATTTATTAGCTATGGGTATAGAAAATGGAAATGAGTTATATAGTGTTGGATTAAAAAATTTTAAAAATATAGAATTTAAAAAAGGACAAAAAATCTTAATATATTTTAGTGGAGATGTAATGGAGTCTTATCCAGCACAATTTAGTAATATTGGTAAAATCGAAATTATAGAGGAAAAAAGTAATATAGAAATACCAGATGATATATTGAGATATTGTTATAGTTCTAAAGATAATATTCAAGTTACTATAAATGAACTAACAAATAGTGGTATAACTTTAACTATAACAGATACAAATGAACTACCATATCAATATGCACATAGTTATAAAATAAACAAAGAAGTTAAAAATGACGATTATACGGGAACAGGGCATAAAATAGGTCAAGATACATATAATACTACATCTGGATATACTCGGAACAGGAATTGAATATATATGGAAAGAAGTAAACAAAGTTTCAGATATTTTAAGTGAAAGTACAGAAGAAAATGTTGTATATAATTTACCAGATATGAATCGAGATACAAACTATTTAGTAGAAGGCAGAAAATTTAACTGGACTAAATTATATGGAGAATTGGATGAACGGAAAATATGAGTTTATTTTATCAGATGATGATTCAATTACATTAAGAGTACAATTTAAAGTAGATGAAAACGGAAAAGTATCATATGAAAAACCAAGTTTTGGATAATAAAAATAAAGCTATACATTTAAGATAATATCCATAAATTTAATGAGCATGGTACATCGTATAATAAAAAACAAAGTTTATTATTTGTAAGGTTATTTTATATATAAGGGCGTGTATTGAACGTCCAAATGTAGGGGCACATTGCATGTGCCCTTTATAATATTGAGACATTGTGCAATGTGTCCATACAGGTGTTTCATATCTTACAAATTTTAATTTTGTTTTTGCAAAGGTATTGACAAAACTGTTATAACTGTTATATTATAAATATAACAGTTGAAGCAAAAGGAGGAATGATTATGGATATTATTATAAGCAACAGTAGTAATCAACCTATTTTTGAACAAATAAAACAAGGAATAAAGAAAGCAATAGTAAGTGATGAGTTAAAAGAAAATGAAATGTTACCATCAATAAGAAATCTAGCACAAGATTTAAGAATTAGTGTAATGACAGTAAAAAGAGCTTATGATGAATTAGAACAAGAAGGATTTATCAAGACAATTCACGGAAAAGGAAGTTTGGTTGCAACAAAAAATATTGAGTTGCTAAAAGAAGAACAGATGAAGGAGATTGAAAAATATATTGATAAAATTATTTTAATATCGAAATCATCTAATATAAGCAAAAAAGAAATTTTAGAAACTTTTGAATATTTGTTTGGGGAGGATACTTAAATGGAAAATATATTAGAAGTTAAAAATCTATGTAAAAAATATAAAGGATTTGAATTACAAAATGTTAATATTATATTACCTAAAGGAATGATTATGGGATTTATAGGCGAAAATGGAGCAGGAAAAACAACTACAATAAAAGCAATTTTAGACATTATTAGAAATTATACAGGTGAGATAAAAGTATTTGGACTTGACAATATTAAAAATGACAAAGAAATTAAAGAAAATATTGGAGTCGTCCTAGATGATATGTTTTTTCCGGAAATCCTTACACCAAATGATATAAATAGTATTATGAAAGATATTTATAAAAACTGGGATTCAGAACTATATTTTAAATACTTAACTGAATTTGCATTACCAAAAAATAAAGCAATAAAAACATTATCCAAAGGAATGAGAAAAAAATTGGAAATTGTGGTAGCAATTTCACATCATCCTAAATTATTAATTCTTGATGAGCCGACAGCTGGACTTGACCCAGTAGCTAGAAATGAAGTAATAGATATATTTCAAAGTTTTATACAAAATGAAGAATGTTCTATTTTTCTATCAAGTCATATTACAACAGATTTAGAGCATATTGCAGATTATATTACTTTCATAAATAATGGAAAGATTATATTGTCAGAAAATAGAGAAGAATTGCTAGAAGATTATGGTATTGTTAAATGCTCAAAAGAAGAATTTGAAAAAATAGATAAAAAAGATTTTATTCGCTATAAGAAAAGTAAATATGAATATGAAATTTTAGTTGAAAACAGAAAGATTTTTAGTAAAAAATATGCAATTAATACAATAGATAAAATAACACTTGAAGAACTTATGGTATTAATGATTAAGGG
>CANRNC010000033.1 GCA_947631915.1 uncultured Clostridia bacterium
TTGAAAGTTCTTCTTTATTGAACTGTGTTTGTTTATATGTAATATTTTGCATATCATTTGATTTTATCTCAAGTTTTTCTACACCTTCTTTATATGATACTTCTATATCATTTTTTTCTTTGTATTCTATTTTTCTGTCCTCATTATGATATAAATATCCCTTATATAGATCTCCATATAAAGTTGTTTTAACTGTTGTTAAACTTCCTACAGGATTTACTACAACATCTTCAGTAATTTCTTTTGTTATTTCTGTTTCTTTTGAATATAGATATGTATGTGATGCAGTTTTTAATGTTACTGGTGTTGGAGCTAATGCTAAATTTGTAGGGAAATTATAAATTATTGTATATTCTGTTGGTTTACTTTTCCAAACCATCTTACCTTCTTCATCTTGTTTGTTCTGAGAAGCAACTTTAATTACTCCTGTTTCTGCATCATATTGCATTTCTTCGCCTGTTGCTTTTTCTCCATCTATTAAAACTACCGCCCAATTTGGCTTTTGATCTAAAATTGTTGGTACTGTTACCTCTATTTGTTCTCTATTACGTGGTAAAGTATTTTCAACAACTTCTGTTGTGATTTTTTGTTGAAGCAATGTTCCATTTTCCCCTAAGTTAAAGAATTTTTCAATTGATTGAGATAAATTAACATCGCTATCAGTAGACCATCTAGGTTTTATTGACGTAATTCCTTTATATTCTTTTTCCCTTTGATTTTCATTTTCATATTTACCTTCAAGAGTGATAATTGTTTCTTTTTCAAAGTAATCTGCAGGGAATTTATCTTGCTTTTTAAATTCAATTGGTACTTCAATCGAAACCTCATCATTTGATGAAATTTTAGAAAGTTTTATTTGATTAGTTTCTTCATTAACTTCTGTTATGTATTTGTTTCCAACCAATTCGTCTTTTTTAATGCTAAAGTTTGGATTATCCATTGTAATTATGCCATCTTCCAAAGCAACTTTATCATTTACTTTGATTTCTAAGCAAAGATTTGCTATTTCTCCAATCTTTAAATGTTTTTGACGAGTTGTTATAATTCCTTTGCCTTTAAAGAATGCACTAAATTCAATATTGCTTCCTTTTGTTGATATTGTTTCTTGAAGTTCATCATTTACAGTTTCAGCAATGCTTATTCCAGTTAAAGCATAATTTGCAGTAATCAAGCAAAATGTTAGCAATATTGCGATTATTCTCCTTACAATTGATGATTTAATCATCCTTAATTCCATAAGTTTTACCTCTTTTCTCCTAGATATCTCATATATTATACTAATCAACTATATATTACTTTTTTTATTTTACAAAATCAATAGGGATATTTTTATGATAACAAAAATCGCCTTCTATCTTACTAGGGAGGCTCATTTTAGGGCTTTTATGTATGTTTTATTAAAGTTTTTTATCAATTTTGTAATTTTTAAAATCTAAAAATTAAATTTCTTTTATTTTTGTTATTTCCCTAGGTATAAAAAAGAAATTTAGGAATTTATCCTAAATTTCTTTTCGTATATATATATGAGGATGTGAGGTTGTCTAGATTTTTCTACTATCAAGTACTAATTTTTTGATTAATACTATTCCAGCAGCCAATAATCCTAAACTTGATAATCCTAGAATTGTCCATGCAATTGTTTTAAAGTTTGTGTCATCTCCTGTAGGTGGTACAATTGTAACAACTGATGCATAATCTCCATCGTGTTCAACTGTAAATGTGTAATTGCTTTCACTTTTCCAGTTTGGAGACTGTCCTAATTTTGATACAGGACCTACTATTGTTGGGTCATTATTTCCTGCCAATGTTTCTTCTGGTATAGCTCCTCCTGATTTGCTCAATTCTCCTATCTCTGCAGCATTATAGAAGGTTAGGTCTGTATCTGTATCTGATAATTGCTTAGATGCTGTATATTTTATTTCAGTCATACCTCCAGGTTCTAATGCCTCGCTATCATTTTTAGTTCCTTTTTTATTGTCTGGGTCTGAATCTGTTGTATCTCTTAGCATTGTTCTATAAGCTCTGTATATATATTCTAATTGATCCTGGATGTTTGGATTTCCTGGTTTTGTTACTCCATCTACCTCAAATGTTTGAGTGTAATTATTATAATATTTTGTGTCTCCTTCTTTCTCTCCGTCTCTCATCTTCTTGTATAGTTCTTGAGCCTCGGCTGAAGTACTATCACCCGAATCGAATCTTCCATCATATAATAAATTTCTAATCTTTGAGTCATTATCTTGAGTGATTTCTTCCCATGCTTGATTATTATCATCAAGATCCTGTATGTATCCCATCTTGTTATCTAAATAGTCAATTATCTTTGTAGGAGCAATTGTAACTTTACCTTCTTTTACATCTGTTGTTTCACCGAATTTATAGAATTTATTTGAGTCTGCGTAATATTTATATGCATTGTATATGTCTCCTTCTTTTTCTACATTGTAATCCAAGTTGCTCTCATTCTTTATTGTGTATTTATATGTTACTTCCATTGTTGCATCTTGTAAAATCTCTTTATCCAATTCCATTTTAAATGTCTTTATTTCGCTTTCATCTCTCTGAGGTTTTGGATATGTAGCATTCTGGGTAGTTCCTTTTAATGTAGCTTGTGTTCCGTCTTCATTCCATTCTACCGATGAATCCACTACAACTGTTCCATTTGCCAAAGTTACCTTAACCCTTTCGATACGTTTTTCTAAAATCATTCTCATTTTAGGTCTTTCACTAATACCAAAATCTAACTTACTAATTTCAAGTGCATCGTGTTTTTTTCCTGTACCTGTTTGGCTTGTATCTTCTGAATTTCCTTCTTCATCTTCTATTCCAACATCAAATGCAGGGGTTCTTGAAGATATTGATGTAATTAATGAATTTCCTTCTTTATCGTTCCAGTCCAATTTTTTGTCTGCTACATCTGGATAAACTAATGCGTGATTTTGGTGATCTTGTCCTACTTTTGCGGTTTGAGTATCAATTTTATTTCTTTCAGTCATGTCATCTATCGCATTTGAATATTCTTGATATAATGATACTTTTGTAAACCATCTATTCTTAGTATCTTTATCACCATTGTTTGTAGAAGCCATATCTGTATATCTTGAGCTTGAGATGCTACATAGCTTGTTAAATATTGTACCCTTGTATTGTTGAACATATGCAATGTCATCGTCACTACTCATTGTTGTAGATAACTCTTCCCCTGTATTAGGATTTCTGTATGCCACATGCTGTCCCCAAGTAAATTTAATTATATATTCACCTGGAATAAATCCTCTAAACTCATAATAACCGTCATCATCAGTTACATAAATTGCTGGTTTAGGTTCTTTATCAGAAGGAGGATTTTTCCAATCATACGTCAAGGTTTTTGTATCACCGGTTTCACTAAGTATCTCTTTTCCATCATCAGTTAATTCAACCAATTCTACTTTTACATTTTTAATTCCTTTTTCCACTTTTGTGTCGTAACGTCCATTCCCCTGATATATATTTTCATCATCTAATGACGCTATATCTTCAAATACATTACCACTTAATGTTCTGACTTCTGCAAGAGTAATATCTAATGATGGTGCTTCATCGTTATCATCTTCATAGGTGTTTTCATCATTTACTGTAGAATTTCCTGCTGCTGAATCTATATCAACTCCTGCATAAGCACTTCCGATATCTTTTCTTTCTTGTCCTGGATAAGTTGTTGTATATGAATTTATTTCAATATTGTTATTTACAGTTACATGTCCATCTTCCTTTCCTGCGTCTACTATATTCATAAATTCATCGCAAGTTTCAACTTCTACTGTATATGATGTATAGAAAGTTGCAGTTTGACCCGGAGTCAATGTTGCATTTAATGTACCAAATGCATGATTATATCCAGCTTCTTTTGGCGAAGTTCCAGTTTGATAAGCTGATTTATCTAATGGTTTCTGCCAACTAACCGAAGAACTTCCTGAGAATTCTCCTGACTCATCACTAACAGAATCTGGAGCATATTTTTCATCAAAATCTGTTGCTACTTCTATGCTCGACAGAGTCAGGTTGGTGCTTTCGTTTTTAACCGTTGTTTTGTAGAATACTTGAATTTTAAATGGTGGTCCATCATCATTTTGCATTCCTGTTTTAATTTTTACCTGTTCTCCATATATTTCTCTTTTGTATCTTTTTTCGCTATTATTATAAGTTGTATTGCTTTCAAATTTTGCTTTTGGTGCTTCTAACATTGTTTTAACATCAGCGTTTCCTCTTTTTTCTGCTGTTTTATCACCATATTGATATATGTATTCTTCATTATTCATTTTAATTTTTACACGTTCAACATCATTTACAAGCGAGATATCTGGTTGTTCTCTTTCAAATATACCAAAATTAGCTCCTGAAATTCTATCTTGTGCAACTGAGTAGTTTTTAATTCCATTCCAGTTTGTTTCTAATGTTGTTGCGGATATTTGATATTTTGTGTTTTGTGATTTATTCTGATATGTATAACAATTATTTGCATAAGGGTTGTTGTTATCATACTTGTGAGGAGCATTTTGCTCAGTTGGAGTTAGATTATCTACTTGGCTTGATGGACGCATTTTTTGTGTTCCAGTATAATTTCCATCTCCAATTGGGTCTGCTGATTCTCCTGAGAAACTAAGCACGCTTCCCTCATAGTCAATTTTTCGCTTATACTCGCCATCTTCTTCGAAATGAATCGCTGTTGATCCGCTTTTTACATTGTTAAAATCTACTTGTCCATCATTAGACGTTATTGTTGAAAATTTTTCATTAAATTTCCTTCTGTCACTTGCACTTTCTAGTGCTATAGACTCAGTTGATGACCAAGCCGGATATACAGATTGATATTTCAGTCCGTTATATGTAAATTCAAGATAACACTGGTTTTTATTTTGCAGCATACGGTCTAAATCTTTTCCATCTCTTCCGCCTACTCTTATTCTATATCTACCATCTGCTGTTATAACTCCTTGTCCTATTGTTCCCTGATTGTCTTTAAGTTCAACACTTATTGGATAAATAAAGTGTTCGCTTCCTCCAAATTTTCCGTCTGTGTCTTCCCTATTTTTTCCTTCTTTTCCTTGTGACGGAATGTCTTCCCAAATGTATCCTTCAATATCCATTCTTCTACGTTTATCATACCATGTAACATCTTCCCAATAAGGGTCAATTAGTTCCCAACTTGCATGATCTTCTTTGTTGAAATATGGATTCCATCCAACATTTACTTCTCTTTGTTCTATTTTACCTAACTTATCGTCACCTGAAGGGTATAGAGGAGTTATATCTATTTGCCCTTTTTTATCTGTATAAGGATGACTATTTACTTCGTCGATTCCTTTTTCTCTTGCGTCGTGGTATTTTTCCATTTTATCCCAAAGATATTGATCAGTGTCTGCCTTTTTGCTATTGTACGCATCACAATGTGCTTGTCCTGCAGCCTGAGAAAATTCTCCGAAAACTTCTCCATGGGTCGTACATGTCCACTCAATTGGGACCCATTTATCTTTATAAATTGGCTCACTCCAATGTACAGTATGTGATCCTTTTTCATCTTCATATGTATATTCTCTTGGTTCATAGTGATCAAGACGTGATCTCCAACCGTAATTTGAAACTCTTAATCCATCATTTGGAGCTAAATTGATGGTACAGTGTCCGTCACCTCTCCAATAATCTACATCTCCAACAGGGTCCTGATAAATGGCATTGTTTGGATCAAATAATTCTGGATAATCGTCAGCATATTCTTGCCTTATTGTTCTTTCTTGCCACTCAAATTGGAATCCTTCAAGTGGTACTGAAGTTCCTTGAATAAGCTTTGTAAATACAGTTTCCGGTTCCTCTGAAGGTGGAGTATCTTTGTCATTTTCTACTATTACTTGAGTTGACTTATCCAAACCTACATTCACATGGAATGCCACTGTTTGATTATTTGTCTTATATTCTTTATTCTCATTTTTTGTTTCATATGCTTCATAATCTCCTGACATTACACCGTAAACTAAAATTCTACCGTCAGTGTCTGTTACAAATTCCGTTGCTTCTTCTTCACTATCTACATATTCAAATGTATAGCCACCCCCTGCACCAACGCCGGTTATTGGTCCTTTTACAACATTTCCGCTACTGTCTTTAACCTGAACATATCCATTTGGCTCATTATCATCAATGCGTCTAAATGTAAAGTGAACGTTTGCTAGCTTTTTATTGTGATCTTCTCTATCTACTTTTAAAAGTTCTATTATACCTGGTGGCGGTCCTGTATAGTTCTTTATCTCAATTACCTCTTCATGTTCCATACCCCATCTTGCTACAAATTCATGTGGCGTTTTATCTACAAGATATGTTGGATCGTCATTTGCAATTTCTATTGCTTCATAGTTTCCTTCAAGTACCATTCCTATATATATTTCACCATTGTCATTTGTAACAAAGTCAGTAGCATCTTCAATATTAGGAGTATATTTTATTTGCAATGATCCATCTTTTAAAGATTCATGCCCAACTCCTGTTATTGTTTTGTCTCCAACGTATCCTACATTATTTTTCATATCTACAACTTGAAGGTATGAATCGAAGTCCACAAGTCCTCCTGCTAAACGCTTTATTTTAAAGTGAACATTTGGCAGTCTGTTTCCGTTTTCATCAGTTTTTATAATTCTTATGTTGCTATATGGTGAATCATTTTTTATTACTACCTTTTGATAGCCATTTCCTGCCGTAATTCTAAACGTTTTCATTGTCTGCCACGGTGGTATATCTTCTCTTAACTCATATCCAAGGTTATCATTTCTTATTTCTTCCGCGTCATATTCTCCAGCCTTTATGCCGGGGAATATATATTGCACCGCTATCATCCCATGGATTTGTTCTAAATATTGTTGCATCATTTTGTATGTCTGTATACAATATTGTTTTTTTCTTTTGTGTAATATCATCATCAGGGAACCATACTATTGTATCATCCATTCCACCATATCCGTGGTTTGGGTTTCCTGCTGAATCTAAGTCTGCTACTTGAATATATTTATTTGTTTCAACATGTTTAAGCCTGAAGTATACATCCTTTTGTGTTTGTCCATTTTCGTTAACTTTTTGAAGATATAAAGAACTCGTTCTTGGTGGTGTTTTTCCCAATCCAAACATTATTCTTTCTTGCAATGCTTGATTATGACTTCCTGAATATCTAAATACAATATACATAAATCTAAGTGTTTGACCTTGTGGAATGTCTTGGCCACTATTTACTGGTCCACCAACGTTCGTAAAAGAAGAAGCAAAATATTTCGAAAATATACCTTTGTTGCTAACAATATATTTTGAAACATCATTACTAGGATTACTATATCCACTAAATTTTTGTTCAACTGCATAACGAGCTGCTTTTATAAATGCATCTTTATCTATTCCTTCAACTATTGTTTCCCCTCCATCATAGCCATACCAGTGAACAGTTCCATCTGAATCTACATCTATTATAGCCAAAACAATGGCTCCAATTTGACCGCCACCGCCATCTGTTAAAAATCTATCGCTAAGGCATCCTGAAAAACGAGGATTTAGTCCACTCATAAAACGTTCTGAACCCACTACAGAAAGCCTTGGTGTAAAATGCCCATCATCTCCATACATTCTTAGTACTTTCCCTGGATCTAATTTTAGATAAGCATCACCATTATTTAACATCATATCTATCAGTTTTTCTAGAGTTAATCCCTCTTCTCCATCTGCTTGTGAATAAAATGTACACATAAGAAGTACAGATATAGCCAAAAATACTATTAATACAATAAATATTTGTTTTATTCTTTGCATTTTATATCTTCCCTCCTTGTGCTTGTTTTTTTATTCTTTTCTTTACATTGGGATTATTATACAAAACTATTGCAATAGCTCCTAATATAAGTAATATTGTTATAATAGCTACTATATATTTTATTGCTCCTGTGCCAATAGAAATAATTACATCTGCAGTAGCTTGATCATCTTCTCCTTCTTTATTGTTTCCTGGAGTCGAATCTTTATCTAATTGTCCTAATTCATTTGTAGCCTGCGCTATTTCTGCAATATTTTGTACTGCTCCAGTGTTACTTTCTGACATTGTTTTTGTTAATATTAAACTTACTTCTTTGGTTTCATTCGGATTTATTATTTTGCTTGCCAATGATTGGTTATGCAATTCTCCATTTGTTACATACCAATCTTTGTTATCTTTCAAATCAAAGTTCATTCCTGTTGGGACATAATCAATTATATCTTCAACAAGTCCTGGTGTTTCACCTTCGTTTTTAACCTTTATTACATATTCTATTGTAACTGTAGCATTTTGTATTTCTTTTCTATGAATTTCTATTTTTGCTAAATCGACATCTTTTTTTGTATATTCTTTTGTTCCCTTTTCTGTTTTAACTGTTATTTTTCTTATGCCTTTATTAAGAGTTAAATCAAATATTTGATTTTCAACAAATCCTGCATCAATGTTTGTTACTTCATTGTTGTTTATTTGAATTGTATCTGATACGGCTATCTTTTTATTTTCACCATTTACATTGATATCTCTATTGACAACATCACAATTGTTACTATCATCACTTCCTAAAGCTTTATATTGAGTTGTGGAATATTTATTTGTATCGTATTCAAATCCAACTATATATTCTCCATTAGGTACTCTCTGGAATGTATAGTTTCCGCTATTACTGGTTACTGTTTGACTTGATATATTTCCAGTAAAAGTATTAATTAACAATACTCCTATTCCTGTAAATCCACCTTCTGTTTTTATTCCATCTTTATTTGTATCTAGCCAAGCTTGTCCACTAATTGAACCCATTCCTGTTTCGTCTTGCCCATTTCCATTTGATGTGTTTCCACTTCCTTCTCCGCCTGTTTGCCCCTGGTTTTGGTCTGATGGTGATGGCGAAGTTGCGCTTGATGATTCACTTGGTGCCATTTCCCCTGGCTGCCACTTTCCATCTGGGTCAACTGGTAATTTTTCACCCGGGTCTTCATTTAATTCATAAGCAGGTTTTATTTCAAACTTAAATGTCAATGCCGTTTCTTCACCATTAACTTGAACTCCATTATACACATTTATATAGTGTGTAAAATAATCATAATATTTTTCATTTTCTTTAACCTTTACTTTTTCTATTACTTGAATTGTCTCTTGTCCTTTTAGGTCATATTCATTTTTATATTTGTTTGTCCCCTCTTCATTTAATAAATCAGCTATTTTTACTCCATTTGATGATATATATCCTTCTTCAAATTGCAATACATCATGTAACGAATCTTCTATTGTAAATCTTCTACTTTCCGTACTTAAATTTGTAATTGTTGTTATAAAAGTTATTTCATCTCCTGATTTTACATATTCTTCTTTAAAATCTGATTCTTGTGTCATTTGTAGATTTACTAAATCTTGCTTTGCTGTTTTTACAATTTCATTTGAATAATATACATTTCCGTTAACGCCAACACCTGTGCTAAATCCATATGTTTGTTGATCTTTATCATAACTTATAGGAAGTATTCTAAAATATGGACTAAATGAATATGTTCCATTTCCTTCGATTTTTGTAATTTCTAGTTCAACTACATTATCTTCTATTTTTATTACTTTGCAATCTTCTGTATCTCTAAGGTGTTCTGTTACCATTTGTGCCCCTTCAGGAACCATGACAGTAAAGTTAATATTCTCTAGTTCTTTATCTGTCAAATTTGTTATTGTATACAGCATCGTTGTTTGAGCTGACGCTTGAAAAGGTACTTCTTCGTTTGCATTATATATAGTTGTCACTTTTAGTTCTGCTTGCTCAATTGAATTTTGTAGTAAATTTAATTGCTTTGTTTCAAATCCTTCTGCTGATAAATTTAATATTCCTTTTGTTGTTTCACTTTCTTTAGTTGTTTCATTTATACTAAATTCATACTGAAATTCTGCTGTTTCTCCTACTAATAATGCTTCTTTTTGTAATTGTAATGATTGTATACTTTCATCTTCTCTATAATATGTTGCAGTTTGGTGTTCTCCTGTTTGTTCTTGGACAGCATCTTTTTTTATTAAATTCCAAAATGTAACGTTTGAATTTCCTTCGTCATCTGTTTGTTTTGCTTCTAGAACAAAGTTGTTTAAGTTTCTTCCTGTGTTGTTTTTTACTGTAACATTGTATCTTATTACTTGTCCTTCTAATACTGTCCCACCATTTTGTACTTCTTTTCCAACTGATGATGCTTGTGCTTGTATTTGAAGTCCCTCTATATTTTGTTCTATTTTTTCACCCTGTACCATACCAGTTGACAAATCTTCATTTGCTTTTAATTTCATGTTTGAACTTGTTTGATATTGTTGATCTTGAAGTTTATAGGTTAATTTTGTTGTTTGGTATGCTACTTCTTTATCTTGTAAGTTTTCAGGCAACATCACTGGATAAGAAATTGACATTGATTCCCCTGGGTTCAATTCACTTGTTATTAATTTTACTTTTTTAACATCTTGTAAATTTGGAGCTTGTTCTTGCCATGTAATTTCATTTGTTTCTGTATTTTGAGTTTCATATAATATTTGGGTATTGGCTTTTTGTGTTGCTATATTGTTTAAAAATTTTAAGTTTGTTGTCTTTTTTTCCTCTTTTGCATTTTCATTAGATAAATCTATTTCAACTTCTACATTTGTCATTGGTTCTTCATAATTGTTTACAATTTCTGTGAATGCGTTTGTTTGTTTCGAAGGTGCTTTTGCCTCTAGCTCTCCCTCAATTGTTTCCTCAGTAAATGTTTCTATACTTTCATTTTCTTTGTTTATTGAATCTAATTTACTATATAGCATTGCACCATATTTAGAGCTAACTCTTACATCTTGGCTAGCTACTTGTTCTGTGTTTCC
>CANRNC010000034.1 GCA_947631915.1 uncultured Clostridia bacterium
AATTTTTTTCTTTTTTTCATTTTTTCTTTTTTCAATTTTAAAAGGAGCAATTTTTATTTTTCACTCCTTAGTACTGAATTAGATAAAATATCTAATTTTACACATTAATCATCATCATAAGAGATATAACTAACAAAACCATTACTCCTAATCCTGTAGTTACCAACATACTAGTTGTTTTTCCTTCCATTTTTTCTAAACGTTCTTTATATTTAGTTTCACGAGCTTTAAGTTGTAAATTTGAAATAGTTTTGGAAAAAGTTACAAGTTGTTCCTGTTTCCTTTCTTGTCTACCAATACTTAAACGATATAGCAATCTCATCATACGCATTGAATCACGAACTGGATAATCTCTAGCAAACTGCATATAAGGTTCTATAGAAGAATCTCCGGCATTAATATCTGCAACTAACTGATTTAAACCTTCTTTAAATATTTCTGGCGCATCACCAATAGACTTGGCAAGTGCAACTGGTACAGTATAATGCTGAATTAAAATTTCTAATCCTTTTAAATAATATGGTAATAAAATATCAATTTCATGAAGATGTCTTTTATAGTAAGACCTTATATTTATATAATCTAGCTTATATACAAAAATACCGATTAAAATAGAAAATACGATATAAATGTAATTTAGTTCTGTAATAAAAATTACTAAAGCTGCTATAATAGCCATCAAACCATTTCTAATTCGTTTATTAAATAGAACATCAGGATCTGCATTTTCACCATATTTAGCTTTAACATAAAAATCCCAATCATCTTCTTTTAATTTTTGAAAATAAACTTGATTATCTTGAACGAATTTATTTGTACTTATTCTACCTGTATAATTCATTAAAAAGAATACTATGACACATAGAATTATCATTTCTAAATACATTATTCCACCCCCACATCTGCATTATAATACTTTTCGCCTGTCATAAGGAAAAAACTATTAATTAAAATTATTGCATGTAATACAATAGATACATACCAAATATCTAAAAGTGCTATATATTTTTCTTTTCCTAAAAGCATTATCATTGCTAAAACTAGAAAATAAAGAGCTAAACCAAATGTTAAAAATTTTCGATGAAACTGTTTACGATCCATTCTATCTCGATATACACCTTCAACTAAAGCATCTATATCAAGTGCCATATTTTCAAGAGCTTCACCAGAATCGATAGCTCCTTCTTTAGTTATTTGTAAGAATAATTGATGCATGTTTTTAACCATATAATATGGATATTTTTCATTAAAATATATAATTGATTCATCAATAGTACCATTTTCATAAGACATATCAATCATTTTTTTAACGTCACCTAAAACTGGTTCTTCAAGAACTCCTGAATCTCTTACACCTTCTAAGGATTTAACAAAACTTTGAGTAGTATTAAATTCCATAATAACGTTTGTTGTATATGTTTGAATTTGTTCAAATATAAATTCACTATATACTCTTTGGCAACGAAGATAAGCTAAATATGGAATAAACATTACTGCAACAAATGCATAAGCCAAAGCCCATAAAAACGAGAAAAAGTAAAAGTAAGCAATTCCACCCGCAACAATTGCAAATAATGCCACTTGAGTAGCATATTGTCTTGGAGTATACTCTTGTCCTAATTGTTTTGTTTTTTCTCGAACCATTTTAAAACTGTAAGGCGCATATTTATTATAAGTATTTGCAACAGTTCTTGTAACGAATTGATATACATTTTGACCATTGTTTATTCTATAAGCAACTATAAAAACAGCAATAATCATTAAGATAACTAATACCATACTTTAACCTCTCTTCCTATAATACCTCTGTACCATTTAGTGGTTCTAATGGTGGTACAGGAGTAACATTTGGAGCATTATTATCATTATTTGTAATATTATCTATTGTGATAATTTGTGGTTCTACTGATTGTGATTGTTGTCCACTTTCATTTGTTTGATTTATATTTTGCTCATTCGTAACTGCTTGAGTTCCTACCTGTTTATTTTCGACTCCACTTGAAGATTGCATAACTTGTTTAGTTCTTTGAGTGTTGTTAGGAGTTGTGACATTTTCAGTTTGATTTGAAGTTACCACTTGTGGCTGATTAGTCTCCACTACTATTTGAGGCTGTACTTCAACTTGTGGTGTTTCATTTACTTGAACTTGTTGATTTTGCTGTGAATTATCACTAGCATCTTCATTTAGCATACTATTTACTTCGGCGGTTTTAGTTAATTCAGATGGCTTATCTGCATCTGGATTTTCACCATGTAAATTAAATGTATCTTCATGTAAATATATATTTCCAATAGCTAAATAATCTAGTAAATGTTTAGTTGGATTATTCATTGTAACTTTACCATCCAAAGTCTTCTTATATAAATTGTTAGAACGAGCTACATTATCATCATCAACATAAAATTCACACACTTCTATTATTTCTCTTTGAAAACGATTTAGTTTTCTTGAAAAATAACCTTTTACATATATACCAATTTGAACATATCTATGAATAGAAGATAAAAATTGATTAGTATCTTGTGATGATTCCAAAAGTGAGTACATACGCATTGGAATACTACTTGCTTTATCAGCATGAATTGTTGATAAAATGTGGTGCCCTGATGATATTGAGTTACGAACAGCTAAAACCGCCTCAGCACTACGAACTTCGGATAATAATATCCATATAGGGTTTTGACGCATGCAAGTAACCAATACATCAGAATAAGAAGCTATGTTATTTGTTTTCATAGCTACTATATCACGATTTGGATAAATTCTATCTAAGTGCAATTCCAAAGTATCTTCAATTGATATAATTTTTTCATTTTCTCTTGTTTTAGAAGCTAAATATTTTACTAATTCAGTTTTACCTGAACCAGTTTCACCACTAACTATGATATTACAATGCCCTAAAACACATTGTTCTAAGAAATTGTGAAGCTTCTCAGTCATATATTCTTCACTAATTAATTTTTCTTTGTTTAATCTTATTTTAGCTGGTGTTTTACGAATAACACAAGCTATTCCATTAGTGGCAATTGACTCATGAACAAAGTTCATACGCAATTCAGCACTTTCGGAGTCTAGGAAGGGATGAGCCATATTAAAAGTTTTACCCATTGTATTAGCACATTGAAAAGCCACTTTTTCCATTAATGCATTATTAATTTCTGGCCTTTCTACTTGATATACACCATTAGTTAAACTTTTAAGCCAAACTTGCCCACCATTACTATATGAGATATCGGTAATGTCATCATCCTCTAAAAACTCATTTATTGGGCCAAAATCAATTTGATCAAAAATTGAATTCATGGCAACACCCTTTTCTATTCTTTTTTAAATATTATTTTTTTGAACTTGAACTATTTGTTGTTGAACTAGCACTATTTGCTTTTGATGATTTACTGCTAGTTTTTGAAGATTTACTTGATGAATTTTGATTATTGGTATCTCCTCCATTTGGTATAGTCTCAACATTTTCATCATCTTCTTCTGGTAACGCAACAGACTGATTCAGTATAAATTCTTGAATATAATCACTCGACACTTGAGTATCTCCTGGATTAGCTGAGAAAGAAGCATTTCTTGGAACTGGAATTATTTCAATATTACCAGTTGTTACATATCCTGCTTTCATAAGTAATGAATACATGTTATTAGGTACTGCAAATAATAATTCTGCAGGTTGTCGAGATTCTGTTGCTGTTTCAAATACGTGCTGTCCTTGAGCATCTTTAACAGCTAATACCTTGATACTTTCTATGAATTTTCCAAAAATAATCTTATTATCATCTTCCATAGCCTTAATATATAAGTCAATATAATTATCTGGATAAATTGAATTGCCATATGTAGAATGTAAATCCACTGATAAACTATATATTGTATAACCATCTGGTATATCTGCAAATGCCGAATCTGGCATTTTATCCTGATCTACTAACATTTCTCTGTAAAACAAACTATTTGCTGGAATTATAGCTCCAAAAGTTACATATTTATTAATAACTTCAGAACTTGCAGTAATAAGATTATCGGAACTACTTACCATTGATTTTGGGATTTCTATACTGCCAACCATTTCTTCAGTAATCTTAGTTCTCGATGTAATTTCTTGTTTTGCGTAAGGAACACTTTGAGGTGAAACAGCTTGATTTACACGCCATTGATAGCCGAAATATAAAACAACGACACCTACTAATACTCCTATAATAGTAACAGTATTTTTGTTACCTAAAAATCTTTTTAATGAATTAACTAAACTTCCCATTTTTATTCCTCCTTTAATTAACTGGTTTCATTCATTTCTAAGACAGCATCTATCTTATTAATAATATCAAAATTATCTGCTGCAGAACCTACAAAAAAGGTTCCACTATTTGATGTAACTTTTAAACTTACTTTAGGCGGCGCTTCATAAATGTCATAAAAATCAACATCATATGTTTTGTTAATATTAATAGTTTCTGAAAATCTTCTTAAGAAATTCTCTACAAATTTTTCTTTATTTATTCTCAGTTCCTTGTACTCTGCATAATATCCATAATCAATTGCATCAACCATTGCAGCTTCCGTAGCTTCTTTAATAAGATAGTAATCTTGAGTTGTTGTAGTTGTAACACTATTTATTAACATCATAATAACTATAACAAATATTCCTAAAAGAATCAACCAATAACCCCAATAAGACTCTTTCATACTTTACACACCCCTATTTCCATGCTGGTCCAGTACCAGATCCAACAGAATACGTTGGCCACGCTGTAAATTTTCTACCATTAGTATATTCTACTTCATCGGCATAATTCTTGTCAGTTGCCTCAGATATAAATTTACTTGTATACCACCAGCTTTGATTTGATGAATTGTAATTGTCAACAGCTGAAGCATTATAAAGTTCTACATTAAAATCACTATAGCCTTCATAATTTTCCTTAGATTTATTATATTTTTTTATTTCGGCCATATTAATCGGCGTAAGTTTAAAATGATATTGGGGTTCTTTATCATAAGAACTTTCTGGAATTTCGTTTGCTGAAATTATACTTGAATAATCCCTACAATTAAGGGCACTACCACCAACCGTAATATTAGGTTCTGGATTTATTTCACATATTGTTGCTTTTCCTTTATCAGTTGTCCAATTTTTACCTAGCTCTCGTTTATTTGGATCAAAATTATTTAATGAAATATTTCTAAAAAAGAATTCTGGTTTTTTTGGATCAGTTACATCATTTTCAACATCATAATAACAAGCATAATTTAAAACATTACCATTCATTTTATCAAATCTTCCACTAGTAGAGTTAGTTTGCCCGTTCTTGTATACTCCTAATCTTTTAAAAGCAATATTATAATCATAATGTTCACCATTTAACATTTCTGGTGTACTTAAGGATACTGGAAATATCTGACCATAATATGTTTCTGTAATATTATTTATATCACTTGTATTTTTTGATTTAAGAATTCCCTTATTAATATCGCTATGTATAGCATAAAAATGAGGGGGAAGCATATATTGTCGACCTGCTTTCCATATCAAATCATGATTCTGGTTGCTACTATAAAATTCATAACTTGATGAAGCGCCATTAATATTTCCATCTTGAAGCATATTTATATAATAAGGATTTTCGTTAATATCCCCTATTTCGTCTTCTGTAGGTTTTTTGTCAGTACCTATCCTAAATACATTTGGATCATTTAAAGTAACATCCGCACTTCCATCAGATATAGATGTGCCCACAGCATCATATTTACTAAATTCTGCATCTTGATAATAAATATCATCATAGCTAAATCTAGCAGTCGGTCTAAAATCATATTTAGTGGTATTTGCAACTTCTATTAGCTTAGTTGCACAAGCATTTACATCTGCAATAGCATCTTGTACTTCATTATATTTAGATTTGTACATATTTCTAAATACTGATTTACTATTTTCTATTGTTTTGCCACTTTTAGGTGAAGTGAAAATTCCAGTGCATCCTGTAATAGGATCACAAAAATTAGGTATCTCTATATTCGCAAAATGGCAAGCATTATGACATCCCTCTGTATATCTCAAAAATTCCTCTCCAGTAACATTGGATACAAATTTGTACTCCGTACAAAAGCTAGTAACTGGATAACAACTTTCTGATCCATCTTCATTTACTTCACAATGCTGATGTTCATGGCTATACCGTTTATTTGAATCAGAACTTGGGTTACTATATTCATCATAAGCATCTTTTAAATCATTTAGTTGCCAAACTAATCCATATTTTTGATCAGAAGATATTAAGGGTATGTCTCCAGTTATTTCATTTCCATCTTTATATATTTTTTCAAATATACTTTTATCAGAAAATTGTTCTACTTGACCATATTTATTAATTCCTAAATCTTCTTGAAATGAATCCTTATTACTATCGTAATTAATTGTAGCCTGGCATTTCCTAATTCCATTTAATGTAACTTTGTCTTGAGTCCAAGACCAATATCTCCCTGCAGTAACAGTTTCATTTAAAGGAAGAGTGAAATTAACTTGTTCAGCACATGTCAAAGAGCAATATTTATTAAATTTATATGTATAATTACTTGCATCGTCATGTTCAGAAGAACTAAATGTATTACCTCCTACATTTTGAGTATTAAAAACACAACTAAAATCATCACCTATTGTAAAAGTATTCATTTTTCCATCACGATTATTTTCGTTAACTTCGCTATCATTGTAATTTTCGGTATTATATAAGCAAGTACCATTATCAGTTTCACAATAATCAGCTTCTGATTGACAATCTACATTTTTAATGCTCGGTGTACAATCATGATCAACTCCTCCTGGAGGAGGAGTATCAGGTGATTTACAATAATCGTCAAAATAGTTTTTGGCAATGTTCCCTAAACTATTATACAGTTCATCACTATATGTTGGTTTTTTGTTTGCAGAATTTTTGGTACCATTTGTAGTGTTACACAAACACATATCTACGAACACGCTTTGTTTATAATTTTCTTCATCATTATCATAATCACTTAGATGTTCTTCATACCATGGATAGTTTATATCTGTTGTAATTTCAACTCCATTAATTCCGTAATATTTTCCATCTATAATTTTGCATTCATTAGTTGTTGGTACATCTATATGAATTTTAGCTACATATACCATCCATATGCGTGTAGAATAATCTGCCGAATCATGCTTAGAATGAATGTTAATTCCTTGTCGCGGATTCCCTAAAGTGTAAAGAGATTGAGATACTGTCACAGAGCCATCATCATGCAATGTTGCAGTTGACGGAAATATTCCTGCTGTACCACGTAGCCAAAAATCAGCCGCATATTGTTGGTCACTTGCAGATTCTACAGTTCCAATAGTTGATGTAAAAAAGCTGTCTACGCTAAAGTCTTGACCATCTCTGGCTTCTGAAAGTAAATTAGTTCCATTTATTGTAGATTCAAAATACCAACCTGCTTCTTCTGCTGACCACTTTAAACTATATATATCTTCAATTGTGTAATCCCCTAGCTGTTCTTCACTTAAATAACCAGCCCATTTTAATTGATTACTAATATCTTTTCGTGGATTGGTTATAGAAGTTTCACTAGTATGACATGTCCCACTATTACATTTATTTAAAGTTGCAGGTACCGCTATATAATAATATTTCCCTCCTTCTGGGGCATCTTGTTCATGCCTTTTTATTAAACTATTGAAAGCTGGTTTTAAAGAATAATATTTGTATCCATTTTGATCTTGTTCTTCTTGGCAATCACCTGCTCCCCAAAATTCTTCTGTGTTAGACTCACATTCGGATTTTCCTCCGTCCCGATTTTTGGTAGCAAAATTTGGATTATAGAGATTATATTGCTCACCTACATTTTTGTTTCGAAACAAATACGAATCTTCATGACTAACGTAATTTTTAGCATATATTTTATCTAAGAACAAAAAGGATATAAAGAGAGCAATTAAAAATAAACAATTTAAAATTTTTTTATATATCGACTTCATATAATTCTCTTCTTTCTAATTTGCCTTACAATAATATAAACAATCATACCAATTATACCTAAAATTACTAATACTATTCCACCTATTTTTAAATAATCAAAAATTGAAAAATTCTTAGTTTCTTTTACACTATCTGGAAACACCCTACGTTGATATTCATTAGCAATGCTAGCCATAATTTTATTATTACTAATATTATCAGTTATTAATTCTTGACAATATTTATAATCCGGTATTTCAGAACACGTAGATAATTGAGCAAATATATTAAATTTCGGAACTGTCAAATTCTTCGTTTGCAATCTATTTTTACAATTTGTCGTGGCTGCATATATATTAAATGTATACTTTATAACTTCATCGTAGTTTTTTTTAAACCTTATTACCCCTTCTTGTTGATCACTATAATGGTACGTTACTTTTTCATCATTTATATTATTTTTAACTTCAATATACATATCATCCATTAAATTTGTAATCATTACATTTATATATTTGTAATCACTTTCTTCGTAATCTTGTCCTTCAGGCAAATTTTTTATTTCATCAGTTTTATCAACAATTTCATAATTAAATTTTATATTACTTGCTTCTTTATTTAAAGCTGCTTGTTCTTTGTAAGTACAACTATCAGCTTTAGGTACAATTAAAACAACCATAAAAGTAATAAGTATAAATATTATATAATTACCTACTTTTTTCATGAAACACTCTCCTGTATTCTAAAGTAAGTATACCATAAGTCAAAATAATTTCCAATAATTTGATACGAAAATATTTATAAAATTTAAGATATTTAATTTAATTATTTATTACTACTCAGCCATAAATAACAGATATTAATTATGAATCTGTTATTTTTCACTCAAAAAAATTAAGTAATAATGCTACTGATTTAATGCAATTAAACACATTCACTTTTCTTAATCTTGCAGTTTTTATAATACTCATTGTATTTTCAAATCTTATTGCCCCATTTATACTTCTAAATCCTCCTGATGCTTTTGTTTTCCTCTTTACCATTCGTAATTATCTTAACATGAAATTATTGTCATAAGGAATTGCAAAAGCATGTATATAATTAATAATATAGAACTCTTATATCTCTTTAATCTTTTTAAAAGTATATTTGCTTTTTTACTTCTTCCTATGGTATTTTTAGCATTTATCTATAATTTCCATAGTTATAGTTTGTGGTGTCAAGTGTACTATCATTTTATCATTTGAATTCAGTACCACAAGATTAGCTCTATCATGGATTACTGCATTTTTAATTACTTAATTCAATGATTAATTCACTTAATATATCAGATCTAATAAATACAGTTGGATCGTTTAACCAAGTTTCATATATATTTTTTAATCTAGCATTGTCAATAATACCCTTTGCATTTAATCTTTGTACATACCAAATTGCACCATGCACGTTAATATCATTAACTTTCTTTTTTAATTTCCAATCACCTGTTAATAATCCATAATCATTATCACGAGCTGCAATGTAACTATAATAATCAAAAACACTATTTCTAGGATTGTTTTGATATAAGCTATGCGCTTCAAACATTTGCTCTTCATTTGATAAAGTACTAAATCAACAATACGTATATTCTTATCACTTATTAATTCATCTAGAAGTCCTACTTTTTCCAAGTGTATTATTATATTTACATCAACAACTAAAATCTGATTTGAAATATTCATCGGTTGTTACTCCTAAATACTTAATTGTTTCTTCTTTACTAATAATATTTTCAGCTTCTAGTCTAAAAATAATCCTATTTTTTCTTGTTGGGTGTTCTTTAATAAACTTCAATTGTTTAGCTCTTAAACCATATTTCGATAATAATATAAACAAATTTCTTTTTTTATTATCATCAATTATTCCTAAAGAATATAATCTCATTATTACTGCATTTAATGAAACTTGATATTCTTTTGCCAATAATAATATTTCATTTAATGATATATTATTTAATAATTTTCTTTGACCAACCTCTAACTCTTTTTTCATAGCTTTTTCAGGCATTAACAGACAAGAGGCAAATAAATCACAATATTTTTCTACTTCTTTTTCATCTAGTTTTTCTTTAAAATTTAAAATTAAATGTCCTAATTCATGTGCCAATGTAAATCTATTTCTCTCATAACCTTTAGAAGAAAGAATTATGAATGCTAAATTATCAACATATTCACAAAAACCATCAAATTTTTCTTCAAAATCTATTTCTAATATTAGAAAATTATTATCTTCAAGTTTATCGGTTAGATTATCTAATGCACACTCATCAGAAATTCCTAATAATTTTCTAACTTTTGTAGCAATACTTTCTAATGAATATATATTCTCCACATCAAAGTTCCATTTTTTGCTATCAAAAGTATAAATTTCATCAGCAAAATTTAATATTTCTAAATATTTTGCGATTTCATCAGCAATTAACATTTGAAGTCCTTGTTCTTTCTTTTTACTAAGTGATGAATTCTTTCTAAAGTTATTATATTTTAATTTTGGTATTGTATAAGTATTAACTAAATCTGATATTTTTACTTTCAATAACTTTGCTATTTCTATTAATCTTTCAGAATTAGGTATCATTGTATCATCTTCATATTTTTTTATTGTCTGATGAGAAACTCCTAATCGTTCAGCCAGTTCCCTCATTGAAAATCCAGATAATAATCTATATTTCTTTATATTTCTCCCTAACATATTCCTCACCTTTCTCCTTGTTTACAATATATCATTATTCTCTTTTTTTGTAAACTTAATTTATTATATGACGGTGTCTAAATTTATCGGAAAGATTAAAAAGTAGGATAAGCAATATTGTATACAGCCAAAGAATTAGGATT
>CANRNC010000035.1 GCA_947631915.1 uncultured Clostridia bacterium
GTAGTAAAATTATTAACGTTATCACGAGAAGATTTCAAAAAAGACATTGATTTTTTTGCAGCAAATATAGAAGATTACTTATATTGTGTTAGAACTTCAGATGTTTATCCATTTGTTGAATATGGTCAAAAAATTTATTTACCTTTACCACATAGTTTAACAAGAGCAATGACTGATTCATTATTATATAGGGTTACTGACAATCAAGAACACATCAGAGCGGTATTTGGGAAAGATATTCTAGAAACCTATTTATATGATATTCTATTTAAATCAGATTTATTTAATGAAACTATACCAGAACAAGAATATAAAAAAAATAAACAAACAAAAAGAACTTCAGATGTTATGTGTAGAATTAATGATGAATATTTATTTTTTGAATGTAAATCGATGGTTCCTTATTCTAAAACAAGATGTATGGATGAAAACTCTATTTTAAATGAAATAGAAAAGATAAGTAATGCTGTTATGCAATTATATAACCAAATTTATAAAGACTTTAAAAAAGATTATGATTTTTTTAAAACTGATGATAAAACTAATTTTAATCGCGATAACTGCTTTGGAATTGTTATTTTATTGGAAGAGTCTTATATTAAGCGAGAAACAATATATCAAATGGTAGCAGAAAAATTATCAATTAATACGAATGACGTACAATATGAATGGATTATAAGTCATATTAAAGTTTGTAGTTTATATGATATTGAAAAATATGTTTTTACTGGTACAAGTATCATGAGTTCATTAAAAAAACAAATGAATGAACATGTTCCATTCGATTATCCATTGGTCAATCAAAAAACTAATACCAAATTGCAAAATGAAGATGTTAAATTATTTAGGAGAAATGTCATTAATATGTATCGTCAAATAATAAAAGAACTGCAAGATACTGGACTATTGTCATAGATATGTGATTTGTTAATGCTGTCTAATAACAAATAATTAACTTATATACATTATTAACGGCACACCGTTACATTATCATTGATTTTTGTTTTAAATAGTGATATTTTAAAGATGATAAAGGATGAATGAAATATAAGATATGATGTATACGTGTTGCTTCTATTACTTTATCAAATAGATGGGAGGAAGAAGTATTTTGAATAGTTATATTATAACCTTTAATTTTTCAGACAATAATGATTGTAACTGTAAAAAAGATGCAATTAATTATGTAGAATCATTTCAATACAATACAAAATTATTTGATAATACATATCAAGTATTTAGTACTCAAGATTTACCAGAAATATTTAATGCTATATCTCAAAGGTTAAGTCCTGATGATAAGATGATAATTTCACAATCTGTTCTTTTTAAAGGCAAGAATACTCCAAATATTTAGAAAATTTATTTCATTTGCAAGCGTAAGTAAAGCTAATCCGTGAGGGTTAGCTTTTGCTATGATTTAAAATATGTGTATATATACAGTAAATTGTAAAATTTGGGGTTGAACTCAATTTGATTAAATGCTAAAATGTTAACAGACCTAAGCTATGGGGTGAATATTTATATGGAAAGTAGAGATATGACAATGGAACTTAGCAAAGTACATCAAATAAAGAGAACATTATATTTCGCTATAAAAAGAGTATTTGATATTCTATGTGGAATAGTAGGTATAATACTTCTTTTGCCTATATCCATTTTTGTAAAGATTGGTTATTTGTGTACTGGAGATTTTCATTCTATATTTTTTACGCAAGAGAGAATTGGAAAAAATGGGAAATTGTTTAGTTTTTATAAATTTAGAACTATGATTCCAAATGCAGATGAAGTCTTATTTGAATTATTAGAAAAAGATCCTAAAATGAAGACTGAATATGAAAAAAATAGAAAATTAAAAAATGACCCAAGAATTACAAAATTTGGAAGATTTGTTAGAAGATATTCTTTAGATGAATTTCCACAATTTATTAATGTTTTTTTGGGAAACATGAGTTTAATTGGAAATAGACCATATTTACCAAGAGAAAAAGAAGCAATGGGAAAATATTATCACGATATAATAAAAACAAAACCTGGTATTACTGGATTATGGCAAGTAAGCGGAAGAAGTGACGTTTCTTTTAAAAAAAGATTACAATTAGAGCAAGAATATTCTAATATGAATTCTTTTCGTATGGATTTGAAAATATTATTTCACACGATTAAAGCAGTATTTAAAGGAGATGGTGCGATGTGAAAAAACTATTTTCATTTTTTTGCGTGATCTTATGCTTATCTGGATGTGGAAAAAAAGAAGAACAACCGAGTTATGAAAATAATAATGAGGAAAATCAAAATCAAATTGTTGAAACGGTTGATATTATTGATGTAAATTCTAAAACTAGACCGTATGCAATCGTTATTAATAATTCACCAGTAGCAGTTAAGGTACAAACTGGTCTTCAACAAGCTTATATGGTGTATGAAATTCCTGTAGAAGGCGGAATTACTAGACTTCTTGCTTTTTATAAAGATATTAATGATTTAGCAGTTGGAACTATTCGAAGTGCAAGGCATAATTTCTTGGATTATGCGTTTGAACAAGATGCGATTTTTGTGGCCTATGGGTGGAGTCATTATGCAGAAAACGATTGCAAAACGACAGGAATTAACTACATAAATGGAGTTGTTCATGGTAAACCATTTTGGCGAAATAATCCTGAAAATTTAGCAAGTGAGCATACGGCATATACAAGTATTGATAATATAAGACAATTCTCAAGTGAACGTGGTTATTCTGGTACAACGGAAAGAGGATTAGTGTTAAATTATGAACCAAATGATGTTAATTTAAGTGAAAAAGAACAAAGTCAAGTCGCAAATAAAGTTTACATTCCATCAAGTGGTAGTTTAAATACAACTTATGAGTATGATGAAACAAATAAAGTGTATAAAAGATTTGTAAATGGAGATGCAAACATCGACCATGAAACAAAAGAACAATTTACAACAAAAAATATTATTGTTCAAAAGATAAATACAAAAATGGCTAGCGATAATTATTATTGGGATTTAGAAACTGTTGGAAGTGGAAATGGATATTTCATTACGAATGGTTATGCTGTACCAATTAAATGGAGTAAACAGAGTAGAACTGATAAAACAATATATACTTATTTAGATGGTAGTGAAGTAAAATTAAGTGATGGAAATACTTTTATTCAACTTCAATCCAATAATCAAAATTTAACAATTGAGTAGGTGAAGTATGAAAAATATCAAAGTGGTTATAGCAACACATAAAAAATATCAGATGCCTAGTGATAAATTATATTTACCATTGCACGTAGGTGCAGAAGGTAAAGAGGATTTAGGATATCAAAAAGATAATGATGGAAAAAATATTTCTCAAAAGAACCCTTATTTTTGTGAATTAACAGGTCTTTATTGGGCTTGGAAAAATTTAGATGCAGATTATATAGGCTTATGTCATTATAGAAGGTATTTTACACTAAGTAAAAAGAAATATAAAACAGAAGATGAAAAATTTAAACATGTTTTAACATTTGAGGAAGCAAATCAATTATTAGTGAATACAGACGTGATTGTACCTAAAATAAGAAAGTATTATATAGAAAATTTGTATAATCATTATAAACATACAATGTATATTAAGCCTTTAGATGAAACTAGAAAAATTATAGAAAAAAAATATCCTAAGTACTTATATGAATTTGATAGATTAAAGAAAAGATCTAGTGCGCATATGTTTAATATGTTTATTATGAAGAAAGACATATTAGATGGTTATTGTACATGGTTATTTGATATTTTATTTGAATTAGAGAAAAAGATAGATTATAATAAGTATGATGCATTTCATGCAAGATTTTTTGGAAGAATTTCTGAATTACTTTTAGATGTATATTTAAATACAAATAATATAAATTATAAGGAAGTAAAGTTTATGGACATGCAAAATGTTAATTGGTGGAAGAAGGGAACTAGTTTTTTAAAAGCAAAGTTTTTAGGTGAAAAATATGACAAAAGTTTCTAGATTTTTGGCAAATATTCGTAACTGGTTCATACAAATAGCATTTACAACAAAAACGGAAAAGCTATTAAAAAAAATTGAAACATATGATGTTATTTCATTTGATTTGTTTGATACTTTAATAAAACGAAATGTTAAAAATCCAACAGATATTTTCGTATATGTAGAACAAGAATATAATAAAATAAACGCAAAAAAAATTAAATATTTTCAAAAAGAACGTATTCTTGCAGAAAAAAAAGCAAGAAAATTATCTGGAAATGCAGAAATAACTTTAGACAAGATATATGAATATATGGATTATTCTTTAGAAGAAAAAGAATTATTAAAACGGTTAGAAATACAAATTGAAAAAGATTTTTGTGTTCAAAACTTAGAAATGCATAATATATATGAAAAATGTCTTAAATTAAAAAAAAGTATATATATAATTACCGATATGTATTTACCTGAAGAAGTTATAAAAGAAATATTGACTTTAACTGGATATACGACTTATGAAAAATTATATGTATCATCAACAATAGGTTATACAAAAAATAATGGATTACTTTTTCAAAAGATAAATATTGAAAAAAATAAAAAAATGTTACATATAGGTGATAGTTTTAAAGCAGATTTTATTAAACCGAGAATCTATGGTATACATTCTGTGTTAATTAAAAAACATAAAAACTATACTTCTTTTTGTAATATCAAAAGTAAAGACGTTTCTTATAATGTGTTATATCGCTATATCAATAACAATATTTCTAAATATGAATTATCCAATTATGAAAAATTTGGATATGAAATATTGGGACCAATTTTATATAGTTTCGTAAATTGGGTTCACAATGAAGTAAAAGAACAAGAAATTAATAATATTTATTTTTTAGCGAGAGATGCAGGTATTATTATGAATGCTTATAAAATACTATATTGTAATAGTTCAAATATTTATTATTTGAATATTTCAAGAAAAGCTGTTCTTAATGCTAGTTTAGATAATGTATCGAGTTTTGATGATATATTCAATTATTATGAAAAAATGATGTTAAAAAAGACTTCTACTGTGAATGATTTTTTTTACGCATTAGAAATTCCTAATATAGACTATAAAAATATAGGTGAAAAACTATTAATGAATTTGATGTCTTCCGAAAAAGAGCAAATTTTTAATTCAGTGAAACAAGAATTAATTTCTCGTAGTGAAAAGCAAAGAAAATATTTGATTACATACTTAAAACAAAATGATTTTTTGGGAAAAGTAGCTTTAATAGATATTGGATGGAATGGAACTATTCAAAATTATATTGAAAAATTAAAACTAAAAAATACTGATATAATTGGTCTATATTATGGAGTAATGGACTGGAATTGCTATAAATCTATAACAAAAAAAGGTTTTTTATTTGATAAAAATTATGGTGAGGACATGAAAAGGATTATACAGATGAGTTTAGGCTTTTTTGAATTATTGTTTTTATCAACGGAAGGATCAACTGTGTGTTATGAAGAGAAAGATGGTATTATAGTTCCTGTTTTAAATGATAAAGATAGTGTAGAAAATGTTGAAAAAAATATTAAAGGAATGCAAAATATGGCACTTCAATTCATTAAAGATATTCAGAATAGTAACTCTGAAAAGTACATTTGCCAGTTGCCTTCAACAATATTTTTTGAAAATTATACGCATTTTATAAAGACGTTAAGTTTAAAAAAAGTTGCTTTATTTAGTGATTTTGAGTTTAGAAATGCTACAAAAAATAAACTAATTTCTAATAAATCTATAATATATTATGTATTTCATCCAAAAAGATTTTATATTGATTTTTCCAATTCTACATGTAAAATTATGTTTTTAAAATCTGTTTTTAAAGTAAAATTGCCTTATTTTACAATACTTAATAAGTTATATGAAAGTAATAAATAAAAGTTCAATTTCGAATTAAGACAAAATAAAGTAAAGCAAATTAAATAACAATTGAATTTAATAATTAAATAACTTATAATTAGTTTAACGTTTAAGTTTATATTTAGATTGGAGGTATTTATGTCAAAAAGTGAAAATGATCCTTTAATTTCTGTAATTGTTCCAATATATAATGTTGAAAAGTATTTACCTGAGTGTCTTGAATCCATAATAAATCAGTCTTATAAAAATTTAGAAATTTTACTTATTGATGATGGCTCTACAGATCGTTGCGGAGAAATTTGTAAAAGTTATGCTAAAAAAGATAAAAGAATTTTTATCATATCTCAAACAAATCAAGGTTTATCTGAAGCACGTAATGTAGGTATCAGAAATGCTAAAGGAAAATATCTTTATTTTGCTGATTCTGATGATTATCTTGCTCTAGATGCTATAGAAATGTTATATCAAGCTGCAGTTTCTACTTCTTCTGATTTGACAATAGCTGGACATACAGTAGTATATGAAGGAAAAGGATTGGAAGTTTTCAAAGAACCTTATGGAAAATCGCCTTTAAGTGCAAAAGATGCGATAGAAATTGGACTTTATGATAAAGGAATAGAGTTTTCGGCTTGGAATAAATTGTATCATCAGAAATTATTTAAAAATATAACATTTCCTAAAAGAAGATTATTCGAAGATGTAGCAACTGTTTATAAATGTATGCTAAAATCTAATAAAATAGCTATTATTCATCAGAGTTTATATTTTTATCGAAAAAGAAATGATTCTATATCTAATAGAAAATTTGATCCTTCGAAGATGGATTTAATTGTTTCTACTGAAGAAATGTGTCAAGAAATTTTAAAAAAATACCCTGATTTAGAGAAAGCATGTCAGAGAAGACAGATGTTTGCCTATTTAAGCACTTTATCGCAAATGGCATGTTGTAAAGAACGGTATAGAAAAGAAGAAACATTTTGTATGAATTATGTGAAAATTCATTCAAAAGAGCTTTTGAATGATAAAGATTTGCCAACGAGAGATAGATTTGCACTTGTTATTTTAAAATTTGGATATCTGCCATTTAGGTTTTGTTGGAATGTCTACAGACGTTTAAGTGGAAGAAAGTGAAAGGAGTTTTAAAATGTTAATATATATTATATTACTAATAATTCCTCTAGTATTACATTATGTTTTTTTAAGAAAAGAAAATTTTAAATTACAAAAAATACTTTTTTGGATATTATGTTTGATTTTTACTGTAACATCATGTATTCGATATGGCGTTGGAACTGACTATCTTCCAATCTATAATTCATTTTTCTTATCTATAAAAATGGGAATATATGAACATTATGAACTGCTTTTTAGCTTATTAAATAGATTTGTTGCGATGATAAATGGAAATATTGTTGTTTTAATGACAATATGTGCAATTTTTACGATCCCTATTTTTTTTAGATTCATAAAAAATAATGTTGATGAGAAATATTGGTTTTATGCTGTATTTTTGTTTATAGGAACAACTATTTATTATGCAACAATGAATTTAGTAAGACAATACATGGCTATAGCAATCATTTTGTATGCTTTTGAAGATTTGAAAAAAGGGCATTATATTAAATTTACTTTGTTTAATTTGATAGCTATGCTATTTCACACTAGTGCAATTTTTAATATAGTTTTATTAATTCTATATTATCTGTGGAAACATAAATATACTAAGTATATCTTTTATGGAATATATATTCTATCTCTTATATTAATTTTTATAGATGCAAGAAATGTTATACAATTTTTTTCTTTTCTTATACCATCAAGATATTTGGGATATTTAGATTCTGTTTTCTTCCATGAAAGAAACTGGTTAGCAGTTTTAAAGATTATTTATCCTAATATATTACTCATACTTTATTACAAAACAGTATATCAAAAAAACAAAGAAGATAGAAAAGTAAATTTTATTCTATTGGCTCATTTTGTTTTTGTCGCGTTATCAAACGCTTTTTATGGAATTAATATTTTTATAAGATTGGGAGTTTATTTTGATTATTATATGATATTAATCATTCCATCTATATTATGCTATTTTGAAGAGCAGATTCAAAATTCAGCTAATAAAAGAAAATATCAGTTCTTTTACTATACTATGTTGTTGTTTACAATTGCTTATTGTTTTGTATGGAATGTATATAGTATTTTTATGAAGAATGGACATGGGGTAATTCCATATAAAACTTTTTTTGGAAAATATATATAATCTATAATTAATAAAAGTAAGAAGATAAGGTGATACTTTTAATGAAAAATAAAGTTTCTGTAATAGTTCCTATTTATCAAGTTGCAGATTATTTAGAAAGAGGATTAGATTCTTTACTTGAACAAACTTATAAGAATCTAGAAATTATTTTGGTTGATGACGGTTCTTTAGATCATTCTGGAAAAATATGTGATAATTATGCTTTAAAAGATGAAAGAATAATAGTAGTTCATAAAAGTAATGGTGGGGTTAGTTCCGCAAGAAATATAGGCATAAAAAAAGCAACAGGTGAATACATTTATTTTTTGGATCCTGATGATTATTTAGAGAAAACAATTATAGAAGAATTAGTAAAAGGTATATCAAAAGAAAATTGTGATCTATCTATATGTAATTATTATATTGATAAGAATTCAACTAGAAGTGTTAAAATGAATTTAAAATCAAAAATATATGATAAAAAAGATATATTACACAAAATTTTACAAAAGGATTTTTTTGGTGGATATGTTTGGAATAAATTGTTCAAAAAGGATATTATACAATTAAATAATCTTTCTTTTGATGAAGAAATTCCTTTGCTTGAAGATTTATTATTTTCTTGCCAATATATAACGTATTGTAAATCTGTATTTTATACTAACGCTCCTCTTTATAATTATTTTATGCGAGATCATAGTGCTATTAATGAAAAGAATTTTAATTCTCAAAAATTACGAGTGTACAAAGCTTTAGAACAGCTTATGATACTTTATAATAAGATATCTCCTGAAAATATTGTTTTTTTGAAAGAAAAATATTTAAAAATTACATTTAATTATGTATATTTATTGAAAATAAATAAAGACAGTACTGGTATTTTACAGGAGCAATTGAAACAATCAAAAACATATAAGAAAGAATTATTGCGAGAAAATATACCGATTAAAAAGAAAATAGAAATTATATTTACTTCAACCTTTCCGTATTTATATGGATGTTTAAGAGAATATTTTAAGAGAGAGTAAAAAAGAAAAGAAGATTGTTCATTTAGAATTTGGAAATGATTTTTAAAGACTTTTACAAATAATAGTTTTATTATTTTTTTTGTGCAACTTTGAAAATTTGCTAAAAATACTTGTAAAGCTTAGAAAGTCAAATCTTGCATTTTTAAATAATATTTGATATTATTTGGTTAGATAAAAAAGTGTGTTTTCATAATGCTTTTTTTGTACTATTTATTTTTTTATTAAAAGGAGTTATGTGTCATGTCTTTAGTTTCAATTATTGTGCCTATTTATAAAGTGGAAAAATATTTAAATAAATGTCTTATTAGTATTGTAAATCAAACCTATTCTAATTTACAAATTATTTTAGTTGATGATGGTTCTCCAGATAATTGTCCTTCAATATGTGACTTATGGGCAAAAAAAGATACAAGAATTCAAGTTATTCATAAAGAAAATGGTGGATTGTCAGATGCAAGAAATGCTGGATTATCTAAAGCAAAGGGAGAATATGTTTTATTTGTGGATTCAGATGACTGGATATCTTTAAATATGGTAGACACAATGGTAAAAACGATAGAAAAGAATAATGCTGATATGGTTATTTGTCAGTATGCTGTAGTTTATCCTGATGGAAGAATAGAACAATTACATTATCAAGGAAATAAGGAAAAAATTTTATCAGTGAAAGAAGCTTTACGTCTATTATTAGAAGATAAAGAAATAACAAATCATGTCTGGAGAAAATTATATAAACGCTCATTATTACCAGATAATTTATTTCCTGTTGAAAAAAATTATGAAGATATATATGTAATGGCGGATTTATTTATTAAATGTAAAAAGATAGTTAATATAAATGAAGTTTTATATTTTTATTTGTTAAATGATAATGGAATAGTAAAAAATATTATTTATAAAAATTGTCTAGACCATTATGAATCTTTATTACATAGCTATATGGTTATTAGGCAAATATACCCGGAGTTAGAAGAAAATATACAAGTTTCAAAGTGGAAATCAGGATTAGGATTATTAAATGATTTAAGACTAGTTCATGATGAAGAAATAAAAGCTCAACAATTATCAAAAAGGATAGTTTTGGAATTAAATGATATTTCTCATCAAATTACAATTTGTAAAAAGGAATTAGTAGAATATTATATATTAAAAATAGTACCTACATTTTTTGAATATGCACAGAAAGTAGAAAGAAAAAGAAAATTGTTAGTTGAAACATTTAGTTATTGCAAAAAATTATATCAAGAGATTCATAAAAGTGATTCTAAAAAATTTTATATAATTGGAGCACCTTTTTATGGAAATCTAGGTGATCAAGCTTTATTTATGGGAGAATGTAAATTCATTAAAGATAACTTTCCAGAATATGAAATTGTGTATGTTTTAGAAAAAAATATAAATTTTCTTTTACTCTTCTTTTTAAAATTCTGTATAAAAAAGAACGATATTGTTTCTATTCAAGCTGGTGGAAATATAGGTACTTTATATTTAGAAATTCATAAAAAGCAGGAATTAGCTATTAAATATTTCAGAAAACATTTTGTAGTGATTTTTCCTCAAACTTATTATTATAGCAATAATGAAGAAGGTAAAAAATTATTAAATAAAACTGTAAAAGTTTATAATAGCTGTAAAAATTTAT
>CANRNC010000036.1 GCA_947631915.1 uncultured Clostridia bacterium
GTTCATCAAATTTTTCTAATCTTGTAATTAAGTTATATCAAGACTTTCAAAAAGTTCGACGAAAATTGTCTGTGGTGCAGATGGCCGGAATCGAACCGGCACGGAGGGTTAGTCCGCAGGATTTTAAGTCCTGTGCGTCTGCCAGTTTCGCCACATCTGCATATCTTGTGTCTTTTCAACTGACAATGCTTATTATACTATTTTTATAAAATCTTGTCAATTCTTTTTCTTATATTTTTTTGTTTTTTTATTATAATTTATCAGTATCAACTGTTATTTTTTCATCATGTATAACTTTTATAGGATTTTTATAGGATAATTCATGTATTTCATCTTCTGATAAATACTTTGATAAAGCCTTTATGTATTTAGGCATATTTATATACATTGTTCTCTTTTTATGTACATCAGTTCCTAAAAGTTGTATCATCTTACCTTTCAATAATTTTATGAGAGTTTTTTTAACTTGAGATCCATAATATCCATCTATACTTGCATAATTAGCTTGAAATAATGCCCCTTTCCTTAAAAGTTCCTTTGCATATTCTATATTCTTTTGAATATATGGATATCTTTCTGGATAAGCGATTATTGGTATATATTCTTTTTTTATGATATCTTCTATAATTTCAATAGTGTTTTTTATAGGTTTTTCTTCTAATGCTAATTCTAATAACACATATCTACTATTATTTATGGTTGTTACTTTGTTATTTTCTATGAATTTGCATACTTCATTAGATATATATATTTCATTTCCTTGATATAAATGTATTCCTATTCTTTTTGAATCTAAAGATAATTCTTGTATTTTATTATTAATATAATTTACATCTCTTTCGTAAAACTGTTGCATATAGTGTGGTGTACATACAACTCCACTAAATCCTGCTTTTTTAGCTTCATAAAGTAATGCCACACTTTCCTCAAAACTCCCTGATCCATCATCTGTATCAGATAAAATGTGTGTATGTAAATCTATCATTTAATAACCCCTTTCATTTAATAGCTTCTTTATATTTTTCCGCTTCATAATATAACTCCATGAGTCTCTACACATTTCAGTTATTCCCTTTTCAGCTTTCCACCCTAATTCTCTAAAAGCCTTATCAGGGCTTGTATAGCATATTGCAATATCTCCAGGACGTCTTTCCGTTATTCTATAATTAATTTTCACATCATTTACTTTTTCAAAATTTTTAATAATGTCTAAAACTGTATACCCTATACCTGTACCAAGATTGTAACTATACAATCCTGACTTTTCCTTCTCTAATTTTTCCATTGCCTTAATATGTGCTTTCGCCAAGTCTACGACATGTATATAGTCTCTTACTCCTGTGCCATCTTTTGTATTGTAATCATTTCCATATACATTTAGCACCTCTAGTTCACCACTTGCTACTTTTACTATATATGGCATTAAATTATTAGGTATTCCATTTGGATTTTCTCCTATTAGACCACTTTCATGAGCCCCAACTGGATTAAAGTATCTTAATATGCAAATATCCCATGAATTATCAGAACTATATAAATCTTTTAAAATATTCTCTACCATGAGTTTACTTGTCCCATAAGGATTTGTAGTATGTCCAATTTCAAACTCTTCTGTTATAGGAAACTTGTCTGGATTACCATATACTGTAGCAGAAGAGCTAAAAATAAACTTTTTTACACCAAATTCTTGCATTACTTCTAATAAAGTGATTGCTCCAACAACGTTATTGCGATAGTACATTAATGGCTTCTCCACAGACTCTCCGACAGCTTTAAATCCTGCCAAATTAATTACCATTTCAATATTATTCTCTTCAAATATTTTTCTTAATTCTTCTTTTTCTAGATAATTGATTTCATAAAATTTTGCTCTTTTTTGAGTTATTTGCTCAATGGCATTCAAAACTCCTATTTTACTATTACACAAATCATCTACTATAATAACATCCTTGCCATATTCTAATAATTCAATTACTGTATGAGAACCTATATAACCAGTTCCACCTGTTACTAAAATTGACATATTTATATTCTCCCATTTATTATATTTTGACTTTTATATCTTTTTTTATATATTATCATAAACTCTTAATATTTACAATAATAGATATTATTCATAATTTTAATTCAGTCTCTCAATAGGTTATATTTTACATATATATTATAGTTTAATAAACTTATATTTTATATTGTAAAATTCAAAAATTTTACATATATCATTAGGATTAAATATTACTGACAATGTATTTGTATTTGGATGAAAAGCTACTTTCTGACATTTTAATATTTCTTCATCTAGCACAAAAATAATATCTCTTTCTTTTAGATTTATAACATTAAATATAGATACCGATCCAGATTTTACTCCAAGTTTTTCTTGCAACATACATTCATCACCAAAACTTAATCTTGACTCTTCTAATAATTCTTGTGCTAATTTTAAATTTGCTTTCTTCTCCACAGGTAAAACAAATATATAATACTGGCTTTTATCCTTATTCTTTATAAAAAGATTTTTACATATTACTGCATCTATTTTTATATTATATTTTTTAGAATCTTCATATGTAAATAATGGCGGATGATTTACTATTTTATATTCAATATTTAATTTATCTAATAATTCATACACTTCATTTTCCATCTATACTCTCCCCTTTATGTCTAAATTTATTTTTTTAATAAAAAGTCCAAGAATAATTTATATAAAAAGCACAAGTATATTCTTATATCACCTATACTTGTGCTATATTAATAAGAATGGGTGATTTTTATTTTTTGTATACTAGTTTACAGTTATAAGTTTCACATTATTTTAACTAATCATTCTTATTCGTTTTTTATTTTCTAAATATATTTATCTCAATTCTTTTATTATTTTAGAATTTTCTTTAGCAGCTGGTAATGATATTGCAAAAAATAATACTAAAAATATAACTATTAGAATCATTCCTATTATCTCATTATATCTCATAATTACTAAAGCCTCTAATGTTGCTATCATTATTGAATAAATTTTTCTCAAATTATTTGCAAGTATTACTCTCTGTTCATCGTTAGTTTTTTCCTTAACTTTTTTCGCTAACAATACTTGTGGTTTAAATAAACTTATTAAGATAATAATTGTTAAAATTATATTTAACACGTTTCACTCCTTCCCTCATGAAATGTTCCTAAATTTCTTGTAATAATATATCATATTATGTCTTTATTTGCAATACGAATAATAGCTTTTTTATTGTTATAGTTTTGACAAATTATGTAAAATACTATATAATTAGACTATGGTTGCTTTTTAATGTTATTTGTAAATAATATGAAAAAAGGAGGGGTTTTTACTAAAGTAACCGTTGAAACTATATTAACTTTATCTACGGAGGAAGCACATCTATGATTAATGAAGCTAAATTGTTAAAAAGATACGGATCACCATTGTATGTCTATAATCGTCTTTTATTAATGGAAAGATGTAATAATGTCAAATTATTTGCTAGTACTTTGAAATCAGATTTACCTGAAATCACTATATCTATGCATTACTCTACAAAAGCAAATAACAATGTTGCAATTTTATCTGTTGTGGAATCAATGGGATTAAATGTTGATGCTATGTCTCCATTTGAACTGGAAGTAGCTCAAAGAGCAGGTTTCTCTACAGATAGGATATTGTACGTTTGCAATAATATTTCTTCTAGTGAGATGAATCTTATTCATAGTAAAGGCGTTTTAATATGTCTAGATTCTGTCTCTCAAGTGGAAACATATGGCAAACTCTTTCCTGGCAGCAAGATTATGGTTCGTATCAATCCGGGTACTGAAGGTGTTGGGCATTCCGAAAAAGTTAAAACTTCAGGAAAAGCCACCAAATTTGGTATTTCGGAAGCAAATTTACCGCAACTTCTCGATATAGCTCAAAAATATGAGCTTTGTATAATTGGTATTCATCAACATCTGGGGAGTTTATTCTTAAACGAAACAGTTGATGACTATATTACCGGTGTACAAGCTGGGCTTGATATTATTAAAAAATATTTTCAAAATATCGAGATCGTCGATTTAGGCGGTGGATTTGGAGTTCCATACCAAAGTACTGAAAGTCCTTTAAATTTGTTAAACGTGGCAGAGACCTTGGTTCCTATACTTAAAAAGTTTGTTGCAGATTATCCATCTGTAAAAGAATTTAAGTTCGAGCCAGGCCGATACATTCCCTGTGAATCAGGTAGTATCTACGGGACTGTAACAGCTATAAAGTACGAAAACGGCATATATTGGATTTGTACTGATATTGGAATGAATGTATTAGTAAGGCCAGCAATGTATGATTCATACCATGATATTCAGCTTATTTATCTTTCTGAAGGCGAACATAAGCAAGTAACGGCTAATTTTTGTGGTAATATCTGCGAAAGTGGCGATATCCTTGGGAAAGACCGAGTTGTTGGTTTACCTGAAGTTGGTGATATTGTTATTGTCAAGAATGCTGGTGCCTATGGATACAGTATGGCCTCTAACTACACAGGCAGACCTAAACCTGCAGAGGTTATGATAAATTCAGACAATCATCCAGAACTAATTAGAAGAGCCGAAAATCTAGATTCAATGTTGAGACCTTTTGGTAAATTATTACCACTTCCTAAAATGGGAAATTTCTTAAAATAAGAAAAGAACAGCAAAATCCAGTGGCAATCCACTGGATTTTTGTTTATTTTTAACTTTTTCATTATTAAATTTAGCATGATCTTCTTTTCTGTTCTTAATTTCTTGATTTTTTTCTTTATAAATACCATATTATAAATTTAGCATTTCTTGATAAATGATGTTTATATCTTTTTGATCTTTATACTTATTTTCCATTGGACACATACCTGTTTTAGCTTGATTTATAATATAATCAACTTTTTCTTTATATTCATATTTTACACCATTTTCTTCTAATACAGAAATGGCATATTCACTTATAACATCTGCATAAATTTCTTTAACTCCAGCAACTGTCAAAATACTACTTGCAACTTTTCCTATTACTTTATCAGCTATAATAGCACCTTGTAAAGCATTCCTATCATCTTGTAGAATTTTCTGTATATCTTTTATTCTATTTTGATAGTATTCTTTTATCTCTCCATTTTTATAACATACAACTAGTGATGCATTCTTTTCATGTAAAATTTGCTTTAATTCTTCTATCTTATTCATTTTCAAGTCCTATTGCCTTTTTTATAAGTTTTGCAATAAAAGGCACACAAATTAGCTGAATAGCTATTCCAGGTAATCCAGTAATAATACTTTGCATTACTGAAATACCATAAGTATGTAATCCTAGTCCATTAATTGCTACAAATAATACACATGCATATAATATTCTACCTAAAATAATTGTTGAAATTAAAGATACATAAGAATTAAATTTTCTATTTAAAACACTTAATAATATAGCATAAATTATAAGCTCTATTAACATATATGGAAGTCTCTCTATTGTTGGCATTCCAGTTAATAAATAACTAAATACTATTGAACTTCCTGCTACGACAATGCTACTTCTTACTCCAAATATAAGTGCTGCGATTAATACAGCTATATGCATTGGTAGAAATACTGCTCCTGCATTTGATCCTCCCAAAACATGAAATACCCTAGGTAAAGCAATTCCTATACAACTTAATAAAATTGTTCCTATGATATATTTTGCTTTTGTAGTTGCTAAAGTCTCTTCTAAACGATTTGTTTTTTTTACACTTTCTAACATAATAAAATTCCTCCTAATTTAATAATTTTGAAAATTCCTTCATAGTTTCTGATATTTTTAGTTGTTGTGGACATACCGCTTCACAACTTTTACAACCTATACAAGCACTCGGCTTTTTATCATCTGGTAATGCACTTATGGTCATTGGTGCTATAAAACCTCCTCCAGTAAAAGTATGTTCATTATATAAAGATAAAAGTTCAGGTATATTTAATCCTTTAGGGCAATGTGATGTACAATATCTACAAGCTGTACATGGAAGTATTTTTCCTTTTAGCATATCATCCGCTACTCCCAGAATTGTTTTTATTTCATCCTCGTTTAATGGTTTATTTTCTCCAAAGATTTCTATATTTTCTTCCATTTGTTTCATATTGCTCATTCCAGAAAGAATCATTGTAACTTCTGGTATTGATTGCAAAAATCTAAATGCCCAAGCAAGTATCTCTTCATCAGGTCTAATCTGCTTTAATTTTTCCTCTTGATTTTCTTGTAATTTTACAAGTTTACCGCCTCTTAATGGTTCCATTACCCAAATTGGAATATTCCACTCTCTTAATAATTCAATTTTAGATTTTGCATCTTGAAATTTATAGTCTAAATAATTCAATTGTATCTGACAAAATTCCATATGTTTTCCATATGCATCTAAAAATCTTTTCATAACATTGTAACTTCCATGAACTGAAAAACCTAAATGCTTAATTCTTCCATTTTCCTTTTGTTTTAATAAATATTCCAATATGCCATATTTTTCATCTAAATATGGAGTAATATTTTTTTCATAAACATTGTGAAATAAATAGAAATCAAAATATTCCATTCCTGTTTTTCGCAATTGTTCTTCAAATATCTCCTCTACTTTATCCATATTAGATATATCATATCCTGGAAATTTCGTTGCCAAATAATAACTATCTCTTGGATATTTATTTAATATCTTACCTATTACTTTTTCTGATTCTCCACTATGATACCCATAGGCTGTATCAAAATAATTAACACCATTTTTAATAGCATACTCCACCATCTTTGCTGTTTCTTCTTCATCTATTGGTGTATCCCCATTTTGTCCCTTGGTTGGTAATCGCATTGTTCCAAATCCTAGACTTGATAATTTTAAATCCTTGAAATCCTTATATATCATATTATTTCACTCCCTTATTTTATAACTATAACTTATTAATTCATTTACTCTTAAGTTAATTTAAAATATTATTATTCTTCTCAATATATTCTAAAAATTTTTCACAACCATAAGTTATATCATAATATGCGGAATAAAAGTCTCCACTATACCAAGGATCTGATATATCTCTTGGTTTCTCTGTAAAATCCAATAATCTAAATATTTTATTTTCTTTATCTTCTCCAACAATATTTATGATATTAGTTATATTTTTTTGTTCCATTGCTAAAATATAATCAAATTTATTATAATCTTCCTTTTTTATTTGTCTCGATAGATGTTCTGTAAATGGTATTTTCATTTCTTTTAACATATTTTTTGCTTCTCCATATATACCAGCTCTCTCAAGTTCATTATAACTACTAGTTGCCGCTGAATCTATATAAAACTCTTTATAACTCCCTTTTTTATTTACCATGTCTTTTAATATAAATTCTGCCATAGGTGATCTACAAATATTTCCTAGGCATACAAATAATATTTTTATCATTAAATAACTCCTTGTTCTCTATAAAATATTATCTCAATTCTTATTAGTCCATATCAAGCTCTTTTTCCTTTACACACATAATCAAAATATTTTTTTACTTCATCTCCATTCTAATACTTTTCAATTTAATATCCAAATAATTATACTATAAAAATATAAAAATTAATAGTTTTAATGAAAAAAATCTACATTCTCACTTATTTAATTATCTACAATATATATGTTTTTGTCTCCGTCACTCATACACACAATCTGTTATCTTATTAAAACTATTTTAATTTATTTCATTATTCTTCTATTAACCTATAATGCCATCTTCTTTCATCATCACTACACTTTCTTCATGAGAATCTTCATCTTCTGATATGTTTATAAATTTGTTATCCCATAATTCTACTTTTTCGTCACATAAACTAATACTAAATATCTTTGGTTTTCCCTCAAATATTTCTTTATGTTCTTTAGCATTATAATAATACTCTCCAAAATCCATATTTCTTTTGTAAAATGCCTGTGCTTCATTATTCCAAATTTCAAAAGTATATAATCTCAAATATTTCTTGTTCAGAGTCTTTGCCACTTCTATTGTATAATCAAATATTTGCTTTCCATAGCCTAGTTTTCGATATTCTTTCTTTATTCCAAACCAACTTAACCATACAGTATCTGAATATTCAGGAATTTCATAAATGCCTGTTACCCCAACTGGTATATCTTCCATGTAAGCTATATATCCTATGTATAAGTTTTTTCTTTTTCCTGTAATTTTTGATTTATATACTGAATATGCACTTGAATTCGGAAAAATTTCATATTGTAATCTCGCTGCTACCTTTATATTATTTTGATTTATTTCCTCAAATCTTAATTTTTTTATTATCTTACAATTTTGTTTTATTCTCTCTTTACCTGATATTGTTTCATAAATATTTAATATCTCATCAATAATTATATCTTCTTTATCTTTAATATTTGAGAATAAATATGGTGTATATATAACACCAAATAGAAATAAATCAAAATTTAATTTTTTAAAGCCTAATTTTTCATAAAATCCTCTTCTCTTTTCTCTTAATAAATTTTCTTCTTTGTCTTTGCCTAATCCGCATTTTTCAATTTCTACAAAAATACCACTATTTTCTCTTTCTTGTTCTAATAGCATTTGTAACGCTTTAGTACCAAATTTATTATTTCTATATTGTGGTAGTATAGCTAAATAATCTAAAACAGAATATCCTTTTTCTTTAATCTTATTTAATATCATAAATCCAATTATTTCATTTTTATATAAAATTTCGATAATTCTTGTATAGCACTTTTCATAAGACGAGCGTAGTAATTCTAATGGTTTTCTTTCATTCTCTGGAAATATATCTAAATAATATGAATATAATTCTCTTTCAAATTTGTCTATATCTATCTCTTTTAATTTCATATCTTTCATAATTGTTTATTTTTCTCCTATTAATTCCTTTCAATTATAATATCTGCAACTGTCAAATTAGCTTTATTTGTAACATTATCTATAATTGTTTTAGCTACATCTTCTGGTTTCATAAAAGTAGCTTGCTTTTCTTCAGATACATAATCTCTACTATTTTTATAAAAATCTGTATTTATTCCACCTGGATATACACCTATTACTTTTACACTTGTACCTTTATATGCAACTTTCAAACTTTCTGTATATCCTCTTTCACCCCATTTAGTAGCACAATATACTGCTTCTTGTTTATTTCCTCTTAATGCAGCAGATGACATTATATTTACAATTTTTAAATCTTTCTCCTCTTTTATTTTTAAAGTTTCTGTTGAAAATAAAATCATACCTTGTAAACCTTTAAAACATCTTTCTATATCATCTCTCTCATAATCTGCAGGTAGCTTAAATGATGGCTCTCCTGCATTATTAATTAGTATTTTTATATTTCCTAACTTTGATATTTCAGCAATAGTAGCTTTAACAAATTTACTGTCTGAAATATCTCCTATAAATCCTCTATAATTATTTTTATATGTATCATTTAACATTTCTATCTTTTCAAAATCTCTATCTATGTTACATACAAAATAATTCTTTTCAATAAATTGTTTAACAAGTTCTAATCCTAGTCCGATTTGCACCACCTGTTATAATTACTATTTCTTTATTCACTTCTTTTCCTCCATTTCCCATATAATAGATTGTATTTGAATTTTTAAATATTTTATATTAAATCTAGTTAAATATCAATATCTTTACCTAGATTCATTATAAATATTACTATCTGTATTAAATAAACATCTCTAAAATACTCAACTCTTGATTCTTCTGTATATAATTTTTTCTATTTTCTAACTTATTATCACTTACATTATATAATACTAAATTTTTAACATTTAACTATGAATTCAATTGAAGAATTAAAAAAATAACAGATAAGCTATAAGCAAATCTGCTATTTTTATGGCTCCTCGTGTTGGACTTGAACCAACGACCTATCGGTTAACAGCCGAGCGCTCTACCGACTGAGCTAACGAGGAATATAAACTGGCGAAGACCTATCTTACCAGGAAGGAACCCTCCAAGTATTTTCGGCACGTAAAGCTTGACTTCTGTGTTCG
>CANRNC010000037.1 GCA_947631915.1 uncultured Clostridia bacterium
AATGCACTTGTATTTGTTTGTAATTCTAATTTTTCTAAGCTATCATCTACATATGAAATTTCTATATCATTTTTTTCCTTGTATTCTATTGCCTTTGCTTCGTTGTGATATATATATCCTTTATATATATCTCCATACAAACTTGATGATACTGTTGCTACATTTCCAACTGGTGTTACAGATACATCTTGAGCATATTCATTTTGAATTGTTTCTGTTTTTGTATATAAAGAGGTTGTTGCTTTTGATTTTAATGAAACAGGAAATTCTTTTGCTTCAATTTTGCTGTCATATTTAAATGCTAATATATATTCTACTTTATCTGTACCCCATTCTATCTTTTTATCATTATCTTGCTTAGCTGTCTTTTTGATTGTTATTTTTTCTTGTTCACTATCATATGAAACATTTGAATTGTTTTGACGTTCACCATTAACAAGAACAACAACCTGTGATGGTTTTTGTTCTGCAATTGTTGGTATCATAACTTCTACATTTTCTTCACTTCTTGGTAGTATATTGTTTACTACTTCAGTTGTTATTTTTTCTTGGAAAATTGTTTCGTTTTCACCTAAGTTAAAGAATTTTTCAACTGACTGTGTTAAATTTACTTTAGCATCTGCATTCCACTGTGGTTTTACAGTTACTTTTCCTTTTAACTTTTTTTGCTTTTGACTGTTATTTTCATATTTACCAGTCAAATTGAATATTATGTCTTTTTCAAAATAGTTTGTTTCTATTTTATCTTGTGTTTTGAATTGAACTGGCAACTCAATCTCAACAACAGTGTTTGAATATATTTTCTTTAACTCAATTTCATTATTTTCTGCATCTATACTTTTTACAAATTCATTTTCCTTTAACTCTTCCTTTTTTATTGTAAAGTTTGGATCTTCTAGTTTAATCTTTCCATCGACTAGTGAAACATTATCCTTTACGTTTAGCTTTAGAAAAAGTTTTTGAGTTTCTTCTCTATTTAGCACTGGGGTTTTAGTTTCCACATTTGTGCTTCCCCTAAAGTACGCATCAAACTCAATGTTGCTGTTTTTTGTTATTGTAGCAGATTCTAACATTTCATCTGCTGCTTCTGCTATACTTGCTCCTGTTACAGCATAGTTTGCAGTAATTAAACAAAACACTAATATTATTGCTAGCATTTTGTTTAAAACTGTTGTTTTGACTGATTTTGATTGTTCCATAATACTACCTCTTTTCCTATTGGAATTCTCATATAATATACTAACTAATAATATCTTACTTTTTTTATTTTACAAAATCAATAGGGCTATTTTTGTGATAGTAAAAATCGTCCTCTATCTTACTAGGGAAGCCCATTTCAAGCATTTTATGTATGGTTTATTAAAGTTATTTTACATTTTTGTAATTTTAAAAATGAATAAATCGAATTTTAGCGAAGTGCAGTATTTCCGTAAGTAAAAAGAGTTTTAGGAAATAATTCCTAAAACTCTTTTTTATATATGAGGATGTGAGGTTGTTGTCTATTTATTTTCCTTAGAATCTTCTTTTGGCTCTACCACTTTGCTTGGTACTAATACTTTTTTGATTCCTAAAGTACCTATTCCTAAGATTGCTAAGGCTGCTATTCCAATTGCTGTCCATACTATGTAATTGTAATTTGTACTATCACCAGTAGGTGGAGTAATTGTTACTAGAGATGCCCATCCACCATCGTGTTCTACTGTGTATGTATAGTTCGTTGATGATCCGCCATTTTGTTTCCAGTTTTCATTGCTTGAATCTTTATGTCCTACTGATGATGGATCGCTATCTCCTGGTATTTGTGATTCTGGTATAGCTCCTCCTGTTCTATTTAACTGAGCAATTTCTACTGAGTTATAGAAGTCTAAGTCTACATTTGTATCTGATAATTCTTTAGATGCTATGAATTTTACATCGTCTTTAGAAATTTCTTTTGCTTTTAAGTAGATCTTGCCTTGGCTATTTTCTGCTGATGTATCTCTTAATATTGTTCTATAGAACTTATAGATGTTATCTAATTGTTCTACTATACTTCCTTTAGTGTAATTATTGTATGTATTACCTACTTTTTCTGTATATAGTACATTATCACTTGGTTCTTTAAATCTTCCATCATATAGTAAGTTTGTTATTCTTTGTGTACTATTATTTTCTTCTTTTGTAATTTCTTCCCATAGGTCATTTTCATGATAGTCTACTTCTGGGCTCTTCTTCCATGATAAACTGTTATCTAAGTAATCAATTATAATTGATGGAGACATTGTAACCTCTTCGGATTCATCTTGTTGTTCTCCGAATTTATAGTATTTGTTTAAATCTTTTGATGCTTCATATGTATATGGATTATATGTTCCATCTTGTTGTTTTTCATTTGAAACCACATAGTCTAGGTTACTTTCATTTACAATGTTATATCTATATGTAATTTCCATTGTTGAACCTTGAAGTATCTCTTTGTCAATTTCCATTTTGAAAGTACCCATATCTCTACCTGATTCATTAACAGAATCTTTTGGATATGCTACCTGTGCAATTTCACCTTTTATGTCTTCAATTTTCATACGATTTGGGGTCTCTTTCCAATTTACATTGGCATCAATTAGTGTTTGACCATTTGCAAGTTTTATTGAAACTCTTTCGATACGTTTTTCTAAGTCCATTTGTTGTTTAGGTCTTTTAACTATACCAAAGTCTAATCCATCAACTTTTATTGTATCGATGCCATTTTCACTGTCATCAAAGTTTTCAATTAGTTTATCTTCTGTATTGTCTGAATCTACATCTACTGATCTAAAGTTAACATCAAATGCTGGTGTTCTAGATGCAATTTTTGTATCACGTGTTCCAAATACTTCTGGTTCTTCTAAGTCTGGATATGTTATATCGTCGCCAGGATCGTAGTTGTTACCAGTGTTAAGCATTTCATCATCTATTTTCTTTCTTGCAACCATATCATCTACGGCATTTGATTTGCCTTGATAATCAATTCCTGAAGTTTTTAAGTACCATCTATTTTTGGTTGTACCGTCTGATGAATTTCCTTTGTTAACCATATTAGCATATCTTTGTTCATCATTGAAAGTTGTGCTCTTGTATTGTTGTACATATAGAGTTTTACCATCTGCTGTACTTGCATTACCATCCACATCTTGTCCCCAAGTAAACTTAACTACATACTCACCTGGAATAAATCCTGCAAAGTTATAATTTCCGTTTTCCTCTGTGTATGTAACTGCTGGAGCAACTTCATCTCCTTTTGGTAACATGATTCCGCCTTTTTCTTCTTGAACACCTAGAAGAACTTTTGTGCTTCCATCATCATTTAGTATCTCTTCTCCGCTTTTGTCCAATTCTACAAGTTCTACTTTTACATTTTGTACGGTTTTTTCATCCTTAATACCATCTCCAAGATAAGTCATAAGTTCTCCTGCCGCTCTATCTCCGGCCTTTGCTTCTGAAGCTGCATCTTCAAATACATTACCAGATATTTGTGCCGCTTGTTGTAGTAATAATTGGAATGTTGGTGCAAAGTCGTTATCGTCTTCAAATGTATCATTTACTGCTTCAATACTTCCTTGTGCATCGTCTATTGTTGGTTTAGAGTTACCAGCTGCTGAATCTACATCAATTCCGGCATATGCAGGTCCTGTTTCTTTCCTTTCTTGTCCTTTATCATCTTCCCATGTTGTCGTGTATGCATTTACTTCTATGTTATTATAGAAGTTAAGTTCTTCCTGAGTACCCTCAACTAAAGCCAACATATTGTCTCTAGTTAGTGTGTATGCTGTATAGAATGTTACTGTTTCACCTGGATTTATTGTTCTTTCTAGCATACCATATGCTTGTTTATATGCTTCATCTAAGTTGTTACCTGTGTTGTTATTTCCATATGGTTTATTTGCTTCTTTCTTCCATTCAACATGTATTGGTGTAATTGTTTCTCTTTCTTTTTCTGTCAAAGAACCATATACCTCGTCTGTTGCATCATCTATATCGTAAGGGTCTACATTCCAATAATCGCTATCAAATTGTGTTCTCATTTCTGGTTGAACACTTACATATGAGCTTTCATTTCTTACAGTTGTTTTATAGTATACTCTAATTCTGAATGGGTCGTCTCCGTCATGGTCGTTTTGTTTTTCTTGCTCAACTTGTATTAGCTCAGGTTTGACAGGTCTTTTATATTTATAGTTTACATTGTTTTGGAATCTTGCAAATACGCCTCCGCTATATACATCTTCTATATTTGCAGTTTTTCCACCATATTGATATACATATGATTCATCATTCATTATTAGTTTAACACGTTCAATGTCGTTTACTACACTAAGGTCTGGCTGTATACGCTCGTAAACACCTAGGTTAACATGTTCGATCTTGTCGTCTTCAACTTTGTAGTTCATAATTCCTTGGTATCCAGCTGTTTGTGTGTCTGCTTTTATTTGATATTTATCTCCTCCGGTCTTTGATGAATATGTGTAAACATTGTCTGAATAGATGCTTGTATCTCCGTTTGTTGCTTGTTGAATTGTATATTCTGTATCTATTTCATTTGCTTTTGGTCTCTTTTGTAATCCACTATAGACACCGTCTCCAATTGGATCTGAATCTCTTCCACCAAATGTTTCTGATTCAGCACCATCAAATAGCCCTTCTACTTTTCCTTCATATAGTACTCTTCTCTTGTATGCATATTCTCCGTTGTCTTCTAATTTTTCATAGTTGATTATTGTTGTACCGTCTGCAGTTCTGTTGGTCATTGCGTCACCATTATTTGACGTTATTGTTGAATATTTTTCGTTAAATGTTTGTCTATCGTCTTTTGTTTCCATTGCTTTTGAGCCATTTTCTTCATCTTCTAATGTTGCTGGCCATACTGATTGATATTTCATACCATTGTATGTGAACTCAACATAGGTTCCTTCTTTTTCTGTTGTAACATATTTAATATCTGCTCCGTCTTTTCCACCAACTCTTATTCTATAACGTCCGTCTGTTGTTATTACACCTTGACCTATTACTTGGTCATTATGTTTTAGGCAAACTTCTACTGGATATAACAATTGGTCTAGTCCTTCATCATAAATTCCATTAACTGTTTCTGGATCATCAATTCCGCCTTTTTGGTCTTGAGATCTTTCTACCCAAATTAGTCCTTCGATGTCCATTCTTCTTCTTTCGTCTTCAACTATTGTTTTTCCTAAGTAATCAAAGTCTGTCCAATCTGGATGGTCATTGTTGAAGTATGGATTTTCCATTCCTTCATCAATTTCTCTATATTGGAATTTACCTCTTCCATCGTCACCATCTGGAACTAATGGAGAAATATCAATATTTCCATTTTCATCTGTTAAATTGTTTCTCTTTCCTCCTGTTGATTCTCCTGTTCCATCGTTTGAAGCTGCTGCTACTTGAGTAACTTCACGTACACCGTCTACTGAAGTTGCTCTTGATGTTAGTCTTTTCCTTGATCTTTCTGTTTTAAATGCATAATTATACATGTTGTTTAATTTTTCAACAAGTTTGTTTCGATTATCTCTTGCTTGATTCCATTCAGCAACATGTAAGCAAGCTTCTTGTTTTGTTGTATGGTGATCATGACGTGTACAAGTTGTATCTGTGTCGCTATATACTATTGTTTTATCATATGTGTAGCATAATTTAATCTTGCTATCCTCTTCTCCTGTGTAATAATCACCTTTAAATAATTCTGGATATATTTCTTCATAAATTTCTCTTATTGTATATTTTTTGCCTTCCTTCACTGCTGCATATATTTTGTTTGCAGCCTTAACAAGTTTGTTATAGTCTTCTCTTCCTTGAATCCATTCTTCTCTATGCTGAATAAGTTCATCATGTGTTCCTCTCTTTTTATGTACAAAGCATGTCCAGAAATTGTCTAATCCGTTTGTAAATGCTGACTGTATAACATCATCATCTTTTGTACATAATTTAATTTCGTCATTTGTTTCACCCGTATAATAATCTCCAGTAAATAATTCTGGGCAAATTATTTTGAAGAATGATTTTATTGAACTTTCTTTTTCTTCATCACTTTCACTACTATCTGTTTTAAGTTTATCACTTACTGTGCTAAGTAATTTATTAACGTTTTTAACAATTTCATTATGCTCTTCTCTTCCTGCATTCCATTCATTTACATGGTTTAAGATACCTTCACGTGTTCCTGTATACATATGGTGTACACAATGCTGAACATTATCTGGACCTGATGACAACAAAGTATCTACATCCATACATAGGTTAAATTGTTTTTCATCTTCTCCAGCATAATATTGTGCATCATATAATTCAGGATAAATATCTTTGCATAATTCTTCTATTGTATAAATTTTATTTTCTTGTTTTACTGTATATATTCTGTTAGCAAATCTTACTAATCTATTATGCTCATCTTTTTCTTTGTTCCATTCTTCGATGTGTTTCATTAATTCTTCATATGTTCCATGGTTTTGATGATGCATACATATCCAATTTAAGTTACCATCTGAAATTATTGTGTCTGTTGTAAGACATTCATTAATTTCTGTGTCTGTTATTCCTGCATAAAATTCTCCATTTTCGTCAAATAACTCTGGGCAAACACTTTCTAATAATGATTTAATCTTTGATGTTTCACCTGCTGGGTTTGCACTTGGGCTAGCACTTTCACCTGGAGTTGAGCTTGGTGTTGTACTTGCACTTGGGCTAGCACTTTCGCTTGGAGTTGAGCTTGGTGTTGTACTTGCACTTGGGCTAGCTGAAGTTGTTGCAGTTGGATTTGCACTTGAGCTTGGATCTTCACTATTGTTTCCGCTGCCACTTCCACTACTTGTACCTTCGTTTATTTCTTTAACACCTTTTTCTCTTGCTGCATGATGATCATTTGCCCATTTAACATCATCATTATATTTAGCTCTTCTTTCTTCCCATGCATCAGCATGTGATCCATCCAAATTATGAAGTGAGCATGTATACCATACATAAGTTGATCCATCCGCACGTACACCATAATGTGGAACCTTAGTATCTACTTCATCACATGTATTATATGTACAATGTTCGTCAGCTAGAGAACCTTTGTATGAAATGCCACCAACTGTGAAGCCTTCCATTAATTCAGGATATTCATCTGCTATACTATACTCTCTGAATTCAAATGGTATACCTTGAATTCCCTTATCGGTTCCTTTAATTACTTTTCTAAATAGTCCAACTGGTTTGTTTTGTACGTTTACTGATACAGTTTCACCTTTTCCTCCTGAAACTGAAAATCCTTCAGCATCTCTATCAAGAGCAACATATTTTCCGCCTGTTCTTTCATTTGTTGGGAATGTTGTTTCAATCCACTTATAGTTTCCAGGTGGTAACCCCTCTACTGTTATTCTACCATTATCAGTAAAGAATTCATGAGCTCTAGCTTCATCATTTGATAATTTATCTTGTGGTTTTTTAGCATCTGGATCTGTAACCCATTCTCCTGTATCTGTATTTTGAAGTTTAAATCCTGCACCATTTAGAGGTTCTCCAGTTATCATGTCTGTTTTAATAAGTTCTACCGTAGTTGTTATAGGCTCATTTTTTATAACTGCCTTAGAATCGTCACCTTTAGTAACATCACCGTCTGGACATTTTTTTACTTTGAAGGTAGTTGTTTCAGGCACTACTTCAAATGCTCCGCTCATTTCTCCTTCTATTTCCTCTGCCACATAATCTCCTGATATCAAGCCTGAAATATAAATTTCACCATTACTATCTGTTTCAAATATTGTTGCATCTTTTTCAATTGATGTATATACTATTCTCCAGTCACTTTCTTGTCCAACACCTGTTATAGGTCCTGGAATTGCTCTATCTTCTTTTTCATCATCACCATCTTCTTGCTCTGAATCATTATTCATTAGGTAAACTTTTCCAGGCTCTCCTGGGTATGGTGCTGTAAAGTCAGGTTCAGAACCAGAATTTCCCGCACTCGCACTTTCTGTAGCTGATGGGCTTGGCGATGGAGTTGGTGAACCTGGTATTATATCATTTTTTCCAAATTTCCCTATTACTTGTATATATCCTGTATCTGCTTTATTATTACCTGTACGTTTTATTTTAAATTGTACTCCTGGTATTCTTTCATCTGTTTTTGAGTTTGCTTTTATAAGTCTTAATTTTCCAGGTCCTGGGTCATCATCATAAGGTGCTTCACCAAAGAACATTCTTTCTTGCCCTGCATTTTGACCGTTTGGATTAATGTATGAAACTACTAATATACGCATTCTATATCCTTCTCTTATTCTGTTGTTTGCAGGTAAAGCTCCCCATCTTTTTTGTGCTTCCCTAAGTGCATCATTAGCATACTTTGCATACTCTTCACGTGTTCCTGGTTTGAAAGTATCTATTCCATATTCAGGATTACGTAATGCAATATCTGAGAAAAAGAATGATGGATAGTTCGTTGCGTCAGAACTTCTAGTTGATTGCAACTCACACATGCAAGCTAATTGATTAAATCTTTCAACATCATCAGGTTTAGCATAATCATTATAATTATCTGAGTAAATATATACTGTTCCATCTGAGTCAATATCTATAACTGCTCTTAATTTTCCCATAAGTGTTCCCCACTCATTCTGATTTTCGCTAAGACAACTCGTGTTTGGGTTTCCCGAATATTTCCATGCATCTCCATCTCTTATCAAAGAAAAGCTCCCACCAAATGTATACATTAAATCATTTGGATCATAATTCCATAAGTCTTCAGACTGATTCCTCATCATGTTTTGAATTTCTCCCAAAGTTACATCAACTTTGTTGAATGCAGAAGAGGCATAGACACCAAAGAGGATTACTGCTAATATGATAAATACTATTGAAGCAGTTACTTGTTTTAATCTATTCATTTTACACACCCTCCTCTTCTTCATCTTCTTCCTTACTATCTGTGTCCATAATGTTATATATTGCTACTCCGACAAATCCCAGTCCGAATAGTACTGACAGAACAATTGCTGTATATCCCATAACACCTGTTCCAATAGAAATGATTACATCTGCAGTTGCTTTATCATCTTCTCCATCTTTGTTATTTCCAGGTGTAGAATCTCTATCTGATTGTCCTAAATCATTTGCAGATTTTGCAATTTCTGCAATATTTTGTACTGCACCTGCATTGCTTTCTGTCATTGTTTTTGCTAATGTTAATGTTATTTCTTTTGTTTCTCCTGGATTGATTACTGTGTTTGCTAGAGATTGGTTGTGTAATTTTCCTTCCATTGTGTACCAATCTTTGTTGATTTCTGAACTAAATGTTAATTCTTTTGGTAAGTAATCAACTATATCTCCAGCATATCCTGGTGTTTCTCCTTCATTTGTTACTTTAATTACATATTCTACTAATACTGTTGCTCCTTGAATTTCTTTTCTATGTAACTCTATTTTAGCTAAGTCTGCATCTTTTTGATCATATTCTTTTGTTTCTTTAGATGTTTGAACCATTATTTTTCTAACACCTTTTTTAAGCGATAAATCGAATATTTGATTTTCTGTAAATCCTGCATCTACATTAGTTACAGAATTTCCTGAAATTTGTATTTCATCAGATGTTGCTAATCTTTGTGTTTGACCTCCAATGTTTACTTCTCTTGTTACAACATCACAGTTATTGTCATCATTACTTCCGTTTGCTCTATATTGTGTTGATGAATATTTTGTCGTATCATATCTAAATCCTACTATATAATTTCCATCTGCCAATCCTTGGAAACTATATGCACCTGTTCCACTTGTTGATGTTTGCCTTGATATAGCTCCTGTTGAAGCATTAATTAATAATACTTGTATTCCTGCAAATCCATTTTCTGTTTTTATTCCATCTTTATTTGTATCTA
>CANRNC010000038.1 GCA_947631915.1 uncultured Clostridia bacterium
GTTGGTTTCGTCATTTCTATATTTCTCCTTTTCTTTTAAATAAATTTATAAATATTTTTTCTAAAGCATTTACTACAATTGAATTTCCTGCTTGTTTATATAGCTGAGTATTACTTGTTGGTATGTTTTTTGCTTTTTCAAAATCTTCATCGGAAAATCCCATTAATCTCCAGCATTCCTTTGGTGTAAGTTTTCTGATTCTTGTTTTTTCAACAACTCCCATATTATCGCTTGCCATTAGTGTCTGCGAAACCTGATGTCCGACTCTTCCTCTTCTTGTTGTACTGTTCGGATATTGTAAATTCACACTGTCGCCATTTTTTGCTTCTATGTAACCCTGTTTTGTTGCATTTTTAATTAAAATCTTGGGCTGTCTATTACCGCCCTGCATATCTGTCAATGTCGGACTTAGTCCTTCATCGCTATAAATCCTTTTAATGCTATCATGTCCTTTGATGTCTAAATTTCCTACTTGAATGCATTTTGGATCTTTCCAATCTCTGGCACATAAAGTATCGCAATAATCTTTATTTTGAATCCTTCGTTGATTCGCTGAAAAATTGCTCTTTTTAATATTTTGAATTTGATAATCTTTTAAATAATATTTCTCATCAACTTCATCTTCTAGCATATCTTTTAGTTTTATTTTCAACTTTTCTTTTTCTGGAAATTCAAATTTCGAATCGCTTCTTATGCTAATTGTATATACTCTTTCTCTGTTTTGTGGTATTCCATAATCCTTAGCATTTAAAACTTGATAATAATTTTCGTAACCTAAATTTTGCATTTCCTCTAAATATTTATCAAAATTATGTCTATGTTTTTTGCTAAGTATATTTTTGACATTTTCCCACAATACATATTTTGGTTTTATCTTTCCAACAATTCTTATTGTTTCATACATCAGGCTACTTCTTGTTCCACTATCTTTATCTCCACCTGCTTGTTTCCCTGCTACTGAGAAATCTTGACATGGACTACCATGTGTTATTATATCTATATCTTTTAGATATTTATCCCACTTGCATATATCTTGTATCTCAAAATTTGTGTTATGTATAGCATTAAAACTTGCCATTGCATATTTATCAATTTCAACTGCATCAACTATTTCTAAATCTATTCCTATTCGCTTTAATGCTACGCTACATGCTCCGATTCCTGCAAACAATTCAATTATTCTCATTTCTTATATTCCTCTTTTTCTGTTAATTTACTTCCAATGATAAATAGTACTAATGCAAATAATATTATTACTATTACTCCGTTCATCTCGAATATTGATACTATTAACATTAGTAACAGTATTATCGAACTGTATATCATTAATTCTAATCCAATTCTTTCCATCTTTTCTATTCCTCCATATTTCGTACTGGCAATACTAATTTTTTTCCATTGATAAACATTGGGCTTTTGCTGTCGGAAAAATCTAAATTTATTACTCCTTCTTCCCCTTTTAATGCATCTTGTAAAAGTTTAACATTGAAACTAATTTTGAAATTGATTTCTCTATTGAAGAATGACTCCCAGTTTATAAATTCGCCTTTTATTAATTTAAGTATTTGTTTTTCTTCCTGATAATCAAATGTTATAACTTCTTTGTCTATCTCAATGATTGTGTTTTCGCTAGCATTTTTTGGTATTCTGAAAATTGGCGTTATAGCTGTAAATTCTTCACCTTCTATAATTTCGCAAGAGCTTGTTAATATTTTATATCCATCACATGTTATCATTGTTAATGTCGTTTTTTTCACTTCTATACGTATTCCTTTTGATACAAGGGGTCTCTCTAATTTAGACACTCCATTTTTTACATTTTTTAAAATTCTTCTTAAATCTTCTGTTTTTACTATTACTTTACTCATAATTTTCCTCCCTTTTTGCACAATCTTCGCATAAGCTAATTTCTTTCACAATTTCTGCATTTTCTTTGAATTTTATTTGATTTCTATCAAATTTGTCTGTATATGTATAAGTCTTGTCTCTCGTTTTTACAACTTTTTTTGTTTGCTTTTCTCTAGGACGTGTTATTTTTCCACATTTATCACACTTGAACATTTCTTACTTTCCCCCTTTTTTGTTTTATTTGGTTTATAAAAATCAAAAATATTATTTGTGTTTTTCTTATACAACTGATTATATGTAATTTCTATATAAACTTTTTTTACGGCATAAGTTTCTCCATTTGCTTGACACCAAATTTCTTGCATTTCTTCATTGGCTTTTACTTTGATTTCTTTTCCTTTCTTTTTTAATTGCTGTAAAAATATAATCATGTTATTTATTATTTCTTTTGTTTTTACAAACATTTTATTTTTCTCCTCCTAACTTTTGTATTTCGTAGCATGCTGCTCTAACTTCTTTTAATATTTCATGGATTGCCCACTTCTTTCCACCAAACCTATACCTTGCTGGCATTGCCGCTTCATATCCAAGATAATCTCCAGAATGTGCATAATCCCAACCAATAAACCAACCTTTAACTTTTTCTTTTTCAGATATCCATAAATAATTTTTTGAATAACTAATTCCGCCATGTACATCAAGATATATTTCTTCCATTTCCTTTTTGTAAAATTTATGGTTTTTAGGTATTTTAATATAGGCTGTTGGATACGTTCCTAAATTTAAAACATAGAATAATAATCCAAAGTAATATCCTGATTCTAATATTTCTCTTTTTGATTTTGGGCCATAACTCATTTGTTTCATGTCGCTTCTCCTTAATATTCTTCAATTTTTATATGTATTTTCGGTATTTCTGCATATTTCTTTTCAATTTCTAATTTTGTAACTTGTATATCGTCTTTGTATGCAAAATTGTTCATTGCATCCAATACAATTTTTATGACATTGTCTATATCAGGCTTTTTTGTTGGACTCAAATTATTATTTAACATTTCTGCTGCTTTCTTTTTGCTTGTACTTTTTGGAATGTTGTAATAGGCTATAATTGTTACTTTTACTCTACCTTCAAGAGGTTTAGCGTTTGGATAATTAATTGCAAAATATTCTCTCAATGAATATTCATATAATTTTGTTTTTGCTGGAGTATAGGCTTTTCCTGTCCTCGTATTCATTCTTGGCCTTGCTTTACCTGTTATATCTCCAATCATCTCAAATTCATATATCATTTATTTCACTCCTTCAAATTCCTTTAATGCTGGATTTAAGCATTTGTTACATAGTGCCAGTGTTAAGTCTTTATTTCCCGTTAATGTTGCTGGGAGGCAAACTACTCCTCCAGACATTTCATGTTTTTTTTGCAAAATTTTGATTTTACTTCCACAATGATCACAAATATAATATTTATAATCTATTTCACTTTGATAATTAATTAAATGACTTGCGGATGGCTTAGGTTTCATCTTAATGTAAATTGGAACCTTATCCCTGCCTATTAATTTGTCGAACTTGCTCATAGAACGATTCCTCCTCTTTTATCTTCTTTTCGTATCTCCATTTGTCTCTATCTAGCTCTTCCTGCAAGCAAGCAATAAAATATTTAATTATATCTTGCAGGGTATGTCCTGGTTTCTTTTTTATGTACTTTTTTGTTTTTAAATATTTCAAAACAAATTTATTTCTTTGTAAATTATTCAAATACACCTTATAAGGACTTATGTACAACTCCTTTATTGCCCATATCATTATTTTTTGGTCAAGCACTTGTCTATCTGACATATAAAAATACGCACGTTGATCTTCGCTATATAAATCCAAACGCTTCAGTATTAGTATTATTGGATATCTATCTTTTTCTTTCAATCCAATTTCTTCTCCTTCTGCGTTATTATATATATAATTAAATAATATATTTAGTTTAGTTATAATATAGTCGTTTGTCATTTCGCCTGCTTGTTCACTTGCTTGTTCACTTGCTTGTTCGTCTGCCTGTTCACTTTTTTTAAATTCATCAGAATAAAGTCGAATAATCGTATATGATGAAGCATCGTTTTGATTTGTCCCTTTTTTATAAACTATGTACTCATTAGTAATCAACTCGTTTCTGGCTCTTTGCAGAGATGAGATACTAAGTCGCTTAATTTTGCTCATTAGAGTTGTATTTGTTACTTTAAACTCACGAAGCCAATCAATCTTGCAAGCAATTTCTAGTAATATTAAATATATGGAAATTGCATTCGCAGAGAGAGGCTTGTAATCTAATCGTGAATAGAACTCAGAGAGCTGTTTTTGAACGTTAATATTGATTTTTCTGTCCATAATTATACGATCCTTTCATTTGTTTTTTCTATACTAATTTTTATTTAATTGACCAATATTTGTTGATTTTAAGCTTTTTATGTGCTAAAATATATATAGAGCATTAAAAAATATGTTTTATAGAACTATTTATTTACTTTTGCGGGTATTGAGTAGTTCTATTTTTATATTTTTCCAATTTTCTTTTCTGTAAAAATTATCAATAAGTAATTCATATCTTGTGTCTGTGCATATTTCTGATATTTTCTTTCTTAATACTGTCGGATCACCATAATTATTACATTCATTAAGCTCTTTAATTTGCTGCAAAACATCAGCTAATTTTTGTCTGATTTCATATAGCTCTTTATCTTTTCTTTTTACAGTTTCCTCTAATTTTTTAATTCCTAGATACTCATCGGAGTGTTTTCCAGAGTTTATAACCATTTCATTTTTTTCTATTGAACTTCCTCCCATAGGTGGATTACTTATATCTGATTGATTATTTTTATTTGCTTTTAATCCTAATATATTCATTTTTTATTCTCCTTTCTAAAAACTTTTTAAATATACAAATATTCCTGGTGCAACTCTTACTTTGTATTTGTATTTTGTGTTTTTGAATACTTTTACAAGCTTTCCTATTCTTTTAATTTTTCCATTTGGTCCATCAATTTCAACAAGTTTTTCTTTTTTTCTAAGTTTACTCATTTCTACATCTCCTTTCTTAAATCTTTTATAAATCCAAAAACATTAATACCTAAAATTATATAAGCTACTGTCATAATCTGATTCATTGTTATTATTTGTGATAATTTATCTACTAATAGCCAACTTGCTAATGTTATTAATATAAACTTAATTAAATTTTTCATTTGTTTTCACACCCTTTCTATATCTTTCGTACAGTTGTATATTGTTTTTAAAATTGCCTTTAATTCTATGTTTTCTTTTTTTAATTTTTCATATTTTTCTATCGGCACACTATCTTGGTCTACTTGAATTTTGTAATATCCGTCCATCTGTCATATGGCATTTTAACTCTCCATTTCTGCACATCTTCTTGACCTCTTCTACTCCTATTCCACTATCTCTACTGTATTTTTCAGCGGATACATATTTTGGTATTGGCATTTTAATCCCTCCTTTACTTATAAATTTGTTTGTTGTATAATTACCTCGAAAGCGAGGTGATTACAATGTCTTTAGAAAAGTTTTCTTATATAATTGCAATTATCTTATTATTATCTTCAATCATTTCTCCAATAGTAGTAGCCATAATAAACAATATGCATCAAACAAAAATGAAACAAATTGAAATATTTGAAAACAATAAAACTCAAGCTCTAGCTAATTTTATAGAAAATGCTCAACAAGTTGCATATAATCCAACTGATAGCGAAACAGAATTAAATTATGCTAATTCGTTTAATGTTTTATTTCTTTATTTTTCTAATATTTCGCTTGACACTATCTCTAAATTCGACAAGTGTAGAGCTGAAATCGTTAAAAACGATACTACTGAAAACTTTCAAAAAGCTAACCGTGAACTAACCAGTATTGTTCAAGAGCTTTCAAAACAAATAGTGAAAATGTAAGCATTACTACTATGTAGATTCCGTATATCCAAGTTGTTTCGGAATCTATCTTTTTATGCCATAAAATCAAACTTACAATTCCTGCTACTGTTAAAATAATCATTCCTATAACTACTCCCATATTTCCCTCCTTGTTTTAGTTTTGCTTGTTGATTAACTCTTTTGATTACTTTTGTAATCATTGTTGATAAAAAAAATATCTTCAAATTGGCAATTTAAGGCTTGGCATAATTTTGCTGCACTATCTGGACTTGGATTTCTTTCGCCTTTTACTATAAGGCTAATTGTAGTTTGACTTATTCCTGCTTTCTCAGCTAGTTGCCTGTAAGAGTATCCGTTTTCAACTATTTTTGAGATAAAGTCATCTAAGTCTTTTACTAACACCATTCTATTAGCCATATTATTTCCTCCTTTCTGATTACTTGTGTAATCATTATACATTTATTGATTACAATTGTCAATACTTTTTTAAAATTTTTTCAAAAAATATTTACAAATGTAATCAATTATTGTATAATCCTATTATAGGAGGTTTTTATCATGACTAATCAAGAATTGGGAGAATATCTAAAAAATATAAGAGAAAACTTGGATTATTCCACACGTGAAATAAGTAAATTATGTGATATATCTCAGAGTTTTATCTCTCTTATGGAAAACGGAAAACGAAAAGCTAGTCCTATAATTTTAAAAAAATTAGCCGACATATATTTTATAGACTACATAGATTTATTAAAAAAAGCTGAATATGATGACTTAATCCAACTATTGAATGTCGAAAACAATATTCAAGGCATGGATAAAAAATCAGAAGGTTCAGCAGTAGTTTTTATTTATGGTTCTATTCCTGCAGGCACACCTATGGAATGTATTGAAGATATAATTGATACAGAAGAAATTGATTCAGAAATGCTTAAAGGTGGAAAGCAATACTTCGGTTTACAAGTAAAAGGAAATTCAATGAGCCCTGATTATCTTGATAATGACATCTTGATTTGTGAAAAAGTTGAAGATTGCAATAGTGGTGATGATTGTATAGTTATGGTTAATGGGTATGACGGTACTTTTAAGAGGGTAATAAAAAACGAAGATACACAGACAATAAAATTACAACCACTAAATACTACACTAGATGAAAATGGCAATTTTAAATATGAACCTAAAATATATTCTAAGGAAGAAATCGAAAATCTGCCTGTTAAAATTATTGGCAGAGTTGTTGAGCTTAGAAGAAAGAAAAAATAAATAGGAGTAATTTACATGAAAAAAAATATAATTATTATCATTACAATTATAACTGCACTTCTTATCTTTTTGAGCAGTATTATTGCTAACGAAATAATAAAACAAAAAAGATTGAACAAAATGGCTTATAATATGGGAAAAGGTGCAGCAGACTTTACAGCTGGAATCGAAAATGCAGAATCCTATATAGATGATTTTTCATATAATTACAACACGGGAGAAGTTGAATATCATCCAAATATTACTCTAGAAATGTATAATAGAATTAATGAAGGGATGTCTCAAGATGAAGTTATTTCAATACTGGGAAATTATGACAATAAAATAGATGGAGATAATTCATACATTTTAGAATGGGGCAATGCATACTCTCCAGTCAATGACAGTCATTGGATACAAATTGTTCTTGATTCAAATACTAAAACTGTTTTATCAAAATATCAAGTGGGCTTACAATAAGTTTTTGTTAAAATATATAAACAAGGAGGATAGTTATGGAAAAGAAAAAATCAAAAAGTAGCTATATTACTACATGTCAATGTATTACTTTTTTTATAGGACTAATGTTGACTATATTTAGTTTTTCACAAGGCAATGTTGTAGATGGAATAACTCTTGTAATTTCATTTGCTATATTTCTTTTTTCTCTACAAGTTTTTGTTACTATTATAGACTTACTAGAAGAAATAAGCAAAAAATTAGATAAATAAAAAAATAGATAATACACTCCATCGCCAAACTTTGTGTATTATCTATCCCACTTGTATAAGCGGTATCTTTCTGACGCCAGATACTAATTTCTTAGTATTGGTAAGTAATTTTATTATACTATACTTAACCTGCTAATACAAGTACCAAATTTTTGTTTAGGAGGTTATTTATGGCTAGAAAAACTAATTCCGAAATTAATGGAAGCAAATATTATAGGATAAGACGAGTTATAGGGAAAAAACTTGATGGCACTCCAGTTTTAAAATCTTTTTATGGTACAAGTAAATCAGATGCTGAAAATAAAGCAAATAGCTATATGGAAAGAATGGAAAAAGGTATTGTTGAAACAGATTTATCTTTTGAAGGGATGTTTCACAAGTGGTTATTTGAATTTCTATATGGATCTTCCTCTATAAAAAGTTCTACCTTTGCTAGATATGACTCTATATATAGAAAATATATAAAAAACACGCAATTAGGTACTATAGACTTAACTAAAATAAATACCTTTTTGTTGCAAAAATATTGTAATGAACTTTCTAAAACTTATACTTACAATCAAATTGCAACTGTTAGAAGAATCTTGGTAACTTTTTTTAATTGGTGTATAAAACAAGATTTTATTTTAAAAAATCCTGCTTCTAATATTGTTGTAAAAGGAAATAAATCTGATGAAATTCAAAAACAAAAAAGAACAGTAGAAATTCTATCTAACCATGAAATTAAATTAATAAAAGATTATATTAAAGATTCTGATTTTGAATTACTGTTCATCCTAGATTTATCTACTGGATTAAGACAAGGAGAACTTCTTGCTCTAAATTGGGAAGACATAAACCTAGAAAAAAAACTATTAGAAGTAAATAAAGCATATGAAATAGATTATTATTATGAGAATGAAAAAAGAATAAAAAGATGGGTTATTACCTCTCCAAAAACATTAAATTCTTATAGAAGTATTCCTATCCCAGACGAAACAATTAAATTATTAAAAAAACATCAATCAAAAGGAAGAATCTTTAAGTGGAATGGAAATTCAGTATACAAAAGATGGCTAACAATTTTAAAAAATTGTAATATACCTCACAAAAAGTTTCATTGTATCAGACATACTTACGGATCTATTTTATTGCAAAACGGTGTTGATATCCAAACAGTAGCTGAACTTATGGGACATACTGCAATTAGCATAACCCAAATTTATATGCACTCTACAAAAGAAATAAAAATAAAAGAAGTGAATAAATTAAATTCTATTATTAAAATTGGTGGAGATAATTAAGGAAAAAATAATGTTTAATTTTAGCCACTTTTTAGCCACTTAGTTTTAAATAACTTTAAAAGACTATAAAGAGCTAAAACCTAAATATATTGATTTTATGCTATTTTTACCAGTTTTGAAAAATCTCAAAAAGAGAATTTTAAAATCTCCTCATCTCCACCATAAAATATAATAGCAGATTAAGTATGGTCAATTACTTAATCTGCTATTTATA
>CANRNC010000039.1 GCA_947631915.1 uncultured Clostridia bacterium
ATATTTGCATATGAAGAAGAAGCCGATGGAAAAATAAAAATCAAAGGAAACAAAGATGTAGAAATATACTATGCAATCGTATACAACGATACTGTTGCTAAAACTAGCACTATGTCCGACGAAATCGATGAAACCAATGTGCCCGAAGAATTAGAATGGCAACTATATAACGAGCAAGAAGGTATAAAACTTGAAAAAAACGGAACTCTATACTCAAAATCAAAATATAAAGATGGAGGTTATAGTAAAATAAATACTCTAACCATAAACAACATAGACAAACTAAAACCAAGCATACAAGTAACACAACAACAAACAAATGAGGGACAAGACGAAGTAACAGTAAAAATAAGCATGTACGATGCAGAAGCAACACCTGAATACGGAAAATCAGAAGTATATGGATATGCAATAACAACAACAGAACAAGAACCAACAGACTTTATACCAGTAAACGATGAAGAAGAAAATGATGTAGAAGCAGATGCAGAGCCAATCACATCTAGCATACAAGAACCAATAACAGCAGAAATAGGAGGAATAACCAAAAACGGAAAATACTATGTGTGGGTATCAGACAAAGCAGGAAACACGGCTCATGAGGCTATAACAGTAGAAAATATAAAAGAAGCAGAAAAATATATAGTAGCAATAATACTATCAACACCAGAAAAAGCAGAAGACCTAGTGGGAGAAGAATATTACACACTACAAGAACTAATGACAGCACTAGATGGAAAGGGAGTAACAGAACAAGACGACCAAGTAATAATACAAATGGTAGCAGACGTAGAAAACGATTCAACAAAGATAGCAGACAAAAACATATTACTAGACCTAAATGGTTATACCATAACATCAAAACTACAAGAACCAACCATAAAAGTAGAAAGTGGAAACTTAACCATAGTAGATGATAAATACCAAATATCAGAATACATAGAAGACGAAGGAAAATTACAAGAATTACAAGCAAAGAATTACAAAAGCAAAACACAAGACGAAGAAATCTCATGTAATGGAACAGTAAATAGTAAAAACTATGTAGCAATCCAAGTAAAAGAAGGAGCAACTGTAACACTAGGAAAAGATGGAGATATATCAGAAATACCAAATACAGAAACCCCATTAATAAAAGGGGGCTTAAAAGGTGTGCTAAATGATGGTGGAACATTTAATTTTTATGATGGACAAATCCAAGGAAAAGCACCAGTAGAAGGAAAAATAACAAACACACCAATAATATATGATCCAACACTAACAGAACTAGGGGAAGGAACAGGAATATATAAAAACATATTACAAAAAGTAGCAGGAATAGAAGCATTAATAGGAAGGACAAGATATGTAAATCTAGAAGATGCAATAGCAAAAGCAACAAATCAGGAACAAGCAACAAAGATAGATATAATAACAACAATAGCAAAAAACAAAAGCGTAGAAATAGATAGTAATAAAAATGTAATCTTAAACTTAAATGGGTATACCTTAACAAACACAGTAGAAGACTATGTAATAAAAAACCAAGGAAAACTAGAAATAATAGATACCAGTATAACAGAAGATGGAGTAGAAGCAACAGGACAGATAACAAGCAATACATATAATACAGTACTTAACCAAGCAGAAGGAACACTAAAACTAACAGGAGGAACAATAACAAACCAATCAAAGACCATAATAAAAAACGAAGGAAACTTTGAACTAAATGGAGGAAATGTAACAACAACAGCAAATTCAGTATATGGAATAGAAAACTTAAATAGTGGAGAAATAACAATAACATCAGGAAATATAAGTGTAGGATCTTATGGAATTTATCATAATGGAACAGGAACCGTAACAATGAGAGGAGGAACAGTCAGTACTTCTACATCAGATAGAGTAGGTAGAAATGCAATATACAATAATTCAACAGGAACAGTAGTAATGGAAGGTGGAACCATAAGTGGATATCAAGGAATAGCTAATACAAAAGGAACAGTAACAATACAAGGAGGAGATATAAACACATTAAGTACAGCAGTTAGTAATAACTATTCATCAAATGAAAAAGGAACTATAACAATAAATGGAGGAACTATAAGTTCAACTGGTAGTGGAACAGTTAGTACAGTATATAATTCTTCAGGAACGATAACAATAGACGGAGCAACTATTAATGCTAAGTATTATGGAGTATCCAATTCTAATTCAGGGTATATAAGCATAAAAGATACAACAATAAGTGGAGGAAGTTGTGGAATTTATAATACAGGTGGTACTGTAGAAGTAGAAGGAGGAAGCATTTCAAAAACCGGAACAGGAGTATACAATTACAGTACAGATTCTACAACTACAATAAAAGGAACTACAATAACAGCAACTCAAAGAGGAATACAAAACTCATATAGAGATACTTATGAAGGAGAAGTTACATTAGAGGATGTAAACATAAATGTAACAAATGCAAGTGATGCTTATGGAATATATAATTATGGAATAGGAACTATAAATATAAAAAGAGGCACTATAAAAGTAGATACAACAGCTCCAAGTGCTTCATGGTCAGCATATGGAGTATATAATAATAGTACTGGAACAATAAATATAGGAGAAAAATACAAAGAAGAAGAGAATGAACAAATAGAAGCATTTATAGTAAATGAAAAAGAAGATAATAATTCAGTAAATATTACAGCAAGTGTAACAACTACAGCAGGAAAAGAAAGTTCAGCTAAAAGCTATGGAGTATATAATCCTTCAGGGACTTTAAATTATTATGAAGGAACAATAGTAGGTGGAACAGAAGCAATACAAGGAATAGTAAATGAAGTAAAAGAAGGATATAATATAGAATTAGGAGATATAGAAAAGGGAGAACAGGCAACACTAGGACATCAAAATGGTATAGCATATATAGAAGGAACTTCTGACGTACTTTATAATGATTTACAATCTGCAATAGATGCATGTAATGAAAATGATACATTAACTATTGCTAAAGATATTACATTATTAGAAAGTAGTATAATAGATGAAAGTAAAAACATAACTTTAAACTTAAATGGAAAAAGCATAAAAACATATGCAACTGATAGTGCGATAACAAATAATGGACAATTAACAATAAAAGATGAAACAGAAGAAGAAGGACAAATATCTGGGTACAGTTCAACAATATTAAAAAATAAAGAAAATAAAACATTAAAAATAGAAAGTGGTTCAATAATAGCAAATGGAATGAATGCAAAATGTATTGAAAACAAAGGAACTCTAGAAACAAAAGGAGGAAAACTATCATCAACAGCATTAACAAATACATCTTATACATATGGAATAAATAATTTAGATAATGGAAATGTAACAATAAACAATATAAGTATAAGTGCTTGCACATATGGAATTTATAATACAGCAACAGGAAATATTACTATAGAAAATGAAACTATAGAAGGGACAGGAGTATCACAAACTACGTATGGAATTTATAATGAAGGAGAAGGAACTATAACAATCCAAGGAGGAACTATTTCTTTTTCAAAAGGATATAACGTATATGGAATATATAATGCTGGAGCAGGAGAAATAAAAGTAGAGGGAGGAAATATAACCTCAAGAGGAGCAAGTAATACATATGGAATATGGAATAAAGAAGAAGGAAAAATAACAACAAATGCAGATGTGGAGTTACAAATCAGTCTTTCAGGAGGTAGAGGAGCACGGAATAAAAAATGAAGGCACAGGAACTATAACTATAAAAGGAGGTACAATAACAACAAAAAATGAATATAGTAGTTATAACGGTGAAGGAGTTTCAAACTCTTCTAAAGGAACTGTAATAATAAAAAATGGAGAAATAAAATCTAGAGAAATAACAAATTCAGGAACTATGACAATTACAGATGGAAATATAACAGGAGGAATATCAAATTCTGGAACAGTAACAATAACAGGAGGTAGTGTAAATGGTACAGTAACAAATAGCAATTCAACATCAACAATAACATTAGGAGAGAAGAATGGAGCAGTAAATAAGGATAAACCTGTCATAGGAAATACAACTGCGAATTATCGTACATATGGAATTGATAATTCAAAAAATGGAATATTCAACTTTTATGATGGAAGAATAATAGGTGGAGAAGGTATATCTATAAATGGTGCGGTATCAGACAAAGAAGATGAATATAGTATTGTAAAATATACTCATGAACAATCAGAAGATTATGAAATAGATGAAGGAAAAGAAATATCAGTACTAGAAGTAGTAAATGTAGCAAAAGTAAGTTCTAGCTCTATTACAGAAGAGAAGGGATATACATCATTAGAAAAAGCATTAGAAGCAATTACAGATACAGAAGAAACTACAATAACATTATTAGCAAATACTTCAATAAGTGAAAGCATGCCATCACTAGAAATTGGAGAAGATAAACATATAATATTAGATTTAGCAGGATATACAATAACATCTGCGAATGAGAACTTAATAGCAAATAACGGACATCTAACAGTAAAAGATAGTTCAAAAGTTGAAACTGCAGATGGGACTGGAACTATAATAGGAAGCAAAGGGGCTATAATATTAAACAATGAATCAGGAACTTTAAAAATAGAAAGTGGAATAATAACATTAACTTCTGAAGGAAAAGCAATTGAAAATAATGGAGAATTACAAACAACAGGAGGAACTATAAATTTAGCGAACACAAAATCAGGAACAGGTAATCAATACTCATATGGAATATTTAATAATAAAAATGCAAATATAACGAGTACAACCATAAATGGAACAGGTACTACAGGTTACTACTGTGGAATTTGGAATGAAGAAAATGGAAGTATGACTGTAACAGGAGGTAATATATCATTAAAAACAGGTGGTCAGAAATATGGTATATATAATAAATCATCAAAAGAGACAGTAATAGAAAATGCAAATATATTTGTGCAAAAATCTACTGCACATGGAATTTATAATGATGGAGAAGGAAAGATAATAATAAAAGGAGGAAATATAAATGCAACAAGGCCAACAACGTATGATTATGGATATGGAATATATAATAATTCTACAGGAGTTATAGAATTAAATGATGACGCAAAAATAGGAAGTAATGAAACTAAAGTAGAATATGGTATCTATAATAATAGTTCAGGAAACATAGTTATGAAAAGTGGAGAGATAGTAGCATCAATTGAAGGTATAGCTAATAATAGAACTGAAGGAACTGTAACAATAGAAGACGGAACAATTTCCAGTGATGCTTATGGAATATGGAATTATGGAAACATAGAAATAAAAAATGGAACAATAAGCTCATCACAATATGGAATTGAAAATAGAAATTCAGGAACTATAACAATGGAAGGAGGAGAGATAATTTCATCAGGAAGTGGTGGCTATTATGGAATTGTTTATGGAATAAACAATTCAGAAGGAGGAACTATAATTATAAAAGGAGGAACTATAACTTCTGAAATGACCAGTACTTCATCTACTTCTACAAATATAGTTTCATATGGAATATATAATAATAAAGGAAATATGAAAATTGAAGGAGGAACAATATTAGGAAAATCTACAAAAACAGATTTAAAATCATGTGGAATTTATAACAGCACAGGAAAAATAACCATAGGAGAGAAAAATTCAGAAATAAATGAAGAAACAATAAATATAACAGGAGGAACAGCTGGATTAAATAATGTTGCAGGAAGTGTAAATTATTATGATGGAATAATAACAGGAGCAACAGAGGCGATAGTAGGAGTAATAAATGATACAGAAGATAATTATGATATATTATTAAATGAAGTTGATGAAAAAGAACAAGCAAAAATTGCACATCAAGAAGAAATAGCATACATCGATGGAAAAAATGGAACATATTATTCTACTTTACAATCTGCAATAGATGCATGTAACGGTGGAGAAACAATATTTATTAATAAAGATATAACATTAGTAAGAACTACAACAGTAGAAAATGGAAAAAATATAACTTTAAACTTAAATGGAAAGAAAATATTATCATTCGTAACTGAAAATACAATAACAAATAATGGAACATTAACCATAATAGATGAAACAGAAGATGAAGGAAAAGGGCAAATAATTGCATATGGTTCAAATATATTAAATAATGAGACTGAAGGCACATTAACACTAAAAACAGATATATTATCCAATAACCCAACAAGTTGTATTGAAAATAAAGGAACACTAGAAATTAATGGAGCAAATATCAATATAGAAAATACAGCATCAGGAACATCATCAAGTGTATATGGAATACATAATACAGAAAGTGGAACAATTACTTTCAAAAGTGGAAGTATAAATAATACAAATGGCTATGGAATATATAATGATGGAAAAGGAACTATAATAATGGAAGAAGGAAATATATCTGCAACTGGAAGTTATACATATGGAATTTATAACAACGGAGAAGGAAATGTAAGTGTAGAAGGTGGAACAATAAATGGAGCATATGGAATTTACAATAATAATTCAGGAACTATAACAATAGAAGGAGGAGATATTTCATCAACTAGCAGTTATGCAATATGTAATTATTCTACTGGAACAGTCAAAATAAATAATGGAACAATAAATGGTTATATAGAAAATTATGAAAAGGGAGAAGTAACGATAGCAGGAGGTACTATAACGTCAAGTTCGAATAACGCAATAATAAACAGAGGAACATTAACAGTAACGGCAGGAACTATAACTTCAACAGCAACTTCAACATCATCTGCAGTAATAGATAATGGTGCATATGGAGGTAGTGGAACAGCAACAATACTAGGAGGAACCATAACATCAGAAAACGGAATAGGAATTAAAAATGAATCAAGAGGCACTCTAACACTAGGAAACAACGAAGGAACAGTAAATATAGAAACACCAGCAATAACAGGAAAAACATACGGAGTAAGTAATAGTGGAACATTTAACTTCTATGATGGAGTAATAACGGGAGAGACACAAGCAATATCAGGAAAAGTAAGCACAATGCCATATGCATATCAAGTAAAATATGAAGAAGGAACTAAAAAAGCAATCTTAGAGTTAAAATCAGACTTTGAAGGTTTAATAAAAGTGGACGATATCTATTATGATAAACTACAAACAGCAGTAAACGTAATATCAAACCTAAGTTCTAAAAAAGGAACAATGCATATCTGTAAAGACATATCAAACACAAATGAAGTGGTAACAATACCAGAAGGATCAGATATAACAATAGCATTAGAAGGAAGTACAATAGAATATGCAGATACACAAGTAGCAATAACAAATAAAGGAAAACTAACAATAGTAGACTTTGAAGACGTATCAGAAGCAGATGCAGGAACTACATCAACCATAAGAAATGCAAATGGAACAGTAATACAAAATGATGGTACATTAATAATAGGACAAACTGATAATCCAAATCCAAACTCACCAGTAATAGAAGGAACAACAGCAGTAAGTGGTACAGGAGCAGATGTAAAGAGCGGACAATTAAAAGGAGCAGTACCAAGTAGTATAAGCGCATATAGAACATCGGTAATGAGTTTAGAAGATGGAGGAGAGTTAGTATTATCACTAGAGCCAGAAACGACACCAAGTGAAAAAGACTGGACAAAAGAAGATGTAAAAGTAGGAATACAAGCAGATATAATACCAATATTAGAATTATATAGTACAATGGACATGCCACCATTAGAATATACAAAAACAGCGGTAGTAGAAAGAAAACAAGTAGAAGGACAAATAACAGAAAGTGAATTAGGAGATACCCAAGTAACAGCAGGAGATAAGATAAAATACACCATAAATGTAGAAAATAAAGAAGGTCAAATAGAAGCACAAAATGTGTTGGTAAAAGATACAGTACCACAAGGCGTAGAAGTAGTAAGTATAGAAGATGAAGGAAAAGAGCAAGACGGAGAAATCACATGGGTAATACCGGAAATTGCAGTAGGAGAAAGTCAAGACGTAACCTTCACAGTAGAAGTAAAATATGCAAAAAAAGACTACACAATAGAAAACAAAGCAACTGTGGAAGGAACAGAAACAAACCAAACCCAAAACGAATACAAAAAACCACAAGCACAATTAACAAGTGAATTAACAAAAACAGGACCAGAAACAATAACATCTAAAGAAACAAATGTAAATTACCAGTTAGAATTTAATGCAACAGTAAACTATTTCCAAGGAAAAGCAAAAGTAACTCTAGTAGATACTCTACCATTACCAATAGATGAAGATAGTTCAGATTTAGGAGAAGAAGGAGAATACGAATACAATTCAGAAGATAATACAATAACATGGATAGTAGATCTACCAGACATAGATACATTTAGTAATTGGCAAGAACGCACAATAACAATAACAAAACCAATAAGTGTAAAATATGATTATACAGGAATAGAAGACATAAAAGAACCAATAGTAAATAAGGTATCATCAACAATAGAATTACTAGAAGAAAATGAAGAAACTCCAGACCAAACAGATACAGTAAAAACAGAGGAAAAAACAACACAAAAAGAAGCAACAATAGAGATACCAGCAGAAGTAATAGTACATCACTATATTAAAGATTCAGAAATAGAACTAGTAGATGCAGAAAATGTAACAGGAATAGTAGGAGATGAATATACAACAGAGGCATCAAGTAAAGTACCAGCAAACTACACATGTGTAAATCCAGACCAAGAAGAAAAAACAGGAACATATAGTGAAGAACCAAAAGAAGTAAACTACTACTATGAATTAAAAACACCAATACTAGAAAATACAATTGAAAAAGAAGTACAAGCAAATACAGAAAATGAAGAAGGACAAGCAGTATTAACAAAAGAAGGTGGAGAAGTAACATACACAATAGATTATGACGTAAAAATAAAAGATTACATAGGAAAAGCAACAATAGAGATAGTAGACACATTACCTTCAGAAATAGATGAGTCAAAACTAGACAAAGCTGAAGGAACATATAATCCAGATGACAACACAATAACATGGACAGAAAAGATAGAAGGAATAGATACTTTTGCAAAAACAGTAGGTAAAGTAGGAGACCCACAAGAAAACATAGGAGAGTTTGAAGAAGACACATATGTAGTACACATAACAAAACAAATAAAGGTAGTGTATACGAACCAAGAAGGAACAGAAGA
>CANRNC010000040.1 GCA_947631915.1 uncultured Clostridia bacterium
AGGCGTGTTTAATAATGCTAATTTGCCTCCTGCAATTAGCATTAGACTCGTTGCTATAGTAACTGTACATCCAAGTAGTTTTTTCTTTAGTGTTCTTATGTACTTTTTGCTGTATTTCATTCCAGCACCTCCTTTTCTTATGTTTTTTTGGGCACATGCATCCAGTAAATTTTGCTCTGCAAAATTTCCAAGCGTTTTTCGCATGAAGATGAAATTCCAAATAAATTTGCATTTTCATCTTCTTCCTCATTTCGACGTACCCCTACATTAGGGTATAATTTATAATATATATATTATTATAATTTATTTTTTTCTTATTTCAATGTACGTTTTTTCCATTATTTTCTCTTGTTTTATACGTATTTACGGAACTTCATTTTACATATTTCGTCGTTTTTTGTTAAATTTTATTATCTTTTTAATTACATGTATATTAAAAAAGCCCAATTTCCTTTACGGAAATTGGGGGTATACATATGAACGGAGTTTTTACATTTTACCAATTTTTTTCAACTCCCAATTTAATATATTTTTACTTAAATTATCTCTTTACCATCTATATTTATTATACCACTTTTTGCTTGTAAAATCAATACTTTTGTTCGTCAGACATGAGGACGGAGAATATGTCTGTTGAAATATAAACTTTTTTGCCCTATCCAAAGAGTTGAAGGGCACATGCAATGTGCCCCTACTAATCAAAAAGAGATAGACATGGGGACAGTACATTGTTCTCTTACATACCTGTTTTGCAAAAAAATACTCTATAAGGATACGGTTGATTTAACCGTTACACCAGATGATGAAAAAGCAAAAATGAAAGTAAAAACACCAGAAAGAACGGATGAAGATAAGTTAAAAGATTATGATGGCGAGGACGAAAATACGATAACGTATAAAGAAGAAGAATTAACAAGCGGAGATAAATACCCAGTAACGTTAAACAAATTGGGAGAGCCAGATACCAAGATAACAATTACAGTAACAGCAGAAGACGGAAAAACAACAAAAGAATATACTGTAACAATAAAAAGACCTTATGGAATTATAAAAGGTAAAATTCATACACAATCATCAATAGACAATCATTCAGCAGACATCAGAATATTTAAATCAGAAGATGTAAAAAAAGAGATTGATTGGGGAACAATTAAATCAGGAAATACAGATAACATACATGAACAACTAATGGAACTACCATATCAAGAATATAAAGCAAATACTGATGGTACATATGAAATATATGTAATTCCAGAGACATATGATGTACTAATTGATAGAGCAGGTTATTTAGACGAAATATATACAGATAGAAAAGTCATAGAAGGCAAAGAAAGAGACTTAGGAGAAAAAGAACTAACTCCAGGAGATGTAAATAAAGACGGAGTTGTACAAATAGCCGACTTAACGGAGTTGATTAGCGTTTATGGAGCAGCTAGTACAGAACCTTCATATAATATAAAATATGACTTCAATGAGGACTCAGAAACGCAAATAGCAGATTTAACAATATTAATATCAAATTTCTCAACATCACGAGAGATTAATTGAGGAAAGGAGAGGTAATGGAAACAAAAGCAAAAGAAAAAGAAAAAGTAAAAGTAAAAGATTACTTTACCCCAAAGCGAATGTGTGCTTTATTAACAGTTTTAATCATGATAATACAATTATTTTCACCATATAGCGTTTTGAATAATGTGTCGTTTGCAGACACGAAACGCGCTCCGACAGACCCTTATTATGTATTATCAATACGTCCAGTAGAAGTTGTGACAGATGACTGGGAAACAGAAGTCGAAAACTGGGAATACGAAGAATCAGGTTATTATTACTATGACTTCTATAGAGAAACAGTTGAAACACCAACAGATACTGAAAACAAAATAATTTTTATAGATTTACGTATAGAAGGATCTGATACAGTTAGAGGTGCAGATATAAACCTTGAATATGATGCATCAAAATTACAACCTGTACATGAATCATATTCAGGAATTGGAAAAAATAAGAAATATTCTTTAAGTGATGCAACTGACTTTGAAAATCCAAGTAACAAAACAGAAAAAAATTTTGGTGAAGTAAATTGGGGAACTCCAGGATTAAATCAATTAAATACAGCTACTCATGAAATAAGAACAGGAGGTGCTGTTAAAGCCGGAGGAGCACTATCTATTCCTAAAGGAACAGTCGTAGGAACATTTATGTTTAGATTAGCCGAAGGAATAGGATTAGAAGACTTGACTAAAGATGTACTTAAGTTAAAAGTAGCTTCAGGACTAGATCAAGGACTTGAAATTAACGATTACCCATCAGGAAGCCAAGTAAGATTAAAGGGAGAAGATTACTTAGAGTATGAAAACTTTGCAACATCAGAAGAAAAGAAAGTAGTAGGAATTGTAGTTAAGAACAATATGACTAAAAATAAATATGATGATACAGAAGCACTTGACTTCGAAGGAGCAAGAATAGAAATAGAATATGATACTGGCGACAAAGAGGAAATGACATTAAAAGAAGCAATAGAAAAAGGCTTAGTAGAAGTAGACCAACAGAATGCTGATGTTACAAATAGTAAAGTTACTATAACAGGAGGAGAGTCAGCAGAAGCAGAACTAGATTATAAAGTAGTAAAAGAAATTGAAATTACTACAGAACCATCTAAGAAAAAATATAAACATGGAGACGAGTTAGACTTTTCAGACGGAGAAGTAACAATAAGATATGATGATAATGATTCTGAAACAAAGAATATGAAAGAAGGAATAGATGATGGAACATTTACTCCAAGTAAAAATACAGCAGATGTAAATGATAAAAAAATCACACTTGACTATAAAGATGGATCATTATCAGACGAATTTACTCTAGAAGAAGTATATGACCCTATCGAGGAATTAGTAATATCAAAAGAACCAACAGACGTTGAATATGAGCATAGTGAAGCAATTAGTAGAGAAGGTGGACAACTTAGAATAACAAGAAAAAGCGGTAAAATAGAATTTGTAGACATGACTGACCATAAAGTATCAATAGACGAATTAACCGCAGACATAGAAAAATGTGATGATAAACATCCTATTGCAGACAATGGAGGACAAGCAGGTACACAGACAATAACAGTAACATATAAAGAACAAGATGAAAAAGGCGAAGAAGTAAGTAAACAGGTTACTTATACAATAGTGGTAAATGATAGCATAAATTCAATAAAAGTTACTAAACAACCAACTGCAAAAAATAAATGGGGAACAGAATTAAACAACTTAAATCTAGAAGGTTCAGAATTAACAGTAACAACTCAATCAGGACTTGAATACAAAATACCTGTTAATGTTGGAATGTTAGCTGGAGCAAGTTATGATAAATCATCATTAGAAGAACAAAAGTTAACAGTTACATATAATGGAAAAACAACAGATTTAGATGAAGACAAATTAAAAATACAATTATATGATTATGTTACAAGTATTACTATAAAAGATACTGGTGACTCAACTGAATATTATGGAACAAAACTTGAAAATGCAGAGTTTATTAATGAAATAAAATATATTCCACATTTTGCAAGTGGAACAAAAGACTATGAAGTTGAGCATGAAATAACTCCTGAAATGATAAAAGGATATAAGGAAGAACCACTTGCAAGTCAATTTAATAATCAACATAAATGTAATGAAACATTAACATTAACAGTAACAGATGCTGACGTATTTAATACAGAGGTAAGTACTCAATTTGAGATAACAATTAAAGATGTAGTTACAGGAATTGAAATAGCATCAACACCAAGTAATACAGTTTATAAATATGGTGAAACGTTTAAAGCAGATGGAGGTAGAATTAGATTCCATTATGCAAGTGGAGCGCTAGATACAAGTTATGGTATACAAATGACAGACCCAAACATAAGGATAATTTACACAGAAGGTCCTGAAGAGACTTTAGTTGGTTTATTAAGACCAAATGCTAATGAATTTTCAGATGGAAGTGTAACTAAGACTTTACAAGTTATTTACAAAGACGAGCAAGGTACAGACCGTCAAGGATATTATGATCAAGGAGGATTAGAGGTAAAGGCAACATTTAACATTACAATACATGATGTAATAAAATCAATAACAGTATCAGGAAGTCCAAAGAATGAATTTGAATATGGAGAAGATTTTGAATTAGGAGAAGGAGTAACATTAGAAGTAACGTATGAATCTGGTGCTAAAAGAAATATAGATGCAACAGAAGTACAGGTTGTAGATGACGATGGTACAGAAATAACTACAAGTCCAGATCCATCAGAATTTAACGGTTTAGGTACTCCAAATAAATTAACAAAGAGTGGAAAAGTTAAATATGAAGAAGGAGGATCATCTGTCGAGTCAAATCCATATGACATAACAATAAACGACGTTGTAGACCATATTCAAGTAACTACTCCACCATCAGATACAGATTATGAAGTAAAAGAATCAGCATGGAAGTTAACTGGTGGAAAAGTTACAATAACAAGAAAATCAGGACGAACAGAAGAAAAAGACTTAAACGAAACTAATTTTACAGTACAAAGTATAAATGAAATAACAGATACAGCAGGACCACAAAAAGAAGTAACAGTAACATACAAAGAAGAATTAGATAATTCAAAACCACACACAACAACATTTAAAGTAGATGTAAATGACGTAGTAAAATCAATAACAATAAAAGATAATGGTGTTAAAAAAGAATATGACTATGGAGAAGAATTAAACTACGATAAAATTGAAATATATGTAAAATACGCAAGTACCCCAGCAGATAGCCAAGGAACTAAAGTAACAGTAAACCCTGACTGGGTAAAAGACATAACAGATGGTGGAGATGGAGTTACCCCATCAACATCTTTAGATACAGATGATTTTAGTGATGAAACTCCACATAAAAAATATAAGGCAGAAAGAAACTTAAAATTAACTTATACAGCAGGTGAACAAAGCCAAGATTTATCATTTACTATAACAGTATTTAACAATGTATCTAAGATAGAAATAGATGATGATAATCCACCTCAAAAAGACTATGACTTAAATGGAGTACAACCTGCAAATGACGGAAAAATAAAGATTTATAGAAAAGCAGATCCAAGTATACCTGTAGATGAAGCAGATATTATAAGTGCAACAATGGTACAAGGAGTAGAAACAGGTTCAGTTAAAGTAAATGAGACTGCAACAGTAACATATAAAGAAAATGGTGCAAATAGTCAAGAAAAAACAGCAACCACAACATATCAATATAATGTTGCAGACGCACTACAAAACGTAAAAATAGAAGGTGATCTAACAACAAGCACATATGAATGGGGTGAAGAACTAGATCTAGCTGGAATACAATTTAAAAAAGAATTTATAAGCAAAACAGTAGAAGTTCCTTTTAACGACATTCAGAATAAAGTAACAATAAAAGATGTAACAGATAGTAAAGACACACTATTAACAAGTATGAAATTAGAACCAACAGCAGACGAATTCAAAGGTACTGATACTGTAACAAAAACATTAAGAATAACATATACAGAAGATGACAAAACAGCAACAAAAGATATTACAATTACAATTAAAGATAAAATAGATGAAATACATATGGGTACACAACCAGACAAACTAACATATAGTGTAGGAGATTCAGAATGGGACTTAACTGCAGCAAGTGATGTAGAAGATCAAAAAGCTGACATAGTAGTAACATACAAATCTGGAAGATCTGAAACAGTAGAATTAACTACAGACATGTTACCAGAATTAAGCTCATTAACAGGAGCTGAAAACCCAAGTGTTACAGTTACAGTAACATATAAAACCGAATACACAACAACATTTACAATAAAAGTAGAAAACTCAATAAAAGGAATAGAAATAGTAAATAATGGCGCAACAGAAAAATACAATCATGGAGATACACTAAACTATGATAACCTTGAAATTCATGTAAAACGTGCAACAGATGAACCAGGTAGCCAAGGAGAAGTAATACCTGTTACTAAAGAAATGGTAAAAGACGTAACAGACGTTGCAGATGGAGATTGGGCAAAAGGAACAGAACCATCAACAACATTACAGGTATCTGATTATACAGAAGACGGATATAAAGATACAAGAACATTCAAAATACGTTATGAAAAAGATGGAACACAAGTAGAAAAGACATACAAAATAACGGTTTATAACATAGTAGAATCTATAGAAATAGATTCAGAAAATCCACCTCAAAAACTTTATGCAATAGGTGAAGAACAACCTGAAACAGATGGACAAATTATAATCCATAGAAAAGCAGGAAATACAGAGAAAAAAGCGATTACAACAGGAATGGTAACAGACTTAGATACTGAAACTACTGGAGACTCTAAGACAGCAACAGTAAAATATAAAGAAGAAGGTGCAACAGGAGAAGTAGAAGTAGAAACAACATATACTTATAAAGTTACAGACGATATAATAAGTGTACAAGTAAATAATTCCCCAAATACTTTAACTTATAAAGTCGGCGAAACTTTAAGTTTAGATGGATTAGAATTTAAAAACATCTATGCAACAAAACAAGAAGTTGTACAAGAATCAGATATCGCAAACAAGATAGAGATAAAAGAAATATTATCACCAGATGATACTGAAAAAGACTTCCCTAGACAATTAGATATAAAAGGAAGTGAATTTGAAGCAGCAGGTTCAGACCAAATAACAAAAAAAATAAAAGTAATATATAAATTCAGTGATTCAATTCAAGCATCAACAGAATTTACTATTACAATAAAAGACTATGTAGATGACATAGAAATGGGAACAAACCCAACAAAGAAAAAATATAACGTAAATGAAGGAACATGGGACTTAAGTGCAACAGATGACGACAATAAAGCAGACATAGTACTAGAATATAAATCAGGAAGAACAAAGCAAGTACCATTAACTGACGATATGTTACCTGAATTAAGTACATTAACAACCGAAGCAGGAAAGAAAAATGTACAAGTAACATATGAAAGAGATGATGATTTAGATCCATTAACTAAAGAACTATTCGAAATAGATGTAGAAGATGCAATAAATGATGTAACTATTGAAGGAAGTTTAAATAATACAGAATATGAATATGGAGACGATCTTAACTTAGATGGATTAAAAGCTGTAGTTGACTATAGTAGTGGAGAGCAAAACAAAAAGCTAGACATAGATGACGAAGACGTAAAAATTGTAGAAGTTGTAGACGGAGAAGAACAACCATTAGACCCACACAACTTATCTCCAAAACCTGAAGATTTTGACAACGAAACAGATACAGCTAAGAAAAAGATTAAAGTAAAATACACAGCAGAAGATGGACAAGAAGGTGAAACAGGCGAGATTGAAATAACAATCAAAGACGTAAAAGAAAGCATACAAATGCATAAAAACCCAGACAAATTAACATATGCAGTAAATGAGCAGACTTATGATTTAAGCGCTGCGAGCGGTGGAACAAATGGAAAAGGAGACATCAAAGTAACATATAGATCAACAAGAGAAAAATATGTAGCACTAGATGATTCAAAAATCACATTAACACCATTAAATGAATTAACAACTAGTGAAGGAACAAAAAATGTTATAGTAACATATGATAAATTAACAACTCAATTCCAAATAGAAGTAGTAGATTCAGTAGAAGAAATAACAATAACTGGAACTCTATTAAATGACAAATACAACTATGGAGAGACAATAAATTATGATGGAATTAAAATTTACGCAAAATATGCAAGTGATGATGAAAGTTCAAACGGAAGAGAAGTAGCAATAACAAGTGCTACGATAAAAGATATAACAGAGGTCACATCCCCAATAGTACCTCCAAATACAAAATTATCAGCTGACAAGTTTGATGGTACTTCTCATAAAGCTCAAAGAACTATAGAAATCACATATGCAGTTGGCGAAAAGAGAGCAACAAAGCAATACACAATAACTGTACTAAATACATTGGATCATATAGTGATAGAAGATTCCCCAAAAACAAGCTATCAACTAAAAGATTCAATAGCTAATGCA
>CANRNC010000041.1 GCA_947631915.1 uncultured Clostridia bacterium
ATATGTTAAGTTGATAGCCTCATTCAAAGGTCTAGGCAAAGTTATAAAATCATATATTATTGCAAATTCTTTTCCAGGATATTTTCTTAATACTCTTCCTCTTCTTTGAATATATTCCTTTGGATTTGTTGTACTTGCTAAAATAAATGCTGTTTTTATAGCTGGTATATTCACTCCTTCATCTAGACATTTTATCGCAACTAATACTTGTAAATAATCACCATCAAAGAACTCTCTTCTTAATAAATCTCTTGTATAACTATCTTCTTTTGATGTAAATTGTGCTACATTCATTCTCAGCTCTTTACCAAGTAATTCAGTTATAGCATCTATTTGTCTCAGATCTTCGCCATTTTCATCTTGTTCAGCTATTTTAGTAGCTCCACAATAAACTAATATATGGTTATCATCCCTATATGGTTTTATCTCTCTAGCAAGTGCAGATAATTTATTAAATGCTCCTGCAACCAATCTAGATCTTTTTTGAGCAATTATTTTTCCTCTATCTGATAATTTTGTTTTTCCATTTTTCTTAATTATACATTTGGAAATTTCTCTTGATAAACTATGATATTCATCTAACTCTTCATCTGTTAAATATACTACTATTGGGTGATATTGATAAGGAGTTAAAAATTTTTCTCCATTTTTACCCTTAATAGCATCCTCTAACGTAAATTCAATACATTTTTTACCAAAATAATCCAATAAAGCTTGAGTTCCTTCTTCATCGCCATGGCGTTCTAATGTTGCAGAAAGTGCTAATCTATAATTAAACTTATCAGTTAATGTCTTTTTTAAATTTTCAGCTCCAAAGTTATGTGCTTCATCAACAACTAATAATAGATCTCCTCTTATATTATTAATTTGTGATTGAATGTATTCTGTTGCAAATGTACCATTTGTACATACAAAGCAGAAAAAATTTCTAACACCCAAATTATAATCCATTATTGCCATTTTTATTTTCTTTTTAAAATCCCTTTGTTCTGATGAACTATGTCCTATAATTGGATTAATATTAAAATTAATAATATCTTCTACCCATTGATTAACTAAATGTTGAAATGGACATACAATTACTACAGCAAGTTTTCCTTTTAAATCTTTATACAATCTTGTTATTGCAGCTAAACCAGTAAATGTTTTACCTGTACCTGTCGCCATATCAAATATACCATTATAATTATTTTTACTCCAATTTTCTATTGCTTCCTTTTGATAGTCATGTAACTTGACGCCAGCAGGAATTTTGGGCGAATTTGTGATAGTTTTTAATTTTTCAATTTTTGAATCAACATGCTTAGTGCTAAATTCCTTTTGATCTATTTCCCAATCAATACTATCCTTTTTATAAGATAATAGTTTATTCTTTACTACAGTAGGAAAATCAAAAATCATGGCACTACCATCATTATTTGCCCATAATTTATCAAAAGCATTCTCTTTTATAGAAACTCTTTCATGGTCATTCCAAGAAGTAAATACATCAACAATTTCATAATTATTAACAAATGCATTTTCAGTTTCATTCATAGATCCAGAAAATGCCACTACATTTCCTTCATTATCATATATTAATCCTAGTTTTTCATGATACAATCCTAATCTTTCATTTTTCAATGAAAAAGCAATTTTTATATCCAACTTTTCTTGTGCAATTAAATTTGCTAATAAATTTAATCTTTCTTCCTCAAAATAGTTCTGTGGTTCTGTTATGTACTGCATTAAAGCTCTTTCTACAATGTCTTCCCTTGCCTCATAGCCTTTATTAATAGCTTTTATATCTTCATCTGATAAATGTGGTGATGCGATTAATTGAATTTTTCCATTATTATTTATTAAGTGTGTTATACCATATGATATTTCTAATAATGATGACGATGAAAAGAATCCAACACTTCTTTTGTATAAATTTGATTCCTTTAGTAATGGAATATAAAAATCTTTTACAATATTATCTCTAGGAGATCTATATTCTTGTCTTAAATTTACATCTAATAAACTCATTATCTCACCACCTTATAAAGATTTCAAAGCTTTAATCAATAAATCAATATCATCTTTAGTATTAAAATAATTCAAACTAATTCTTACAGTACCATTATACCACAAAGACTCAATAAAGTCATGTATTAGTGGTGCACAATGATAACCTGTCCTAACGCATATATTGTATTCATCATCTAGAATAGAACCAACATCATCTGATGAATAGTCTTTTATACCTATTGATACAATGCCAAATATATTTTCATAATTATTTGGTATAAATAATTTAACCTTTTTTATATCTTTTATTTTTTCTATTAAATAATCTGTTAACTCTTTTTCATGCTTATATATATCAGTACTATTAAGCCAATCAATACTAGCATTTAAGCCACATATAGATACAATATTTGGACTTCCAGCTTCATAACCTTCTGGAACAGTATTTGGCATATTTGGATTCATTGTATCTGAACCAGTTCCTCCAAATATGTTTTGCTTTAGTTTATCATTTTTCAATTTAATATAACCTGCAATTCCAAACGATGCATATAATGACTTATGACCTGCAAAAACTATATAATTAATATTTTCATAGTTATTAATATGGACAATACCATATCCTTGTGAAGCATCTAATATATTAATTGAATTATATTTTTCAGAAAGTTTAAATATATTTTCATAAGGTAATATGTATCCTGTAACATTACTAATTTGAGAAAGAAAAATTGCAGAAGGATGATGTATTGCAAACATATCATTAATTTTATCAAAATCAGGATTCCAAGTTTCTTTATCAAACGGAATAATTTCTATATTAATTTTAATTCGCTTTCTCAATTCTTCTAATGGTCTAATTATTGAATTATGCTCAAAAGGCGAAATATAAACATAATCATTTTCCTTTAAGTCTATACCAAAAATTAATTCATTTAATGAAACAGTTGCAGAGTTGGTATATATAACCTTTCCATTTTTTAAATTATTTAATTTAAGAATTTTATTTCTTACAGACTCTTTTATCTCTGAAGCAGCTCTTGCACATTTATAACTACCTCTACCTGTGTTAAAAGCATTTCGATTTGCTTTATCTAATGCTACATACACCTCTTCAGGTTTAGGATATGTTGTAGCTGCATTATCTAAATATATCATATTTCACCTCACATATATTTTTTCATAATATCGATTAAAACACTTACCTTTTCTTGTTCTGTTAACGAAGCCCCATATTCATTTATTATTTCTTCAATATTATTTTTCATTGTATTTCCTAAAGCAGATAATTCACTATTATTTGTTAAGTATTTTTCTATTTTTTCACTTCCACTTATTAAAGTTATTTTATTATAACAATCTGTAATATTTGGATTAGTTCTATCAATATTATTAATTACTTGTTTTAGTTCTGTTTTAAAATCATCAATTTCATTAGGTTGCCAATCTTCTATATAAAATCCTGTTATTATTTTAGATATTTTTTCAATTATGTCAAATTCATCATAAGTTGTTAAGTCTTTAATATATTCTATTAGTTCTCTAGTTTTAATATCAAAAATAATATTTGAAGTTTCTAATTTATTATCAATAACCCAATCTTTTAAAAGCGAATTTAAACTTCCTTTATAATTTTTACTAATTATTTCCTTTGTTTCTTCTACAATACGGTTACAATAAGATGTCATAAAATTATCAAAAATTTGCTTCATATCTTTTATTGATTTAACTATATTCTCATAATTATTAGTATCAAATATTTCTATTAATCTTTTATATATAAATTCATTATTATTAATATCTAGTCTTAATAATTCGTTTTTAATAGTAATAAATTTTTCATCAATATTTAAATAATTATAATCTGTCGAATACTCTCTTAATATTCTTGGTAAAGATAAAATCCATCTACGCATTCCATCCACTAATTTTTTAAGATTTATTCTCTGATTAGCTAAATTTGGAATACGATATATATACATTAAATTTGAAAGATATTTTATTTTATCCGTTGTTCCTTTTTCGGTTAATATATAGTATTTTTCTGGATTATCATTTATTTTAATTAAGTTATTAGCATCAAGATCAATTTCCTTATTCATAAAGTAAATAATAATAATATCAGAATAATCATAAAGCGCTATTGACAATAAAATTGGTATTATGCCTTTCCTAATACTATATGGTTTTGATTCAATTTTTTTATATAACTCGCTAAAACTCAATTTTTTGTTTTCACTTTTTCCAACAAAATCATTAATAATTTTTAAAATTTTTTTAATTGATGATGTATTTTTTTTATCAACAATTGCCTTATAAATTGTAGCTTCTGCACTTGTTTTACTTTTAATCAACGATAAATCGTTATTTAGTACAGTATCAATAACAATATCTCTAGCTTTTTTTATTGGAGCAGATAAATCTCTTTTATTTATTAATTCATTATTTATTATTGGAGTTTTTGAATATATATTAAAACATATATCAGATAAGTATGAACTTAAATTAACTACTTTTCTATCTATTCTATTCATATATAAGTATTCTTGTATATTGTCTGACGAAAAATATATTGATATCTGCTCTATAAGAACCTCTAAGGTTTCTTTTTTCATCAAAGAAAGTTCATTACTTACTTCATCATTATTTTTATTATTAATTAAATATTCTATAGATTTATATTCTTTTAATAATATAATTATATTTTTAGGAAATATAGTTTTTGGAATTTTTAATACTACTCTGTCATTATTTAAATCATTAAAATGATCAATAACATTTTGAACATTTCGAGAATTTCTTATTAAATTAATTATTATTCCATCACAATAAGTATTTTCAAAAATAATATCTAAATTTCTAATAGATAGTAATTCTTCCTCGGTCATGTAAATATTATCAAAGAATCTTGTTATTTTGAATTCTTCATTATATCTTCGGGGTAAAGAATATTTTTTTGTTTCAATCTCATTAATTAAATCTTTAATACTAATGTTATAAAACAGACTCTCACTTAATTTTTTAATTTCTTTAGAAAGTTCTCTATTATATATATTAGTAAAGTCTAGCTCATTCGTAATTTTTCTACGTTTAATTATACTTTTGTCAATTAGTTTATTTATCGTTCTCTCATATTCCAATGTGGTCATATCAACTGATAACCTTAGCGTACTATCATCTGGAATAAGAATCTCATTTTCATTTATCATATAAATAATTGATAATGATTTAATTAAGTTTTCTTCCTCCAAATTACTGCACTTAAATAATGCATTCTCGGTTTTCAACCAAATATTTCTAATTATTTCTGTCGTTTCCTTCTTTAAAAGAGGTTTAAAATAATCATATATTTTATTGACATTAAATAAACCTTTACCATTATTTGTTATAAAATACTTTAATCCATTTTGATCATCATCTGTTAAAAATGTAAATAAAGTTCTTTCATTTTGTGCTATTTTCTCTGATAGTTGTATAAGACAATAAACTGTTAAAGGATTTAATGGATAGCAACCTTTATATAAAACATCTTCAATTTTATCAACATTTTTAAATACCTTTAAGCTTTTTATTTCTTCATAAGTTTTTAAATTTTTTATATAAAATTTAGCAAAATTTTCATCAAATCCATCTTTTTTATTTAAAGCATATGAAACTATTTCATAATTTTGCTCAATACTTCTATTAAAATATAATTCTTTAAATCTCCCTTCAACAGTTTTAAATGCATTTAATTTATCTTCGGTTAAATTTTTAGCATACTGATTAATTGTTTTATGTGTTATACAACATAAATGAATCTGTTCAGTATAACCTGTTCTGCTTGATAATTCAGCAAAATCTTGTAATAATTTCAAATCTTTCATCATATGTGAATTTTCAGCATATTCTAAAAACTTGCTAAATTCATCAAAAACAATAAACATTCCAGAATAACCATATTCACATATCTCGTGTGACATATCTTTGTAAATTTTTACAATATCTGAGTTTACCAATGGATTAAATTCTTGACCATGTAATATGCAACTATATACATTTTTAAATATTTCATAATGTTCTTCAGAATAATTTTTTAATCCATGTTTTAAATCTTTAAATGAGCAATTATATTCTGATAAGCATTTTTTTATTTCATCTATAACATCTTTATATTTATCTTCCCACTTTAAAATAACTTTTAACGCAATATCAAAATATGTATTTACAACTATAGAAGACAATTTTTCTCTTTCTAACGATTCTGATAAAGCTAGTAAAAATGCTTGATTTAAATCGCCATAATTACTATTTATAATAATTGGCATTAATTTTATTTTTTTATCTCTTATGTTTTTTATTTTTTCATATGTTTCTAAACTTACTTTCTTTATTTTATTTAAGAAGTTATCTATTTCTTTTTGATTTTCAGGATTATAATTGCTTAATAATGTAATAAAAACGAGTAATAAATGAGACTTCCCTTTTCCATAAGGTCCTATTAATGTAGTTGCTCTATTTTTAGAATTTAATACACTATTAAAATACTTTTCCAACAATTCACACCCATCTTTAGTAGGAATATACTCTTTTATTTTTGATATATTGTTAATATCAAATTGTAAGTTAACAGAATATTGGAAATTCTCATTAACATTTATATAGTCCATATATTTCATACTGTACACCTCATTCAAAATATTCTTTCATAATCTCTTCTATTGTCATTTTTTTTGTAAAATAAATCATATTTAATCCAGCTGTTCTATTTATAATAATTAAGTCATGCTTTTTCATTTCATCTAAATACTCATTTATTAAATTTTTATCTAAATTTAATAATTTTGCAGGACTATTATCCAATTTAATTAAATCATCAATACTCAAATAATCATTATCACCTGATAAGATAACCATTAAATAATATAAAATAAGGTAATTTAAATTTTTATAATTAGGTCTTACTCTTTCATAAGCATTTATATCTATTTTTTTTATTAAATTTAATTCAGATAAAGGACAAATAAAATTATTCTCAGGATTATCAATTTTTTCATCAATAGAATATGTTTTTATAATCATATCAACTTCATCTTGTAATATATTTTCGTTATATACTAATTTATTATTATTTAAAATTTGAGAAATTTGTTCAAATATATCCCTCTTTGAAAAAATTTTCATTGTACATTTATTAAAAAACAAATTATAAATATATGCATCATTTAGATTCAAAATCATATTAATATGAATTAACCACCAAGAAAAATTGTCTTCTAAATATGGATCATACTTATCAATTAATCTACCAAAACTTGATAAAGTTACAACATGATTATTCTCTTCCATAAGACAAGTTGCAGTCATCCAATATTTCAAAGATTTAACCATATTTGTACCTATTCCTAATACATCTGTTGCATCAACCAAAGAAAAAATTTTAGAATTTTCTTTTATTGCTCTAATTCCTTTAGTTAACCAGCCTTCTCTTATAGAAAAACTTTCATGTCTTTTCAATTTTAATTTAATATTCATATTTCTATACATTCCTTTCTGCTTCACTACGTTTGCAAAAGGCACAAATCGTGGTGAAAATAAACAATTCTT
>CANRNC010000042.1 GCA_947631915.1 uncultured Clostridia bacterium
CAGTGTCAACGACGTGGGGGTTCAAGTCCCTTCATCCGCACCATTTATATTAAAAATCTCTTGAATTTTCAGTAGTTCAAGAGATTTTATTTTGGTTTTGGTGTAATTTTGGTGTAATTTTTCTATATATTCTTCAGTATCTCAAAATCTTTCATAACTTTTCTTTCACGTTGCATTAAAAATTGCATTAAATTTTGACAGAAATACATAAGAAAAAAGACCTTGATTGGTCTTTTAAATTTTTATATTATAAACATTCATCAAGTATTATTTTCTGAATTTCTTTATTAGTAATATTCTCTTGATCTCTTTTACAATAAACTGACAATAAATACACTGTACCATCGCTTTTTACTGCATAATAAATCAGTCTATAACCTCCGTTTAGTTCCACAAGGAATATTTGAGTTTGCAACTCTAACCTTAACAATATTGTTATTATTATCTGCCATCTCAATGTTTGGAATAACATCTCCAACTAAATCACCATTTTTAATTTTGTTTATAACTTCATCTAAATCATCCGTTATATTTTTATACTTTTTTCTGTAATGTTTTACATCTTTTTTAAAGTTATTTGTTGTAACAATATTGTAAGTCATTGTTGCCTATTCCTCCTTCTTTAATTCCTCAAGAAACTCATCCCAAGTATTTAATTTTATCTTTCCTTGCCTGTGTAACTTTACCTCTTTTAGGCTTTGTCTAAGAGATTCATATACTGTACAATATCTCTTAGATTGCTTGTCTTTAGTTCGATGTGTCAAACGAGTTATTGTATTCATATTCACTCCTCCTATCTTTCTCATACGTAACACTTCCTTTCTTTAAAGATAATTCTAACATCTTTTCAGAAAGAAATTTGTCATATCTTGTTCTTATACAAAACATTTCTATGAGAAATATATACCAAAAATTACAAAATGTAAATGATCTTATTTTATTTGTTACATAATTGTAATATTTGTAATATCATTGTAACATTTTTTTACATAAAAGTCAAATATTCATTGATATTTCAATATTTTTAAGTATCAGCGTATTAAAATCAATTTTAAGCCATTTTTATTCTTTAGACATATACTTTCTTGTCTCATTTACTCAATAATTAACTTATATAACTTTCTATTACGTAAGAATACATTTGCTATGCGTTAGGAAGAGACGAAAAAAGAGACAAGTTGAAGTTAATCAACCTGCCTCTTTTCTGTAAAAACTAGCAAAACTAATGCTAAGCTTATTATACTATTTCAATTTGTATTCCGTCAATAGCATGTCCTAAATTGCCTGCATATCCGTTTATATGATCATTTACATCATAACCACTTACCCAAGGTAACCAACTACCATTTATAATATGAACTCTGTATTTTGCAATTCTTTTTGTACATTTTATCATAATTCCATCAATTGCTTTGCCAAGTATACCCGCATAATTATCTCCGTTTTTATCCTTTTCCCTGTCTACTACTTCATCAAGCCATTCTCCATTCAAAGTGTGTACTTTATATATAAGTTTTCCAGCTATATTTTCATCCCCAACTGTATTTGCTCTTAGTCCTGTTATAGTTTTTCCGTATACCCCTGCATATCCATTTGCTGTATCATTATAATTTATTACATCTGATAACCAACCATTAACATACACTTGATATTTTACATCTATTTTTTGTGGTTGTGGTTGAGGTGTTGGCTGTGGTTCTGGTTGTGGAGTAGTTCCATTTAATTCTGCTTTTACCATATTTATAAATCTATCCCAACCTAAATCCAAGGTTTTATGCGGACAATATTTTCCTGACCAATCTTGATGTTTTTTTACTCTATCAATTCCCCAGTTTCTTTCTTTTAATAAATATGCTATATATTTTGCTGCTAATTTTTCAGCATTTTTAAATTGTTCTAACTCTCCCGTCGAATAACATATTTCTATTGAAATTGATTTTCTATTGCCATTTCCTTTGCTTCCATCTCCTGCATTCCATGTGTTTCTATTAAATTCTATGCCCTGTACTATTTCTTCATCATCTACTGCAACATGATATGATACTTCGTTATTATTTCCTATCATATAGCTAATTTCTGACATAGCACTTGCGTTATTTGCTGTATTATGTACGGTAATAAACTCTGGTGTCATTTCATAAGGACATTTGATATTCCATTTGTTTTTCGGACACAACATTTTAACTATTTTCATTAGTATCATCTCCTTTTCCATCCGTAATTTTATTACTAAAATCATGCTCTTGTATATTTTTCTTATATAATTCTTCTGAAAATTCTACTTCTTCTATGATTATTTCATCTTCCATAATAATACCTCCTTATTTAAGATATTTGGGCTTTTAACTTTTCTACCTCTTGTTTCAGCTCACTAACAACATTGTTCAACTTTTGTATTTCGTTTAACGCAGTTTCAGTATCTCCCGCAATTACGCATTGAAGAACTAAAAAATCAATATTTTGATTTGCTGCAATAGCTTTAGTTAATATAATTTTACTTCCATCATCAGATATTGTATAATCAATACCCTCAGAAGTAAATAGTCTATTTATTTTTACAATTAAAATATCTTTATTTTTATTATAATTTAAAATATTGATTGGTATTTGTGCTGTACTATCTCCTTCTGTTACAAAATGACTTTCATATTTTATTATATTTGTGTTGACAATTAAATCTTCTGTTAAGTTAGACATAAACTCATTCCATGTTTTTGTTGTACTATCATAATATTTCTTATATGCTTCTTGCCATTGATTAAACAACTCGCTAGTATCAACTTGTTTAAGTAAATGTGTTATCCAAGGACAATCCTTTGAGCCTCTCATATCTGTAATTACATCCTGACCTATGACAACTGCACCCGCTTCTACATAGATATTCGCAATTCTCAATTCGAAAATACTAGTAGTATTATTAATGGCAGGTGGTTGTGGGTCCGAACTTGCTGTTCCTTCTCTATAAATAATATTAGCATTTCTTCCATTTTTTGTTTTGTCAACTTGAACAATAACACTATCGTACCTTGGAACAATATTTGTATTTTGTGGTACTGTAATAGATAAATCGGATGGATTCTCAAACCACTTAGCGCCTAACAAGCCTTCACCTTTTTTTACTATTATATTGCATCCGCTTGATGCTAATACTTGTAGATCGGTTGACGGTGTTCCTTTTTGTGTTGCAAAAATTCCTTCGGAAATAATTCTTCTGTATGGTCTATTCATATCATCTGCAGAATACAATCTATCATCATTTATACTATCATAAAATCCACTTGTTATATTAAATTTTGTGTCTGGCATTATAACCACTTTCCTTTCTTTTATTCTTTTACGCAGTTCTTTTCCAAATGTAGAACGGCACACTATTAGTCTGTACCCATGTTCCACCAAACACGGTCGCTGGGCTTGTACTATTAACACTCATATATATTGCGCCGAACAGGATATGTTTTTATATCCCTTGTTAATGCTAAAGTTCCACTTTCTGATGGTAAAGTTACAGTAACTTGTTGGTCAGTAGCACATTGTAATCTAACATCATAATCGTGAGTAGTAGTACCTGTATTATGAAAGTCTAAAAATTTACCAACTTCCATTACACCGTCATTACGAATTACACCTAATCCTTGCCATTGTTTGCCACTTGCTGGTTGCACTGGTGTTGCTGTGAGAGTTGCATCTACTGAGCCATCAAAGCTTACAGAACCTGACAAATAACTTCCATCTAATTTTATTGCGTGAGCTGTTGCTAGTTTACTAGCACTTGTTGCATTTCCGCTAAATGATTTTGCTGCCACAGCATTTGGAAAACTTGCATTTCCACTTTCGTCTAATAAAGTTACTTGATAAGTTGGACTATTCGTACCAGCTGATATTGTACTATTACTCATATATACTAATTTCATTGCAGCAGCGTGTTTTGATAATGTAAATACACCGTTTGGGGATTGAACACTCCACAATGATACATAATTTGGCTTACTTAAAGGGGTATTTATTATTGCTGTTCCTTTACTTCCTGCTAAATAAGTGTCTGTATTAACATTTGAACTAATTGTTCCAACAACACTAACATTTCCACTTTTATCCACTCTGAGTGAGTTATTCCAAGTACTACCTAATCCAATTTGTTCATATTGGTTAGTTGTTTGAAGATAAAAAGGAGTCTTGTTGGCACCTGCCAAAAATGATATATAAGGATTAGTTGCATTTATTAAATTAATATGGTCTTCAGTTGTTATTATACCTTTTGCAGTTACTGTGCCTTTAAAAGTTGCAGCAGTTCCATTATATATTAGATTTACATCAGAAATATATAGTCCTACATTTTTGTCCCAAGGATTTAATGTTGTCGCTACCGGATTTATAATTATTGCTCCGTTCGTATCTCCTGTTGAATGATAACCTATTCCAGCTGGGTCGCCACTTGATGGAAGAGTACCACCTTTAAGAAATCTAATTGGTTGAATATAATTGGAAGTTTCTCTTGCTGGAAAGCGAAGTTCTCTTGAAGCACTTACTGTACCCATTGTTATATTACCTGTCATTGTTCCACCAGACAATGGCAAATATGTACCGTTTAAATAAGTTGTGAAATTATGATTATCTAATAGTGTTTTTTCATTGGTCCAGTTACCTGTTATTTGTTGTCGCCAATGCAAACTATCTTCAGTGGTTAATGTTGCCCTTAAATATAACCCATAATTTATTCCATCATCAATTCCGTTTCTATGACGAATACTTAATATATTTTGCCAACCACTTTTTTCACCTGTTGAAAATCTATTACTATAATCCAAAGTTCCTAGAAAACTTGGATAATTTTTCAAATCTGTGTATAATTCACCTTCTGATGTTGTTCTTGCAAAAGCTAGTGGAAAATTTCCACCTCTTCTAGTTAAATCATTTACGGATACAACTCCTGTCATTGTTCCGCCAGCTAGTGGTAAATAAGTTGTTGCTATATCATTTCCATTTTTATCTTGAGTAGCTCTTGTTGCACTTGCAGCATTTCCTGCAAAACTAGTAGGAGTTGCAGATGTTCCTCCTGATGGTAAAGTACTTGCTAATACATTTGTCCAAGTAACAGTTACTCTTCCATCCATATAAGAAGGTTTATGATAACGAATTATATGGACTGTATCATAAGCTTCTGATTTTTGAATATATAAATTCCAAGTACTTGTTGAAGCTTTATACATATAAGCACCACAAGCTATTCCTTCATAAGTAAATGAAGCTAACGCAGGGTCTTTTCCATCTATAGATGAGAATTGGACATATAAAATTGTTGAACGTGTATGTCCTCTGTTAGCAATTTCAAAAACTAACGGAGCATTCGCATAACTACCAGTAATAGTAATTTTAGCCATAGCTACATAACCAGCTGAACCTGATGTACCATTACCATTATGTACTGTGCTTCCACCTTGTAAAACTACATTACCTGTCACAGTTCCACCAGTTAATGGTAAATACTTTTTAAATTCATCTGCTACAACTGATTGTTCCTCTACTAAAGTTAAACCTGTAGGTTCTGCTGTTTGAGTTACAATTGGACTTATTATTGTAGCATTATCTACATTTAATACATCAAATTGCATTAATCCAACCCAACTATCATTTTTTATCCATAATTCTGTATTTCCAGAAGTTTCATTAACTATATATCCAAAATGTGTTGTTAATTTACCTGTTGGAGTTAATCTAAATACTCTTAAAATAGGAGTATTTCCTCTAGTTCCTAAATCAACTAACATTATTCCTTGTCTAGCATTTCCATAATCACCATCACCAGATAATAATAAACTTACATTATTTGAACCAGTACCAATATTTGTAGGCATTTCTGCAACTTTAAAATATCTAACAGCTCCGCCACTTCTAGGAACTGTGAACTTATCTACTTTATTATTTAATGCTGCAACTATTGCTTTATTTTGAACTGGATTTGTTGAACTTGTATTTAGAGCATCGTCTACAACGGTCTTGTTTGCGCCACTTGCTATTGTATCAAGTTTAGCTTTATCGGTTGAACT
>CANRNC010000043.1 GCA_947631915.1 uncultured Clostridia bacterium
AAAAGTCCCTTTTTTGGAACTTTCTTGTTCATTTTTAGTCCTTGCTTTAAAACTGGAATTTAACTTTTCACTTCACGTAATTTTTATTTATCGTTCTTTTTATGTTGTTCTACTAATTTTTTCATCTTAATAAAATGATGATTCACTCCACTTTTTCCAATTTTATAATCTGTTTCTAAACTAATAATATCAGCAAGCTCTTGCAAAGAACTTTCTTGATATTTCAAACGGTAGTCTAAAACAATCTTTGTTTTTTCATCTAGCAAATCGACTAAATCATGTTCTTTTAAATACATAATATCTTCCATTTGTTTCATACCAGCCGAGATTGATTTTTCTTGATTGGCAATTTCACAATTATTCAAACGATTCACCATATTTTTATGGTCTCGATAAATCCGAATATCTTCAAAAGAAAACAACGACAAAGGTGCTTCAAACATTCTGATCATATCACTGATTTCCTCAGCGCTTTTTAAATAAATCATATACTTATTATTTCTTTCTGTTATTTTTGTATCAAATTTCATTTCATGTAAAAGTTCATTTAAAAAGTTTGCGTCTTCTTCCCTAGAAAAAACATATTCTAAGTGATATCCACTGGTAGAAGGGTCACTTATAGAACCAGTAACCAAAAAACAACCTCTTACATAAGCAACCATTTCTTCTGGACTATCTAAATTCTCTCTTCGCATAGGAATTAACTTTTTATCTTTCCAAATATTTAAACTATTTAAAATATGACTTACTTGTTCTTTCATTTCAATAATATAGATTTGTTTATTTCTAAATCTTTTCTGATTACGTACAATAATATGAGGATTTACAGAAAACAAATTTTTAATATCTTTATATAATCTTCTTGCGACACTTCCATTTTCAAAAGTAAGTGTTATTTTTTCTTCTTCAATATTAGCATCATATCTTAAAACAGAAGCAAGTTCACAAACCATTTCGGTTCTAGTAATCTCTTGATTACAAATTTCTTCTTTTAATTTCGTTGAAAAAGTCATAGGCAACACCTATGACTATTATAAAATAAATAAGTAAAATACTCAAATAAAGTTTTAAAGTTTTAAATTGCAGTTTAATTTTTGTTATCTTTCAGCAGCCTTTAATTTTTGAATTTTTGATTTTTCATAAAACAGTTGACAAAAATTTTTCGTAAAACAGTTGACAAAAAGTGTAAGGTTTGATAGTATAATATCCATACAAAAAGGGGGGGGGAAAATATAATGGAAAAAAGACATCAAATAACAAAAATAGAAAAATACCAAAAAGAAATAAAATATTTGAACATTGCTATATATAGTAGTGTTGTTACTCTCACTTTGGCATTGCCAACACTCGCATTACAATTAAATTCTATGCACAATGTTACAACTACTATTTTAGATTCTGTAATTATTCCAATAGCTTCATATAACGTATTAAGCTCAACTATCAAAAAGTATTATTATCAACAAAAAATTGATGAATTAGAAAAACAAAAAAATTTGGAAGAGCAAAAAAATCAAATTAGAATTTGATAATGAGTATTAAGAAAGGAAACTTTTATGAATATAGAAATAAAAGATACAATTACATTAGATGGTACTAATAAATACGTAGTAGCAAGTAAAGTATCATGTGAAGAAAAAAATTATTATTATTTACTAAATATAAATAATTTAAAAGATATTTTAATTTGTTATGAAGATAATAGTGAATTAGTCGAATTAAATAATAATGAATTGATTGCGAGATTATTACCTTTATTTTATAAAGAAACCTTGAATATATTGAAAGAATTTAATAATAAAGAAAATTAAAAAATACTTTCTTTTATATTTGAAAAAATTAAAAGCTGTCAATTTGAATTTACTATTAGGACATTTTAACTTTTAACTTAGGATTAACAATAAAACGAAGGAGGGGGAAAATATAATGGAAGAAAGACATCAAATAACAAAATTAGAAAAGAATATCAAAACATGTAATATACATCAGCATTTTAGTATCGCAATACTTTCTATTGCAATAGCTACAATTACATTCGAATTAAATATGCCAACTAAATCTATATTCACTAATATAGTTACTATATTAGACTCTCTAACTATTCCAATTCTTTCATTTGATGTATTAAACTTAATAGTTCAAAAATATCATTTACAACAAAAAATTGATGAATTAGAAGAACAAGAAAATCAAGTCAAAATTAGATAGAGTATTAAAGAAAGACTTTTTATCCTTATGTATACAGTTAAGTATTTTGACAAAAAGAGGAAAATACATTGCCACAGCACTGGTAAAAGGAGGGAAATATAATGGAAGAAAGACATCAGATAACAAAATTAGAAAAATATGAAAAAGATATGAAGTTTAATAAAATTGAACAATATGTAAGTATTGCAATACTTACTATGTCAACAACACTCATTTTAATACAAATAAGTATGCCAATTGAAAATATTAAGAGTGCTATACATGTTATATTAAATTCTTATTTTATCCCAAAAAGTGCATCTATGTTAGTAGAATCAACAATTTTAAAGTATTATTATCTGCAAAAAATTGATGAATTAGAAAAACAAAAAAATTTAAAAGAGCAAGAAAATCAAGTTAGAATTTAAAGAAAGTTAAAAAAGACTTTCTTTTATATTGAAAAAATAAAAGTAGAATATTTGTTTAAAAAAGTTATTAGTATAATGCCACAAAAAAAAGATGACTCTAAAAAAGCAAGCCAATTAAAAACTTCTTTATACTTCGCCTCTTTCACAACATTTATAAACATATTTTACAACAGGCGAAGTAAAAAATTTATTTAGTATTTTTCCTCTTCTTTAACAAGTTTAAGTCCCATACCCTGTTTTTCATATTCATTATCTAAAATAACATCTAATTCATGGCTATATCTATCTCCTAACTCACTAATTTCCTTTTTGAAAGCAGCAACTTTAGAAACATGGATAGCCTTATCCATAACCATACGATAAGATTGAATAAACTCATTTAAGGTATCATCTATATTTTCTAATTCTTCTCTCACTTCACTCTCTTGTTTTTCCAATTCATCTATTTTCCTATCTAAATCATTTTTCTTTTCATTCAATAAAGATAGCTCATCTTCATTTTTTTTCAAATCTTTTTCTACATTACTTACTTTATAATGTCTTTTAACATACCATTCCTCTTTTAATGATGATGCTGAAGCTCCAATACATAAATAAGCATTAAAAAGACTACAACATACTAGAAAAGGAATCCAAGGACCATAAATTGCAAGAGTAAAACCTACAATGACCATTTCAGTAAACAAATGAAAAATCCAACCAACTTTGCATTTATTCCAAACTACAGATTTAAAATTTACAAGAATATTGTGTTTCTTTTCTAAAGCATCTATTTTTTCTTGAATCCAATCAATATTGTTTAAACATCTTTCTCTTTCTTTATAGACCTTATCCAATTCTTCAATAACAGTATTTAATTGTTCAGTACTTTGTTCTAAATTTTGCTGTAATAAAGAAATACTCTTTACATAATTATTCATATATATGCACTCCCCTAGAAAAATAATAACATATATCAAATAAAAATGTAAAGAGTTTTAAAATCTATTTTAGTTCAAGACGAAAGGCATCTTCAGAAGTACCTGTTCCAGAAGTTATAATAACATCATTTTTTAAATAAATAGTAGGATATACATCATAAGGAGTATCATAAATTGCACTATCATCAGTAATAAATCCCCGATTATCTACACGATATACACTTCTCTCATGCCTAGAAGTAGGTGTTATAGCCCAAATCCATTGATCATGAAACATCCAATCTTCTAACAAACACGGTTTAAACCAAGGAGAAACTACACCACCTCCCGAAATAGAAGTGGAAACAATACATTCCCTTTTTGAAGTGGCATATCCTACATCGCTTGGATAAAAAAGCCCTATACTATGAAATGATGTATTACCAATTGTATTGCTAGAACTCCATTCATAAGGATGGTTTTCAGCAGTTTCACTTCCCCTCTCATGAGAATACATTTCTATGATTGTCGGATCTTTCTTTTGGACATCCCAACCTCCTATATTCCAAATAATATCACTAGCTATAACATTTTTAAATTTATCTTTCATTCCTGTTTGAGTGAAATCACAATTTCTATCAGCAATTGAATTACTAGAACCATTGTATCTATAACAATCACCGGCTTGGTGTTCATAATAAATTCCATTTAACATTTTCATTAAACTTGATTGAGTCCAATCATTAGTACCACTAGTGGCATCTTTATCCCAACTATATTTCCCAATTGATGTATCTTTTATAATCTTTAATCTTTGTTCTATTGCAGTTTGTTCATTACCTTTATCTACTTTTACATTTACAAGTCCAATGATTCTCCATAGTTCATCATTAAACCATATATAATTATTAGGGTTGTTACCAGCATAACGATACTCTTCTGTTCGCCAACCTTCATCCATTCCTTCAGTTTCAGTAGCAGGATGCTCTACTTTATATAATCCATCGCCACTTGTAACAACGGGTATTCCTTTTCCTTTTATAAAAACTCCTTTCGTAAAATAAAGATTACATTTGGTTCTCGAAGTCTTCATTCCCTTAACCTTAATATATCCATCCTCTGATAAATAAACTTCAATATCTGTATCTTTTTCTCCACTTACTCCACAGTAACTTTGTACTTCATCTAATACATATCCATCACTTAAATTAGGCACATCTTTTTTTATTTCATATTCTCCATTTTCTTCATTTTTTTGATAAAATGCAAAATAAAGATTTCCTGGGTCTTGTACATTTCCTTTTATCACATTTTGATTTGTCTTTACTTCAAATACAGCAAATGTTCTATATAAAATAACTCCACCAACTAATAAAATACAAACTATTGTAAATATAATAATTCCTATTCTCTTATTATTTCTTTCTTTAAATCTTTCTAGCTTCATAAAGAACCTCTTTTCTATTTCATAAAATCAGTATATCACAATCATTTATAAATTGCTAGCTGTAAACTAGCAGAATATATAATCTTAATTTTATAAAATATAAATAAGTGAGGCGATTTCTATGAGAAATATTTATGACTTCTATAATCTTGTAGGAAAGAATATGAAAGAAATTCGTTGTCAAAGAAACGAAAGTCAAGAAAAGTTTGCCGAGAATATCGATATGAGTCGTGGCTTTATTTCTCAAATAGAAAGTCCTGGAGTTAAAACAGGAGTCTCTTTAGATACTTTATATATGATATCTCAAAAATATAATATAGATATCCGAGAATTCTTTAAAGGATATGACGAATTTATGGATAAAAAATAAATGAATTTTTACAAATTATACACTTTTCAGAAGATTTACTATACACTTTTCAGAAGATTTGCTATACACTTTTCAAAAAATAGAAAAACACGATTTCTCGTGTTTAACCATTATACATTTGATATCTTGAAGAGAATGACCAACCTTTTGTATTTGGAAATCCTGGTGGTACAATCATACGACTTGTGGAAATAGAGTATCCATTATAGTATCCTGTTGCTACACCAAAGTGCAAGTGAGCACCAGTTGTACAATAATCATATCCACCATGTTCTATGGAAGTCGAGTATCCACCTACCCAACCAAGTATAGTGTTTTGATC
>CANRNC010000044.1 GCA_947631915.1 uncultured Clostridia bacterium
ACACTTACACTTCTGTATCTTTGGATTTTATGAAAAAGGAAGTAAAAAAATTATGCCCCAGAAGACCATGTTCATGATTGGCAACTAACAGAAACAAAGATACAAGCTACTTGCCAAAGCGATGGTGAAGCAGTTTATACATGTTCAGTATGTGGAGAAACAAAGACAGAAGTAGTAAAAGCTTCTGAAGATTATCATAACTTCGTAGAAACAGAAGTTATAAAAGAAGCAGGTATAAATCAAATGGGAATATCTGTTTATACATGTACTATTTGTGGTGAAACAGATACTAGAACAACACCTGCTATAGAGTGTGATCATGATGAAGAATATCTAACTTTATACTATACTCAAGAAGCTACATGTACAGCAACAGGAAAGAAAGTTTATATATGCAGTAAATGTAACAAGGAAATTACAGAAATATTACCAATGGTAGATCACGTATCTGATACAGCTGAAGGAAAAGGATTTATTACAGCAGGTGCTGTAAAATGTGTATCAGATGGTGCTGAAGAAGTAGTATGTAAAAATTGTGGTCAAACATTTACAAGACCTATTTCTGCTCATAATTATAAACAAGTAAATGAGATACCAGCAACATGTACAGAAGCAAAACAACTTGTTTACAAATGTGAAGACTGTGGTGCAGAAAAAACTGAATCAGATGGAGAAGCACTAGGACATAGCTTTAATACAACAATTGAAAAAGCTGCAACATGTGTAGACGATGGAAGATCAACAAAAGTATGTAGTGTATGTTCATACACAGAAAAGAAAGTAATACCAGCTACAGGACATAAAGAAACAAGCGTAGAATATTATTATGTTACTATTGATAAAAATGGTGAAATTGTAAAAGGAACTCAAATAACAAATTACAAATCAGGAATGACAAGTTGTACATCTGCCATAGCAAAATATGCTGTATGTGGTAATGACAATTGTAACTTAAAAAATAAAGAAATGGTAACTATAATTGCTGAAAAAAGAGCTCATAGTGTTGATACCACAAAATCAGTTGTAACAGGAATTTTCGCATGTGATGATAATGGAAATTTAATTATAAATCATGATTCAAATGGAAAAGTAATTGCTTTAACAGATGCAACTGTTGATTGTACACATGCAAAAGCACAAGTATTCACATGTGCAACATGTGGAACAGAGCAATATACAATAATTACACCTAAAACAGAACATACAAAGATTGCAGGAACTGAAGGAAGAGTAGCTCCAACATGTACAACAGATGGATATACTACATATTCATGCTCAACATGTAAGAAAACTATAAAAGATACAGTATTACCAGCATTAGGACATGATTATGTATATGTTGCTGAAACATGTACAGATGATGCTAAAGTTGAATGTACGAGATGTAAAAATGAACTTACTTACAATGGTACAAAAAATGCTGATAACACAACTTACAATTTAGTTTGTGCTGCTGCATATGAAACTGGAAACACTACTATAGAATATAATGCAAAGGCCAAAGGTAATAAATATACATTATCAAAAGCTACAGGACATAACTTTAATGGAAGTAACACAAAATTAGTTGATGGTTTAACATATAAACATTGCAATACATGTGGTAAAGATGTGGTAGTAAGTTTAGAGTTTGAGGAAGAACCAGTAAAAGCTACTGCACCTTCAGATAAGTTATCTACAGATCCAGTAGTAAAAGCAAAAGAAGAAAAAGTAAATAGCAGAATGGAAAAAGTTACAATTACTAGAGATGGTAATGTTGTAACAATAAAACAAAATAAAGCATTTGTTGATGGAGACATTAGTGGAACAAACAATAATGATTGTTTTGGAATAATGATGGATTTAGGTATAGAAGCTTCAAAGGTGGAAATAGTTAGTAGCAATCCAGAGGGTTATAAATTTAATCCAGATGGTACAGATACAAATACAACTGAAATGAAAAGATGGAATGATAATGCTACTGAAAACAGCTTTATGATTTGGTTATGTCCTAATGATTTCACAAATGGAAAAAGAGATATAACTATAACATTTAAAGATAAAAGTGAAAATTCAACCACACCAGAACCAATCACTATAACATTTAAATATGTACCGTTAGAAGCAGAATAATGTAATTTAATTATAGTTATAGTATAATAAAGAAGAAGCTAACATATGTTAGCTTCTTTTTGTATAATGCTAATTTAATGAAAAATAAAAATCCTCCAGTTTAACTGGAGGATTTCTATCTGTACAGATTAGTCTATTACTGATGATGTATCATATACAAATGTTATAGTTATTGGATAAGTACTTGGATTTTTTGAATCAGCAAATGTTATCTCATAAGATCCTCCATATTTTTGGAAATCTTCAGGTGATAACCAAACCATAAAGCTGTTTTCAGTAGCATTATCATTCCATCTTTTCATTTCAGTTGTATTTGTATCTGTACCATCTGGATTAAATGAATAAGTACCGCTAGAGCGTACAATCTCTACATTTTCAGCTTTTATACCTAAATCTAACATTATACCGAAACAATTTGAATTAACTGTTGTTTTATCAATATCGTCATTAGTAAGTTTTTGATTTAATTTAATTGTAACAACATTATTTTCAAAAGTTATATTAACTTTATCCATTTTTTTATTTACTTTTTTTTCTGTTTCAGAAGTGTTCTCTTCTTCTGCAACTGTTATCTTTTCTTCAGCTTGCTCTTTGTCAACATCTAATGTTATATCTACTTGTATGTTTTTACCGCATCTGTCACAATATGATGTTCCTTTTGTTGGATCTTCCTTGTCAACAGTTAATTTTCCTACAAAGTTATGTCCTTTTGCTGGATTATATGCTGTAAAGTTTGCAAGTGTTTGTTCAGCTGTTAATACTTTTGCATCTTTTAAAAGTTTAGTAATTTTTTCTTTTAATGTATTATCGCTTCCTGTATTTAATGTAGATATTTCATCTACTGTTAACTCATCATTACATCTTGTACATTTTATTACTGCAGGTGTTGTACATGTTTCTACATTATATACATAATTATGTCCTACTGGTTTTTCTGCTGTTCTTTCAAGTACTACTTTATTACATACTGTACAAGATGTTGAAGTATATCCGTAATCTTCACATGTAGCTGGTTTTGTTGTAACAGCTCCAGTATGTGCTTTTCTTTCCTCAACAACTACTGTTTGAGTTTTTCCACAGTTTGCACAAGTAAATATTTTTACTTTTTCATGACTACAGTCTACTACTACTCCTTTTTCAAATACAATATTACCATTTTCATCTTTTAAATATTTATCTGCTATGTCATATTTGTATACTCCATCTTCAACAACTTTAGTTAAATCTATAGTTGCAATTCCTTCTCTAACTTCTTTTGATGTATCAATAGCATGACCTGTTGCTTTTTTAACAGTTTCAACTACTTTTCCATCTTTTAAATTACAAAGATTTTGTGCTCCATTTACATTATAATGATCACAATCATATGTTTTTACTGTATCATATTTACAAGGATCAGGGTTTACACCTTCAACTACTTCACCTTTTTCGTTTATGTATCCATCTTTCTTTGATTCGCTTGTTTTTACAGCATGACCCAATGCTTTTAGTACTGTTTTTTCTTCATATCCACAACGTTTACAAACTTTTTCTGCTAATCCTGTTTTTTCGCATGTTGCAGGTACTAATACTTCTACATCTTGTAAATCATGACCTAATGCTTTTATTTCTTCAGTCTTTGTTGCTCCACAATCTTTACATGTATATTTCATTGTTCCTGCTGTTGTACATGTAGGTTCTACTGATACTATTCCATCATCATAGCTATGAGCAGGAATAGCTCTTGTAAATTGTTGGTTACATATTTTACATGTTACTATTTCTTCACCATCTTGACCACATTTTTCTGCATTTCTTATTACAAATCCTGTTCCATAAGCAGCATCTGATTCATGTGGAATCATAGCTACTGTTTCTGTTATTATTGGTTGATCACATTCTCCTTCATCTTCACTTTGACATTGTTTTGTTATTTTTCCTTCTGATGTACATGTAGCTGGTATCTCACTAATTACTACATAGTTATGAACATGTGCTGTTCCTTCAATTTCTTCTACTTTTGTGTTATTACATATGCTACATACATAAACATTGAATGATCCTACTTGTGTTGGTTCTCCCCAAGCGTGATATTCTTCAGAAGCAGGAATTGGTCTTACTTCATCTTCTGCGTTACCGCATGCACATGAATAAATTCCCTCTCCATCTGTTTTACATGTTGGTGCAATTAAAACTTTTGTAAGTTCATATTCATGAACATGGTCTTCTGGTACGACTTTATAGAATATCAATTTAGAAAACAATCTTTAAAATTAAATAAATAACTTGAAATATTTGTAGAAAAATGTTAAAATAATATTATAAATGTTAAAAAATACTATTTTTATAAAATTTTTGAAATACATATTTACATTTTGAATTATTTTGTATATATTTTTTATAAGAAATCTCATAGTAAGTTGAATTTAGACAATCTTTTTATCAATATTTGTTTATAATAAATATATTGATGAAAGGAGATAATTTTATGAGAAAGATAGGAGGGATAAATATGAATACAGCAGTTCGCTTAACAGGCAAACTTACTAAAGAAAAAACATCTAAGAGATATTGTAGTATATATGAATCTCTTAAGGAAAGTTTAAAAGAAGTTAAACTTCATAAAGAAGGAAAAATACAACTAGACACTTGGGATGACTTTTTGAAAGAATTAAAAAACGAGGAGTAGATCTTAAGATGAACTATAATATAATAACTACAAATAGTTTTAAAAGGGATGTTAAACAGTATAAAAAGAAATACAAACATATAGCAGATGATCTAGATAACATTATTGAAGAATTAAAAAAAGGTAAATTAATGGGTGCTATAGTTCCAAATATAAGAATGAAAGATGATAATGAAAATGTTTTAAAGGTTAGAGTAGCTAATTCTGATATTCCTTGTGGAGAAAGAGGCGGTTATAGATTAATCTATTATGCTATAAAAAGTGATGGTACTATATATTTATTATCTGTTTATTGTAAAAGAGATAAAGAAAATATCAGTAACAAAGAAATACAAAAAATAATTTTAGAAGAATGTCTTTAGAAATTATATAATAAAAAGCTTATCATATGATAAGTTTTTTTTATTGTATAAATTGTTTAAATCATAATTTTATTATAATACGTATCTATTTCTATACAAATAGATACGTATTATTGATAAAACTTGTCCTTCCCTACCTAATTTTATATATTAATATTGATTAAAGTTGTGCCAGAAGACCATGTTCATGAATATAGTGTATTTGTTGAGTACACAATCGAGCCTACATGCGAAACAAATGGAGAGGCTACATATAAATGTGCA
>CANRNC010000045.1 GCA_947631915.1 uncultured Clostridia bacterium
GTTTCGTGCAATCCACTTAGGTCATCTCCTGGATTTTCTACTTGTACACTTAAGCTATTTGTTGAGTAACTTGATACCTTCAAAGTTCCTGATGGTTCTTGTGTATCAATTAACTTCATCTCATTTTTAGCTGATTTACCAACTTGTTCACCATCTTTTTCTTTTAATCTTGTATATATTGTACAGTTTTCACTTTGTTCAAATGGTGACGAGTTATATTCTTTCCACTCTGTTGGTTCTTGAGCTGTTGTTGAAGTTCCATATTGAAGTATAAATCCTTCGTCCACACTATTTTGTGGATTTAGTGTTACTGTTACTGGAGGTGTATTTGTCCATGTTGCTGGAGCATATGTGTATGTAATATCTGCTCCATAGCTTAGGTCTGGTATTTTTTTTGTTGTTACAACTTTACTTTGTGTTGAAATATTTCCAGCTTTATCTTCAGCATCAACAACTACTGTATACGTTGTATCTTGTGTTAAACCTGTAAATTTATGTGATGTTTCTGATGTTGCTGTTTGATTTTCTGCTTCTACTTTTTGTGTTTTTATTTGCTCTTGGTCTGTTACTTTTCCATCTAATAAGTAATATTTTATTGGCGTTTCATCTTTTAATCCACTGTTTTCATCTTCTGTAGTTACTTCGACGCTAATCGAATTTGTTGTAACTGTTGTATTTTCATTTATTGTTAGTGTTGGGTTGATTCTATCAATTTTACTTACTATATCTGAAACATAGCCTCCTTCTTGTGCTGGTTCTGTTGTTTCGTCAATTAGCCTTGCTTGTATAAGTGTATTGTTTTGCGTTACTTCAATTTTTTGATTTGTATATTCAATCCACTCTCCTGAATTTGTCACTCTATATTGAAGTTTATATTCTTTTGGCAAATTTTGAGTAGTTATGCTTACTTTAACATTTTCATTTGTCCACCCTTCTGGTTCATGGACAAACGCAATATTACCTTTTAATTTTTCTTCTGTTAAATCAGGTATTTTCTTTGTTGTTATATTTGTTTTAGCCTCTCCAATGTTTCCAGCATTATCTTTAACAGCTACTTTTAAATTATATTCTTTTCCTTGAACAAGTCCTGTGTATGTATGACTTGTTTCATTCTTTGTCTCAACTGGAACTTCTCCAGCTTGACTTCTTACTTCTTCTAAATAATATGTATATCTGCCCTCATCTATCAAGCCACTTGCATCATCATCACTTGATGTTACATTTACCTTTACTGAACTTACTGTTGGTTCTTCAGTTTCAATTGATATTGTTGGTAAATTTCTATCAAAGAAGTTATAATTGTATGTTGCAGATGTTCCTGTTTGTGTTCCTTCTTTTTCTATTAATCTTGCAAAGATACTTCCGTTTTTTGTTATGTTAAATCCTGCTTCTTTGTCGTAATCTTGCCAATCTGTGTTTTCTTCATTTGGTGTTTGATATTGCAATTTGAATTTATCTTCTTCTACCGGTGTTTTTGTGTTTAGTTTTACTGTTGCTTGTTCTTTATTATTCCAACTAGGTGGTGTTACATCAAATGTTAATTCTCCTTCTTGTGATAAATCTGGTATTTTTTCTGTTGTTTGTGTTGTTTCTTGTTGATTCATATTTTGTGCTTTATCTGCTACCATTACTTTTATTGTGTAATCTGTTCCATGTGTTAAGCCTGTAAATGTATGTGTTGGTTCATTTGAGCTTAATAAAACTTGTGTTTCACTTGACTCTTGTGCAACATTTGCAGTTTGATCTATTATATATGTATATGCATTGTCTTCTAGTAATCCACTTGCTCCTACTTCTGGTTTATCCTCTGCTGTTACACTTACTGATATACTGTTTGTTGTTGTTTTAGTTACAGATATTTCACTTAATTCTGGTTGTTCTCTATCAAATTTCGAGTATGTGCTTGTTGCCATTGCTCCTGTTTGAGTTCCCTCTTTTTCAGTTATTCTTGCATTAATTGTTGCATTGTTTGTAATGTCAAAACCAGTTTCTGTATATTCTGTCCAATCAACATCGTTATCTGTTCCTAGACGAGGTGATGTATATGTTACTTTATATTCTAATTTAAATACTTCAGCTACTGGTGTTTTTGGTATTAATGTTACATGCACTTTTTCTTGATTGTTCCATTCTGTATATGAATATTTAACCGTTAGTTCTTCAGTTTGGTCTAAGCTTGGAACTTGACCTGTTGTTAATACTCTTGATACTGTTGCTGTGTTATTTGCATTATCTGTTGCTTCTATAACTATTGTATATACTTGACCTTGAGTTAGGTTAGTATAAGTATATGAAGTTGCAGTTGAACTTTCTTTTACTTTTCCTTTTTGAGCTTGTATTTGTTCTTCTCCTGTTACTTCGCCTTTTATTAGGTAATAACTTATTGGAGTTCCTGCTTTTAGCTTACTTAATTCATCTTCTACTGTTATTTCAATTGCTATTGAATTTGTTGTTACTATTGGGTCTCCTTTTATTGAAAGTTCTGGTGCTGTTCTGTCTATGTTTGTTACTTTATGTGATAGCACTCCACCTGTTTCTTCTGTTTCATTATTTTTTAATCTTGCATATATTGTTGCATTTTGCTCTAATGTTACTGTTTCTCCTATTTCCCAATTCCCTGTTCTTTTTAATGGGTCATAGTCTTTTGAATATTCTATTGTAAATCCTTGTGCTGTATAATCTGATTTTAGTATTACTTCTACTGGTGTGTTTGTCCATAATGTATCTGGTTTATCTGTAAATGTTATGCTTCCTTCTTCTGCAGGGAATTCCCACTCGTCTGCGCTTCCATCTTTTGGCTCATCTGTGTCGTATGCGTCTGGAAATCTATCAAAATCTGTATCCCACACATCTGGTTTTCCATCTCCGTCTGTATCCCACATATCTGCTATTCCGTCATTATTTGTGTCCCATGCATCTTCTTTATCATTAAAGTCTGTATCCCATGTGTCTGGTTTGCCTGTTTTTGGTTCTTTTTTATCCCATGCATCTGGTTTTCCGTCATTGTTATAATCCCATGTGTCTATTTTATGGTCTTCATCTGTGTCTTTTGGTTTGCCTGGTACTTCTTCTGGGTCTGTCCACTCTCCTGTTTCAGGGTCTACTACTTCTTGAATGTTTCCCGAGTCTGGGTCTACTTTTACATCTGGTTTTCCATCTGGTGGTACATCTGTATCTTCGTATTTATTTCCTTCTTTATCACTATCAGTTAAATTGCTTCCTTCTTTATTTGGTCCTTCTGGATCTGTTGGGTCTACAAATTTATTTGGATTTCCATCTGGTTCTTCTTTATCGTCTTTTGCAACTATGTTGCCATCTTCGTCTTTCCAAGTGTCTGGTAAACCATCTCCATTTGTATCTTCTGCTTTTGGATATGTTTCAGGTGTAGGGTTTTCTGGATTTTTTTCTGGCATTTTTCCTGTTGCAGGGTCAACAAAGTCTGTTGCATTTCCTGTTTTTGGCTCTCCTCTATCTTCTGCCACTACTTCTCCATCTTTATCTACCCATTTATCTGGAAGTCCATCACCATTTGTATCTTCTGGCTTTGGATATTTTTCTGGTTCTTCTGGGTCTGGGAACTCTCCAGTTTTTGGATCTACGAATTCACTTGCATTTCCATCTTTTGGGTCTTTATCATCTTTTGCAACTATGTTGCCATTTTCATCCTTCCATTGGTCTGGTAATCCATCTCCATTTGTATCTTCTGGTTTTAGTTTTTCGTCACTTTTATCAGACCATTCACTTTCTGGGTCAGTTGGGTCTTTTAGCCATTCATCTGCATTGTTATCTCCTGTTGTATCTTTGGCATCTGGAATTCCATCTCCATTTGTATCCCATTGTTTATGGTCATCTTTATCTGTATCTTTCCATTCTTGTGTGTCAGGATCTTTCCACTTATCAGCTTTTCCATCTCCGTCTGTATCTGCAGCGTCGTCTTCTCCGTCACCATCTGTATCCCATGTTTGTTTTGTGCCTTCTGGATATTTTTCTGGGTCATATTGATCTACTTTTCCATCTCCATCTGTGTCTTTTCCTCTTTCATCTGGTACCCATGGGCTTTCTGGATCTTTTGGATTTTCTTTGTTTTCTACATTTCCTTCTTCATCTACTCTTGCATCTGGTACACCATCACCATCTGTATCTTTTAGAGTTTTTCCTTCTTCATCTTTATCTGTTAGGTTTCCATTTTCATCAACAAATTGATCTGCTTTTCCATCATTATCTGTATCTTTTGCTTTTTCTTCTCCTGTTTCTGGATCAACCCATGTATCTGGTTTTCCATCTCCATTTGTATCTTGTGGCATTGGGTCTTGATCTTTTGATTCTTTCATTTCTCCAGTTTCTGGGTCTTTGAATTTATCTGCATTTCCGTCATTGTCTGTATCTTCTGCAACAGTTTCTCCTGTTTTTGGATCTACCCATGTATCTGGTAAACCATCTTTATTTGTATCTTTTGGTTGTGGGTTTTCTTCTTTTTTATCTGTCCATCCACTATTTGGATCAGTTGTATCTTTTAGCCATTGGTCTGCATTTCCATCTCCTGTTGTATCTTTGGCGTCTGGGATTCCATCTCCATTTGTATCCCATGAGTCTATTTTACCATCGCTATCTTTGTCTTTTCCTTCTGTTGTTGGCTTTGCTGTTGTTCCTGGAATATTTTCTGTTGATACTGTTATTGTTTTTGCTGTTTTGTTTCCTGCTTTGTCTATTACTTCTACTAGAAGTGTATATACTGTTCCTGTTTTTAATTCAGTATATGTATATGTCTTGTTTTCAGAACTTTCTTTTACTTCACCTTTTTTGCTTTGTGCTGCCTCCAAATCTGCTACTCTTCCTTCTATTACATAGTAACTTATTGGGCTACCTTCTGATAGTCCACTTGGTGTATCTGTTGCTGTTACATTTAATGTAATTGAGTTTTGTGTTTTTTCTCCTACTTTTAGTAATACATTTGGAGCTTTTCTATCAAAGAAGGTATATGTACTTGTTGCTGTTCCACCTGTTTGTGTTCCATTTTTTTCAATTAATCTAACAAATATTGAACCATTATTTGTTATGTCAAATCCACCATCATTATAGTTAGTCCAATCTGTATTTGTCTCATTAAGTGTTTGGTATTGTAATATGTATCTTGAAGTATTTATTTTTTCTGATAGCTGTAAATCTACATGCACACTTGGCATA
>CANRNC010000046.1 GCA_947631915.1 uncultured Clostridia bacterium
ACTTTGTCATCATATCTTGTTATTTTGTCTCCGTATGTTGCTGTAAATGTTTCTGTTTCAGTATCATCTTTTTCACCATCATAATAGTATTCTACTTTATACTCAAATTCTTTGAAATTATAATAATAGTATACATTGATTGTATCAGTAGTAATTTCTCCACTTTCTGCTCCATTTTTATCTACTAATTTATAAATATTTGAAACATTTTCACTTGGTGATGTTGTATATGGTTCACCTATTAAATCCCTAATAGTTTCATTTTCAACAACTTCATCTGCAACTTTTGATGGAACTTTTTCAGGGTCTTTACCAAATTGCTCTCCAGTTCCAGCTATATAATGATGAACTACAACTTCGCCATACATAGGCTCAAACTCTACTTCAACGCGTTTATCTTCTTTTACATTTATAAAATTACTTAAAGTAATAGTTCCATCTTCATTTTTTTGATAAATAATTTCTGCATCAGAAACTGCATTTTCACCATAAATATATGTTTTTGTCTCAGCTTCATCTCTATCTATACCAACTATTGCTATAGATTTTACATTATAATATTGTTTTGGCTTAATTTCTATTCGCTGTTTTGATGTGTGATTATATACTACTTTTTCAAGAACCTCATCTTCTTGTCCAGTAATTGTTCCACCATCTTCCAATTTTTCTTCTTTTATTCCAGTTTCTTTATTTGTTCTATTTTCTTTATGTTGTATTACTTTAGTAGATATGTTAAATTCTCTTTCATACCAGTAAACAATTTCAACTGGTTCTGCTCCATATATTCCATCTTTGGCATTTTCAGATTTTAAAACATTTATAACACTATTTTGCTCTGATGGTCCATCTACAGGAGTTGCTGGTACATAATTTGGTATATCTGCTCTAGTTGTTTTATATTCTAATCCAACATATCCATTTATAGTTTTATCTTCGTATCCAGGAATTGCAATTCCTTTTTCATTACCATTTTCATCAAGTACTTTTTCTCTATATTTTACAGTAATTCCTGCAGGTATTCTTTCATAATAGTAAATTACTGTTATGTCATCAGCTTTCATTGTTCCTGAGGCATTTAATGGAGTGATTTGGTCATCTTTATCAGTAGCATCTTTATAATTTGTTACATCTGCTCTTGAAGTTGTATAAGGTTTTCCTTCATAACCGTTTATTATTATTTGAGGAGCTAATTCTTTTTCTGTAAATCCTGTGCCATCTTTTTCTAGATATTTTACTATAACTTTGCTTATTTTTCTAAATTCTACTTCAATGTGTTTATCTGAGTTCATATTATTAAAGTAGCCTTTTGATATTGTTACTGTTCCATCATTTATTAGTTCCTTGTAATTAAATTCTGCTTTTTCAGCATCTGGTCCATCAGAAATCCATACATTTACTATTGTATATCCTGGGTCTGGTTGTATAACTATGTCTTTTTCATTGCTATCACCTTTTAATACTTTTTCATAAGGTTCATTTGGATCTTCATTACTAGATATTGTACCTCCTGCTACATTTTCTATTACATCACCATTTACATATTCTTCTGTATGAGTTCTTACTTTAGTTGTTATTTTGTATTCACTTCTGTAATATAATCGTATTACATTTTTCTCAGGATCTTCAGTAATTGTTAATTCAACTTCGCCATCTTTATTTACAGGCTTTTTATCTACTAATTTATAACCTTCTTTATCGCTTTCTTCATACTCTTTTATTATATCACCATATGTAGCTTCACTTTCAACTGTTTCATCTTCAGCTTTTACACCATCATAATAATATTCAACACTATATTTGAATTTAGCTCTTTCATAGTAAATTTTTATAACATTATTATTTGGATTATCAGTAATTTTCAAATTTACCTTATCTGGATTTTCCTCATTTTTAGGTGTCTTATCTACTAATTCATATCCAGTTCTATTTTTGTCCACAAACTCAGTTACTGCAGAGCCATATTCAGCTTCATCTTCCATAGTTGCTTCATTATCAATTTCATTATCATAATAATATTCTACAGTATATTTATATTTTTTTAATTTATAGTAATAATAAACCTCTTTATCAGCCTCTGTATATTCACCAGTTGTTTCTCCCTCAGTTTCAACTAATTCATAATGCTCTATATCAACAGGTCCTGTTTGATATTGATCTCCAACAAAACCATGAATAGTTCCATTCTTTACTTCCTTATCTTCTTTACCATCTTCACGAATCACATGATGAACAATAACATTGCCCTCTAAAGGCTCAAATTCTGTTACAATATGTTTATCTTCAGTAACAGATTGGAATTTTGTTACTGCTACATTTACTCTTTCATCTTTTTCTTTTACTTCAACTTTACCTTCTTTTTCTTCTTCACCCTCAATTGGGCCTGCATTTTCTTCTCCGCCCTCAATTTGGTCTTCCTTTTCTTCTCCACCTCCAATTTTGTCTTCATTTTCTTCATCATCAACTTTTTCGTCTTCCTTGCCATACACAACACTTTCAGTTGGTTCACCTTCATCTGGTGTAGAAATAACTTTAACATATTTTACTTTATATCCATACTCTGGAGTTATATTTATCTGTTCTTTAGAATCCTCCTTTTGAGGAACTTCTTCTATAAACATTTTTCTTTCTTCTTCTGGATATTGATCAGTATATTCACCAGTTATAGTACCTCCATCAACTTTTACATTTTCTTTTATATTATATTCTTCATTAGTTCTATCTTCTTCGTGTTGGATTACTTCAGAAGTTATAGTATGTGATTTTAGTTCATAATAGTAAATTATCTCTGAATCAGTATTATATTCAAATTCATCAGTTATCTCTGGAGTATTTAAATCACCTAATAATCCTTCTTCATCTAAACTTTGTGTTGTTACATTTGTAAAGATATAATCTGATGTTAATTTTTTATAATTTTCATTTTCTTCTAATTTATATTTGTCAGTTGCAGAAACAGTATAATTATCATCTTCATCAAATGTTACTGTTGAATCAGTAAATTCAACTTCTTCTTCAACTGGTTTTCCATCAAGTATAACTTCATCTTCTGTTCCTTGTATATAATGATGTATTGTTAATTTCATTGGAGTTGGTTCATAGTAGTAGTTAACTTCAATATTCTCATCTTCTACATACTCTCCAGTAGCTTTATCAGGAATTACATATATATCATCTTCATCATCTGGTGATATATCTTCTTTATTCTTCTTTTCCAATGTTAAACCTTCTAAGTCCATTCTTGGATATGTTTCATAGTGCTCTCTTGGTTTACCTTCATAAATTACATCATCTGCAACTCTTTTTTCAGTATTTTCACCATTTTCTTTTAGGTAGTGGTGTACAGTTACTAAAGCGTATTTTTCGTTTTCAAATGTAACTGTTTCACATACAGTACCTTCTTCAGATATATCTACTTCTTTTTCTTCTTTTGATAGAATGTAATGTTCTGGGGCTTTTGTTTCTTTTACTGTATATTTTCCATAATCATCAACTTCTACTTTAGCCTCACCATTTTTATCTGTTGTAACTTTGTATGTTTTCACATTTTCATCTGACTTAGACTTAATTTCAAATTCTGCACCTTCAAGAGGATTACTATTTTTATCAGTCTTCTTTATAGTTAAAGTATATTTATCTTCTGAAAATATTACAATTATATGTTTATCTTCGTCCATATTTTTGAAATATCCAGCAGATATTTTGATATCTCCATTTTCTTCTGGTGTAAATTTTACTTCTTCATTATTTATAGTTATGCTTGTTATTGAATGCCCCTCATTTGGATGAATAACTATTTCAGTAGTATTGTCATTTCCGTATTTTACATTTTCAACGAATTTCTTATGTTCATTTTCTGGATAACTAGAAGAAGTGTTTCCTGTTATAGTTCCACCTGTTCTTTGTTTATGTAAATTTTCTCCTATTTCAGTTGTAATAGTAAATTCTTTTAATTTGTTTTCTACTTTTATCTCTTTAGCTTCTTGTATTTCTGCTTCAATAATTTCTTGTTCATATTTAATAACATAAGCATTTGCATAACTTGAACCATTATTCTTAAGTATATCATCTGTATTTGATGCAGTTAAACTATTACTGTCAAAATCACCAACTGCATAAAATGAATCATCTTTTGTTTGTACTACACCATCTACACTATCAAATGAGCTACCTTGAATTGCATCGCTCCATACTACATTATTTGAATCATCTATTTCTATAATAAAACCATCATTTTCACCTTTGTTTGATGTAACTATGTTTGTGCTTCCGCATTTAACACTACTACTATATGTCCAGCCACCAAGCACCAAACCTCCATTGTTGGTTGGTTCAATAGAATTTATAACATCATCACTACTTCCTCCAATAGATATAGATGAACTCCAATTTCCATTTTCCTCTTGCAATTTTACAAGCATTCCATCATATACACCTTTTGTAGATAAACTATGATTACTTATACTAGCTCCAAAAGCACCTACTACAGCTATCATATCATTTCCATTTGCATCTACATATTTAACCATATCAAATATTTCATCATTTTGTGCACTACCTATTTGAGTGTTCCATTGATAATCACCATCTGATGTAAATCCAATTACAACAGAATCTGTTGTACCATCTGTTTTAGTGTTTGATACTATACTTGATTCGCTATCTATATCTAATGTATTTCCATTAAAGTTCACTCCAACTGCAAATCCACTAGTAGTTGCGGTAATAGCTTCTCCCCATACATCTGCTGTACCACTCAAGTCTTTATGCCACCTACACGTTCCATCATTATCAAATTTACAAATATATCCTTTTTTACTTCCGTTTTCATGATAACTTCCTGTAACAGCAACTTCTCCATTTTCATTTATTGCAACTGAATTTATTCTATCATTTTCCTCTTTTCCTATAGTATTTGCCCACTGCTTATTTCCTTGTTCATCTATCACCATTACAAAACCATCTGCTTGTCCATAATCCTCTATAGATTTCAAATCTACATTATCATACTTAACACTAGATGAATCTACATATCCCACTACAGCATATGAATTACCATTAGGATCTGATTCAATCTCAAATAACTCATCATATCCTTCTCCACCTACAAGTTTGCTCCATTCTATCTCTCCTTCTG
>CANRNC010000047.1 GCA_947631915.1 uncultured Clostridia bacterium
TTTAGACACTTTTCAACTATAGTTTTTGCTATGGGTTTTTATAGTGTCTTAAAGTAGTTAATTAATTTTCAACCTTACTCCTTATATTGTTTAGTTCTTAACACTTTCTTCATGTAGCAACCACCACTAAAGTGTTTAACACATTCCAAACAACCTATGCATTTTTTTTCATCTATTGTATATGATATATCGAATTTCTCACCATATTGTTTAGTATTATGTTTAATTGTTATTGCATCATATTTGCAAACACTTTCACACGCCATACATCCAATACATGTTTGGAATTTAGTAATTTGATTTTTAATAAGCATTTCACGAATTTTAGGATTATTAAACTTTTTGATTTCCTTTAATACTGAAACCTTTAGAATTTTTTGACCAATTTTACCCGTTAATTTTAGTATAGGTTCTTTAGTTATTTTGTCCAAAATATATACTTCTCCCAATCTTTTATTACCAATACTAAAATCTAATATACCAAAAGGTTTAAAAAGTTCATACAATGTGCTACTAATAGGTTTATTTAAATCAAAATTCAATGCATTTTCTTCTAAAACACATGGTTTAAAAGACAGTATTGCATTTTCACTATAATTCAATCCATTTCCACCTTGTCTTGCCTTCCATCCTCCAGATGATATATATTCAGATGGATCTGGTTTACCTATTTGTTTTGCAAAGTCTAATAATATATCATGAAATTTTATATATTCGTCTTCCATATATATACTAGATAAATATTCAGACCATGAAGAATTATTAGGGCAACACCAACAACCAACTCTTGAAAAACCTTTCCTATATGCATTATTAAATGGCAGTTTTCTAGTTAATATATATAACCATACATCAAAATCCATCCAGTCAATAATTGGAGCTACAGTCTCTTGCTTAGTTATTTTAGCACCTTTACTTTCTCTATCATATTTGCTTCTGGTAATAGATTCATTTCTTCTCAATCCTTGAAATGTTAAAATTTTAGTTTTATTTTTAAAAGTTGCATCAATTTTTCTAGTTATAGAACCAGTTTTAAAAATAGTGCAACACCATCTCATCATCCTGCTTGGAGGACCTATAACTTTACATAATTCGTTAAAATCTTGTTCCTTATTTTTAGCAACAAGTAATGGAGTGGTAGGATGAATTTCTTTAAATTCATTTAAATAATCTCCTGTTTCAGGATATTCAAGAGTAGTATCTCCATAAATATGAATTATTTTATCAGTACCTAGGGCATTTATTACCAAATCGCTTGTTACAGTTGAATCTTTACCACCAGAAAATGATACAAACATCGAATCAACATCATAATCCTTTGAAATATTTTTAATATAATCATGAGCTTCTGTAACCATTGAATTATATCTTATATTATTAGCTAAAATAAATTTTTTTATATAATCTTCTTCATAATAGGAATCAATATATTTTTGATTTTCTTTTTCATTCTCAATTAATATTTTTTTTATATCTTTATAATTAATATTATCAACAACATTTTTTACTGAAAATTTTATTTTTTCGCCATTTACAAAATAATAATTTCCAGAAGTATTCCATATTGATTTACCCACATATTTAAAAGGATTACCTTCAATAGCTTCAATTAATAATCTTTCTTGAGGAAATACAGGTCTTATATCAGTTCCTATATAATCAGCTCTATTACCACATATAGAACATATATTATCAAATAAAGGGATATTGCAATGTTTGCAATAATATATTTCAGATTTATCAATGTAAGTTCTACTATTACAAACAGGACAAGTACTCGATTCACATATTAAATTATCGCAACTATTACATATATATTTAATCATTTAATATCCCTCCTATAAAAATATTATAGCATAAATTTATTGGAAAAAAAATATGTTTAACAAATGTTTCTCCAGTTTTTTATTTAAAAAAAATTAGTAACAACAGCTACTAATCAATATATTGCAAAATATCTAAATCATTAATATCTTCTTCATAATAATCCTTACTCATGTAAACACAATCAATAGAATTATCAAAATAATATTTTTTCTTATCTATAAATTCTTTTATATAATATTCATAAAGATCTATATTATATTTTTCTAAAATATTTTTCTTTATTTCACTTATAAATATTTTATTTTTCGTTACAAAACTATTTATAAATTTTTCTCTTGTTGCTTGTTCATCTGTTTTAATAAACAAAACATTATTTTTTATAGTTAAAGTTTTTACATTAGGCATTGTCGAAATAATAGTCTCATAAAAGCAATTAGGAAAATCATATTTTTTTAGTTTTGACAAGAAATTATCTTTATCTAAAGTATATAAGTTAAAATATTCATTATCAGGAATTACTTTTGCAATTTCGCTTATAAATTTTTTTATATCATCTTTACTTATGCCTAATTCATTTAATTTCTTTATAGTAATATATTTTTTATCACTTATTTCAAACAAATCTAAATTATATATAAACTTATACAAATAACTAGAAAAAGTTGAACCTATTTTTTTCATTTCAGGTTTTATTTCATAATAATCATTATTTAAAATAATATTATGCAAATAATCTTCTAAATTTGTAATAGAACTTTTCATTATATAATTTCCTCTTAATTTATAATTTAATTTAGACATATTTATATTATTAATTAATTTAAAATCATTAACATCAAATAAATCAGTTAGTAATTTCTTTATAGTTGTAATTGAATAAATATCTTCGGTTAATCTTTCAGTCAATAGTTCTTGCTGTTCTTGAGTAAACTCAATACATTCACTAATAATTTTCCCATTAGTAATATATTTACTAAAACCACTTATTAATAATGCTCTAAAAGTATTATTTTTATGACCATAGTTTTGATATATATAATCAATAAATTCATCTAAATTTATAGGTGATAATTCATGAATAAGATTATCAATAAAAGCATTTTTATCTTCACAATCAATAAGAATATCAGGCATCCTTGAATAAATTATTTTCTCATTATAATTGCCAATATATTTTCTTAATAAATTATGTAATTCATATTCATTTCTGATATCAATATTTTTCATTAATAATACATTATTATTAAAGAAAAATTCCGAAGAATAATCACCAGGTTCTACATCTAACATTTTTTGAAGTGATTGTCTTACATTTTCATCTAATACATTAATATTATAATATCGATAATATCTACCTACATCACATAAAACATACATAGATCTATTTAAAATTGAATCAACATTTCTAAAATCAGATTCATCAAGTAATTCTATATTTATGTTATTAATATTAATAATTTTGTTATATTCATTAATAATTTCTGAGTACTCTAGCGACTTATTTGAACCTTTCAATATTGCAATTAAAATGTTTAACTTTTTAGCAACAATATTTTCGCCTTTATATGAAATAAGATTATATCGATTCTTCAGCAAATTTAATTGCCTTTTATCTACATTTAAATCATTAATTAAATCAGATGGTTCTGTGTTTCCAATTTTATATTTCTCTTTTAGAAAATAATAAACATCCTTATCTACGCAAAAAAAATCACAGAATAAATCACAATCAAAATTATACGTTTCAAATATTTCTTTATATTTTTCTTCTTCTCTTGTAATTGAAAATTTTTTTAGTTCTTTTAATATTATTTGCCTAATTCTTTCTCTAGTAACATTATACTCAATACCTATTGATTCTAGTGTTTTACCAGATAATTTTTTAGTTACTATTTCTATATGTTTCTCATTTGTGATTTTTTTTAATTCTTCCTTTAATCTAGGTTTAACTAACGAATATTTAAAATCTTCTTTTTTTACCAACTTCTTTTCTAATAAGTCATTTATTAAATTAAATAAATTATTTGTATCATAATTATGATTTTCAATATTTATTTTAAGTTCTTCATATCCAAAATTATTATAACCATATATATTTTTTATTAAAGATAATAATAATTTCAAATTCAACTTTAATTGTATATGATTATTTAATATAAATTCATTATAACTTTTCATTATTTTTCTATATGAAGAGTCACTTACAAAATTTTTTTGAATTAACTGATCATTAATATCGTTTATTGTAATATTATTCTTAATCAATAATCCAGTTATACTTTTTGACAATCCAAAATAAGTTAAATCATAAATAGAAAACTTTTGATCTAATTTTATCAAATTATTAAGTAAAGATTTAATTTCTTCTACTCTTCCACTTTTTGCTCCAAGAACTTCATTTAAACAATTAGGATTTTCCATAATGTCTTCACAAGTAATATCACTGTATTTTAATTTTAACCTTAATATCGTATCATATGGTAATCCATAATCACATAATCTAAATATTGAATGCATTTTACCACCTACAAATTCACAAAAATATCATATTTATAATAAGCAAATATTCAATTAATTTATCTATCAAATTAAACAACTAAATTTAAGGTATCTATAAAATTTTATATTTATAATATTTATAAAATCTAAATCTCTTGTTGGGCATCTTTTATCATTAGATAATCCACACAATAAATAACTATTCCAACTTTAATGTTCCTTATTTTCAATAGTTTTATTAAACCGATACGTAAAGTATTTATTTTTGACTAACTTATTTCTAAAATATAACATTTATTAACAAATATAATTTTAACAAAATAATACA
>CANRNC010000048.1 GCA_947631915.1 uncultured Clostridia bacterium
TCCAGAAGACCATGTTCATACTCATGATTATAGTGTATTTGTTGAATGGGCAAAAGAACCAACATGTGATGAAGATGGATTAGGACAATATAAATGTTCAATTTGTGGAGAATTAAATCCAGAATATACAGAAGTTAAAAAATCAGATGAATATCATGTTTGGACAAATGCTACAGATGAAAATCCAGAAGGATGGGTTATAATATCTGAAGGAGCAACAGCAAGAAAATTCCAAGAAAGAACATGTGCAGTATGTGAAGATAGTGAAGACAGATCACTAGAAGAAGCATTAGAAGATGAAAAAACAACAGAGATAGTAATAGATACTGTAGAAAGTTTAGATATAAAAGATGATATTACAATACCAGCAGGAAAAACTGTAAAAATAGCTACAAAAGTAAATTTATCTAAAGGTACTTTAACAAACAATGGAACAATTGTTATTGCTGCAGATGATGCAATTACTTTAGAAAGTGGAAAAGTCATGAATAATGGCAAAATAGAAGTTGCACCAGAAGGAAAATTAAAAGCAAGCGAAAACATAATTAATCGTGGAACAATAGTTGTAGGAGTAAATGGTCAAATTGATGAAACAGATACAACTTCTATAATAGGAACAGGAAAAGTTATTTTTGAACTAGGTACATATGAAGATCCTGAAACTTCAGAAGAAAAAACAAGCAGTAAAGATGAAATAGTTGCTGCTATAACAAGCTCAAGTGCAACAGAAGTAAAATTAATAAGCGATATTAATTTGAGTGAAAAAGTAGAAGTTAAAATTGACGGGTTAGAAAAACTAACAAAAGTAAAAGATTTAGATTTAAATGGATATACAATAAATTCTAGTGTTAATAATAATGATTATGCAATAGAAGTAGACGAAAATATAAACTTAACAATTAAAAACGGAAGCATTGTAAGCGATATGACTAATGGACGTAATGTAAATAATAAAGGTACATTAACTTTAAATAAAGTAACAATGAAAGGAAATTACAATGTAGTTTCAGGAGTTCAAGGAGAACAAAAGGCAACTACACTAACTATAATAGGTGGAGAATATACAGCAAAATTCTGCGGAGTATATGGTTCTTCAAAAGCAAAGATAACAATATCAGGAGCAACAATAACATCAGATACATATGTTGTTAGTGGAAGAGGTTCAGAAAAAGATACAACTTTAGTAATAAAAGATAATTCAGTAATAACAAGTAAAAATGATGTAGCAATATACATGCCATCAACAAAATTATTACAAGTTGTAAATTCAAAAGTAACAGGATGCTCAGGAATAGAAACAGCAGCAGGAAATGTAGAAATAACAAATTCACAAGTAACAGCAACAGGAATTAGTTCAAACTTAAGCGACATTCATGACGATGGAAACAAAGAGACTGGTAAACCTGGAAGTGTAAATGATAGAAGTGCTTTATTAGTAATGTCAAGAGAAGGATATGGTACAGCAGAAGGAAGCATAAAAGTAACAATCAAGGGTTCAACACTTACTAGTGCAGTTGATCGTGCAATAAGAACACACGTTAACGGTGCAACTGAAAGTGCAGCTGGAAATAAAATTGGTGTAAAAACAATTGAAGTTACATATGATGATGCAACAGTATTATCTGGAAAAGTAGTTAATGATAAAATTGTACCTGCAGATGTAACTATTAAAGTAAATGGAGTAGAAGTAGGAAAAACTGCTTAAGGATAGAAAATTTTAGAAGTCCTAAATTAGATAAAAAAATAGGTCCTCCAAAATTGAGAAACATCTTAAGCCAATAGATTTATCTATTGGCTTAAGGTGTTTTTATTATATATAAAATACTAATTATTATAAATTAAAGAGAGACATAAGTCTCTCTTTTTTATTCATTATTGTTTTTATCAAAAATAAATTTTACTGTTACTGGTACTTTTATATAACCTGTACTATCCTCAAATGTTATGCTTAATCCGTCATCAATTTCGGTAGGTGTTAACCAAACCATAAAGCTATATTCATCGGCATTTGGATTCCATTTTTGCATTTCCTCTAAATTTATATCGTTATCTTCTATTGTATATTTTGCTCCTTCAATTGATGTTGTACATGATCTTTTTAAGTCTTTTGCTTTTATGCCGACATTCAACATTATACCTATAGCATTTTTGTTATGGTTATCACCACCATTGCTAAATGCTTGACCTGATTTTTGTGTTATTGTTACAACATTATCTTTTATTTCGATATCGACTTTTTTCATTCTATCTTCTAGTTCTGCGTCAAGTTCTGCGTTACTATTGCTTTCATAAGTAGTGGTATCTGCTGGAACTGATTCTTCTTCTTTTACTTCAATTGCTGCTCCTTCAATCCATTTGCTTTCATTTGCACAGTATCCAGCTGTGTTGTCAGCATTGTTCTTTATAATTTTATGTCCAGTAGCTGTTGGTAATACATATTTTCCATCTGTTAATGTTAAACCAGCTTCTTTACAAATTTCTTCAAATTTAGTTTTATCATCTCCTGTTGATTTAGAAGTTAACTCTTCAGGGCATCTTATACATTTTACTTTTGCATCTGTTGTACATGTTTCTTTTACATACTCATAGCTATGTCCTAGTCCTTCTTTTGAAGTATTTTCTGTTATTTTTTGATTACATAATGTACATGTATATGTTTTGTATGATGGATTTGTACAAGTTGCTCCATATTCGACTGTAGAACCACTTAATGGGTTATGTGATGTATGTTCTTGAAGCTCTACTAATACTTCTTCACCACAATGTAAGCAAGTATATACTTTAACTTTAGAGTGTTCACAAGCTACTTTTCCTTCTTCTTCAACTACGTATTTTCCATTTTGTTTTTCATATGTTTCATTTCCTGCTACATCTACTGATACTTTTATATATCCTTCTTTAACTTCAACGCTTGAATCTACCATATGATCTAATTGTTTTGCTATAACTTCTATTATTTCCGTTTCACACTTTTCACATGTATATTTTTCTATTAAGTCACCTTTACAACTTGCAACTTCAGGTTTTCCATTTAATTCTTCAATGTCACCATATTTGCCAGTTTTTGGATCTTTTACAGCATATCCTTTTTTTACATTTCCCGCTGGTTTAGTGTGATCTACCATTTTCTTAACTGTACTCTTTGTTCCTGCGCAGTTAGTACAAACATATAATTCTAGTCCAGTTGCAGTACATGTAGCTTCTGTGCTAGATACTAATTTATAATCATGATCTATTTTATCAATTGATTCTACTTTAGTATCTCCACATACTGAACATTTATATGTTGTTGATCCTTCTGCTGTACATGTTGCAGCTACTTCTGCTGTTTTTACGTATTTATGTGCAGAAACTTTTCTTGTAAATAATCTTCCACAATTTTTACATGTTACTTCTTCTTCACCATCTTGTGCATTACCTGTTGAACAACTTACTACTCCTGATGTTATTCTTCCTTGTCCTTCTGGTGTTGTTGATTCATGCTCTGACATAGGAATAACTTCTTCTATTACATCACCACATACAGTACATTCTTTATATATTACACCTTCTTCTATACATGGGATTTCTGCTTCTTCTCTATCGAATTCAACATAGTTATGTTCATGTGAAGTTTGTTGTTCATCTTTTTCAGTTTTTATTTCTTCACATATTGAGCATTTATAAACTGTTACTCCTTCTATTGCTTGATCTGCTAAATCAAGTTTTTGCCAATTATGGTATTCATCTGAAGCAGGGATTTCTCTTATTTCTTCCTCTGCATTACCACAAGCACATGTATAAACTCCCTCTCCAGCTGTTTGACATGTTGGTGCAATTAAAACTTTTGTAAGTTCATATTCATGAACATGGTCTTCTGGA
>CANRNC010000049.1 GCA_947631915.1 uncultured Clostridia bacterium
ACTATGTACATCCAGCATTTACAGATGAAAGTGATGAAAATATAAATTATGCAAATGGAGGATGGGACGAAGAGTTAGCAGGAATATGGGTAGCAAAATTCGAAGCAGGATATGCAAGTGGAAATAATAATGCAGACGTAGTAGAAACTAGCTTAACATATAGTCAAGCTAATGTAGGGATAGGAGCAACAGAATTAGGGACTGTAGATAACAATGATGGAAATGGAAAATCTAGGAACTGGCTAGATGGAATATATAACAATGAAACAACAAAAATAAAATACCCAACATTTCAAGGAATAACATATTCAATGAATTATATAAATCATAATGATAGTTTTAACTTAGCAAAAGAATTAACATCAAGTAAGAATATATATGGCTTAAATAGTAATACAACAGATAGCCATTTAATGAAAGATAGCGAATGGGGAGCAGTAGCTTATTTGTCACAAAGTGAGTATGGGTTAAATGGAAAAGATATATATATAAATAATATAACTTTAAATAGTGGAAATGAAAAAAGAGAAGAGACTGACACTAAAAAAGCGAAAGAGTCAGGAGTAGCGAGTGTATATGCTGTAACAGGATTAACACAAGGAGGAGCGGATTCAGATCAACAGCTAGTAACATCAGGAGAAGAGACGATAAACAAAATAAATGAAGCAACAGAAAATACACCAGTAGACGGAATATATAGATGGGATCAAAAGACAGGGCAAGGAGCAAGTTCAACAGGAACAATATATGGAATATATGATTTAAGTGGAGGATTATGGGAAAGAACAGCAGCATATACAGCAAATGAAGATAGCGGTTTAAAATTATATGGAAAAAGTCTAGCATATGATGGAGAGTCAATAAGAATACAAAGTACCAAATATACAATGGTATACCCACATGATTCAGAAACAGATAAAACAGGTATAGAATCAAATGATACTAATTTAAATAAAGCAAGTCAGGCAAATTATAAATTAAATACAAAAATATTTGGCGACGCCATACGTGAAACTTCGACGGCGGGGAATGGTAATTCATCGTTGCATAGAGACACCTCTGGCTTTGTCGGGTTGTACGCTCCGTTCTCATTTCGTGGCGGTAGGTGGGGGAACGGAGCTAGTGCCGGTCTCTTCTGCTTCAACCGCTGTAATGGCGGTAGCGATTGCGTCAGTCGGTTTCCGTCCGGTGCTAGTCGCCTTGTAGCACTACGATATACGAAGATTTTATTAGAAATCTATCTCAGAAGGGTAATATTTAAGGATGTTATCGGGAGTGGTGTTTATGAGATAATAAAAATGACCTTGTCAAGGAGACCTTGACAAGGTCCGAAAAAGTGAAAAAATACTTCCTTATGATAAAATAAAAAATCATATAGGAAGTATTTTTTAATTCATATAAATTTCATATATTAAGTTACACTTTCGAAACTAATTGGATTGAAGTTAGAATGGATACAAAATCTTTGAGTGAAATTTTGGGACATTCTGATGTAAATATAACTCTTGGTATATATGTCCATTCATCAGATAGAATTAAGAAAAAATATTTGGAAAAATTATAAAAAATATCATCAAGTTATTTACTTAATGATATCTGATGTTTGTATTTTATACTAAAAAATATATAAAGTCAAGCAATTTTGTCTTTTTTTATATCAAGAAAAAATTAATCTAAAAAGTTTGGAATATATTGATTTTTATGCAATTGAGGAAAAAGTAATCTATCATTAAGTAAATAACTTAAGGAAAATACAATGTTAATTTTATGAATTTTTTTACCTTATAAGGGGGAGGCTGATAAAACAAATGAGAATAATATTTAGTAAAAAGGTAACTTTTCAAAAATTAAAAAATAAAAAAATTTTTGCCAAAAGGGAATAGCATACTACAATAAGTACATAAAGCAAAAATTTGAAGGAGGAAAAAAGAATTGAAAACAATAAAAAACAAAGGAATAACCTTAATCGCTTTAGTTGTAACGATCATAGTGTTGCTAATTTTAGCAGGAATTTCAATTGCTATGTTGACAGGAGAAGGTGGAATATTAAATAGAGCAAAAGAGGCAAATGAAAAAACAGAAATGGCAACAGAAAAAGAACAAAGGCAGTTAGCAATGTATGAAGCGAGCATGAATATATCAGGAATGACATTCCAAGGAGTAGAAATCCCAGCAGGATTTGCCCCAACAAGAATAGCAGGAGAAAGTACAGTAGATGAAGGATTAGTAATAATAGATTCAAAAGGAAATGAATTTGTGTGGATACCATGTGAGTATGATGAAGAATCAGCAGAAGTAGCTGGAGTAGAAGTTAATGAGGATACTGTATATTATAATAATGATGATGATGAAAAAGGAGATAACAGAGATACTGAATGGCAAAGCAAGCAATGGTGTTATAATGGAGGAGAATGGTACGATTCACAACCTAAAAATGTTGGAGAAGACAGTATAAAAGCCCATCATGGATTTTATGTAGCAAGATATGAAGCTGGGGTGCCAGAAGAAGCAAGCTTTTATGTAAGTGAAGATATGAGTGGTGAAAAATTAACATACACAGTTACTAATGATAATGAGGATACTACTGGTAAAAACAAAACTGAAGATAACGGAAAAAAGTTAGCACCAGTAAGTAAAAAAGGAAATCAAGCGTGGAACTTTATATCACAAACAAACGCAGTAACAGTAGCAGGAAATATGGTAAAAACAGCAGATGTAAAAAGTTGTTTAATAGATTCACATGCATGGAACACAATATGTAGATTAATTAAAAAAAGATATAAAACAGAAGATGTAACTAAAGTAACAAATTCAACAAAATGGGGAAATTATTATAATAATACAACGACAAAATATGAAAAGTTAAAAAGTTTATGGGCATTGCACAGTTATAAGGAAAGTACGTGGGCAATTGCTGGAAAATATACAACAGGAACAATACCAAGTGGAATAGCACCAAAAGGAAGTAGCAATAACAGATTAGAATTAGCAACAGGAGTGAGTGAAGACTTTAAAGCATATAATATATATGATTTAGCAGGAAATATGTTTGAATGGACAACAGAAACTGGAAAAAATCCAGAAAAAGATACTCCAGATGTGGATCCAACATGTACAGAAGACGAATGCCCAGATACTGTAAACGCGCCACACGCAGTTCGTCGTGGGGGTAGCTTTGATAACTCTGGCTCTGGTCTCCCAGTAGTCCACGCTAACGGTGGCAGTGCTGTGGGAGATTGCAGCGTCCTCTTCGGCTTTCGTGTCGTGCTTTATTTACAGTAGTGCTAAATATTTGTAAATTGTCAAGTAAAAATGGTTCTTCCGCAAATAACTTGATTTTTAATCAAATGTTCGTAAAAAAACTTTGAGATTTATTCTTCATAATTCTCAAAGTTTTTTTTAACAATATTGCAACAAAACCTTTTGCTTTAATAATTCAAAACTACACCTACCATACATCGTTCTTTTTATCAATTTTATCTTATTTACACATCCTTCTGCTAATCCATTATTGTATTTATATTTTATTCCATTTTTTACTGCTTTTATATCTCGTTCTATTCCTGCTATAAAGCTATTTAATTCTTGTATTTTTAACCTCTTGGTTTTTTCTATCCATATGTCCAATTCTTTTTCTTTTTTATTAAACATTATTTCCTTAAACTCTTTTATTGCCT
>CANRNC010000050.1 GCA_947631915.1 uncultured Clostridia bacterium
TCCTATTTTTCCATCTGCTGTTAAATATTCTCCGTCTTCTATATTTAAGTCCTCACTTACTGCTGTTATAAATTTTGATAATGCTAAGTCTACTTTTCCTAGTACAACATTGTCATAATCTTCATCATCTTGATAGTGTTTTTGTCCATCTGCTTCTGGTTCTTTTCCTCTCCAGTTATTTGTTTCTGAATCTCTATCTGTTATTCCATTTTCAGTTGCATCTTGTACTTTTCCATTTTTATCAGTTGCTCCTGTTATTGCAGCTTCGTTTCTTATTGCTTTTCCTGTTACATTTTGAGAACTTACTCTCAATACTAATGTTACATCTAAGCTTTCTAATCCTGCTGTTCCATCATGATTTGTATCTAGGCTACTATCATATGCTTTTAATAATTGTTTTTCACCTTTATATTTTTCAACATCACATGTAACACTAATTGTAGATTCTCCATTATATGTGTCTTTTGCCATAGTTTCTTCACTGTTTTTGTCTTTATCTAAACTCCAATATGAATTGTTATCTCCAATTAATTGATAAGTTCCAGTATCTACTTCTATTTCTTGAGAAGTTCCATCTGAATTGCAAACTGTTAATGTTTTTCCATCATTTATAGGTGATTGATATACAAATTGTAATCCTACTGGAATATTATCTGTAACTTTAGTAACATATGCATCTAATTCACCCTCATTATATACTCTAAATGTATATTTTACAAAGTCACCATTTTTAACTTGTATATAACTTTTATCACTTGTATATTTTGCTGTTGTTTCTTCTCCACTTGCAAGCTTGGTAGTATCTATTGTTGGTGCTTGTCTTCCTGGTTTTTGTGTTCCATTTGAATATACATTTGATATATATTTTTGTATTGCTAAGTCAAAATCTAAAGGTGTTACAACTACTTTTTCAAAATCTTCGTCATCTTCTTTATCATGTCCTTTATAATAATAACCATTTGTAGTATCATCATATACAGATTGATTTTCTTCATCACCTTTATATGAATCCGCATTGTCACTATTTAAAGCATCTTTATTTTCATTTGGAAATACTGATGGTGATGATTCATTTCCATTTCTATCATTTGCAACTATTTCTCCTCCATCTTTGCATGCTTCATTTATGTATGCTATGTTAGTTAAATAATTATTACTATTATTATTTTTTAAAGCTTCTTCTGTAACTTCACATACTACTTCTACTACATCACTATCTAATGTGTCTTCTCCTTTATAAGAAGCTATTGGAGTTGCTCCATCTTTTGTTAGTTCTAATTCAATTTTATTTGTAGTTGTGTCATAGTTTACTGTATAAGTATTTTCTTTTGAAGAAGTTATAGTTTCTCCTGTTTGTAATGTACTTTCTAGTCCTACTGGTAATTGGTCAATTATTTTTGAAGCATATCCATCTATATCTCCTTCGTTATATACTATTATTTGATATGTGATTTTATCTCCTATTTTTACAACTATAGGGTCTTTTCTATGATTATATGTTGCTGTTTGGTTAGTAATTATATCTTTTGGAACTATGTTCATTTCTCTTGTTGCTACTTGACCACTTTCATTTGAAAGGAATCCTTTTTTAGTTCCCTTTGCATCTGTCACTTTTGTTATTACTTTTCTTAATGCTAAATCGAAATTTGGTGTTATTGTTACTGTAACATCTAAATCAAATGGTTCATCTTTAGGTGTTACTTCTACAACTGGTTGCTCGCCTTTAGTTGTAGATATCCATAATTTTTTTTCATTCTTTTTGTATGTTCCATTAAATCCAATTGTTATATTTGTTTCATTTGTTACATCTCCTTTTGGAACTGCAACATAGAATTGATTTCCAATATGTTTTGATACACTTGGCTCGTTGTCTGCTACACCTTCTTCATTAGATATATATGCTCTAGTAGATGGTTTATTATTTACATTAATTTCGTCATTTAAAGTATAAATAGCTTCTGTTTGTTTAGTTATTGTAATTGGTCCTACAACATAATATACTGAACCATTTACTACTTTTTCGTAAACATCATTGCTATTTCCTATTGACATTGATAATGGTTTTCCTGTTTTTGCACTTGCTACATTGTCATTAGCAGCATCTATTAAATATGAGCAAATAATTGCAGCTTGTTCTTCCTTCCATTCTCCAACCTTAAATTCTTCACCTTCAAATCCTGTTATTTTAAAATCATTTCCACTTAAATCTGGCCAACTAGTTGTCTGTGTATTATCTGTACCATTTGAACATTTTAGTTTAAGTTTCATTTTAGATACATCAAATGTAGATAGTTCCCTATCATTATTTTCCATGTAATTAGTATAATACCAAATAGCAGCCTGTTGAGCTACTTCAACCAACTCATCTTCTAATTCTACTGCTTTGAATTGCTCTTCTTCATCATAATAGAAATATCCTGTTTTTGCTTTTGGCGATAAATTCTCATCATCATAATATTTACCGTGTCTATCATAAACATAACAACACTTTCCATTAGCTTGATCATCATCAGGTTCTTTATATATTAAACTAGCACTTTCAAGTAATGCTCTTTTTTGTTTTGCATTTTCGTCTTTATTTTCTGATGGTATGTATATATTATTTAATATCCATAAAATTTGAGGTAAATATTGACTTTTACCTATATTTATATATGGCTTATTTATTGGGCTATCTGCTAATTCTTTTAATTGATTTATATCACTTTCCAAATCTAAGTCATATGATTGATTATATACGGAAGATGTTGTTATACCACCTGAACTCGGATTATTCCAAGTTTCTCCTACTGTTGCATTTAAACAATAATATGTTGTTTTATTACTATCATCTAATATTTGATATACAGGATGATATGATTGCCCTGTTTCTGTTTTTGTTCCTAAGGCATACCCATTTGTATCCTGATTATTAATACGTCTAAAATGTTGTAAATGCAAACTTTTTGTTGTATTTGTATCAAAAGCAAAACTTAAAGTTGTACCCATTCCTAACAAAACTATTAATGCTATAGTTATTACTTTTGTAACTAAATTTCTTGATTTCATATAAATACCTTCCTTTTAAATACATTTATCTCTTTTTTTACATTTTCTTTATAATTATATTACATTTTTGAAGCAAAATCAAGACTTTATGTGAATTATTATTAATTTTTCTTGTAATTTAGGTACTTTTGCTTGTATTATTTACTACGAGATATGTTTTTTTACCTTTTTTACTAAAAAAAGATATGAAGTAGCTACTTTCTTATTAAACATTTCTGTTTAATAATTTTGCTTTTCTTCATATCTCTTTTTTTATAAAACATACTTCTTAATTGCTATAATTCCTGCTCCTAAGATTACTAAAATTACTAATCCTATTGTTGCATATCTTACTATATTTATGCCTAGTCCTGTCGATATTGAAAGTAATACTTTTGCATCATCAATATCATCTTCATCTGGTACTTCATTGTCTGGTGTTGAGTCCTTATCTGGTACTCCCTCTTCATTGTAGTCTTCTGATATTTCTGCTGTATTTGTTTTTAATCCTAAGTTTTCACTTCCATTTAT
>CANRNC010000051.1 GCA_947631915.1 uncultured Clostridia bacterium
AAATTCAATATCTCCTACTTTCAATTCTGGTATTGGCGGATTTTCTCCCTCTTCTAATATCGTTACCTCTCCATTAGTTTCTACTTTTACGTCATAATCTTTATAGGGAAACGTTAGACTTTTATCATAGTATTCTTCAATATTACTATTTTCTATTTCTAAATTTTTTTCAAGTCCCTTTTTTAATTCTTCTACATCTAAGTTGCCTGTTTTGTCTCTATTCCCCATAACCTCTACTTGTACTCTTTCCTTCGCTTCTGCTTTGTTTGTTATATTTTTAGACTTATCAGCTTGACGAACTATTCCAGTTTCTCCAGTAAGCACAACAACAGAAACTGCTGATAATATAATTATCACAATTATGGCTACGATTAATGATATTAATGTTAATCCTTTTTTGTTTTTCATCTATTAACTAGCATCTCCTAACACTTTTTCTCCATTTATATTATATATATTAAAAGCTTATTTTTCAATCGAATTTGTATTACATTTGTATTACTTTTATATTACGTTTTTTAGGTTTAAAGAAAGAACGCCGTACTTAGGCGTTCTTTCTAATATATAAATTTCTAACGTTTGAAGAAATTCCAGTTTGCTCTAACATCATCTTCGCTTAATACTGAATCGTATATAGCAAAATCATATATTTTGCCAACAAATTTCAAGTTCCTTGTAAGCCTTAAATCTCCTACTGTTAAGTTTTTAAATGTTGGATTTGTTAAATTTCCGGATTTAAATGTTTTCTTTAGTTCTCCATTTATATATAGCTTACTTTCTCCTCCTGCTGCTCCTGTTACTTGTATGTTCATCGTTTTATTATTGTAATCTTGAATACTTGTACTAATAAATCCAGCTAGCTCAGATTCGTATTCACGTCCGTGGTCTTGATGGATTTGCAAATGAATATACATTCAAATATCCTCCATAAACTCCTATCCAACAAATGAAGTAATCAACCTTTTCAGATATTGCTACTATCGTTGCTGGGTAAGTGACATCACCCTTTTGACTAACATCGCATTGAACTGTTGCACTTACAGAATAAGCTTTATTTAGTGAATATTCACTATCAACTGTATAATAAGGTATTGGATTATCTTTGTCTAAAATTAGTGCTCCTTCTGAATCATATTCTAATTCCTTATTGTTTCCTTGATATATGTATGGCACAGTACTATTTTCATAATTCAAAGTAGAAGATTTTAAACTACCATAATAATCTTTACTTCGTTCATTCATTGAGTCTACATAGATAATTGATTTATCCAATGTACTGTTTTCCCATACTATTGAATCTGCTCCTTCTGAGGTATCAGCATTTTTTCCTCTAACAATTTGTGCATTTACTGGTAGGTCAATAATTGCACGAACTTTGAAGGCGTGATTATAACTCTTATTATCTGTACCAAACATAGAATTAGTAGTTACATCAGAAGCTGCACACTGCAACGTACATCTTGCACAAGGTGTTGTGGTATTGACATTTTTGCGACATCTTGTAGCTATCCAATAATAGTCTGGTGCTTGCAATACTGTTCCACATGTTCCTTCCCAATAACTTTCCTTAAAGCTATTAGTTGTATAGGTTCCAGAATATGGAACAGACTGGCTACTTGCTTCTACTTCTCCTTTACTCTCATATTCATATATTTTTGGGAAATACATATATGCACTATTTGTTATTGTGTATGTTCCTGTAATTTGATTAACATTTGTTCCATCAGAGCCATCTTCAAAGTCTGCTATATTTACACTTCTTGCTTTTGTTGTACCATGTGAATATAATGTTTCACACATTTTATTTAAATCATATACTGCATTATTATATCCATTTGCACCCTGATATGTAACACTTACAGTAGTTGGATCAGATATTATTCTAATTGCACCATTTGCTAGTCCATTTTCTCCATTTCCTACTTTTAATATTCTCCAATTTAATTTTTCTCTTTCTATGGTTTGGTTACCATAACCATTATTGGCTAATGTGCTTTCATATGTACTTGATCCTCCTGATGGCTCATAAACTACATAATCACCTATTTTTAGTTCATCTTTTTCCATTTGGAAATTTGTTCTTATAGATTTTGTTATTTCTGATGTATTTTCTAATTCATCTATTACCTTTATTTTTATATTATATGAAGTATCTGCACTTAGTCCACTATATGTATAAGTATCTGTTTCATCATTTTTTGTATGTGTTACTTTTGGTGTACTTTCATCATTAAGATAATATTCATATCTATTAATTCCTGACAGATTATTATCTGTTGCTCTAACTGTTACTACTATAGTATTATCTGTTATTTTTAAGTCCGCACCTTGTAATTCTGAAATAGTTGGTCCTTTTTTATCTATCCATGTTACTTCTCCTGTTGCAGTATTTCCAACTTGTGCTCCGTTTCTTTCTTTTAGTCTTGCATATACTTTTTCATTTGTTGAAACAATATATCCTGCATCTGTATAATCTTCCCATGTCTTTTTACTATCTGTAGAAAGTTGAAGTTTATAATATGCATCATCTAAATAATCTGGAGTACATTTGACTGTTACATCACTTTTTATCCAATTTCCTTTAGCTGGCGAATAATTAAAACTAAATCCTGAAGTACTTAAATCTGGTATTGTTAATAATGTAAAAGATTTTTCTTCAGTTGCTATATTTCCAGCTTTATCTTTTGCTTCAACTTTCAAAGTAATTGTTGCACCTTGTTTAAAAGCTTTACTTAATTCTGAAGTTCCTGTCCCATTAGTAGATCCTGAAGTGGTTGTTCCCCATTCACTCATCGCTAGCTGAGTTCCTTTCGAGTTTTCACCTAAATACCATGTTCTTCTATATGGTCCTGTAAGATGCATCCCACTTTCTTCATCTGTTACAGCATGGCTATAATTCATACTATTTGATGTTATATCTGTTATTTTTATATCATCTTTCGTTAATTTTGGAGGTATTCTGTCAAAGTAAGTGTATGTGCTACTTGCTATCGCTCCTGTTTGTTCGCCATCTTTTTCTATTAGTCTTGCATTAATTGCCCCATTTACTGTGATTGTAAATCCTGCATCTGTATAATCATGCCATGTTGTATCTGTTTCCTTTGTTGTTTGATATTGCAATTTATATGTGTTTAGGTCTACTGTATCTTTTGCTGACAATGTAACTTTTACATTTTCTTTATTAGTCCATGTTGTTGTATCATATGTAAATGTTATATCTCCTTCTACTAAATCTGGAACTTTTTCTATTCTTTGTGTTGCTGTTGCTTCATGTGTATTTTCTGCCTTATCCTTTATTACTACTTTTACAGTGTATTCTTGGTCTTGGGTTAGACCTGTGAATTGTGCTGTTGTTTCTGTACTTGCAAGTTTAGTTTCTTTTACTTCTCCTTCTGTACTACTTCCTTGATATATTGAATATGTA
>CANRNC010000052.1 GCA_947631915.1 uncultured Clostridia bacterium
TTGAAGATAAAAAGAAAAGTGGATACATTTTTTCAAGACCGACATTAATAGGACAAAGGAAATAATGTTTTTCATTTTCTTTTCATATGAAAAGCATATTATTTAAAACTTTAAAATATTAAGGTAATATAAAATTACATTTTGAAATGAAAAAAGTAAAAAAATGCGAAAATTGAATAATATATATTAAACAAAGGAGGGAATAAAAAATGAATAAAAAATTTCGTGTTATAAAATTACTAAAAGAACAAGAGAAATTACTAAATATAGTAAAAATACATTTTGAAGACAACGAAAAATCATTAGAACATAACGAAATATATGACAATATAATAACAGCATATGAAGATAATAAAAAAATACAAGAAGAAATTATCTAAAAGAGTTATTTTGTCTTTAAATTTTATAAGTCCGACACTATAAAAAAGGAAAAATCCATACTACATCTAACTCATATATTGCAACGAGTAAATTTAGTAGTACGGATTTTTATTTTGCTACTATTGAAGATTTTGATAAAACACAGTATAATAATAAAAAGTATGAGATTTTAAGGCAATAGAAAAGGAGATAAATAGTGGGGACTCAAGAAATGACACAATCACAGAAAGAAATATATCAAGAAGCAATACAACAAGGAATGAGAAAACAGGGTGCAATTTATCTAGCACAGAGATTTGATACAAAGGAACAGGAGCAAACTATGATGAAATATCTAGTATCAATAAGAGAAGAACACGTAAATGAACTAGAAGTGATTTTAGTAGCAAGAAAGATATCAAAAACAATATAGATTGTATAAAAAAGAAGACCTAGATTTCAATGAAGGAGTCCAATACTCCAACATTGCTAGTTCTTCTACTAATATTATACCACAAAATGAAAAAATAGCAATGGCGAATGGAATATTGTAAGAACTTTTTAGGAATTTAACAATTATAGTATTTTAAGAAAAATAAAAATATTAGGGAGGATTTTTCTAATGGACTTAACAAAAACGCAAAAACACTTGATAAATATTTGCAAGATGTTACAAATGACAGAGGAAGAAACAATAGTGGTAATATTAGCAGTACAACAACCAGAAAAAGCGGAAAAACTTCTAGATTATATAATAGAGCAACACGAAAAGAATCAATTAGACAGTCAGGAAGTAATACTAAAGGCAATGGAAATAAGTCAAAAATAGCAATCTTTAATAATTTTTTTCTTTTCGTAAAGAAAAACTAATAATACTTTTATAAAAATAAAATTGTGAATAATCAATAAACAGAATATAATAAATTGTTGAAAGTGAGATTGATATAAATGGTTCAAAGAATGACACCACGCGAGAAAGTAGTACAAGTATGGCACAATAGGCTAAGACAAAAATGGAAAGACAACGCAGAAACATACAAGAAAGAAAAAGAATAAAAACAAAAATTAGAAAAGAAAAGCAAATGATTTAAAAATTAAAATTTCTATGAATTTAAACAACTTAATAATTTAAGTATAACAAAGATGATGATGGAAGACATATTTTTGCAAAAAATGGTTGGTACGAGTATAATGTTAAATTTGTAGAGCCTAAATACAATTCTTTTAAGCAAGTAGACCATTAGTGCTAAATTGAAAGTAAGACATGATATAGGCTGAAAAATGTATTTATATGATGAATTAGATATAAAAAAAGAAGGCGTTAAATCTGGCAATTACCTAAAAGGTATAAAAATGCCTAATTCAACTTCTTCTACTAATATTATACCACAAAATGAAAAAATAACAATGGTAACTGGAATATGTTAAAATTTTACGAAAGGAGATTACTAATGGAATTGTCACAGATTCAAAAGGATTTAGTGCAAGTATTAAAAGGATTAGAAATGACAGAAGAAGAAATAATAGCAGTAATGATAGCAGTACAACAACCAGAGAACACAAACAAACTAGTTGATTATATAATAGATCAATACGAGAAGAATAAATTAGACAGCCAGGAATTAATTATAAAAGCAATGGAAATAAGTCAAGAATAAAGATCTCTAATAGTTTTTTTCTTTTCGTAAATAAAAACTAATAATACTTTTATAAAAACAAAATCACGAATAATCGATAAACAGAATATAATAAATTGTTGAAAGTGAGGTTGATATAAATGGCTCAAAGAATGACACCACGAGAGAAAGTAGTACAAGTAGCGTTAAACAGAATGAAACAGAAGTGGAAAGATAACGCAGAAGCGTACAGAAAAGAAAAAACAAACAGAAAAATAAAGGTCGATGAAACTAGGAGTGAAAAATCTCCATTGAATCAACAACCTTTATCTACTAATATTATACCACAAAGCAACAAAAATAGAAAGGGGAAGTTATAAATGAGAGAAAAATTGGTAGAATTAGTGGACATATTGTATCAAGTGAAGAATATAGAGAAGAGAGAAGTATTAGGAATAATAAATCCATTAGAAACAATAGAACAGATACAGCAGTTAATAGATTGGCTGAACGACCAGGATATAGAAACATTGAAGATAACGCCAATAATTCTAAAAATGCACGAAATAGTAGGAAGAAAATTAACAAAATGAAAAATTAATTAATATTAATAAAACTTTACGAGAGGAGATTACTAATGGAATTATCACAGATTCAAAAGGATTTAGTCCAAGCATTAAAAGGCTTGAAAATGACAGAAGAAGAAATAATAGCAGTAATGATAGCAGTACAACAACCAGACAAGACAAACAAACTAGCGGATTATATAATAGAACAACACAAGAAGAATCAACTACACAGTCAAGAACTAATAATAAAGGCAATGGAAATAAGCCAAGAGTAGAGAACTCTAATAAGTCTTTAAGTGAAGAAAAACTAATAATACTTTTATAAAAATAAAATTGCAAATAATCAATAAACAGAATATAATAAATTGTTGAAAGTGAGGTTGATATAAATGGCTCAAAGAATGACACCACGAGAAAAAGTAGTACAAGTATGGCACAACAGACTAAGACAGAAATGGAAAGCCAACGCAGAAGCGTACAGAAAAGAAAAGAACAAACAGAAAAATAAAGGTTGATGAAACTAGGAGTGAAAAACTCAAAAGGAGAACAAATTATAGTACCGATATATTTAGAAGGCGAAGGAACATATAATAATGTAAGGATTGATACTAATAAAGTTAAAACTGTATATGGAAAGAATGACATAAAACAATTAGTAGATAATACTATACAAGGAGATGTAAATAATATAATATATTTAACAAAAGATAAAAATAAGAGGCAAATGATTACTAGTATTGGACTCCAATTGTCCAACAGTAGTAATATTACCTCTACTAATATTATACATCTAAGTGATAAAAATATCAACAAAAATATGGAAAACTCTGACACATAAAAAAAGGAATATAAAA
>CANRNC010000053.1 GCA_947631915.1 uncultured Clostridia bacterium
AAATGAAAAACATTATTTCCTTTGTCCTATTAATGTCGGTCTTGAAAAAATGTATCCACTTTTCTTTTTATCTTCAAAGGGAACTTTCCAATAAGCACCACTTATTTTACCTTTTGTAAAATAAGTTTTTGTCGGCTTTCCTAATTTTTGTACACATTTATCATATACGCTTTTTAGAGTTGTATAAATTATTGTATTTTTTCCTTTATAATCTATAATTATTTGAGTTTCTTGTTCCTCTATATCTGCTTTATAAAATGTATTCATTTTCTATATCCTCCTTTTATTTGTTTAGTTTTTTTTTATATCATCCATTATATCTCCAATGCTACTAAAAGTTTCTTCTTTGTTTTTTTCTCTTTCTCTTTCTCTTTCTTTTTCTCTTTCTTTTTCTTTTTCTTTATCTCTATCTCTATCGGTATACTTCGTATCCGTTAGTATGCGTTCGCATTCATTTGCATTTATTTTTTCATTTTTCCATCGCTTTTTTGCTATTTCTGAATTAAGTTTACATTTTTCTTGATATTTTAGTGCATCCCTTATAAGAGTTGCTCTTATTGGAGCAAATGCTAGTTTTAAATACTTGTCATCAGGATTATTTTCTTTTTCTCCTCGAACATATGCAAAGATATGCTTTATTAATTTACCAGCTTCTTCATCTGATAATTGATTAAATATATCACTTTGATCATTATAGAGAAGAAAACCTTTTTTCTTTTTCCTCATTATTGCTATTGCTTCTTTTTCATTTTGTTGCATATAAATTTTCCTTTCTTAATATACTTTTTTATTGTAATTATAAAGAAAATATAGTAAAATGAATATAGATAGCTTTTATAAGTTATCAGATAGAAGCGAGATTTTATTAGTTGTTGAAAGTGAAATAAAATCTTGCTTTTCTTTTTTATATTCATTTTACATACCTCCAGTTATAACGACTTTGCTTTTAATTCATCATTATTTTCTTGCATATTTTGTGTCTCTTGGTTGTAAATCCATCTATCAATTGCTTCTTTATTAAAATTTAATTTACTACCAATCCTAAAGAATGGTATTTGTTTTTTTCTTACAAGCATTCTAATAGAAGACACAGAACAATTTAAGTATTTTGACACGTCCTTTATATCAAATATTTGCATTTTTATTTTCCTCCTTTCTCTAGTTCTTCTTTTGCTTTTTTTAGCCAATATCTTTGTTGTGCTTCTTTTACTTTGTCTTTGTTGTTATCTCTCCATTGCTTAGCCTTTTTGTTTCTTAATTGTCTTGCAATTTCTTCAATACTTTCTATTTTTTTCACCTTCTTTCGTTATTACTATTGACATTGTTATTACTATTTAGTACAATAAGTTTAACAATTTGTAAAATAATTATAATAGTCTAACAAAAATATGTCAATCTGTTTGGTAAAAAGACTTTTATTTTTTTATAAACCATCTAACATAAAAAGGAGGAAGTATTTATGCGAGTTAGTAAATATTTAACAAAAAATAAAGATATTCCAATACAATATTATTATTGCAATATTGATGATAAAGATTATATTTTGACGGGCACTAGAGATGGAGTATTATTTAATGAAGAGAAGAAAAATGCTTATAACATGGGCTCTATGATAATAGAGTTCAACAGGAAAAGAAAAGATGTAATAGAAGTAATAAATGAATACATAAAAATTATAAATAATCTTGAATGCTCAGACAACGAAGATTTTAATCAATGTTTAATAATCCATGAATTAGACAACTTACAAAATAAATTATGTAAAAATATTAGTGAACTATTTTATTTTTCAAGCATTGCTGAATATATTTCCGACTTATTTATTAAAGAGTTTAATAAATTAAATATTCAAAAAGAAGAACTAAAATCAAAACAATATGATTTAAAAGAATTAAAAAAACTTATTGATACACGTTTCCAAGAAAATAAAAAGCTTATAAGACATATTATAGATAAACAAAATATAGAAGCAATAAATGTTCGAAATTTAGAAAATCAAACATTTAAAAGCTTTACAATAAATACTCTTAAAAGATTTATTGATGATATCGATATTTTAAATACTAATTTGATTTTGTATTGCCATTCAGACAATAAAAGATATGATCCAAAAAAATATTTGACTCAATTATTTTTGTTACAACAAAACCACAATTTATTTGTATCAGAAATTGAATGTTATCAAGAAATGGTGTTTATTGATAAAGGTTCGCTTATTTTTGAACCAGACATAAACAAAATGAAAAATATTACAAGTGATTTAGAGTTTAGAATAATAGAGATATTCAAATTTAATAGCATAATAGAATTATTAAATTTATCATTAACAAGAATTATCGACAAAGATATAAAAATAAGGCAATGCTATAATTGTCAAGAGCTTTTTATTCCTACAAGTAGAAGTGACGAAAAATATTGCAATTATTCAAGTCCACAAAATCCTAACAAAACTTGCAAAGAGTATGGAGTAAATAAAACGTATAGAGAAAAAATGAAATCAACTCCTATAAAAAATGAGCATAACAGAACAAGTCAAGCATATAGAATGAGAATAAAGCGAGCTAAAACAAACACGGAAAAAGAAAAACTTGAAAAAAAGTTTGAAAGATATAAAACTAATTATCAAAACAAAAAAGTACTGTACAATAAAGGCAAATTGCAAGAAGTGGACTTTATAAAATGGATAATTGAACAGAAAGGAGTTGTTTCAAATGGCAGTATACGAAAAGATAAAAAATAAAAAGTATAAAATAGACGTTATAATAGGTTATAACGGAACTAAAAAGATCAGACATATAGAAACTTTTTACGGTGGAAAAAAAGAAGCGGTACTACGTGAAAATGAATTAAAACTACAAATGAAAAATAATACCTATGTTAGAAAAAATAAAATGACTATGTCAGAATTAATAGACGAATGGTTAAAATCTAAAAAAGGGAATATAGGCATTAAGACATATCAAGAATATGAAAGATATTGCAATAATATAAAAGCAAGTATAGGACATATAAAAGTTAAAGATATTAATGTAAAAATACTTGAAGATTTTTATAATGAATTAAAAACTTGTAAAAAAGGCAAGAACAAACAAGGATATGCAGAAAAAACAATAAAACACCATTATACATTGGTAACAGGTATATTAAATAGTGCAAAAAAATGGGGATATATAAATATTAATCCTAATGAAAATGTAACACCTATAAAAGTCCATAAAAAAGAAATTGAATGCTATTCTCCTGAAGAAGTTGAAAAATTAATTGAAGTATTACAAAATGAACCTATTAAATACCAAGCAGTTATAATGTTAGCTTTAGATAGTGGTTGCAGACG
>CANRNC010000054.1 GCA_947631915.1 uncultured Clostridia bacterium
TCTCTTTCATAAAACTGACTTACTGTTACATTATTATAACTACTACTTCCTCCTAGATTCCATATAATATCTGTAGCGATCATTCCTTGTGCAGTTGCATTTATAGAACTATAATATATTCCATTTAAGTAAGTTTGTAGGCTAGCTTTACTCCAGTCATTTACATTACCAGAATCCCAGGTGTTATCTCCTATACTGTCAGCTCTTATTATTTTTATTCTTTGTTGAACTCCGCTAGTTGTTTTCACATTGACAAGTCCTATAATTCGCCATTTTTCTCCATTAAATGTCACATAGTTATTTGGATTCGCCCCAGCATATCTTAATTCTTTCGCTGTCCATCCTGCTGGAGCAGTAGGAGTTACTTCATATAATCCATCTCCACTAGTAACTATTTGTACTCCTTTTAATGTATCTGCTGCTGTTGGAAGTGGAATTGCCACATTTCCACTTGTGACTGCACTACTTACATTTCCAGCATTATCTGTAACGGTTACCATAGCTGAATAACTATGCCCTTTTGTACCGGCTGTATATGTGTAAGTGGTAGTTGTAGATGTAAAAGTTCCTTTAGATGCACTTCCTTCTTTAATGTTAAATGAATAACCTGAGCTTTTGATACCACTTCCATTTTCAACTACATTATTTGCTGTAAATATGATACTTGTTCCACTAAGTTTTCCTGTAACACTTCCAATAGTTGGTGGTGTTGTATCTACATTATACCCAGGAGAACATCCACTACTTACTTTACCTACTCCATCTGTGACTTGAACACATACCTTAGAACCACTTCCTTCTATTAATGTAACAGTTCCTGTCCGACTTGTATCTCCACTTTTTCCACCTAATGCTAAACTCGTATAGTTCGTACAATTTGCTGCTGTTGTTGTACAATAACTTGCACTTGCAACCCCACTTTGATCATCTGTTGCTGTTACAGTCATAGTTGGCTTTGTTCCCTTATACCAACCATTGTTCCCGTTCGCAGTAGAATTAATAGCAAAAGTTTGACTTGGCAATCCATTATCCACTTTATCTACTTTCACAGATTGACTACTTACATTTCCTGCTTGATCTTTTACATAGAAATACCATGTGGTATTACTATTAGCTGTTCCACTATAAGTCTTTGAAATAGTTGGATAATCGTTTACTAATACCCATTGAACCGTTGGAGTACTTTCAATAACACCAAAATAGTACCCGGCAATTCCACTTAATGAATCTTGTACATTTGCTGTTAAAGTATTACTTGTACCCCATGTTGTTGGAGCATTTAAGGAAGAAATAGTTGGAGGTGTACTATCTACTTTATAATCATTAGAACATCCTGTATTTGTTTTTCCTACTCCATCAGTTACTTTTACACATACTTTTATTCCATTTCCATCTGACAAAGGTACTGTTCCTGTTCGACTAGTATCTCCATCATTTCCCTCTAATGACAAATCTGTGTATTCGGTACAATTACTAGATGTGGTTGTACAATACTCTGCTTTTGTCACTCCACTTTGAGCATCTATTGCTGTTACAGTGATTGTTGGTTTTGTTTTATACCAACCATTCTCTCCATCTGCAGAAACACTAACAGAAAACTCTGAACTTGGTAGCCCATTATCTACTTTATCTACTGTAACAGATTGACTACTTACATTTCCTGCTTGATCTTTGACATAGAAGTACCATTTTGTATTACTAGTTACTGTTACATTATAAGTTTTTGAATCCGTCGGATAATCGCTTACTGTTGTCCATTCTGAAGTTAGTGTAGTATTATCTACGCTAAAATAGTACCCAGCGATTCCGCTTAAAGAGTCTTGTACAATTCCTGTTAAAGTATTATTTTCACCCCATGTATCTTGAGCTGTTAAAGAAGAAATATTTGGTCCTGTTGTATCTATTTTGACTGTTGTCTCTTGGACTTCACTTTCATTTCCTAATTTATCTTCTGCTTTAATATAAATAGTTTGTTCTCCCTCACTAGATATAGTTAAAGTTGCATTTGCATTTTTATCTTCTTTAGTAATATCTTTTATTTCTGTCCAATCACTATTGTCTGTTGAATAATAGAACTTCTCTACTCCACTGATATCATCCGTTGCATTTAATGTAATTGTTACACTTTCATTTGTCCATGTATCAACTTTAGGATTATGAATCGTTAATTCTGGTCCTTTTGTATCTGCTTTTGTAATGGTAAATTCTGTATCATAAAGATTATCTAATTTATCTTTAGCATAAATATGGATTGTTTTATTTTCAGAGGATGGATAAATAATTGTCTGTTCATTTGTTTCTGTAAATTCTGTCCATCCATCTGTAGCATCTATGCCACTTGTTCCATCTTCAATTCTATATTCTTTTAATCCTGATTTTGCATCAGAAAATGTTATATTTAATACAGCTCCCTTATCATCACTTGCTTCTGTAACATCAATCGTTGGTCCTGTTTGATCTAACATCTTGGTTTCAAATTCTTGTTCTTTTTTATTTCCCATTGCATCTTTAAAATAGATGTTGTATTCTTTTTCTTCTGTAAATTCTAATGGTAAAGTAACATGAGTACTTGGTTTATCTAATGAATTATAGCTTGTTCCATCTAAAGAATATTCAGTAATATTAATATCTTCTTTTTCACTCTCTGCTGTAAAGGTTACTGTTTCTTTATCTTTTGCATAATCATTTTGTTCTTCATAAGCAATGGTAATTGTATTGTTTCTTTTTTCTTCTTCAATATAGGTTGCTACTACACTGATCTTACTTTCAAAGGTTGCATTCATAACAGAATCGATGGGTGGTGTCTCTTCATCCATCCATAGTTTTAAGGTATAATCTGTTTCTTCATTTGGTCCTAAACTTCCAGTCGTTAAAATATGAGAATCATCTGCATGAAAATTTTCTTCTTGAATCGTTGCTTCTGTTTCTTGATATGTATCTAAGTTCTTTCCTTGACTATCATTTAAACTTACTTTAATATATTCACCATCTAATCTTTTCGTATCTCCTAATTTATTTTCTTCTAAGTTTACTTGATAATAAGCTGTTGTATTACACGTATTTTTTATTTTAAAAGTATATCCTTCTTGTTCTTTTCCTTCTTCGTCTGTAACAGGATAAGCTTCTTCTAAATGAATTCCTTTTGTTTCATTTGACATGGTGAGTTCAAAACATTTCACTCCTAGTATATCAAATGTATTTTGGGTTTCTGAATTGATCCAATATCCATAAGTAACTCCAATAATACTTAAGAAGATAATAAGAACTCCTATTCCAAACAAAACAGTTTTTCTTAGTTGCCTATGATACCCCCCCCCCAGTG
>CANRNC010000055.1 GCA_947631915.1 uncultured Clostridia bacterium
ATATGTGAAGAAACAACAACTGTAACAGTTGAAGCTTCTGAAGAATTCCATATATGGGAAGAAGTAACAAGTAAAACAAATAAAGAAGCAACATGTAAAGAAGATGGATCACAAGATTATAAATGCTCAGTATGCGGAAAAACAAAAACAGAAGTAATTCCAGCGTCTGATGAATATCACGATTATCAAATAAAAGTTGACGTAGGAGATCCAGAATATACTGGTTTAATAATTTATGAATGTACAGAGTGTCATAAACTTTATTCTGAAGAATACAATTGCGAACATGAATATGTAGAAATGAAAAATACAGCAACATGTACAGAAGAAGGAACAAGAACACTAGTATGTGAAAAATGCGGAGATAAAAAAGAAGAAATAGCTCCTGCAAAAGGACATAACGTAGATTTAGATGCAGAAAGTACAAGAGTAATTGTTAAAAAAACATGTACAACTGATGGTAAAGCAAAAGGAACTTGTACAGAGTGTCACGAAGAAAACATAGAAGCAGTAATACCAGCATCACACGAATATAAAAAAGCAGAAGGATGGAAAGAAGCTACATGTACAACTGATGGATTAGATTCACAAATTTGTACAATATGTGGAGCAACTGTTTATGAGGTAATTCCAGCAAAAGGACATACTGCACCAAAAAATGATGATGGAACTGAGAATGTAGATTACTATAAGGTAAAACCACAAACCACTAATGACAAAGATGGTAATAGTATATATGAAACAGATGAAAACGGAAATATAGTATATGAAAACATGGCAAATAATGGTGTAAAAATTGATACAGAAGAGTTTAAATCTATGACTAAAAAAGAAATAAATGAAATACTTTGTACAATGGGTATAAGAAAGAGATATACTTGTACAGATTGCCAAAAACCAGTAGGAGAAACAATTTATGATGTTAAAGGTCATACTTATGTAACAACAGAACCAACATGTACAAAAAGCGGTGAAAAAGTATGCTCAGTTTGTGGAAATGAAGAACAATTACCTGCAACAGGACATGACTTCGTTGGAAGTGGAAAAATAGTACGTGATGGAACAACTTATGCTCTTTGCAACACTTGTGGTGAACTTGTAGCAGTAAATGATGAATTAGAGGTTGAAAAAGATACAGTTGAAACAGTGATAACTACTGAAGAGCCAGAAGATGAGAGAGAGACTAATGTAGTTGAGAGAATGAAAAAAGTTACTATTAAGCAAGAAGGCAATATTGTAACAATAACACAAAATGGAGAATTAGATGAGGACAATATTGATAATTATGATCCAACTGCAAATTGCTTTGGTATATTATTAAATTTAGGAATTGAATCACAGTATGTTAAAATTTTAAGTCCTTATTATATATTCAATCCAGATGGTACAGATACAAATCCAGAAGAAATGCAAAGATGGGGTGCAACTGCAGAAAATAAAGACAAGTGCTTTATGATTTGGTTATCACCTGAAGACTTTAAGAAAAATGGAGGATCTTATAGCATAACATTTACAGATTCAAGAGATTCTTTAGCATATCCAATAACTATAACATTTAAATATGTAAAGAAATAGTACTGAATAAGGATATTGTTATTAATAATTACATTATATAAATAATAAAAACATCTTAAATAATAGATTTATTCTATTTATTTAAGATGTTTATATATATATTATTAACTATAGTGGTACATTACATGTATACCTACAAAAATCAAATCAATTTAACAAAATCCAACTCTATAAGAGTTGGATCTTTTATTAAATTAATATATTATTATTTTTAATAATTCATTATTATGCTATACTTTTTACATATTTAAATGTTACAGAAATTGGATAGCTTTCAGGTTTAGTTTTATCTCTAAAAGTAATAACAATATCTCCTTTATTAAAGTCACTTGGTGATAACCAAATTAATAGTGAGTTTTCATTAGTATCATTTGCCCATTTACTTGCTCCTGTTCTATCCTCTGGATTTATAATATAGTTTTTGCTAATTACTTCTACATTTGATGCTTCTATTCCTAAATCTATTATTATTCCTATACAGTTTTGATGTCCATTGTCTTCATTCGCAAATACTGCATTTTGTGTTATTGTAATAACATTATTTTCACTAGAAATGCTAACTTTTCCCATTCTCTCATTTACTTCTTGTTCTGTTTTGTCTTTTGTCTCTGCATTTTTATCTAAATCTGGTATTTCTTCATCAAGTTGATATGTTTCAACTTTTATAAGTTTTTTGCATCTATTGCAATAAGAGTATTTTCCGTCTTGCATTTCTACTACTTCGCTTCCTGTAAAGTCATGTCCTAATGAATCGATAGTTTGTTTTTCACCACAAACTGAACAAATTTCATTGCCTTCTTCTGTACAAGTTGCGTCTTTTTCTGTTACAAAATTATGTCCTTTTATGTCATAAACTGTTTCTTTAACATCTTCATTGCAGTCTGAACATTTATATTTTCTTACAATTCCATCTGTGCAAAGTATTTTATTTATTTCTTTTTTAGTCATACTTGCAAAAGTATCTGAAATGTCTGTGCCCTTTTTAACTGTCTTATATTGTATTTTTCCATCTTCATCTTTTACATATGTTACTATTCCATTTTCATCTGTATTTGTTTTAGGTCCTACTTTATAGTATTTTACTGTTTCCGGTATTGTATGTCCTTTTGCTGGTATAACTTTGTATATAGTATCTCCACAAATTTTACAGATTCTTGAATCTAATCCATCATCTGTACATGTTGCGTCTTTACTTTTGTCAGTATTATAATATTCATGTGATGCAGGTATTACTGCTTTAATATTATCTTTATGACATTCAGTACAAGTTCCTCTTGCTTCACCATCTGTTGTACATGTTTTTTCAGTTATTATTGTTGCTGATTCTAAATCTACAGTATGACCCTTTGCAGGAACTTCTTCTGTTTTTATATCTTTACAATATTTGCATGTTAATGTTGCAATTCCTGGTTCTGTACATGTTGCAGTAGTATGAACTATTTCATATTCATGCTCACAATTATATTTTTCTGAAGAAAGTTTTCCACATTCTGTACATTCATAAATTATTAAACCATTGAATTCTGGGCTTTTTTCATCAACTTTAACAACATAATTGTGATATTCTTCAGAAGCAGGAATTACTTCTGTTTTTGTTTCTCCACATACTGAACATTGATAATCTTGAGATCCATCTTCTTTACATGTTGCTTCTTTATTTTCTAGACTATCTACTTCTTCCCATATATGGAATTCTTCAGAAGCTTCAACTGTTACAGTTGTTGTTTCTTCACATAC
>CANRNC010000056.1 GCA_947631915.1 uncultured Clostridia bacterium
GAGACTATCGTAAAAGTTGTGTAAATCGGATGTCCTTCCGATTGATAACTTGAAAAAAATTAATATTTTTATAACTAATTTTATTTTAATCATATTTTTCTAAAAAATCAACCTTTTAGAAAAAGTTGTGTAAATTTAATAGGACTTAAGAAAATTTCTTCTTAAGCCTATTATTTTAGGCTATTTTTATATTCTACCTTCATACATAATTTTAAATTGAGATAGACATAAGTCCCACTTGTCAGCCATCCTTGTCCATTTTTTTTCTGCTCTTACTGTAGAAAGATAAAGAACTTTTAATAAAGACATATCTGTTGGAAATACATTTCTATTTTTATTAATTCTTTTATATGTACTATTTAAACTCTCTATTGCATTTGTTGTATACATGATTTTTCTTATTTCTTCTGAAAATTTAAAAAATACAGAAAGCACTTCCCAGTTATCTATCCAACTCTGTATTGCACCAGGATATTTATTTTTCCACTTTTCTCCTAATTCTATTAAATTTTGATATCCTATTTCTTCTGTGCTTGCTTTGTAAACGGCTTTTAAATCTTTTGCTAACTCTTTTCTATCTGTATAAGGAACATACTTTAAAGAATTTCTTATTTGATGTACTATACATCTCTGATATTCTGTCTTTGGATAAATCGCAGATATGGCATCCTTTAGTCCTGTTAGCCCATCTGCACATAATACCAATATATCTTGCACTCCTCGATTTTTTAATTCATTTAATACTGTCATCCAATATTTTGCACTTTCATTTTCTCCTATAGTAATCGTTAAAACTTTCTTCATTCCATCTTTATCAATTCCTAATACTACATAGGCTGCTTTCTTTATTATTTGCCCATTATCTCTTACATGGAAATGAGTTGCATCTATGAAAACAATGGGATAAACACTTTCTAATTTTCTTTTTTGCCATTCTTGTATCTCTGGTATGATTTTGTCCGTTATATCGCTTATCATATCTGCTGAAAGGTTACATCCAAATATTTCCTTTATTTGTTCTTGTATATCTTTGTCAGATAGACCTAATGCATACATCGCTATTACTTTTTCATCAAAACCATTTACTGTTCTAGAATATTTAGAAATTAAATCAGATTCGATTTTTCCATTTCTATCCCTAGGAACTTTTACTGGAATATCTCCCATTTCTGTTGAAACTGTTCTTTCTGGATAATATCCATTTCGCGAATTTTCATTATCTGTTCTTTCATTCTTAGAGTACCCGAAGTTTAGCTTCCATTTCTGCATCTAGCAATCGTTGAAAAGCAGGAGCAAAGAAATCTTTCCAAGCAGCATACATATCACCCATGGATTTAATATCCTTCGGATTATTTCTTCTAAAAAATTCCTCTACTATTTCATTTTTTTCTTTTTCTACTTTTTTTCCCATAGAAAAAATCCCTCCTTGATATTTTTATTTTATCACGGAAGGATGTATTTACACAACTTTTTCTATACTCTCGAAATTTTTGCAGTTTTTTGCATTTTTCACACTTTGTGTTTAATTATATAAATCCTTTCTTTTGATTTGCTCACTTTTTAAGAATTTATTATAAAAATATTCTTGTACATTATTTTGTTTTCTCTTCAAAAACTTTATTATAAAATTCATCTTCGAATAACTCATATCAACTATTCCTATAATAGCTATTATAAATAATACTATAGCGGAAAAACTAATTTTCTCTTTTTCTACTATTATATCTATATATGTGATATAACAACAATATAATAATAACAATAAAAATATGATATATATTAGTATCTTGAGTATCTTTCCTGTCCACTTGCTTATCTTATCAGCTTTAAGTTTGCACTCTTCATCAATTATTTTTCTAGAATCTCTTCTTTTATCTTCATTTGATTTTTTTTCTTTTTCTAATTGAATAATTTTTTCTTTAGCAACATCAAGTTCTATCTGTAAATTTTCGGTTTTTTTATCAATTATTCCTCGTACTATTTCATCTGTTATATTGTCACTATCTCCTTGTATTTTTTCCATTAATTCTGTTTTATAATATATATTTGTTTTCAAATTTTCCAGCACATCTGTATCATTAATCAATTCTTCTTTTTTCATCTTTTCTATAACATCTTTAAATCTTTCCATAATTTGATTTGTTGGTTCCAATGACAATCTTGCATTTTCAATCAATTTAAACTTTGGCAAGTCTGGATTTGTTTTGAAAGTCTTTAACCATAATATCGTTGTTAATTCTATATCGCTTATGCTATAACTTATTTCTCCAAATTCATTTTTGTTTAAAAATAAATTCGAATATTTTATTAAATCATAATTAGTAGTTACAAATATTGCCTTACTTTCCTCTAATTTAGTAACATATTTTCCTTTTCTTAGTCTTGATATTGCAGAGATTGAATCTATATCTGGTCCTAAAACCTTTTCTTTCTTTTCAATTTTGTCCTTATATTTTTCTTTTAGATATTCTTCTAATCCTTGTTCATCTATTACTATACTATAGTCTTCATAACTTGGTTTTTCTTCAACTTCTATGTGTTTTTTCTTTAATATATTTTTTAAATTATCTAACAATCTTTCTACATCTGTATAAGTGTAATTTTTTATATCTAACCCTTCCAATGTTTTTTCTCTGTATTTACCTATATTTTCTTTATATGCGTAAATTATAGAATATACCTCTTTATAATTATGTTCAAAACATTTAATTTTAGCTTGCTTTCTTTCTAATAATTCTACTAATAATTTACCTGAATTGTTTTGTTCTTCTGTTTTCAATTCCAATATATTTAAAATTAATGGTGTATCAAGATAACAATTCAGGTTTTTTAGGGACGCTTTGTTATCATTTTCTACTTGTATATATATTGTATTGGCTAGCATAAAACCGCACACAATTTTATATATATTTTCAAAAATTCTTGTATTTTTCTCATTTTCATCAAGAATAAATTTTGCTATATAATAATTAACTTGATCTGTTTTATATTCACTAGCATTCCTTAAATTTTCAATATTTTCTATAGTGATAAATCCATTCTTTTCAAGAAAAACATTTAGTAATTTTTTCGTTTCATCCATTGTGATTTTTTCAAAATTATTGTGACACTTTTTTAAGTATTCCATTAAATTATTAATTACTTTATCAGATTCATCCCTTATTTGATTCTTATTATCATCGAATTCTTTTACTTCTTTACTTAAATCTTT
>CANRNC010000057.1 GCA_947631915.1 uncultured Clostridia bacterium
TATTTTCTAATCCACTCATAATCCTCAAAATTATCGCTATCTTCTTTTTTGTCACTTACATATTGTCCTATCCATTCAGCTATTTCTTTGCCATTATCTTCACTAAACGTTTTTCCGTCATGACTATATTTAATGTGAAGATATCGTGTTTTTACTTCTTCCATATCTTCTCTCCTTTCTAACTATCATTTGGTGAAATGTTTGAACCAACGTGTGATTTGTTAACATTTTTTTCACATTCTGTGTGATTTAAATTCAAAAAAATATTAACATCTAATAATGGATACTTTTTCTTAATCTTTTCAATTAATTCTCGACCCGGTTTTCTTTCTCCGCTTTCAATTTTTTCATAAAAAGATTTTGAAATATCAAGTTCTCTTGCCATAGCTTCTTGTGTCATACCAATTGCTTTTCTAAAATCTTCAAATGTGTTCATTTTTTATCCCTCCTCTCTTATTGCATTTACATCGTATCACACATTACGTGTTATGTCAATATATTTTTACACAATTTGTGTGAAATGTTTTTTTTTTACACAAATTGTGTTATTTTATTGTAAAGAAAGGAGAAATACTATGAATGGAAATAAATTACGTGAATTACGAGAAAATCAAGGCATTTTACAAAAGCAACTTGCCGTTTCGGTGGGAGTTTCGACTAGCACAATAGGTATGTATGAACAAAATCGAAGAGAGCCTGATAATAATACTTTAAAAAAAATTGCTAATTATTTTGGTGTGTCAACAGATTATTTATTAGATAATGAAAACTCTAATATTAGAAATGAATCAAAAGACAAAGAAGCACTTAAAAATGTATTAATCGAAAGTGGTTATATGAAAAAGGGAGAAGATTTGAGTGATGAAGAACTCAGAAATCTTATGGAGTTTGTAAAAACTAACAGGAAATACATAAAGGAATATAAGTAGTATGAATGAGTTAAAGAGGCCAACGTTTTGGAATTTATTCACTTACCTATCCAGTATTTTGCTGTCTTTGATTACTACCTGTATAAGCGTTTCAAACTTTTCATTTGAGTCAAATGATTTTAAAAAATATCTAATAATATTTGGATTTTTTGTTGCATCAGCTATTTTATCTTTGATTATTTGTAACATAATATATTCCATAAGATTATATATATATACCAAAAAATTACAAAACCATTATGTTGCTATTAAAAATGATAATGAAATTATTAAAGATGAATATAATAAAATATTAAAAGATTATTCTTATGCTCAAACTTTTGTAAAAGCAACTATAAATGAGTTAAAAACAGGTATTATACAGGCTAAAGACACAGAAGTTCGATTACTTAATCATTTATTGGAAACAATTTATGACATGAATAAAAATTTTATAGATAATAACATAGGAGATGAAAAAAAATGAAAAATAATAAGACCTATAAGGTTGTAAAAATTTTAAGCAGTCAAACAGTTGTAATTAATGGTGGAACAAAAGATGGGATAACTCCAAATAGTATTTTTGAAATAATTGGAAAAGGATTAGAAATTAAAGATCCTGATACAAATGAATCTTTAGGAATATTAGACAATGTAAAAGAAACTGTATCTGTTGTAAAATTATATGAAAATATGTGTGAATGTTCACATATTTCAAAGAATGCTTCTTTAGGAGAAATGGTATCACAAATGGCAGATTTATATACTTCAAGTACATATAAAAAAGTATTAAACATTGACGAAAAAGATTTAATTTTGCCAACAGATTTTGATAATCGTATTAAAATAGGAGATGTTGCAAAATTAAAAACCAAATTACCTTCTCCGACTAACGAAAGCACTAAAAATTAGTGCTCTTTTCTTTGCTCTATAAATAAAACAAACTGATGTAATAACTTTCTTCTTTTTAAATATCTATAGAACTTTTCAAAATTTTTCACACAAACACCCCTACTAATTTTAAATTATTTATTTGATGTTGACAAATTTTTAAATTATTATATAATTGTTTTAGGAACACAAATTGTGTGATTTGTTTGCCTTCTTCATCCAAGACTATGAAGATGAAGCAGATAGATATATAAAAGAATTATTGAAAGGAAGTGATGAAAATGAAAAATGAACAAATCATATATATTTCTTTAGATGATAGTGGAAAGCTTAATAATAACGAAAAATATTTAGTATATGCAGGTTTATTTTTTACTAGCAAAAAAGAATTAGAAAAATTTAAGGCAATTTATAAAACGATAAGGAATCAAATTGCTAAGAAAAAAGTATATAAAAATGTAGATGAACTTAAAGGCTTTACTCTAAAAAACAAAGACAGATTAAGACTTTTACGATTTATTTACAAATATTGTTTGGCTGGATTAATAGTAGACAATTCCCAAATAACTAAACAAGATATTTTATTTAGTAAAGATGCCAGAGGAAGATATAGAGATTATGTTATAAAATTATTAATTAAAGATATTGTTATTGAACTAATAAATAATAAAAAAATAAATCCTTATAAACCAGTTGTACTAATAATAAACATGGACCAAGAAAGTGCTAAAACAAACGGAAGATACAAATTAGATGAAGGAATATATGAAGAATTGGTAAAAGGAATTATAAATTTTAACTATGGTTTTAAAACAACCCCCATATTATTTAATTCTTTAGTAGTAAAAATATATACTCAAAATTCAAAAGACAGCATAATAATTCAAGCATCAGACATTATTGCAAATAACATTTGGAGAACTTTAATGAGTAACAATAAAATAACAGGAATTGATGTTATCAGATATTTTCCATAAAAAAAGTGGATTTGCTCCACTTCCCAGTTTATGTGGTGTATATACATACACTTAGTCCGCAGACCAACATAAATCTGTCCACCAAGGCAAAGCACAAAGTGCTTCCGGTACAAATAATATATCAAAAAATATATCATTTGTCAATTATAGTATATTCAAAATCTAATTATTTATACAATAAAAAAAATCCCCTACTTGCTACGAACAAGTAAGGGTGCGGAGACATAGTCCCCTAAGAAAAACCACAACGTCAATCGGAGTTTCTCTATGTCTCCATTATACTAAAAATAATAA
>CANRNC010000058.1 GCA_947631915.1 uncultured Clostridia bacterium
TATTTTCTAATCCACTCATAATCCTCAAAATTATCGCTATCTTCTTTTTTGTCACTTACATATTGTCCTATCCATTCGGCGATTTTTTTACCATTATCTTCACTAAATGTTTTTCCATCATGACTATATTTAATGTGAAGATATTGTGTTTTTACTTCTTCCATATCTTCTCTCCTTTCTAACTATCATTTGGTGAAGTATCTTGTTCATATAAGTTTGGCGGCAATTTATAGATATAATCCATTTTCTTTACATTTTTTTGTTTAATATCACCACGATTGTATCCATATTTCTCATCAAAACTATTGTACTTTTTCATATATTCATATTCTTTCTTACGTTCTTGATACGAAATGCCTTGTTCCAAAATATATACTTCAAAGCCTTCTTTACCATATTTTCTAAAATCTTCTGTCATTATTCTACTTGTGTGTTTTCCTGATTTCAAATTAGCAAAATGAGTTTGGATTCTCTCATCAATTTTTTTGTTCTACCTATATAAACTTTGCCATTTTCTTTACATCTAATTGCATATATTGTAAAGTTATCGTTGTTATACATTTTTGTTTACTTTTTGGTTGACAACAGTTTCAAAAAAAATATCTTCAAATTTGCAATCAAAAATAATTAAAATTTTTCTTACTTCGTCTAAATAAAAGTCAGTAATACCATTTTCTTTCTTATAATAGCAGTTCTTTGTTATTCCTAACTTATTAGCAAGCTCTTGCATTGTATAGCCTTTTTCATTTCTAATTCCACGCAATTTAGGATAATAATAACAAGCTCTTTTTTTTCGTTCCATTCAACCTATCCTCCTTTCTCTTTGTAAACTATTTCGTTTACAAATAAATAATAACATTATAAAATGACATTGTCAACCATAAAATTAACAAAATAATTGATTTTTTTACTTTTTGGGGTTATAATGAGTTTGGAAAGGGGAGTTTTATATGGAAAATATAGATTCAATATTTAATGAAGTTGCAGCACGCACATTAAAAAAATATCGAGAACAAAAAAACATGAGTTTAGAAGATGTTGTAAAACACATGAAAAACCCGATTACTCGTCAATCGTTATTTAAATATGAGAACGGTCAAGCAAGAATAAAAACAGAAGTTTTTTTAGACATCTGTTCTTCATTAAAAATTGATCCAAAAAGAACATTTTTAGATATCAATGAAGAATCTATGTCTATTGCGCGCAAAATAAGTGAAAAAAACAATGAGCCAGTAGATATTAAATTGATAGGTAAAAATAATAGTGAAACTATTGCTAAAACATTTGCAAGTCAGGAAATGATGGATTCTTATTTTGCCAACAATAGCTATGTTAAATTTGATAATGCTACTCCTATTGAATTACCTAAACGAATCGTTAAAATTCCAGTTTTAGGAACTATCAAAGCTGGTGTACCAATAAATGCTCAACAAGACATACTTGAATATGTTGATATACCAGAAGAATGGACTAGAGGTGGAAAAGAGTTTTATGGATTAAAAATAAGTGGCGATTCAATGGAACCAAAGTATAATGAAAAAGATATCGTTATTTTTGAGCATACTAGTGATTTTTCAATAGCTAATAATAAAGATTGTGCAGTTATGGTAAATGGTGATGATGCCACTTTTAAGAATGTATCCATTTCAGAAGTTGGAATCACACTTATACCTGGAAACTTAAATAATAGCGATGGTTACAAACCAACGTTCTATAGCATAGAACAAATTGAAAAGTTACCCGTGAAGATAATTGGTATTGCAAGAGAAAAAAGGACTCGACTATGAATATTGAAAATATTATCGATACAATTTGTAATTTTGTATTGCAAAAAAGAAATTTTTCATTTCATGTATTGTTAACAATTCTTACTTGCGGACTTTGGCCTATCGTATATTTTATTATATATATTTTGTATAATAATAAATCCATTCAAAAATTAAATAGAAAAAAGCAATATCTAGACTGTAAAAAACAGCAAATAATTAATAAAATGGATTATGGGACAGTTCAATCATTATTAAAAGATGGGAAATTTAGAAATGAATATAAACGATATCTAGTACAAGTAACTTCGCACGGTGATTGTTGTAAATTGTGTAAAAAATGGGAAAAGAAAATTCTTATTGATGATATATTTTCTAATGGTAAAGATGATGGAAAACACATTCTACTAAGCCAAGCTATAAAGGGAGGTTTATTTCATAACGGTTGTAAGCATGACATTACAACATATTATCCAGAGTTAGAAGACATAGAAAATGAAACAGATAAAGAATATCAAGAGGATTTAAAGTATATTAACAATAAAATAAATAAAATGATTTACAAATAGATATATAAAGGAATTATTGAAAGGCAGTGATTAAATGTAAATGAAAAAAGTATATAATAATTTTTTGGTACTTGGAATAATTATTGCTATTGTAGAGTTATTATCAATAGTTGGAGGTATATATGGCAAAAATTATTCAATTTCGCCTTTATTAATTGGATTGTCTTTTGCAAACTTCTATATTTATTATCAACAAGATAAATCTAAGAAAAAAAGCAAACAGTTAACTACGGTAGAAAAAGTTATTTTAATATTATCGTACATAGCAATTGTTATAGTCGCTGTATCTGCTATAGGAACTTTTATGTACAATATCAAATAAAAAAAATCCCCTACTTGCTGTAACAAGTAAGGGTCGGAGACATAGTCCCCTAAGAAAAACCACAACGTCAATCGGAGTTTCTCTATGTCTCCATTATACTAAAAATAATAA
>CANRNC010000059.1 GCA_947631915.1 uncultured Clostridia bacterium
GAAGAACCTAAGCTAGAGAAAAAGACAAATAAATTTAAACTACTCCTAGGCAACTTAAAAAACTTTGTAAAAAGAGCGCTATCAATGAACAAGGTAAAATTGTTACCAGAAGCATCAAACTTAACAGACGATGACATTAGAAGACTTATGCAAGAAGTTAGGGAAGAATTAACAGATAATGATGAACCCCAGCAAAAATTGGGGAAAGACATATTTGAAAAATATAAAGTAGCTAGAGTGGCAGCTAATGAAATTCTTGAAGAAGAATGTGCAAATAATAAAGATTTAAAATATAGTAGAAGTCAAAAGGATGATAAGAAAGAAGAGGTAACAAGATAGGCTAAAAGCCACTAAACAAAACAATCAAATGGTTGAAAAATTAGGAAAAATGTGGTATAATGGAGATGTAATGTGAAACAAAAACAAGAAGATAACAAAAATTGAAATAATAGGAGGTATGTTATAATGGTTTTGGAAGAATTTAGAGAGACTGTTGTAAGTCTAAAAAAATCATTTAAAGACTTAGAAGCACAAGAAGAGGCATTAAAAGAAAGACAGAAAAAAGTGGAAGAAACAGAAGATGCGTTGAATGAGTATGCTAAAACTATAAAAGGAAATCCTATAAGACAAGATGAATATGATACAAAAAAGGAAGCATTAGCAGATGAAAAAGTGGATATAGCCAGGGAAAATGAAGAAATAAAATCAAATCGAGAAAAAAATAAAGATGAATTCAACAAGAAAGCAGAATCTGTAAAGGAATATATAAAATCAACAATGAAAATGATTGAAATAGAATATAAAGGAGGTGGTGGAAAAAAAGTTATAGAAAACAAAAAAAGAGATGTAGAGAGTGAAAAAAAGCAGATAGAAAGAAGCAAAGATGCATTTATTAACGCTATAGGAGGAGAGGATAAAATTAAAATTAGTTCTGATGCTATTAAGGGCGAATTAGCTAAAAAGGATAAAAGTAATTCTGCTGCTATTAAGGCCAGATTAGCTAAATTTGATAGCGACATAAAAGAAAAAAGAGATAAAATAACAGATTTAGATAAGCAATATGAGGAGCTAGAACCAAAGGCATTAAGTAAACGATTTGATAAATTAACAAGTATAATGGAAGTTTTAGATGGTTCCGAAGATGATGTTCCAACAAAATTAGAAAAATTATCACCAATCCTAGGAATTGAAGAGGAAAAAGAGCATTCTAAACATGATAAAGAAGAGGGACTTAACGACGCAAAGGAAAAGGGACAAGCACAAATTTTAGAAACAAGAAAACAAAGAATGTCAAGTTGGTCTGATAGTGCCCTACAAAATATTGTAAATAATCAAAAAGATGTTGATCCAACTATAATTGAAGCAGCAAAAACATTGATGAAAGAAAGAACAAAGGCGAAAGAAACAGAGGATAAAGAAGTAGCTGAGAAAGATACAAGTAGAGTTAAAAGCGAAGACAGTAAAAATGAAAGTAAAGCTTTAGCTGTTCATAAAACAGAGCTTCCATGGTATAAAAGATTTGTTAATAAAATTAAAAATTTATTCCACAGGAATAAAAAAATCGAAAGAAAAGAACTTTCGAAGGAAGAGATTGAGCAGTTCTTGAAAGATGAAGAAAAAGTTAATGAATTAGCTGATAATGATAAAATTCCTGGTGGAGATGGAACTAAAATTCATATGAAAAACTTTAAAGAGAGACATCCAGAAATAGAAGAATTTAGAAAACAATTAAAAGTAGAAGTTCCAACAATGCCACAACAAGGTGAAAAGACAAAAGAAACATCTAAACAAGGACAAGAAGAAATAGAAAGATAACTATCAAGAAGAGCACAAGAGTGAAGTGCTCTTCTTTTTACAGCGATATTTGTAAAAACTCAAAACTTATGGTATAATTACACTTCAAGAATCTAAAAGAACAATAGTGGAGGATAATCTTGTCAAAGAACAAAAAAGGAGAAAGAACAATAATGGAAAATGAATCATGGAATGGATTTCTTACTGCTAGGGAAATAAGAGAACAAGAAAAAAAGGAATGGCAAAAAATAGTTGATATGGTATACAACGAATGGAAACAAGACACATCTAAAACTATAGATGAAATAGTTATGAAATATGTAAATGATGATAATATCGTTGATTTTGTATATGGAGCAGACCAAGAAACAATTCTTGCAAGTTGTATTGCTGATAAAGAAAGATGGCAAATATTTCCTCACATATATAAAGAACCTAATGATAAACAAATACACCAAATGTGGGAAGTAACCAAAAGAGCGCTACACACATGCTTGTTTAAAGATGTATATAAAAAGGCTGAACTTGATGGATATGATGTATCTGAACAAGTACTTGTAGAACATGAAGAAAAAGAATATAAGCAAAATCAAGGAAATCAAAAATTAGAAGAAAGAGATTTAGGAGAAGAAAGATAAAAAATCTTCCATATTTTGCTTGACTTATTTAAATAAAAATGATACAATATAAACCGTTATGGTAAATCACTCGAAATGTGTATTTCCCTAACGGTTTTATTACATTTGTAATATAATTAAAATATAAAAAGTAGGAGGTGAAATTTAAGTGCCAACATTTAACCAATTAGT
>CANRNC010000060.1 GCA_947631915.1 uncultured Clostridia bacterium
TCCTTATATAGTTATACAAAAAGTAGTGTAGCGTTTAATTCAACTATAAATAAAAGAGTAAAGACAACAGTAACAGCCGTAAATGGAACAGTAGGAATACTTGCTGATAAGATACTATCAAGTAATGAAATAAAACCAGATTACACAGATATGTTTAAAACCGGATATCCATCAACAAGTAATCCTAATGATACAAGTAAGAGTGGATTATATAAAGCAGAGGATAATCAAGGAGAAAGTTACTACTTTAGAGGGGACAAAACTCAGTTAAAAAACAATATAAAATTTGCGGGTAAAAATTGGAAAATTATACGAATAAATGGAGATGGAACAATAAGATTAATATTAGATGGCAAAACAGAAACTAATGATTATTATAATGTATATTCCTATAATCAAGAAATTCATCGAGGAGAATATACAGGCTTTACAAGGAATAATACAAAACATAGTTGTACTAAAGAAAATCCATGCGAAGTAACATATAATAATGGAACATTTGATAATAGTAGTTTTGGAGGAGAAAATAGTAATGTAAAGGCTGCGTTAGAAGAATGGTATGCAAATAATTTAAAAGGTGTAGATAATAAAATAGCGTCTAGTTATTTTTGCAATGATACATCATATGATAGTGGAACAGAAGGACAAACAGGAAGTACAAGCTATTTATTATATGGAGCATGGAACCGAACATATAATAAGAAAGGACCAGACCTAAAATGCTCTAATCCTCAAAATAAAGAGGGAAATCTTCGAAACTATGGAGGAGTATATAAAACGAAGATAGGATTAATAACAGCAGATGAGATGTATGGTGCAGGATTATCTAGATATACACCATATGGAACCAGTAATAATTATTTAGCAACAGATTATATATATTGGAGTATGTCACCAGATAGTGCGAATTCCTATGCAGCAGTTTTAGGTTACGGGTATAATGGGAATAAATGTGTAGGATGTATAGGTCCGTTATGGACACATAATGAAAAAGATGCCATAAGACCAGTAATAAATTTAAAAGCTGATACCCAAGTAACAGGAGAAGGAACAAGTAGTAATCCATATGAAGTAGTTGATGGGGGTACATATACGAAAGAAGGAGATTATAAAGAAGAACAAACATTTAAAGTGTATTCAAACGATGAAGAATATGAATATAAAAATACTACATGTACAGATAATGCAACAGGAAGTTATGATACAAATACAAAAACATTAACAATAAGTAATCAAACAAATACAAATACAGTTTGTAAAGTAAACTTTGGCTGTAAGTTAAAAACAGGAGAGAAGAAAAATATCTTAGGAAAAGATTATGATGTGTTAGCATCGTGTAATCAAGATTTTACCAAAGGATTTCCAAATGGAGGAACAAGTAGTACAGATAGTAGTAACAAAAGTGGATTATATAAAACAAGTGATGATCAAGGAGATAGCTACTATTTTAGAGGAGCAGTTGAAGATAATTATGTGAAATTTGGAAAAGGCACAACAGCTACCAATAGTAATGAACATGATTTAATTTGGAGAATAGTACGAGTAAATGGAGATGGAACAATAAGATTAATATTAGATGATGCTTTGCCTAGTAGTTCTCTTTACAATTATTATGATGATTATAATAGTAATACTTTAAATATAAACAATAGAAAATATGTAGGATTTACATATGATAACGATACCTATCAGTGTACAAAAACTCAACCATGCGAGGTAACATATAGTAATGGATCATTTAATAATAGTTTTGGAGGAACAAATAGTATAATTAAAAATACATTAGAAATATGGTATAAAAGTAATTTAAATAGTGTGGATAATAAAATAGCATCAGGATATTTTTGTAATGACTCGTCTTTTGGAAGTGGAGAAGATAATAAAGCCGGTGTTTTGAATTATGGAGGCAAAATTAGGTTATATGAAAATTATAGTCCAAGTTTAAAATGCCCTGAACCAAATAATAGTAGTGGGCAACCGATAACATATGGAGGGACATATAAAACAAAGATAGGCTTGATAACTGCTGATGAACTAGTATATGGAGGTCAAGCTATTTATGGAAAAAATCAAAGTAATTTAACTTGGATAGATAGAGAACAGGATTTAAAAATACTAGGTGATTCATATTTAGCAACAAATGCTAGTTATTTAACAAGAAATACTTTTTATTGGAGTATGACTCCTTTTGAAATTACCAATAGTAATAATGTGTTTGTTTTTGGAACAAATATTTACTATATTTCAAATACTATTCCAGGAATAGTAGGGCTTTATAATGTTTATGGAGGTGGAGGCGAGATTTCCAGACCAGCGGTCCCTGTAATAAATTTAAAAGCTGACACTCAAGCAACAGGAGAAGGTACAAGTTCTAATCCATTTGTTATAAATTAAAATTTTTTAAATTTTACTAAATTTATTGTATTGAATAAAATATAAGTATAAAAAGAAAAAATTGCTTATAGCAAAAAGAAATTTTTGCATTAATTTTAAGCAAATTTTTCTTTTTTTGTGTTTTGACTTCATTTTTTAAAGTGTGTATAGTAAACGAGCGAAAGGAGA